>NZ_JBSWZK010000006.1:0-347984 GCF_054054605.1 Aquimarina sp. 433
ACAACAGGGAAACATTGTGACTTTTATGAATATGGATGCTTGAGCTCACGCTCAAGATTACTATTTTTTTTCATGCGAGGCAAGCCTCGGGGTATTAAACCCTCCCAGAATAAAAAAACCGCTCAGATTGAGCGGTTTTGATATTAACAAATCGATTATTAAAGAAGTCCTTGTTCCTTTCTTTTGCGCAAAGAATCATCGATTACTTTAGCTCTTTCAACACAAGTCCTAATATAATTACTGAATTTCCCTTGTGGCCTTGGTTCAATGAGTTTATCCCCTAATTTCACATACCCTGGACGGCAGTTATAAATTATCGGATCTTCAACATTTTCATCTAAATAAATGAAACCAAATTGATTACACGCGTCAACTTGATCCGTAATCCAAATCGGCCTCTCAAAATAAGGAATATTATTTTCCTCAAATCGCTCTTCTGCTTCCTCTATCATCCAATCCCAATCTAATATATCTGCCTCAATATAAGTACGCTCTCCAGCTATAAACAAAAACTCTCTATAGCTACTTGGAAACTGAACTCCATTTAAATACTGAGTTTCCAACTTTTGTATTTGAGCTACACTAAGCCCCTTATTCGTCCAACCAGCTAATGTGGGATGATCCGCAAAACTCTTTAAATATTTAATTTCCATATTATTTAATTCTTAAATAATTTTTTAAATCTCTAGTACCCTTAATAGTATCAACAGATACAACTTTTATTGTCCCTCTATCCTTTATTAACTCTTGCAACATTAACAGCTCTCGTTTACAACTATCACAAGCAATAAAGATATTTTTTGTTGTAATCTCAAAAGTACCTTTTTTAGGCAAATGCTCTTGAATAAAATTATAAATAAAACGAACTTCTGAATCTAACCCTCTTCGCACACCTTCAAAATCTTCTACATTTCTAAGAAATTTGGAATCTGTTACAACGTCTAAAAAGTCTGTATCTATTCTATCAGGTCCTGAATGTGATAACTCCAAAGTTCTTTCAACTAATTTTCCATTATCATCAAAACGTTTGATTTCAAACTCAGCAAAATTTCGTCCTTCTAATCTACTTTTTAGTTTATTCCCTTTTTTACTTCTTCGAAGATATTTATTGAAATATTTAAAATATAAATTAAACAATTCTTTTTCACTTAAGACTTCTCTGCTCACAATATTTGTATCATCCCAAAGAGCATATAATTGTCTCTTACTCAAAGCTAAATACTTTTTCCTTAATTGAAGGTATTCAGAAACAAATTTAGAAGCTTTTCGTAGTTTGATTGTATCATCAAGGTATTTAGTAACACTCTTATTTGCCTTTTTAGCTTCTTTTTCAATTCTACTAAGCTCTTTTCTGATCTGAAATGGTTTATTTTCGATAACCAATTCGTTACCTTTCCAATTAAGAACTTTCTTTTTACCTTTTGTAAGTACACTAAAACATCCCAACACTAAACTCGTATCCTTTTTGTAGACAACCTTTAGGTGTGGATTTTGACGTAAGTTCGATTTAGAATCTCTAACATCTTGTTTTACTTCCCAACAACTGAGAAGTTTTTTAAACCATTTTCTCATTTATTAAAGGGATTATTTACCCAAAGGGCAAAGTGTTAATATTCCGTTATCAAACTTTGTTGGCGTGAATCCCATCTTTTTCAGAAGTCTTTGTTCTTCAAAACTTAATAGTTTTTTATAAGCTTCATCCAAAAATTTCCTCCCCACCTGCAAAACCTCATCCAACCATTTCCCTAAATCATCTAAAAGCTTTGGAAAATCATTCAGTTGTTTTTGTATTTCTCTGATGATGGTTAAAATGCCATCGATTGTAAATTTGATCGTTTTTTTGGTTGCGCGATATACTCCCTTAACTAAGTTCTTGTACGAATCTGCAGCCAGTTTTAGGGCTGTTCCTACGGTTTTTGCACCTCCAGTAAGAATCGCAAACACCACCTCTTCGACAATAAACCCGATTAAATATCCGATTCCATATCCTAATTTATCAGATGAAATAGATGGTGGAGACGTCAGGAATTTCACAAAAAGCCCAATCATAAACTTGAAAAAAGCTTTGATATTTTTTAGCGTAAATAATTTTGCAGTAGTCTCCATAGCATTTTCGAAAAGCTCCACAAATAAGCTAAACATAGATGCTGGAGTTTTGGCAGTTTGCTCTTGTGCTTTATTGATTCCTATAACAATCTTGCAGATCAACCCTATCAGATCAAAAATACCTTTAATGACATCAACCAAACTATTGATCAGTCCTACTAAAAAAGAATTGAGAAAAATAAAATAGCTTTTGGTAAACAACAGTACCCGTGAAGACACTTCTTTTAGAAACGATTTCCCTTCATTAATAAAGTCAAAAAGGACACTTACTTTTTCTTTTACAAAATCACGAATCAACTGAAAAGGGATTTTATCAATTCCTGTTTGCAACTGACTCTCCAAAGCATCCAACTTTTGAGTAAATCCACTTAATAACTGATCATAATCTATATTCTCATTCAGTGTTTCTAATTGTTCTATCAATTCAAAACCTGGAAGTATTGGACTATAAGTTTTATCAGGATTTCCTTCTTGATCATACGCTTTCCAGTATTTACTTCCTATCTTCAGGTTATCTTCGATACCTTTGGAAACAGCATCCATTGCATCTGTTACTTTTTCTAAAGCAAAATTGGCAGGAATGTTTACTACTTCAATCCCTTTTTGAAATACATTTCGAATCAGATAAAAAACACTGTCTTTGTCTTTTACGTGATCTTCTAACACTTCTTTAATTGCAGAAGAATTAACTCCAATTTCAAAGGTTTTGGTTAATTTGGCAATATCATTAAATGGAATTTCAGTGCTTTCAGTAATCTCATCACCAGAATTTACTCGTATCACAGAACCAAAGGTGTTATAAGCATCGTCTTTTTCTACAAACATGACAATCTCATTCGCACCGAATTGATCTATTTTTTGATAAGCACGTTCTAGTTTTGCTCCATCTTTGGTAAAAAATAAAATCACTGATAATTCCGACCCTTGCAATTGCTCACTCAACAGCGTAAGATCTGGTGCGAATTTTTTCTTGTTACCTGTTCCTTTAGCAGTAATAACCACCTCATCTAAAATCACAATTTCAGGATTGAAAACGAAGTAATTTCCTTTAAACTCAAAAATTTCTCTTTGGGCAGAAAACCCAACAATATTTCTCGTTTCTCCTGTTGATTGAAATTGGCCAAACTTTTGCAAATATTCTTTTATAAAAAGATCTGAATATTCGATTCCTGAAGGCGTAATTCTTGCGTAAGAATCGTTGTTCTCATCCAAAGTAACTTGTTTATAAATAAGAACTTCTGAGAACAATGAACTGGACTGGTCTAGTACTTCTATTTGATCATTGAAAACCGTTATATTGGGAAAGGGTTGATATTTTTTATTAAAATTCCTAACCCCATAATCGTATGCATACATAATTAATTTCTTTTGTATTAACACTTATTTTAGGGCATACAGCATCCCTATCCCCAAGAATAGGGACACTTGTATGCGATGAATAGCAAACCATTTTTCAGGTTTTATAACTCATCATTCCTTTATAATTGTTGGGATTATGAAACCGCTGTTTCTCCAATAATATCAGTACCTACTCCTTGTAAAGTCTCATTACCTCCAATAAGATTATCGGTTTGCTGGATAGGATTGCGATCAGAGTCAAACTGTGTCCAATCGGCACAATCATCATCGCATGGTAATCCTTCTACATTGAGACCTATAGATCCTGCTTGAATTACAGTAAGCGAGGTAGGAACTCTTGTTTCCCAAGTTTCTTCAACTACACTTTCTGGGTTACGTAATTCTTCTACGATAGACACAAACTCGGGATCATCAATTGTTGGCACTTGTCCACCATTCCAGATTTGACCTGTTGCTAAATACCAGTTAACCATTTCTTCGAATCCAGGTCTTACTGTTACGATAACTCTGGCCATACCACTTTGCAAGAATGCTTTGAATAGTGGATCGTTATTCTCGATAATGTATCGCTTAGACCAATTATTTTTACTTGCCCAATAAAATGGATAAAATTGATAGCTCATAATATCCCATTCGAAGGCTTGCTCGAAGAACTTTACTTTGGCAGCATACGCATCTAATCGATCACTCGTATGATCTGGACGATATTCATCTAGCTTATTCTGGTTACCAGTGAACATATTGAGTCCCATATTTTCATGACCTAATAAATATGTGATACAATTCTTGCGTAAAACGGTTTTTTCTATTTGGCGATAGAATCCTGGATTGGTCTTGAAGGTTTCTTCTTGTAATTGCTTTTGTTCTGCTAATTTCTCTTCATATTCTGCTAACTTAGCTTCATATGCCTCGATAATTTTACCAAAAGAATCCATTTGCCATTGTTGCTTAGCCTTTTCTGTTAAAACACATTTTGCAACAACATTCACACGAATTCCTCCAACATCAGAACCAATTACAGAAACTCCTAATTCATTTTCTACACCATTTAGATACAAGGTTCTCTCCTGATCCCAATACGCTCTTCCGGAAAGGCTAAAACTTTTATCACCTACAGAAATCGTAGCATAACTTAGCTCTATTCTATTTGGAACAAACACATAACCTCCATTTACATAAGCTCTAGTAGCTTTGTACCCTTCTGGAATTCTTAGACTAAAGTCACTTGCACCAGGATAGTTGTGCGAGCTTAAATAACTGGTTCCAGTTACACTAAATGAATCAGAAACATTCATTTCTTTTGCAATACTATCGACTTCTACATTGTAAATCCCTGCCCAATGCGCTAAAGTACTATCAGTAATCTTCCTAAAATCTTTAAGATTCATTGTTCCTGAAGCTGTTCTAGGATCTAATGGTTTTACCAATACTTCTGCATCGCTATCTCCTTTTAGTTTAACCGCCAGATCGTGAAAAGCAGCAGGTTCAGGCACCATAAACTCATACATTAAACGCTTCCCATAATTAAGGATTCTATTATTGTAAATTTTATCAACCCAACGATATACTCCAGAAATATGCTTATCTCCTTCTCGGTTATCGAAACCATGCGAGCTATTTTCTTCGTATTCCTCAATTACCTTGGTAACTCGCTCTTCTCTCACTTTTTGAACTACGCGATCTAAGGCTCGTTCTGTTACTTCTCTTGCTTGACTTACCGCCTGAATATCAGATTCTTCTTTGCTAGTATTACTTGCAAAACTTGCATTAGCACTAGCATTAAATCCGGCATTAGAATACGAAACTCCTGCTGATGCAGCAAATGATCTATCCTGCGCTAGAACTGAAGCAATCTCTTGATTCATCTCGAAACGACCTGTGGAAGTAGTTTCCGTTAATGTTTCTAATTCTTGTTCTGTAGCAACAGTTACCGTATCTTCTTGCCTTCTTAATCTTCGAGTAGATTTTTCCTTGTACTCACGGGCCATAATGTTCTCGATATGAGAAACTTCTCCTGGCACATAGCAACAAACTTCTTGTTCCACTTTGCGATAATCTGCAATTCCCAAACGCTGAATTCCAAAACCATTTGGTACTTCCTCTTCTGGAGTACCCGTATCTCCTCCAGAGACTAGAATTAATGATCCTGTAGCACATTGAGTGGGTGTAAAATCTGGAATATTGAATTTGTATTTCGCACCATTTGAGAAGGTTATATTCCCTTTGAAATTACTAACAGGTTTATCAATTACGATTCCAGAATATAGGCTTAAAGAAATACTATTATTAAATTTTCTTTGTCTAAAAAATCCATTCGTATTCGATGTCCCATCTACATAGTTCATATGATACAAAGTACTGGTAACATCTAAGGATGTATCAGGAACTTTAATCGTCATGATAATAGAATATCGATTACTTCCCAATTCTGACAAAGAACAGCAACTAAATGTAAATGCTTGTCCAGGATTGATTTCTGACACTGGTAATGTTGCTCCCAAAACACTCACTTGTTTGGTTCCTGATGAGGTGTTTTCAGAAATAACCTCAGCATTTTGTTTGATCTGATCATTGATCACATCTTTCACTTCTTCTAAAGAGTCTATTGCTAAGTCTGAAACTAAAGTATTTATGTAACTTTTAGTTTTATCTCCCAATAATGCTAACACCTTAGGATCTTCCAACTCATTAGTGATAGAAAAATCATATTCTGGAAGGACTAGATTTTCATATTCCTGAACTACAACATTATTTCCCGATCCAGGATCTTCTATAATTTTATCAATAATCGTAGCATCCTTATACGCTTTTGAAACCAACCCATCATAATCTCTTTGGTAAATTTCTCTAGCCTTTTCATTTTCCCTTACATACACTGTTTCTGCACGTTCAACTTCTTTTAAAATCAAACTCAACTCTTCATTTTTCTCGATAGCTGTAGCAATATCCATTTCTTTCTGAAAATCCTTTGCCATCACTACCGGAGTTGGAAGAGGATCAGATCCTTCGTCATCATTATTTTCGAATAAAGATTTGTCAATGATCACCCGTGATTGTGCCATCTTTCTGTAAGCTTCATCGGTTTTTTCTAATCGTACAGATTGTTTGATAAAATAATCCGCTACAATAATAGAAAGTAACAAATCTCTTAGATATGGAGAGCCACTTGTTAGAATACTATTGTGCAAATCATCCCAAAGCGATTTTAAGGCTATAGTTGATAAGGTTTCACCAGCCACATCAGCTACTCTGTCATCTGTTTCTGCGACTGTTAATTTGGTTCTATTTGTAATTAACCATTTTGCAAATTCAGCCAAATCTGGAAATGCTTTTTTAACATCCTCTACAGTTTTAAATTTAGGAACATATATAGAAGCAACTGCAGTTAATTCGTTTCGAGAAACATCCGCACTCTCATCTGTGATCAAAGCGGAAGCCACAGCAACATCTGTTTGAGCCTCTGGATAACTGATAAATCCAATTCTCTTTTCTTCATCTCCAATTAGCTCTGCAGAGCGCATTGTAACAAATCGATACAGTGTATTCTTAATGTTTTGACTCATATTTAGTCTTTTAAAATATTATAAATTGTTTTTTCGGAAATGAAGAGCTGTTCTATCAGCTCTTCAACGATGACTTTCATTTGTTTTTCTGAATTGTTTTGTACATAATTATGAACAAACTGTTTACGCTTTTCTAATAACAGTTTACTTCGTTGCATAGGTCTCTTATTTTAAAATTAGACACAAAAACATCACCCTATTCAAACAAAAGTTTGAACAGTTACCCGTCTAAAGTGATTTTAGCACGACGTCTTATACTATTTCACCTGAAAATGTTGCAATAGAATTAATACAAATGTTTGATTATGAATTCTTTTTCGTATTTTAGCAACTAATTACAGTACAAATATACAACATTTTACAGAAATTTACAACAAAATGCAGAAAAATTCCGTAAAATGTTTAATTTTATTTTCATCATATGTTTTTAACAAAAAGAATGGGAAAATGGTAGAAATTGACACGAAAATAAGGGAGATAATAGATTTTTTTGGATTAAATAATCATTCTTTTGCCAAACGCATAGGAGTCACCAGTACAACAATAGATAGCATTACCACAGGAAGACTGCAATCTGACGGCTCTAGAAAACGAACCAAACCTGGGTACGATTTATTAGAACGTATGATTGAAGAATTTTCTATAGATCCTGAGTATCTTTTTGGTAAAAGCAATCAAATATTAAAACAAAAACAACAAGAAATTTCAACATATGGTGGAATTCCGCAAGTTGTTGCTGTAAATCAAGAAGGAGACGAAAATGTAGTTTACGTACCCATAAAAGCACGTGCTGGTTATTTAGATGGATATGGAGATACTGAATTTATAGAAACACTTCCTTCTTTTAATATGCCTCATCTTACCAATGGAACCTTTAGATGTTTTGAAGTACAAGGAAATTCCATGGTGCGTACTTTTTTTGATGGAGATTTGGTTTTTGGGAAGTATGTGGAAGATTTACAGGATATAAAAGACGGAAGGATCTACGTAATTGTAAGTAAGAATGACGGTATTGTGTTAAAACGAGTAATCAATCGCATTGAAGAAAGAGGTAAGCTTATTCTAAAATCTGACAATAAAAACGGAAACTATCCTACCTACACAATAAATTCTGAGGAAATTATGGAAGCTTGGTATGTTACCATGTTCGCTTCCAAACAAATGCCTGAACCTGTAGATGTTTATGACAGGCTTCATGATTTAGAAACTAAAATTGTTTTATTAGAAGAGGAATTAAGGAGAAGTCATTAGATAAAGATCGGGCGCAACCACCGTAGTCATCACCCGATCTCACGTAAAAAAACCTCACAATAAAGACTTTTATACTTATATCTATCCTTCCTTTTGTCTTTCAATAAATCAAAAGGTTAACATTTTATAGTGTATATTTATGGAATATTTTTTGATGCTATTTTTCTTCAAAACCTACTAACCTTTTGAAATATGAAAAATTTTAATCTTTTATTCTGCGTCGTTTGCTTTGTTTGTATTCAAATACTACCTGCGCAATCGCTACAAAATCCGTCATTGACAAAGAAAAAAAACGTTCAGAAAACTTTAATTATAGATTCTATTCCCGTTTCTGTGTCTAAGAACTATCAATTAACAGGAATCAGTAAGAATAATGTAGACTATAGACTTTTTTTTGGTGCCTCAAGAATTTCTGATTACCCAGTTTTTGGAATCTCAAGATCTCGTCCATTTGTTGCGGTTACGAGCAATGCTTTTACTCATGAATTCTTATTTGACCCATTTACATCTTATTCTGTAGATCGAAGAAATTGGGACAATCCTTACAATACCACTTCTCTTGGTGCAGGAATATTGGCAGGAAGTCTACAATTATTATCTGGTTTCCTAAATTAGAACTTAATAAAAGAATATTGCTGCTGGATTTGTAGTTTTTTTTGTTCTAATTTCTGAAGAAACTGATGATGTTGGTCGCTATCGGGATTAAAAGGTCGATGTGCTATCCCGTTTTGTATTTCATTTACCTTATCCATAGTCAGCAGGGCATTTTCATCAATCCAGGTTTGCTTAAAACGTTCCCAGATATAATCAATAGCTAGTGAACTGGGATGAATCATATCTTCTTTATAAAATCGATAATCCCTAAGTTCATCCATCATAATCTCATAGGAAGGAAAATAAGTACTATTCTGATCAACGCTAATAATCTGATGTATTGCAGCGATAAGATGCGACTTGCTACGATTATTTTCTACAAAACCGTCTTTACTATGTCTAACAGGAGATACTGTAAAAATTATCTGAACATCTGGATTAAAACTTCTGATCAAACCAACACTATTCTGCAAACATTGCACTACTTCGGCAACGGACAATATTTCTTTAGAAAACTCTTTTTGAGGAATTTTATGACAATTTGCTACAATCATGTCTAACGCTTGCAGTCGATATACCCAGGCTGTTCCTAGAGTTATACAAATATGCGTAGCAGACAGCATATCATTATACGTATGATCCAACCCTTGATTTAGTGTATTCAACACTGTTTTTTGATCTGGGTGACTCAATTTAGAATGTGCATCAAAGCAATGCCATCGTTCGTTATGAAAAAATAAATCCGTTTCGGTATACTTTTCCTGCTGAGTAGCCATCCACAAAAATGTCTCAATAGCTTTAGGATGAAAAAGTATACCGAAAGGGTTTACTAAAGACTTATATTTAAAGTACGAGAACTTCTCTCCAATATTTTCAGCAAAACACGATCCTAGTAACACTAGATTAGAATCATAATTGATTTTAGGTTGCTGAGGTTTTAAGGGTATGTTGGTTTGTAAGTTCATATATGTTATATCTCACAGAGACGCAAATAAGGTTTCACTCTACATCTTAACGAGCTATCAGTTTAAATATTCTTTTACTTTTTCTAAAGCTTCTTCGATACCTGCTGGATTTTTACCACCTGCAGTTGCAAAAAACGGTTGACCACCGCCACCACCTTGGATATATTTTCCAAGTTCGCGAACCACCTTACCAGCATTAAGCCCTTTCTCTTCAACCAGGTTTTTAGAGATATAACAAGACAATAATGCTTTACCGTTATTATCTGCTCCAAAAAGCATAAATGCATTTGACACTTCTCCACCTAATTCAAAGGATAGATCTTTAATTCCTGCTGGATCTAGATCTACTTTTTTACTTAAAAACTGAATTCCATTTACTTCTTCAAACTCAGCTTTTAGGTCTCCTTTTAGATTTTTGGCTTTGTCTTTAAGAAGCGCTTCTATTTGTTTTTTAAGACTTGCATTCTCCTCTTGCAAAGCAGTAATTGCTTTTACAGGATCTTTTGCATTTTTCAATACTGCTTTTACTTCCGAAAAAGCTTCCGATTGATTTGTAAAATAATCTTTAGCAGCATCACTCGTGATGGCCTCTATTCTTCGAATTCCTGCAGCAACAGCACTTTCAGAAGTAATTTTAAAATGCCAAATATCACTAGTGTTTTGCACGTGAATTCCTCCACATAATTCCATAGACTCTCCAAAACGAATTGCTCTTACTGAATCCCCATATTTCTCTCCGAATAATGCTATTGCACCTTCTGCAATTGCTTGATCATAAGATATACTTCGTTTTTCTTCTAATGGCAATCCTTCTCTAATTCTAGCATTCACAAAATCTTCTACTTGCTGTAACTCATCTGCAGATACTTTAGAAAAATGAGAGAAATCAAATCTCAAATTCCCACTATGTACCATCGAACCCTTTTGAGCCACATGAGTTCCCAAAACAGTGCGCAATGCCTGATGTAATAAGTGTGTTGCCGTATGATTAGAAGCGGTTCTGGTACGTTGTTTTGTATCCACTACTGCCTTGTAAGTTTCTCCTAAATGCTTCGGCAAACTTTTAGCAAAATGGATAATCAAATTGTTCTCTTTTTTAGTATCAACAATATATACCACATCTCCATTGGCAACTTCTAAATATCCTTTATCACCTACTTGACCTCCACCTTCTGGATAGAACGGAGTTTGATCTAGTACTAATTGATACAGTTCTCCATCTTTCTTACTATTTACTTTACGATAGCGAGATATTTTAGCATCTCCCGTAGTATGATCGTATCCGATAAATTCTTCTTCAGCATCTGGCAATAAAATTTCCCAGTCTCCTGCTTTTACTTCAGAAGCAGCTCTGGAACGGTCTTTTTGTTTTTGTAACTCTACTTCAAAACTCGCTTCATCATATTCGTATCCTTGTTCACTTAAAATAAGTGCCGTTAAATCTTTTGGAAAACCATAGGTATCATACAGCTCAAATGCTTTTTCTCCCGAAACTACTTTTCCTTTGGTATTCTTGATTACATTATCCAACAACACTAATCCTTGGTCCAAGGTTCTTAGAAAAGAATTTTCTTCTTCCTTAATTACATTGACAATTAAGTTTTTCTGAGATTTCAATTCTGGAAAAGCATCACTCATCTGATTGCTAAGCGTATCTACCAATTTATAGATAAAAGGTTCTTTGGTATTCAAAAACGTGAAACCGTATCGGATAGCTCTTCTTAGAATTCTACGAATCACATATCCAGCACCTGTATTACTTGGCAACTGTCCATCTGCAATCGAAAAAGATACTGCCCTAAGGTGATCTGCAATTACCCGTATAGCAACACTTACCTTACCACTCTCCTCAGTTGGGATACTATCTTTATCATACGTACTATTCGTAATCGTTTCTATTTCTCGAATTAACGGAGTAAATACATCTGTATCATAATTAGACTTTACTCCTTGCAATGCCATACACAAACGCTCAAATCCCATTCCTGTATCCACATGCTGTGCTGGTAATTTTTCTAAAGAACCATCAGCTTTACGATTAAACTGCATAAAAACCAGATTCCAAATCTCTACTACTAATGGATCATCCTGATTCACTAAATCACGTCCAGGAATTTTCATCTTCTCTTCTTCAGACCTTAGATCTACGTGAATCTCCGAACACGGTCCACAAGGTCCTTGGTCTCCCATCTCCCAGAAATTATCTTTCTTATTCCCCATAATGATACGATCTTCTGGAACTATTTTTGTCCACAAATCGTATGCTTCTTGATCCATTTCCAGATTTTCATCTTTTGCTCCTTCAAAAACTGACACATACAAGATATCTTTATCGATACCGAAAACATCAGTTAGCAGTTCCCATGCCCATTCGATCGCTTCCTTTTTAAAGTAATCACCGAAACTCCAGTTCCCTAACATTTCAAACATAGTATGGTGATACGTATCCATCCCCACTTCTTCCAAATCGTTATGCTTACCACTTACTCGCAAACATTTTTGGGTATCTGCAATTCTATTATTTTTTGGTATCCCGTTTCCTAAAAAGAACTCTTTAAACTGGTTCATCCCGGCATTGGTAAACATCAGTGTAGGATCGTCTTTGATCACCATGGGTGCAGAAGGCACTATGCTATGTTTTTTGGATTCAAAAAACGCTAAAAATTGGTTTCTGATGTCTTGGGATTTCATTTTTCTTCTATTTTATTTCTTATCAGTTAGTTATCGATAGTTCTAACTTCCCGACACCATCGATAATTGTCAGTTTTTTCTGGACTTTGCGACAATTTATTATATTTGTTGCAGCCTCAAAGTATAAATTAGCCTGTTTTTGGCTAACATCCTGCAAAAATAGTATATTTTAGATTATGTCAAAGGTTAAATATTACTACGATAGCGAGACGCTATCTTATCGTAGAATTGAGCAAAAAAAGGGTCGTAAATTTGGTTTTGCCATCTTGGGGATTCTTGGTGCTTTTTTAGCAGGCTTCATCCTTCTGGTAATCTACCTAAATATTCCTCAATTAGAAACTCCTAAAGAGAAAGCATATAAAAGGGAATTAGACAATATGAAACTGCAATATGAACTTATGAACAAGCAATTGAAAAAAGATCATGCTGTTCTTGCTGAAATTGCAGAAAGAGATGATAATATTTACCGCTTATATTTTGGTGCACCACCAATTCCTGAAGAAGTACGAAATGCTGGATTCGGTGGAGTAAATAGATACAAAGGTTATGAAGGTTACGATAACTCTGAAATGATTATTGAAAGCCAAAAACAAATAGATAAACTTACCAAACAAATCGCTGTTCAATCTATATCTTTAGATGAGATTAAAGAATTAGCAGAACAGAAAGAAGAATTACTTGCTACGATTCCCGCAATTCAACCGATCGAAAATTCTGATCTAAAACGTATGGCCTCTGGTTATGGATGGAGAAGTGACCCTTTTACCAAAGCCCGAAAGTTTCACTATGGAATGGATTTTTCTGCAGCTACAGGAACCCCAATTTATGCTTCTGGAAATGGAACAGTTACTCGTGCAGATGCAAACTCAAGTGGTTACGGAAAACATATAAGAATAGATCACGGGTTTAACTATGTTAGTTTGTATGCTCATTTAAGCAAATACAATGTAAAGAAAGGACAGAAAGTAAAACGTGGAGATATTATTGGATACGTAGGTAGTACCGGTAGATCCGTAGCGCCTCACCTTCATTATGAAATATTTAAAGATGGTGAACGTATTAATCCTCGTAACTTCTATTATGGAAGTTTAACTTCTGAGGAATTTAATGAAATGCTAAAAGCTTCTTCTCTTATTAATGAAACTTTAGACTAGTCTATATGCGCAAAGCACTTCTTTTTGTAATTCTAATTGGTTTTAGCACTACAATACAAGCTCAGAAATTTTCAAAAGAAGCCATTGACTCCATGACCACAATTGTGGAGGATTTTAAACTAGAAATGGAAAAACTGTCTGCTCCCAAAAGCATAAAACTCATGGCTGTTGGAGATATCATGATGGGAACCAATTTTCCTAACGAAAGTTACCTACCTCCAAAAGACAAAGGACCATTCGATGATGTGAACATAGTATTGCAACAAGCAGATATTCTTTTTGGAAATCTAGAAGGCACGCTTACTGACGAAGGTAAAAATGCCAAGCGTTGTTCTGACCCTTCTAAATGTTACTCGTTTCGTTCTCCGGAATTCTTTGGTCAATATTTAGAGGAAAGCGGATTTGATGTGATGAGTGTTGCGAATAACCATATTGGTGATTTTGGAGCTATAGGTATCAAAAACACGGCTAAAACTTTAGAGAAACATAACATTGCCTATGCTGGAATTTTCGCACAGGAATCTACTATTTTCGAAAAAAATGGAATCACGTACGGATTTTGTGCCTTTGCCCCAAACAAAGATTGCGTAAAAATTCATAACTTAACCAAAGCAAAAAGGATTGTAAAGGAACTGAAGGAAAAAGCAGATATTGTAATTGTTTCTTTCCACGGTGGTGCAGAAGGATCGGATCATACGCATGTACCTAGAAAAACAGAACGTTTTTACGGTGAAGATCGCGGTAATGTATACCTGTTTGCACATACATTAATAGATGCAGGAGCAGACGTTATTTTAGGCCATGGACCGCACGTTTCCAGAGCTTTTGAAGTATATAATAACAAATTTATTGCTTATAGTTTAGGAAATTTTTGCACTTATTCTAGATTTAATTTAACTGGAATTAAAGGATATGCACCCATAGCAGAGATCGATATCGATCCGGAAGGTAATTTTATCCAAGGCAAATTACATTCTGCTAAACAGATTGATGAGATCTATCCGTTTATGGATGACAAAAAAAGAGCTCTAAAAGAAATTAAAAAATTGACAGAGGAAGATTTTCCAGAAAGCAATTTGGTATTTAAAGAAGATGGGAGTTTTACCCAACAAAAAGAGAACTAAATATGTACGTAGACTTACCCAAAAAATTATATTATGGTATTGGTGAAGTAGCTGATGCATTTGATGTAAATGCTTCTCTTATCCGTTTTTGGGAAAATGAATTTGATATTTTAAAACCTAAAAAAAATGCCAAAGGAAATCGAAAGTTTACTCCAGAAGACATTAAAAATTTAGAGCTTATCTACCATTTGGTAAAAGAACGAGGTTTTACCTTAGAAGGTGCTAAAACTCACCTTAAAGAACAAAAGCAAGAAGCTTTAGATAGCTTTGATATCATCCGAAAATTAGAATCTATACGTGCTCAATTGTTAAAGATTAAAGAACAGTTGTAATACGTTTTTCTCCCATTTGATAAAGCCTAAATAGTTTTTTCCTTTTTTTTCATCAATAGAAGACAGAAGTCTTATGACCGAATTAGGAAGAGGGAAAACTATAATCTCCTAAAAAATCCAATATCCAACACCCATCCAAAACTTTTTTCTAAAAAAGTGTAATTTCTATAGTAACATTTCTTCTCTTTTCGACACTACCTAATAGTACTCTGAATAAAAAGGAAGAAGTTGTAAGGGAAATCGAAAAAATATTAATACAGAATTTAATCAAATTTTGTTGATAACAATCTGATTTCTTGCTGATCGTATTCATATACAACTATTACTTTTGTCGCCTTTCTTGAATAAAAAGAGTATTAAAAAAATATCATAACATAGTTAATTTTTAAATTATGAGAAACTCATTGTTCTTTTTGTGCATTTTAATATCAAGCATTAATGTTTTTGGGCAAAACACCAACTTCGATAACCTAACTGCCAATTACAGCACAAATAAATCTATAACCTGGTATACATCTAATTATGGTTCTGGTTTTGGCCATAGAATTCTTAATACTGATCCTGGAGGTCAAACTTTACTAAATTTCCAAGGAAGACATAATTCTTCTACATGGTCAGATATAATGACGCTTACCTCTAATGGTAATGTAGGTATTGGAACCAATTCTCCTTCCAGAAAATTAGACGTTAATGGAACTATATCAGGACAGAGTTTTATTAATGTGCAAAAGGGAGGTAGTTACATAATTTCGTTAAATGGAAATGAACATGGCTATATAATAGGAAGGAATTCTAGTTTTCAGAATAAATTTCAAATTGCATCCAATGGTATAACCTATTTTAATGGAGGTAATGTAGGGATTGGGACTACTTCTCCTTCTAGAAAATTAGACGTGAATGGTAGTATCCAATCTAAAGAATTAGTATTAATAGATCCTGATTTAGGATCTAATTCTGATTATACCGCAATTTTTCGAGAAGATGCTGGCGTTGATAATGCTGTGGTAAAATTAAGAATAGGGGATGATTCCCTAGGTAGTTTTAATATAGGTTATAAAAATTGGCAAAATGGAGAATGGATATCTACTTTTTATGTAAACAACTACGGTAACGTTGGTATAGGCACCACCAATACCCAGGGATACAAATTAGCAGTAGCGGGAAAAGTTGTCGCAGAAGAAATAAAAGTGGCTTTACAAAATAGTTGGCCAGACTTTGTATTCGAAGATTCATATGCATTGCCAACTTTACAAGAAGTGGAAAATCATATTGATCAAAAAGGACATCTGATCAACATTCCATCTGCTGCAGAAGTAGCGCAAAACGGGATTCAATTAGGGGAAATGAATGCTAAACTCCTCGAAAAAATCGAAGAATTGACTTTGTATACGATTGCGCAGGAGAAAGAATTAAAGGAACAGAAAGATCGAATCAAAATTTTAGAAGAAAAACTAAACAAAATTCTGGATAGCAAATAATCATAATTTCTATAGTAACATATCCCTTCGTTTTGAAACTATCTTATATAATTCTTTTCTAAATGAGAGAATTTCAAGGAAAATACATCATATAATCAATTTTTAAATTATGAAAAACTCATTGTTATTTTTAATGTGCCTTTTCACATTCGTAATAAATGCTCAAACCCACATAAGTAAAACAGTAACTGTTGACAGTCCAGGTTGGAAAAGAGTTGCTAAACTAGATGGAGGAGCTGGAAGAGGCTATAATAAAATTACTCTTATGACTAAAGGTGGCGCTACTACTCCAAGAGTAGCAACCATTTCTTGGTTTAAGGGATGGAGCAATTATGGAGGATTAAATCTAACTTCTATATCCGATAATGGGCATTGGTATGATGCTCGAATTACCTATGATAGCACGAGCTCTTATTTGGAAGTAAATTTTACTATAAATATTCCTTTACTCGATGTTTATTTGGACAGCTCAGCCTGGACCGGAGGTACACTTTTCGAAGGAACTTTGCCTAATGGCGAAGGGTCTGTTTTACTTACTGCTAAATTTGGACGATTAAATTTTGGAGAAAATGATCTTCTAATGGACTATAAGGGAAATTTAGGCTTAGGAGTTTCTGCTCCAAACGCCCAAGTCGTAGTAGGAAATAATTTTGGTGCTACCATCTCGGGATCAAGTGGAGGGAATGCTGTATTTGGAACCAACTTAGCGATTCAAAATGGTGGTACCGACCATAATAAACTTTTCACTCCATATTCTCACACCAATAGTTATGGTTATGCTGGAGTTAAAGCATCCTGGGGACATCTTTATTTCTACGCAAATAGGGAGAATACCTCAAGCGGTCAAACCATTACTCCTGCTACCCGAATGATTATCAACAACGAGGGTAATGTAGGTATAGGCACCACCAATCCCAAGGATACAAATTAGCAGTAGCGGGAAAAGTTATCGCAGAAGAAATAAAAGTGGCTTTACAAAATAGTTGGCCAGACTATGTATTTGAAGATGCTTATGAATTACCTACTCTAAGACAAGTAGAAAACCATATTGACCAAAAAGGACACCTCATCAACATTCCATCTGCTGCTGAAGTGGAGCAAAATGGTATCCAATTAGGTGAAATGAATGCTAAACTATTAGAGAAAATTGAAGAGCTTACCTTATATACAATTGCGCAGGAGAAGAAACTTGATTACCAAGAAAAGGAAATTAAAAGACTACAAGAAGTAAAAGCTAAAAATAGCGAACTCGAAGCGAGACTTGCAAAGATTGAATCTCTATTAGAAAAGAAATAATTCCTCAAAAAGAAGAAAAATGTTTATACAAAAATATATTACCACTTTTTTAATAATCATAGGAATTTCTTGTTGGGCTCAAGACAACCAAACTAATGCTGGATTCGACTATGTAAGTGAACTCAGTCGTTCAATCCCAACCCCTCTGTCTCCTGAGGCATATGCTTTTATGCAATATGGACAAGTTCCCGTAAACAGTTACACCGGTAATTTAGGATATTCCTTACCATTATTTACACATACTGGAGCAGAGATGTCGCTCCCCATGAGTTTATCTTATGATCAGAATATCAAAGTATCCCAAGTGGCTACAGGAGCTGGTTTAGGATGGAATTTGAATCTAGGTGGTAGAATTTCCAGAGTGGTCAATGGATTACCCGATAACGGTATCAGTGGTCAAACTGTTTTTGATGCAGATACAAGAGCTAGTTTACAAAACTATTATGGTCAAGGCGGTATGTTTGGCAGTGTCTCTTCTGCAAAAGATCATTATGAATGGACAAAGGACATAGAAAAAGGCCGTATTGATGTACATCCTGATTATTTTACTTTGAATGCATTAGGAATTAATGAAGTAATTGCATTTGATATTAGTGGTGGAATGGAAGCCAAAGTTATTTCTAATCCGCGAATACAAGTTGAACTCATTGGAGGATTTCCTTCTTCGTCAAATCAGGATATTCAAGGATGGATTATTACAGGAGAGGATGGCAGTCGTTACCATTTTGAAATGGCTGAACAAACTAGAAAAATTGGAGATGACAGTTCTTTTAATTCTTATAGCCTATTACAGATATATAATTCTTCTTGGGTACTAACAAAAATTGAATCTCCCAATAGAGCAGACATTTATACATTTCAGTATGAACAACAACCTTATAGCAGTGAGATCGTTATAGCACAAGAATATGAAATTGCCTCCACAACTATTAAACCAAATCAGGTTAATCATGGAATCGACAATATCAGTAGTATTACACCTGATATAAGTATTAAACAACTTTTTCTAACCAGTGTTTCTTATAATGGACGACAAATTTATGACATCAATTTAAGTGATCGATATGATTACAGACAGGTAAATCGCACCAACAACACCTATACTTCTGTACAAAATGTTATTGATGCCATCGATATATATCAATACAATCATAAGACAAACATAAATGATCTTGTACAAAGCGTCGACCTGCAGCATAGTTATTTTGGCCCATCTGCGCTAGCTAACAATCCACAAACAGTTTCTAATTGGGATCATTTAAAAATTAAATTAAAACTAGATGTTGTGGCGTTCAAAAACGCCGATGACTTGTTAAATAAAAAGTTTGGTTTTGAGTATTATAGTCCAACAGCTGTTCCTGCAAGAAATTCGAAAGCTCAAGATTATATGGGATATTATAATGGTAAAAACAATACCACATTATTCCCAAAGATTGAGGAAAACAACCTCCAGATAGCTGGAGCAGATCGTAATCCAAACGCTGCTGTATCTAATGTAGGTGTGCTAAAAAAAGTGATATATCCAACAGGAGGATACTCTATATTCAATTTTGAAAATCATCAAATTTCTAAAACTTTAGCTGCAGATCCGATTACTTTAGAAAAGGTTATAGTTTCTGGCGGCACTAGTACTTTTGATTGTAGAGGTCTTTGTAGGGATAAGTATATACAACCTCCTAAAGTGCAATCCAAAATGTTATATATTCCTGAAAGTGGTAAATATGACATTAAATTCACAAATTCTGGAAGTCAGTTATATGATGCCTGGATCATTAAAAGACCAAATAACACCGTAGTATATGATGGTTTCATTGGCTGGGGAGGTGGCTCTTTACCAAATCCTAGTTTTAGTTGGTTTCCCAATACTACGGTAGGAGATTACACTGATAACAATGTATATTTTGCTTCTGGATATTACCAAATTACCATAGCTAACAAGCAAGAAGGAACTTCGGTAGGTATTGAAGTCATTGATAGACGTTCTCAGGAATATGAAGTAGTTACTAGTACCAAGCCTGGGTTACGCCTAAAATCTATAGCAAACTATGACCATAATGACACAAAATTGACTTCAAAAGAATATCAGTATGATACCGGATTGGGCAATGGATTTTCTAGTGGTAGAGAATTGTATAAACCTTCTTTAGTAAGTTATAGCTCCTCCAAAATTTTTAAAGCTAATCAAGGTTTTATAGATACTAAAACAGTAGTTAGAAAAGCAACTGCAGCAGGTTCGCCACAAAACCATATTGTTTACCAAAAAGTATATGAATACAATCGCGTATTAGAAGATCAGTATGACGGAAGTACTCCTCCAATAGGAACACCTCCTGACGAAGGTGATATTTTAATTGAAGAAACTGACCCTGATCAACCAAGATTATTATCCGTTCCTAAAAATGGATATACTATTACTACCTATCATACAGGGCGTCATGGTATCGTTCCGGATCGATTAGGAAACAATTATTTTTCTGATTACAAAATTGGAAAACCTAAAACTATAGATGTATTCGATGCTTATAGAAGGTTAAGATCGTCTAGAGCATTTACCTATGAGGATTATCCGGTTTTTTCTTCTCCTGGTTTAGTATTTCAGTTAAATGAAGAAAACAAATACTTATACAAAGTATATTACAACAATTCTAATGGTCAGGTTTATGAAGGAACATATCCAGGAAACCTATCTTGTTTTGAATGTAGTAATGATGTCGTAATTAACGAAGCTGCTCCACCAGAAATATGTACTTCAAGTAATCATCCTAATAGACCAGCAAACCTTGCGGATTGTAATCTAGATCCAAAATCCGCTACTAAACAGCTCATAGGAAGAACTATTAATGGGCGTGGAGGTTTTTTAGCATCAGAAATAGTATATAACTATTATTCTAACGGATCTATAAAGACTTCTAAAAACTACACTCATGACGCTGATATTGATTATCTACTCAGATCTGTGGAGCTAAACAATGAAGCAACAGAGAATTTGACAATCCATTATTACTATCCAAAAGATTATCAATTAGGCAATCTACCAGACCTTGACATATATAATAACGAGGAAAAGGCTGGATATGATGCTATGGTGGATCAAAATAAAATTTCTATACCGATTCGGATAGAGCGTTTTAAAAACACCCAAAAATTATCTACTGTTATTACTAGTTTTAAAAGTTTTGATGGCCTTGGACCATTACCTTATAACGTATATCAGTCCAAAGCAAATAATCCCTTTATCAATAGGATAAAATATCAAAGCTATAACAACTTGGCTAAACCAACTAAAGTTCTGGTCAATGAAAACTTGCATAAAGAAATCATATATCATCCTAACAACAGATGGATAATTGCTCAAATTGAAAATGCAAATCCTACAATTTCTGATGACCAAGCTGACATCCCTATAGCAAATGATATAGAAAATTTACTGCCAGATCTGTATGCAGATCATCCCAACGCGATGATCACAGGTTATGCTTATAATTCTTTAGGACAATTAATTAAAATGATTGATCCCCGAGGATACAACATGACCTATCATTATGATGAATTTAACCGACTGAAATTTGTAAAAGATAATGACGGTAATCTCGTATCAGAAAACAAGTATAACTACAAAAACTAAGAAACAGATGAAAAAACTATTTCCATACATAACTGTTGCCTTACTTTTTGTAGGCATCTCAGCATATAGTCAGGTTGCAGATACTGTAACCGTACAGGATGAAACCATCAACTCATCCAGTGATCCTGCTTTACTAAATGTAAGGGCTGGACAAACCATTATCATTAAACCAACGACTTGGATACAATCAGGAACCACATTCTCTGCTGTAATCACAGAAGATCCATACCTATTACCTTCTTTAGATACCAATGAAAATTATGTATTTACTCGAGTGTATCAAGAAGAAAAAACAAGCTTTGATGAGGTAAAAAACAATAGCGATGTCATAGAGAGCATTACCTATTTTGATGGACTTGGAAGAGCGAAGCAGCAGATCGGTATCAAAGCTTCTCCTGATAAAAGAGATATTGTAACTCATATTGCATATGATGTATATGGAAGACAAGACAAACAATATTTACCTTTTGAAAAAGTCAGTGCCACCAATGGTGCCTATGATCCAGTAAATATCATTACCGATATCAATGCGTATTATAAAAACAAATACAGTAGTGATTTTGCAGGAATTGATCAGGATGATACAACCAATTTTAATGCCTATTCTGAAAGTATCTTCGAACCTTCTCCACTAAATCGTGTACTAGAACAAGGTGCTCCCGGAAAAGATTGGAAAGCAGATTCCCAAGCAGATACTGATCATACCATTAAGTTTGATTGGAATACTAATCTAGCAGATGAAGTAGCCTATTTTTGGGTGAATTTTCATGAAGGAAACACCGAAGTTCCTATTTTGGTACAGGAAGGGAATTATGACCCAAACGAACTTTTGGTAACTACTACCAAAGATGAAAACTGGCAACCAGAACAAACACACCCTAATGATCATACGACCAGAGAATACAAGGACAAACTGGGCAGAGTGATCCTAAAACGTACTTTTAATGATGGTATAGAACATGATACTTATTATGTATATGATGATTTTGGGAATCTTACCTATGTCATTCCACCAAAAGTGGATATAACAGATGGTGTATCAAACATAGAACTTGCAGAACTCTGTTACCAATACATTTATGATTACAGAAATAGATTGGTAGAAAAAAAGATTCCTGGCAAGGATATAGAATATATCATATACAACAAACTGGATCAACCCGTGATGACACAAGATGGAATACAAAGACCTAATAAAGAATGGTTGTTTACTAAATATGATGCCTTTGGTAGAGTTGCATATACAGGATTACACGAACATTCCTTTGTGACCACTAGAGCTGGACTACAACAAAATGCTTTTAACAATAGTGATTTGGTACAATTTGAAACCAAACAAAACTCAGCATCAAGTATTGCAAACACAACTATTTACTATTCAGATAATGCGTATCCAGACACCAAATTGATCTATACCATTAACTATTATGATAACTATACCTTTGATCACTCTGTTGCGAATCCAGGAACGGTATTCGGTCAAACAGTAACTTCTGATGTAAAAGGATTGCCTACAGGAACCAAAGTACGTGTATTAGGTACAGATGATTGGATAACTACGGTAACCTATTATGATGCAAAAGGAAGACCGATTTATGTGCATAGTACTAATGAGTATTTGAATACCGTAGATATTATAGAATCCCGATTAGATTTTGCTGGGAAGGTATTAGAAACTAAAACTACCCATACCAAAGCAAGCAACACTCCTATTGTGACTGTAGATACTTTTACCTACGATCATATGGGAAGATTGTTAGATCAAAAACAAACCATTAACAATCAAGCTCAAGAACATATGGTAGCCAATACCTATGATGCACTTGGACAATTGGAATCCAAAGAAGTTGGTGGTGGATTACAAAAAGTAGATTATACCTATAATGTGCGTGGATGGTTAAAAAACATTAATGAGGGAACCACCAATAATGGAGATCTCTTTGGATTTGCAATTAACTATAGTACTACTACAGAAAATCTAGGTGCTACCCCACTCTATAATGGAAATATTAGTGAAACCAGTTGGAAAACGGTGAATGATAATATAAAAAGAGCCTATGGATACCAATATGATGCACTAAATCGTATTACTGCTGGATTAGATAACACCACAGATAGGCGATATAGTCTAAGTAGTATTGCCTATGACAAAAATGGTAATATCACTGCTTTAAACAGAAATGGGCACTTAACTGAAAATGCCAATAGTTTTGGGGTAATGGATCAGTTAACTTACAATTACAATGAAAATGAAATTGGAAATCAATTAACTAGTGTAACAGATAACAGTGGCATTACCACTGGATTTAATGATAAAAATACTTCTGGAAATGATTATCTTTATGATGAGAATGGAAATATGACAAAAGATAATAATAAAGAAATTTCTAATATTACGTATAATCATTTAAACTTGCCCACTAGTATAGGTTTTACCGATAATTCTGGATTATTTCCTGTTTTAATTGGTTCTATTTCGTATACCTACGATGCTTTAGGTACTAAATTAAGTAAAAGAGTGACTTATAATAATGGCGCATCCAATATCACCTCCTATGCGGGTAATTATATCTATGAAAAAAGTAGTATTTCTACTTGTAGTGGTTGCCCACAACCAGAAGAAGAGCTTAAATTCTTTAATCATACGGAAGGATATATAGAACCAAACGGAAATGGTGAATACGATTATGTATACCAGTATAAGGATCATTTAGGAAATATACGATTATCCTATTCCGATAAAAACAAAGATGGAAATATTAATGTAATCCTAGGATCAGCTGAAAACGAAATCTTAGAAGAGAATAACTACTATCCCTTTGGGTTAACACATAAGGGGTATAATAGTACGATTACTGGACGTGAACATCCTTATAGCTATAATGGAAAGGAAGAACAAGATGAACTTGGTTTAGCTTGGTTAGATTTTGGAGCTAGGAATTTCGACCCTGCATTAGGTAGATTTATGAATATGGATAGGTATTCGGAAACTTTTATGCCTATTTCTCCATATCAATACGGAGCAAATAATCCTATTCTATATCTAGATTATAATGGAGATTATATAACCATTGGAATTGAAGATAATGACGGTAATAAATATTCTGTTTTATATGAAAATGGAAAAACCTATCATTACTCCAAGGATTCAGATGGAAATATTACCAAAGGGGAAGAATATGATGGAAAAGATAATGGGTTTTTAAAACAAGCGATAGCTGATTTAGATAAAATAGGAGATACTAAGCAAGGAAGTAGAATAATTGGAAAATTACAAGAGTCTTCAGCTGGTTATAGTATTTCTAATTCAGGTAATGCATTAGATAATTCGTTTGACCCAAATACCAATAGTATAAGCTATTCTCAAGATGATGCGGGTCGTCATGATGGCGTTAGGTTCAACAAGAGTCATATTAAATTAGGACATGAGTTAGCCCATGCATATGATTCAGATAGAGGTTTCGATATGGGGAGCATTGCGTTAGGAGGCTTGCCGGCAAGTGAAATAAATGCTGTTAAATTTGAAAATTATTTAAGAGCTCAAGATGGAGAAACAGATATGAGATTAAACTATAGATTTGGTGGAGTTAATTATGGTCTTAGCAATGCATTAGGAGGAAAATCCGCAAGTTATTTTAATTCTTACATAGCTCCATTGGGGAGAAATGAAGTATACAAGCGCATAACTCCTGTTCCTGAATTTAATCCAAGCATCGATAATACTTATGTCAGAAAACCTTCAATAAGAAGAGTATATGATACCAAAAAACAAAAATTTGTCTCTTTTGATTAATTAAATATTTATGAAAATGAAGTTCTTGATTCTAATTGTCTTTTTAAATGGTTGTGCTAGTATTGGAACATACAAAACAACGTCCTATGAAGAAGACGATTATACAAAAGTGTCAATAGATAAAATTCTGGAAAACCCTAATTTATATCATGAAAAAAAAATTGAATTAAACGGTTATTTTTTTTATGGTTTAGAAGAAGCTGCAATTACAAATGATAAAAGTTCAAGTGTGAAACAAAGAATTTGGATTGATTTTGATTATAAAAAGAATTTATTGGACAATAATAATAATGAACTTTTTGCAAAAAATAAGCTCTTAGATTGTTCTAACAAGAAAATTAAAATAAAAGGAGTTTTTTCTAAAGAGAACAAAGGACATTTAGGAATTTATATCGGTGCATTAACCAATATCACGTATTTTGGGGATGAAAAATAAGTTTTATTTATTTTTTTAATTAAGATTTTAGTAACTTAAATTAGGAACCACTCTTCGGAGTGGTTTTTGTTTTATTTGGCAGTTTTAATTAATAATAATGATGTATTTGTCAATCAAAGTAAATGGTGAACAATTCAAAAAAAGTTATCTAGTATATGTGGTTGAGGTGATTCCCCAATCTAGCGCGAGCAAAAAAAAGTAACAGCTAGCGCGATGCCTCCAGGCTCGTGCCGATAAAGATTGGCAGGTAGGAATAATAAAAGATAAAGACCAGCTGCGCAAAGTCTCCTGACTTAGCGTAACGATCAAAGAAGGATTATAAATATTAAGAACCAGTTACAATGATGTTGTAGCTGGTTTTTTCATGGATTAAGAATATACTTTTTTAGCATTATAATCTCTAATTAAAGCATCAACCCGATAACGCGAATTTGTAATCCGTGCGAATTATAAGAAACAAAGAGATTGTCTACGTCGGCAATCTCTTTTTTAACAATGGCTCTTAAAAGTTTGTAACTAAAAATTATCAGATTTAGATTATGAATTAGTAATGATGCTACAAGTATCTTAGAAACATCATCGTACGGAATCAAACGGATTGCAAATCTGCACTATCTTGTTACCATCATATATTTCTGCCTTGGCTTTTTCTTTTCTTGCTTTTGTTACTTCTGGTGCTATCTTGGCTATTTCTATTGTTTTTATCTTGTTCTCTAGCTTTAGCTTTTTCGCTTTTTTCAGCTTTCTCTTTAGGTTGTTCGGTTAGATTTGTAAGTTTTTCTTTCGAAATCTCTTTTGTATTTGATGTATCAAGATCTTTTTGTGATGTATTATTTACTTCTTCTACATATTGAGCTTTTACATAGGGATCATATCCATTCTCTCTACTCCTATAGAGTTTGCCTGGTTTAAGATCTTCTGGTTGTCGTTCTGCTAATCTAGCTTCAACAACAGGTTCTCGTGGATCAAGAACCCTAACATTAGATACTATTCTTTCTATTTGTGCTGCTAACCTACGTTCTCGTTCTTCTCTACGTTGTTGTTGCCGCCATTCTATATTCTCTCTAGATCCGCTAATGCGTCTAGCTGCCTCTATTCTCTGTCGTTCTCTTCGTTGTCTTTCTCGTGCTTTCCTTTCCTGTCGTTTTTTATACGCCTTTTTAACACGTTCAAATATATTTTTAGGTTTATCATCATTGGGTTGATCTCCGTTAGTTCTACCAGGCATAATATCTATTTTTAAAATTTATCATGATAAATATAGATACCTTTCCTGCCGCTAGGTTGTAGACTTCAATAACGGATAATACCTATGTAATATGTGGGCATTATATATCATAATTGGTTTTATCTTTTATACAATCTTCAAAATCTCAATACATGATGATCCTGCAAAGTTGCAAACTTCGAAGAACTTACAGTTAAAGTGAAAATGGACTAGTAGTCTATTTTTGTTTTCTTAAATACGCTCTATAGATATCTGATTCGATACTGGAAACATCTGATTGCATTTGGGTAAGTTTGGTTATGCTCGCTACTAATGGAAAGTCTTTAAAATTATAGATTAGCCAATTGTGTTTTTTTCCTGATCTATCAATCACATCATTTGTGTTTATTTTTTCAGAGATATCGGTTTTTAATCCATTATCATCAACCCTACTAAGTATTTCTTCTCTAAACTGATTGATCGTATTTAGGAATTCTAATCCTTTTTCAGAAAGACCATTTTCTGTAAAAAACATATTGTTAGCCTGATCCATTTTTTCATAATTCGTTGGATCTTTAATCCCTAACATCTCTTCTTTGATAGATTCTAAATACTTTCCAAAATCATCAACTAACACTTCTATTTCTTTAGCTTTTACCACATGTTCTTCATCTCTTATCAGAGTTAATAAAGAATCGTTATCTTTTGCTACAGAAGTGGAATTAGTTTGCAATCTACTA
Source organism: Aquimarina sp. 433 (assembly GCF_054054605.1). NCBI lineage: Bacteria > Pseudomonadati > Bacteroidota > Flavobacteriia > Flavobacteriales > Flavobacteriaceae > Aquimarina > Aquimarina sp. 433. Next base: position 27,715 of record NZ_JBSWZK010000006.1, read on the forward strand.
TTCATTGTACCAAAAGCAGTCAACACCTCTTGAGAAGCCTTTTTTAGAAACCATGCTACACCAGAAATTAGCATAACAACAAGAACTAAAATAACCAATGTAGACTTCTTCACTTCCAAAATTACTTTTTCCTAAAATATACTGCAACAGGTACACCGTGAAAGTCAAATTGCTTACGTAGTTGATTCTCGATAAAGCGTTTGTACGGATCTCTGATATATTGCGGTAGATTACAGAAAAATGCAAACTGCGGTTGGGGTGTAGGTAATTGCATACAGTATTTAATCTTTACATACTTTCCTTTATACGCAGGTGGTGGATTATGCTCAATAATAGGAAGCATGGTATCGTTCATAACACTCGTTTTGATCTTTTTAGAACGATTTTTATACACTTCTACAGCCGTTTCAATGGCTTTAAATATACGTTGCTTGGTTAATGCAGAGATAAACACAATAGGCACGTCTGTAAATGGCTCTATTTGCTTACGAATATACTTTTCGAAATCTTTAAGGGTATTGCTTTCCTTATTTTCGATCAGATCCCATTTATTTACCAGAATTACAATTCCTTTTCGGTTGCGTTCTGCTAACCAAAATATATTCTGCACTTGTGAATCAAATCCTCGCGTAGCATCTACTAACAATAAACATACATCACTATGTTCTATCGCTCTTACCGATCGCATTACGGAATAAAATTCTAAATCTTCTTTTACCTTAGATTTACGTCGGATTCCTGCAGTATCTACAAGATTAAATTCAAAACCAAAACGATTGTACTTGGTATCAATAGCATCTCTTGTAGTTCCCGCGATATCCGTAACTATATATCGATCTTCGCCGATAAGGGCATTGATAAAAGACGATTTTCCAGCATTTGGTCTTCCTACTACAGCAAAACGTGGTAGCTCAGAAACTTCTTCTTCTTCTTGTTCTGGCAGAGCGTCTACTAAAGCATCTAATAATTCTCCTGTACCGCTTCCGTTAATACTAGCAATAGTATAATATTCTCCTAATCCCAGATTATAGAATTCAACGGCATCGGCAGCTCTTTTGGCATTATCAACCTTATTTACCGCTACAAAAATGGGCTTATCTACTTTGCGCAACAGATTAGCGACTTCTTCATCCATACCAGTAATACCAGATTCTACATCTACCATGAAGATAATTGCATCAGCTTCATCTATAGCAAGTTCTACTTGCTTATCGATTTCTGCTTCGAAGATATCATCACTACCAACTACATAACCACCTGTATCGATCAATGAGAATTCTTTTCCATTCCAATCACTCTTACCATAGTGACGATCACGAGTAACTCCACTCACCGCATCTACGATAGCTTCTCTCCTTTGGATCAGTCTATTAAAAAAAGTAGATTTTCCTACATTTGGTCTCCCTACAATTGCCACTATATTGCTCATTATCTCGAATTCTAAAATTTGTGCAAAATTAGTCTTTTTATTCTTCCTAAACTATTGATCCTGTAAGATGAAGTAAATAAAATGTAATGAAATAGGTGTAAAAAACGAAAAAGCTCAACGGTCAGCGCATCGACCTATTGAACTTTTTCATAATTGATAGTCAGTCAGTGAAATAATTACTTACCTCAAAGATATAAACAAATCTATATAAGTTGGTTACTGTAAAACATCAAAATTTTTATGGATGCTTTTATTTCACCTCGTAGATAGCCACAGAATTAGATACTTCGTGTGTAACAATCACCAAAGCATTACCTGTTGGACTATCCTCTGCTTTAACTGTAATCAATCCTTCTGGAGAGATATCAGCGGCATCACGCAACCAATCGATAAACCTCGGATTTACTGGATTAGAAATATCATACACCATTACTCCTCCTGTTCTTTCTAAACCTACAAACAACAACGTACTTCCGTCAACTTTTAGCACTTCTACAGCTTCTGGCTCTGCTCCTTTATCATCAGATCTATTATCTACTCCATCTCCTTCATTACTATTAAAGGCGCTAGGATCAAATTCAAATACGGTTCTTGCAATCTGATCACCACTATCGTATACTTTTGCTCCTGTTGTAGTCCAAATGGTAAAAGATCTTCCTCCATAAGCATAGATTTGATCTACATCACCATCTCCGTCTATATCACCATTAGCAGTAGTTGTCTTTAAACGTCCAAGGTTTTCGTCTAATTGTAATGTCTCAGCATCTGGATATGCAGTAGGATCAAGTGTTAAATCTTTTACTCTTTCTTCTTCAGAATATCCATCATAATCTCTGGCATCACCTTCGTTTGCAGTAATTAAAAATCTCGCTCCTCGTATTTTAGCAAATGTCATAGCATCTGGATGATAATACCCTAATACTGGCCAGTTCTGAAAGTTTCCAACAATATCATCTCGATCACTCGCATCGATCTGGTTTTCTGGTAATGAATAATCCTTAGTTCCCAAACCAGTAATATAACGTACCGTTTTAGTTCTTAAGTCTATTGCAGCAATACCATTATTTTCTTGTAATGCTACATACGCTGTTCTAGAATCATCAGATACAGCTATATATTCTGGTTCTATATCCTGAGCAAATGTTGCATTTGGACCAAAAACCCTAAAGTCATTGCCAATAGAAACACCATTAAATCTAGTAAACGTTACTTGGTGCACTTGACCTGTTGCTACTTCTATAATCGTTACAGAACCTTCTGGATCAATGGTATACTCATCGTTTGGCTCTCCTTCATTTGCAGCTATAATATATTTGCCATTTGGACTAAATGTTACCATGTCTGGTAATGCTCCTGCTTGATAGGTTGTTAGCAAAGTTTGTGAATCTGCATCGTATGTTGCTACTGTACCATTTGCCTGTTTATCTGCTGCATTTTCTAACGCTACAGCAACCAGTCCATCATGTACTGCTACACTATTAGGAATTCCGTTTAAAGAAATATCTGTGCCAGCTACTGGATTCGAAGGATTAGAAAGATCCCATACAGAAAGTTCCACATCATTAGGATTAACTACAAACAGTTTTGCTGTTTCTGGATCAAAAGCAGAAATTTCTGCAAAGCCTTCATCTCCAGTTCCGTTGATAAATCCTCCGATTTTGTTAAACGTAAGGTCGTCTGTATTACCACCTCCACCTTGATAATCATCGAGATTACAAGAATAAAATAATCCTAAAGCCCCAATTACAAATAGACTTGATTTGTTAAAGATTTTCATTATTAATTTGATTTGCGTTAGCTAGCTAAATTCAATAATGCATATATCCTTAATGTTACCATAATAATAAATTACGTCTATTTTACGAATTCTTAGAGTTAAGAAATTGTTAGATAGAAAAAGCGCTCTAAAAAGTGTTACTTTTTAGAGCGCTTTCAAATTTTAAGCTATATCGAAGAAAGTATTATTCTATAATAAACTTCTTATATTCAACACCTTCTTCTTTGTGTATCTTCACTACATACACTCCTGATTCCATTGATTGTGTCATGTTAAACACTAACGAATTTTTACCATTCGTAATTACTGACTCTTTTGTAGGAGTCATTCTTGAACCATTCATATTGTAGAAAGTTACTCTTACATTTTGTTCTTTCTTAGACATGATATCTATGGTCATATCTTCTCCAGAATGTAGTACTGTTGGATATAGTTTTGTACTTATAATACTCTCATCACAGTTATCTACAAATACGGTAACCTCATCAGAATCGCTACAGTTTCCTGTAGTCACTGTAACTGTATAATTCGTAGTAACTGGTGGAGATACAATAATAGTTCTTGTTGTTTCTCCGTTAGACCATAAATAACTATCTCCGATAGAAGCTGTTAAAGTTGCCTCCTCTCCAAAACCTTCACATAAAAATCTATCTCTTCCAGCACTTACCTCTAATATCGTTACTCCTACTATAACTTCATCCATAGATTCACAAGCTCCATCTGTAACAATTACAGAATAAGTAGTTGTATTTCCTGGTGATACTGTTATAGTTCTAGTTGTTTCTCCAGTAGACCATAAGATATCTCCTTCCCCTTCTACCGACAATACAACTTCCTCTCCTAAACAGATTTCCTGATCTTCTCCAGCGTCAGCAACTAGTGAACAACCTTCTACAAATACAGTAACTTCATCAGTTGCTGTACATCCATTATTAGTTATGGCAACAGTGTATGTTGTAGTTTCTTGTGGTGAAACTTCGATACTAGCTGTAGTTTCTCCTGTAGACCATAGAATAGCTCCTTCTCCAACAACTGTTAGTGTAGCGGTTTCTCCTACCGTGATTGTTTGATCCTCTCCTGCATCTGCAGTTGCTGAATTTACTGTAACTGCTACTTCATCTGTAGCAGAACAGTTTCCATTCGTTACTGTAACTGTATATTCTGTTGTAGCATCTGGCGAAACATCAATACTTGCTGTAGTTTCTCCTGTAGACCATAGAATAGCTCCTTCTCCAACAACAGTTAGTGTTGCCGTTTCTCCAACGCAAATAACTTGATCATCTCCAGCATCGGCTGTAGCCGAACCTACTGTTACTACTACCTCATCTGTAGCAGAACACTCACCATTGGTTACTGTAACTGTATATTCTGTTGTAGCATCTGGCGAAACATCAATACTTGCTGTAGTTTCTCCTGTAGACCATAGAATAGCTCCTTCTCCAACAACTGTTAATGTAGCTGTTTCTCCAACACAAATAACTTGATCATCACCAGCATCTGCAGTAGCATTATCAACGGTAACAGTTACCTCATCTTCTCCAACACACTCTGTACATCCAGTTACTGTAACAGTATATGTAGTATCTTCTTCAGGTGAAACGGTAATACTTTGTGTAGTTTCTCCTGTAGACCATAAATACTGTACTTGTCCTTGTCCTTGAGAAATGCAATCTCCTAAGTTTATATTAAAATCTCCAAACGAATCTGGGTTTCCTTCTAAGTTAAACCATCCAGATCCTCCGTAAACAGCTGGAGTATATTCGAATACGTTAGCACCATTTCCTACCTGAAAAGCTTCACCTCTTCTGGAGATATCATAACTTAAATCACCTCCAATTTGTGTAATCGTTCCACTGATTCCTGTATAATATACCCAACCTGTTGCATCTTCTGTTTGACAAGAACTTGCTTTAGGACTTCCTGCTGGCGGTGTATCTGTAAATCCAGTAAAGGTAGCATCTACTGTAAAAGCAGTGTTCGTGGAATTGTATTCAAATACTTCTCCTTTTAACGTTGCAGTTCCATCAACAGCATTTTCACTCCAAACAAGATCAACGTTTCTAAACCATAATCTGGTTCCGTTATCATTTATGAAAACAACAAACTGATGATGTCTTCCTCTGCAATAGTCAGTATCTTTAATACCATATTCTATACAATCACCACAATTATCTATACCTGTAGCTTGTGCAGTTAAAGTAACTTCTTCTCCTAAACAAATCTCTTGATCTTCACCAGCATCAACAATCACTGGATCATTAACTACCACCGTAACCGAATCTGTAGCCTCGCAACTTCCACTAGTAGCTGTAACAGTATATGTAGTTGTTTCTGTCGGAGATACTGTAATACTTTCTGTTGTCTCTCCTGTCGACCATACAAATGTACCTTCTCCGGTAGCTGTTAGTGTTACTTCTTCCCCTAAACATACATTTTGATCATCTCCTGCATCTACCACAGCAGATTTCACAGTTACCACTACTTCATCAGTTGCTGTACAACCATTACAATTAGTAACAGTAACTGAATAGGTAGTATCCTCTTCTGGAGAAACAGTAATTGAAGCTGTAGTTTCTCCTGTAGACCATAAGAAAGTTGTATTACTCGTTTCTGAGGAAATACAATCTCCAAAATTAAAATTAAAATCTCCTACAGGATATTCATTATCATCTGTATCAAACCAACCACAAGCTCCAAATTTTCCTAATTCAGTTTCTGTTTGATTTGCTCCATTACCCATCTGGAAAGCTGGCCCTCTTCTAGTTAAGCTAGTTGACCAAGATCCATCTTCACTAGTAATTGTTCCAGTAAATTCTGTATAATATTCCCATGCTGATTCGTTTTCATCATTACAAACATGTGATTTAGGACTATTTGCTGGTGCTACCGAAGTTTTTCCGGTAAATACCACGTCTACTTCATAATTAGATTGTGTTACCGTATAATCAAAAACAGTACCTTTTAATGTTGCAGTTCCATCAGCAAGTTCATTCCATTCTAGATCTACGTTAGAGAAAAATCTATTTCCTTCTAACCACAACACATAGTTCTGATCTCCACGACAATACTCTGTCTCCTGAATACCATATTCTACACAGCTTTCACAACTTTCGTTGTTGTCTGTAGTAGCAGTTAATGTTACTTCATCTCCAAGACAAATTTCCTGATCATCTCCTGCATTTACCGTAGGAGCTTCATTAATGATTACCTCAACGGCATCAGAAGCTTCACAATTCTCACAATCTTTAACAGTAACAGTATATGTTCCTCCTTCATTAACTGTAATAGAAGGTGTAGTTTCTCCTGTAGACCACAAATAACTTACTTCTGTATTTGTTGTTGTAACACAGTCGCCTAAGTTAAAGTTAAAATCTCCTCTATTGTATTGACCATCTGTAGTATTGAACCATCCACAAGCTCCTAATTTACCTAGTTCCGTTTCCGTAACATTTGCTCCATTTCCTAACTGAAATGAAGGACCTCTTCTAGATAAATCAATAGACCAAGATCCATCTGTACTAGTTACTGTACCAGCTAATTCTGTATAATAAATCCAATCATTCGTATTCTCTGAATTACACTCATGGTTTTTAGGACTATTAGCAGGTGTAGAAAATGTTTTTCCAGATAAAACTGCGTTCACTTCATACGTAGTTTGCGTAAGGGTATGATCAAAAATAGTTCCTGTAAGCGTTGCAGTTCCGTCTGCCAACTCATTCCATTCCAGATCTACATTAGAAAACCATCTTGGATTGCTCCCATCCGTTAACCACATCACGTAGTCTTGATCTCTTCTACAGTTATTCGTATTTTCTACTCCATAAGTCCCAATACAATCCACACACTCAGAAGCTCCATTAACTCTAGCAGTAAGAGTTACTTCTCCTTCTCCACAGAATTCAGAATCTTCACCTGCATCAACGGTAAGTTCGCAAATATTGTTATCCGTACAAGCATCAAAAACGTGCTGGTGCAATTCTCCTTGAATATGATAATAATTAGCAGCAATTACCTGACCATTAATATTTCCTGAAGAATCTTTTGTTACATCAGATTTTGGAGCAAACAAACTTCCGATTATTGTAGAACCTCCTTTTAGTGTAATACTATTATTATTATAAAAATTCCAAATAATAAATGCTCCTTGCGGATCTCCTATTCCAGCAATATTCAAAATATTCCATTCAAAATCACCTGGCGCATCTACATTAATAATTAAAGGAGTATCTTGATTAGGCGTATTCTCAAAAGTTAAGTACGGAAGACTTTGCAGTTGAGCTCCCGTAAGGTTTAATACATTCACAGTATTTGGAGCTAATGAAATTTTATTATCACTACTAACCGTAAGATTTGGTGTTAACAGACTATAATCTAATGATCTCGTTTCGAAAGCTCTAAAAGCCGCTTCAAAATCTATTAAACCTCCATTACTAACAGAGTTCTCTACTTGTTTTCTTTGTACCTGTACTCTAGGTTTTGCATCATAATCTCCAGAAGTTACTCTTGTATTTACAGATGCGTTATTTCTATCTAAATCAAATACAGAAGAACCATTAAGATCCCCAACTTTCACATATCCTTGATTTAAATGAATTCCTTCTCCAGAAGTATAAATTATTCTTCCGTTTACCACTAATGATGAAGGCTGATCATCACCATTAAAAAAATTAGTACCCGCAGTTTGTGCCGCTAGAGTAATGATACCATCCATCGTTAAATTTCCACCTAATGCTATAGGCCCTTCGGTATCACCTCCTTTGAGTGTTGTATTATATCTTACAAACGCGTTATACCCTAATGCTTCTCCTAATGGATTGCTACATACGGTAGCAGGAGCACTATTATTTTTATCTAATACAGAATTAAATCCTGTTGTCATCATAAAAATGACGATCATGGTTAGGCTAAAGATAGTCGCTCCAACATTTGTTGCGCTTATCTTTCGGCTTAAAGAGTTAAGCTTTTTAGTAAATATTGACATTGTGTAGTTTTTTCTTTTGAATTCGGAGATCCAATATGGTTAATTATTTTGGGTTATTTCATAAACAATTACAAGACAAAAAGAGTCAATAAATTCATTATAACATGAACTGTATTGTCTATTGTTTATTAAATTTTAAAAGTAAAACGTTATTAAAAAACGAGTGAAGTTAAAGTAAGTTTCATATCATATTTTAGGGCTTTAGATATTTGTTATGTAACAAAATTAGAAGATTCGCATTAAAAAATCATAGAAAAACCTATAAAAACGTTTAAATGCAAGGTTTTATCTTTCAAATACAGTTTTACCGTAAATCGTTAAGTTGGATAACTTATAAAAATCTTACAAACAAAGTTTTAGAAGAATTTAGAAGTACTATGATTATTGATTATAACCAAAACGTTTTAATTGACGCTGATTATTTCTCCAATTTTTATTCACTTTTACATACAATTCTATGTGTATCTGCTTTCCAAAAAACTTCTCTAATTCCTTTCTAGCTTCTACTCCTACTCTTTTAAGTGCAGAACCTTTGTGACCAATAATAATTCCTTTTTGAGAATCTCTTTCGACCATAATAACAGATCTAATCCTAATGATTTTTTCGTCTTCAAAAAATTCTTCTGTTTCCACTTCTACAGCATAAGGAATTTCCTTTTTGTAATGCAACAGGATTTTTTCTCGAATAGCTTCATTTACAAAGAAACGTTCTGGTTTATCGGTTAGCTGGTCTTTAGGATAAAAAGGTGGTGAGTCTGGTAGTAATTCTACAATCCTTTCAAAAACTTCTCTTACGTTAAAATTTTCTAACGCAGATATTGGATATAACTCTGCATTTGGAACTTTTTCTGACCAAAACTTTACTTGTTCTTCTAATTGTTCCTGGTTGGATTGATCGATTTTATTTAATAATAAAAACACCGGGATCTTAGCATTTGTAATTTTCTTAAAAAAAGCTTCATCCTTAAGTTCTTTCTCACCAATTTCTACCATATATATAAGAACATCTGCATCTTCAAAAGCAGATTTTACAAATCCCATCATAGATTCCTGCAATTCGTAAGCAGGCTTGATAATCCCTGGAGTATCCGATAAAATTACCTGAAAATCATCACCATTTACGATTCCTAAAATTCTATGCCGTGTTGTTTGCGCTTTTGAAGTAATGATGGATAACCGTTCTCCAACAAATGCATTCATTAAAGTTGATTTCCCTACATTAGGATTTCCTATAATATTTACAAAACCAGCTTTATGACTCATACTTATAATTTTGATGCAAAGTTAGTTGATTATTTCACAAAACTACGCACTCCTAAAAACTATTATCTTTTTCAATTGATTAAAATTTACACACATAAAACACAGAAAAATCTGATCTAGAAATACAATCTAAAGGTACTCTTGTTAATTTTTTGTAAATTTAATTCCAGTATATTTTCAAAAACCCCTGAAAATAAATTATTGACATTAAAATACTGGGATCATTTTGGGAAATTGTTCTATATCATTTTTTATTAATTTCAAAACGTTTTATACGGTATCTATTTATGCTGTCATGACGTTATTTTTGACATCAATAAATTGTTCTTCTCAAAGCACAGAAAAGTTACTTTCTAAAGCGGATCAAAATTTTGAAGCATTAGCCTATATTAATGCCAGAGACATCTATCTCGATGTTGCAAAGAAAGGATATTCATCACCAGACTTATACAGAAAATTAGCAGATTCCTTTTATTTTACAGGAGAACCCGAAGAATCTATCGAGTGGTATGAAAAATTGATCTCGAATTTTTCTGATCAAATTAAACCAGAATATTTGTTCCGCTATGCGCAAAGTCTAAAAAGTGCTGAACGTTACAATGAAGCGGATACTGTTATGGAAAGATTTAATTCGATAACTGGTAATGATAAACGAGCCAAATCTTTTATTGACAAAAGAGATTACTTAAATTTTATCGAAATGCAATCTGGTAAATATGACACTTATACATTAGATATAAATTCTGAATTTTCGGATTATGCTCCAAGTTTTGATTATAAAGGAAATATTGTTTTTGCCTCTTCCAGAAGTAAAAATTCAAAACTACATGAATGGAATAAAATGCCTTTCTTAGACCTGTTCTCCTCAAAAATAAATGACGATAATATATCAACAAAGGAATCTAAAAAACTAAAGGGTAAGATAAACTCTAAATATCACGAATCTTCTACTAGTTTTACCAAGGATGGGAATACTATGTATTTTACCAGAAACAATTTCACCAATAACAAATTAGGAAAAAGCAGAAAAGGTGTTGTGTTACTCAAATTGTATAAAGCAACATTCATTAATGAAAAGTGGACTAATATTGAAGAACTACCTTTTAACAGTGATAATTATTCCATTTCGCATCCGGCACTAAGCCCTGATGATAAACAGTTGTTTTTTGCAAGTGATATGAGAGGAACCCGAGGTAAGTCTGATTTGTTCGTCGTAGACATACTTCCAGGAGGAGGCTATGGGAAGCCTAGAAATCTTGGAGATTCTATTAATACCGAAGGAAGAGAGACATTCCCATATGTGAGCAACAGTGGACAATTATATTTTGCCAGTGATGGTCATGTGGGACTTGGAGGTTTAGATGTTTTTGTTGCTATCCCAAAAGAAGAAAACTCTTATGAAGTATTTAATGTAGGGAGACCTATTAATAGTCCAAAAGATGATTTTTCTTTTGTTATTGATGAAGAAAACAGAACAGGTTATTTTGCCAGTAACCGAAAAGGAGGGAAAGGAAATGATGACATTTATAGTTTTAAACAAACCGAAGAACTTATCACTTCCTGCAAAGAGTATTTAACTGGAATTATTACTGATGAAAAAACAGGTGAAACAATTGCAAATGCTGATGTTATCTTATTGGATACAGATGGAAATGTGATTAATGAGATCAAATCTGATTATAATGGTAGTTATAACTTTGAAGTAGAATGTGATAAGCAATATATTATAAGAGTAGCAATCGATGGTCTTAATCCTAATGATATTATTTTTAGATCAGACAACACCTATGAAACTCTTAACAATGTACCTATCAATTTCACAAAAGAAAAACTACTGTCTACATCATTCGAACCTGTTTCTATCGGTGACGATATTGTAGATCCTTTACAATTAAATACGATTTTCTTTGACCTAGATAACGATGAAATAAGACCTGATGCAATTGCTGACTTACAAAAAGTAATTGCCGTTATGCAACAAAATCCTAATTTAAAAATTGAAGTACGTTCGCATACTGATAGCAGATCAAGCTATTGGTACAACAAAAGACTTAGTGTAAAACGTATGCGAGCGACGGTACGATATATTATAAGAAATGGCGGTATACATTGGCGTAGAATTAGAGGAAAAGCGTATGGTGAACGAAGACTTAAAAATAAATGTGCAAATGGTGTTCCTTGTACAGAAGAAGAGCATCAAGAAAATAGAAGAAGTGAATTTATTGTAAGAGAATAAAACTACTGTTTGCTTGAAAATGCATCTTAAATTATAATACAAACACGAGAAATTAAAAATGATATTCCTCGTGTTTATCTTAAATAATTAAAGCCCTAGAATATTTGCATCTACTCGAAATACACAATCGACTTTTATCTTATGATCTTCATTTATGGTTTCATCGGTAGTGGTGGAAGCTCTCAGAGTAAACGAGTCTTTTTTTAAGAACTCTTTTAACTCTGCTCGGGTCGTTTCCAACTCGATCACCTTTAGGTTTTCATTTTCTAAATCTTCGGCAAATGCGATTTCAGTTTCTTCTAATCCCTCTGCATCAATAAATAACCTAACCTCTTGAAGAAAGTTAAAATCTCCACTTTCCGGACTTTCTATGATAAGGCTAAGTCTTTTTAATTGAATACTCTCTATTAGTGAACTACTCGTATTATTACTTTCAAATTCGGATTCAGAATTAGTTGGTACCGGAGGTGTTTCTATACTTATTGGCACATCAATAATTGTTGTTGAAGCCACTGTAAATTCAGAATCGTAGTCAATCTCAAATACTGTTAGTCTTTCCAATTCTTCACAGGAAACAAAAAAAAGCATCAATATTACAGATGATAAATAGGTAAACTTGTTCATATTTTCAAAAATTTGGGTTAGAGCAAATATATACGAAAAATAGGAGACTTTGGTTTTCTGTAGTTTCTCCTATCAAATAATACTAGTTTAAAAAGTAGCTTTACAGATTATTTGGAAGTGATTTTTTGAAAGTACGTTTTTGCCTTGTCATTTACCTTTTTTGATAAAAATAACCCGGAAATTACGGTGGGAATCGCCATTAAGGCAAATGCACTATCAATAAGGTTAATAGCAAAATCTATTTTTACGACCGCAGCAACAACAATAGAAAGTATATAGATATAATTATAATACTTCCCAAATTGGGGTTTGGTTAAAAATCCTAGACAAGTAACTCCGTAATACGAAAATGAAAATAAGGTTGAAAAAGCAAAAACTAGTACCATAGTAATTACCACAATATCTCCAATCCCATAAGGCAATACAGAATTAAATGCTGCTAGCGTAAGTGAAATTCCATTATCGTCAGAGTGCCGCCACACACCGGTAGACAAAATAGCTAAGGCTGTTAAGGTACATACTAAAAGGGTGTCTATTGCAGGTCCAATCATAGCTACCAAGCCTTCTCTTATTGGCTCATTCGTTTTTGCGGTTCCATGCATCATCGGAGCAGTTCCTATTCCAGCCTCATTAGAAAAAGCGGCTCTTTTTACACCTGTTTTTATTAGATATCCTAAGGCACCTCCAGCTGCCGCTTCTCCAGAAAAAGCATCAGAAAAAATCAACATAAACATTTCCGGTACCTTATCGATTTGTAATATTAATATGGTAAATACAGTAATAAAGTATAATACCACCATAAAAGGCACTAATTTACTTGCAACTAGACCAATCCTTTTAATTCCTCCAAGAATGACAAATGAAGCTATAACCGCTAAAACAATTCCTATGTATAGCTTAGTATCATCCTCCCAATCTAGAACATCTACCAGTGTCTGTGTTAATTGATTAACAGTAAAAGCGGGTAATGTTCCTATTAATCCAGCAATAGCAAAGAAAACTGCTAATGGTTTCCAACTTTTCCCTAATCCTTCAACAATTACATACATCGGACCACTAAGAGTTGTACCTTCTTCACTTTCCGATCGATACATAATCGCCAGAGTACAGGTATAAAATTTAGTCGCCATTCCAATTACAGCACTTATCCACATCCAGAATATTGCTCCAGGCCCACCCATAACCAAGGCTACAGCCACTCCACTAATATTCCCCATACCCACTGTAGCGGCTATTGCAGATGATAATGCCTGAAAATGGCTTAATTGTCCGGGAGCCTCTTCATTATCATACTTACCTCGTAATATTTGAATAGCATGTCCGAAATATAAAAAAGGAGTAAATCGAGAATACAAAAGAAAAAAAGCTCCCCCGCCAATTAAAAGAACTAACAAGGGCCAATCCCAAATCCATGAACTGAATTGGGCTATAGATTTCTCAATTATTTCGAACATAGAACTAAATAAGTTATAAATGTACTATAAAAAAAGTAGTTCTCTTACACTGTTGTAAATTGAGGCATAAAGATATATTTCGATTCGGACGCGCTTCAAGAACTTTTATGAGGATGCTCTAATAAACCTTGGTTTATCTATACCTCTATCATACATCACTATACTTCCAGCTACAGCAACATTAACACTTAGTTCAGATGAAAATTTTACTAAAAAATGTGACTTTTCGATTGCTAATTTAGACAAACCGTGATCTTCTGCTCCTAATAGATACACACACCTTTTTGGATGATGAAAAGTTTCTAGTGGAACTGCTTCTCCCGTCAATTCTACTCCTACAAGCATAGCTCCTTTTGGTAAGTGACTATAAAAATCTTCGAAAGTATTATAGTGAAAATATGGCATGGATTTTACCGCATTATGAGTATCACAAGCTTGCTTAGCATAACGATTACCAATAGTAAAAATATAACTAGCGCCCATATTTTGCGCGGTTCTCCATAATACTCCTAAGTTCTCTGGCGTTTTCCCATTTTGGATTCCTATTCCAAAAAACTCATTCTCGAAATTATTTATCATAGCGCAAAAATAACTATTAGATATGAATCACAATACAACGAATTCTCAATAAGGAATATTCCTTCATTATGTTAAAACCGTAATTAGTGATACGAATTCTAAATTGATTCTAACGAATTCTAAAACCAGCAATTTTGAACGGTGTAACGCCTATACATTTGTATCAAATAATCAACCTCAAAATAATACTGTTATGAAAAAGATCATTGTTTTTTTCATCCTAATTTTAGGATTTCAGTTTATGAAAGCGCAAAGTTTTCAGAAAACAGGAAAGTATAAAGCAGTTACTGAAATTAAAGAGAATGGGGCAGAACAACTGACTTGCATTGTTAATCTGATTCGTTTGGGGGGAATTTCAGAAAACGTTTTTACTTTCGAAGTAAAAGACAGTGAGCTTTTTGAGGACATCTTTATCACCACCTTGGAGAACCCAGGTCTGGAAGGGATCTCTGAGGTGATTAAGATGGAAGTGGAATATTTAGCCTGTTGTGCTGAGGTAGATTCCTATTATTTTATGGTGAATGATAAAAATGAACTAATTAAGTTACCACATCTAACGAATGTTTATTGCGATAATTCAAACACCGATTCTCAATATACTTTTCCTAGCCAAGAGTATGGTATCCATGGAAATATATTAGAAACTGAAACATTATATAAAGAGACATCTGAAATAAAATACGTAAATCTAAAACAAAGTTTTACCTGGAATGACAACAAGGTTACTACTCCAAAAAATACAGCGATTACCAGTAATTAATTTATTGAATATAAATTCAGCGAATTTCTATTATTCAATCATATTATTTTATTGCGCTATTTTATTTGTTTTTATGGTTCTATTGAGCATTAAGATGTTATAATATCATATTAAAACCATTGTATACGGCAGGCGCGTCCAATTATTTCCAATTTGTTTTTTCCCAAAAAAACTGCCTGCTTGTATACGGTTTTACTTTATTTTCCTTTTTATCATAAGTATTTTATGGGTACCGTTAACAAGAAATCAAGTTTGATTATATTTGTTATCAAACCAAAAGTTATGAGCCCCAATCGCTTTTCATACCTACTATTCCTTTTATTATTATATATCGGAATTGGAAGCTCCAATAAAATCACAGCCCAGAATAATGGTTTAAGAGCCTATACCTTAGAAGATGGACTACCGCAATCACAAGTTCATGATATTATCCAAGATGATATAGGATATCTGTGGTTAGGGACTCGTGGCGGTGGACTTAGCAGGTTTAATGGAGAGGAATTTGAAACCTGGAATGAAGATGATGGGCTTTTATCGAATTATATTCATTCATTACTTTTCGTTAATGACAGTTTATTCGTAGGTACACGATTAGGACTTTCGATAAAAACAAAAAAACAATTCCACAATTTTGAAGGACTTCAGATCAATAAGATTTTTAGAATTCATAATAAAACATATCTAGCATCAAATGTTGGAATTTACACATACACAGCCCGCAATGGCTTGAAAAAAGTACAATTAGATCCTAGAATCAATACCAGTATTGTAAATGATATTGTATTTGACGGAAAGCTATTTTGGATCGCCACTAATAAGGGGCTTTGGAAACTAAATCAAATTCATAAAGATGCGAGCATTATGGTGCGTCATAGTGCTTATAATTTTAGTGCTGCTCTTTACCATAAAACCAAAGTATTTGCATCCGCTTTAAACCAAGGAACTCTAGTTTTAAACACCAATGCCAAAAGCTATGGAAATAAATGGATACAGGAAACACTAAATGTTAATGATATTTCGATCATTAACAATGAACTATGGTTTTCTACCAGTAATGATGGAGTTACCATTTTAGATGCTACCAACTATCGATTAAAGAAAAAAATAAATCGTAAAAACGGACTAGCTGTATCCAATATCAGAAAGAGTATTACGGATCGTCAATCGAATATTTGGATCGCTACTTCTGGAGGTGGATTTTATAAATATTCTCAGAATAACTTCACACATTACAATCAAGATACAGGTTTAAAAGGAAATCGCGTATACGCTGTCCATCATAAGGATAATGAAATTTGGGCTTCTAACTCAGAAGCTGGACTTATAAAAATTGATAGCGCAGGAATTCATCAAATAAAACAAGATAAAAAATTATCTGAGTTAAAAATTAAAACATTAACTAGTGATAGCCGTGGAAACATATGGGCTGGTACTGAAGGAAAAGGCATTATACTTAAAGAGATAAAACTTAAAGACAGCATTTTTACAACCAAAAGAAGATCTAAAAGGGCTAAGAAAGATACCATTACTAAAGAAGTTATTAAAAACTATGTAATCAATAAAAAAAGAGGACTTTCCTCTAACTGGGTAAGATCGATACACATCAGTAACGACACCGTTTGGGCTGCCACCTACTCCTCTGGAATTACCAGATTTATTTATGATTATAGAAGACATAAGGTAAAATCTGTTCGCAAATTTGCTAAAAGAAGAGGAATCAAAGACTTAGAAATTAAGTATATGTCAGCCGATAAAAAAGGTAAGATTTGGTATGCTACAGAAAATGGAAGTCTTGGATTTATAAAAAGAAATAAAGTCACTCACCTCGGCAATGTCCTAAATCAAAAAGTAGCCATAAACAGCTTTGTTTTTAAAGACAAGAAAATGTATTTAGGTACTGCTGGACAAGGAATTTGGTGGGCTGATCTGAGTGAAAAAGAACTTTCTTTTAAAAAATTAAAAGGCGAAAAAAATCTTTACTCCAACAATATCTATCAAATGATATTTGATAATGAAGAAAACTTATGGATTGGGACCGAACGTGGTGTGGATCGTGTAGAAATTAATTTACTCAATCAAATCCAGGATATTTTTCACTATGGTCGTAATGATGGTTTTTTAGGTATCGAAACTTGTCTTAATGCGATTACTAAAGATAATGATGGGAATTTATGGTTTGGCGCTATCTATGGCCTAACAAAATATGAACCAGGAGAAACAGACAAAGAACCCATAAAACCTGAAATTCATTTCGAAAATATTGAAATAGCATACCAAACACTAGATTCTATTAATCCAGACGATTGGGCTAAAAACAATTATGTTTTACAATTAACTCCAGAACAAACGGAGTTATCTTTTAGTTATAAAACAATCGATTTAGATCATCCTAATGATATAGAATATCGATACCGTTTAAATAGTACTGCCTGGAGCCCTTGGTCATCAGAAAAAAAGCAAAACTTAGCAGGATTAGCATATGGAGCCCATTCTTTTTCTGCACAATCTAGAAATTATCGATGGGAAGAAAGTCAACCCATAACGTTCAATATCTTTATAGACAGTCCTATTTATGAAAAACTTTGGTTTCAACTAACCATGTTAGGTATTCTTCTTTTAATAGTGACCCTTATTGCCTTATTTTACATTAGAAAAGTAAAACTTAAAAACAAAGAAGAACGGGAAAAATTGCAGATGCAAAACCACCTCCTTTCATTAGAACAAAAGGCCTTACGTCTTCAAATGAATCCTCATTTTATCTTTAATGTGTTAAATGGGATTAAAGCGATGGGAACTAGTAATCCATCAAAAATGAATAGTACCATTAATACTTTTGCTACCTTATTAAGAGAGACATTATACAATTCTAGAAAGGATCATATTACTCTGGATCAGGAAATGAAAACCTTGAAACATTATATAGAAGTAGAAAAACTAATGGCCACAAAACCATTTGATTATACTATTTCTATTGATTCAGAATTTGATCCAGAAGAAGTACTTATTCCACCGATGCTAATACAACCTTTTGTAGAAAATGCCATACGACATGGAATCCTAAAAGGAAATAAAGATGGAAAATTGAAAGTCTTTTTTGATACTAATGAAGAATTCTTACATTGTAAAATATTAGACAATGGGATGGGTATTTTCCAATCCCAAAAAGCGAAGGCAAAAACGGATCATCAATCCATGGCATTGACGGTTACCAGAGAAAGATTAGAATCTATTTCGGGAAAAGACGCCTTACAGATTAAAGAAATTGTACACGAAGACTCTTCCATTGAAGGAACTGAAATTTCGTTTAAAATACCATTACTAACTGATTATTAAGTTAACTATGCTTACAGCAATTATTGTAGAAGATATGCCAGACGCACTTCAATTATTAAAAAGTGACCTGGAAACTAACCACCCCGAAATAAAAATTATTGATACTGCTAGAAGTGTAGTAGAAGCCGCAAAGGCATTAAGAACTCAGGAACCCGATATTTTATTCCTAGATATTATGCTTGGTGATGGTACTGGTTTTGATGTACTGGAAATATTTCCTGAATTAAAATCCAAAATCATCTTTGTTACTGCTAGTGATGAATATGCTATACGAGCTTTCAAGTTTGCTGCTATAGATTACGTATTAAAGCCATATTCTAATGAAGAACTTGCCCAGGCTATTAGCAAAGCCAAACAACAGATTCAGCCTAATAAAGAACGCCTAAACATTCTGAAGGACACTTTATCTGCTCCAGAACAAAAACCTGATAAAATATCTCTTCATACTTTGGACAAGATTATCATTGTAAGCCTGGATGATATTGTGCGTTGTGAATCTGATAGTAATAACACTATTTTCTATTTACAAGATGGTCAGAAAGTTTTTGTAACCAAAACACTAAAATATTTTGCTGATATGCTTAAAAATTATCAATTCTTACGCGTTCATCAGAGTCATTTGATCAACCTACAATGTATTAGCGCTTTTATAAAAGCTGATGGAGGTTACCTGATGCTAAAAAATGGAGAAAACGTTCCGGTTTCTGTTCGAAAGAAAGTAGAAGTAATGGAAATATTAGATAGAATGCACCGATAAAAAACAGGAAATCAAAACATTTTTTATTTAAAAAGAATAGGCTAAGCCATTGGTCCATTCGTATTGTGTATCTGGTATACCCATTGCTGGGAAAGAATCAAACAACAAGGTAAAAGTGGATTTAAAAGCGAAATTTTTAAAAATACTAAACACCAATGAAGTCTCAGTAGAAATACGGTAATCTTTTAGCAGATCTATTTTGGGCTGGTAATATGTAGTACTTATGATCGAAACCTGATTGGATGGATACAGGTTTACAGAAATATAAGTACTTCCTCTAACATCCGAATTAGTAATTATCTGATCTAACTCTTCTGTTTCTTCATATTCATACATTATCAAGGTACCGATATAAAACTTATGTTTTTCGGAAGGTAATATTTTAAATCTTGGTCCAGAACCTAACAACCCTCTAAACTTTATATTAGAAACAGGGTCATATTGAGTTTGCACAAAGGCTTCCCAAGTTACCCTAGGATGAAATCTATAATTATACCGAAGGTGCTGAATACCTCTGTTTACAAATCTTTCGGAGTCCAATTGCTGTAGATTAAGATCATTAATAAAAAGCACCAAATTCTTATCTGTTTTATATTGAATATGAGTTCTATTAGCGATCTTAAATATATCACGCTTGTTTTTTATCAATGCTACATCCAAACTTACAAACCCATACCAACGAGAAGTATCCGACACTTTTCTTAATGACTCCACATTAACGATCTGAGCACTAGCAGTTATACAAAAACAACTAAAAATAAAAAGTAAATACCTTTTGAACATTAATTACATATTTAACCCAATACAATTCCTAAAACTAAAAATATTGCTTAGTTTATTCAATCTAAAACATTAGTCATTAGGATCGCAAAACTATACATATAAATATAGTTACCAAAAATATAAGGAGTACAATATTTGATTGACATAATCAGTTTTGACATTAAAGAGAAAAGCAAAGAAAGCTACTAAAATCTTACCAGATTTTTGAAGTATCTTTGATAATATGACGAATCCAAAGAAAATAGAACAAACCATAATTTCATCTCTATTTTATATGATGAACACACCCAAAGTTTGTGGTTTGGCATTTCTATTTCTTTTTCTAATGAGCTGTAATACAAACCAGCCAACACCTCCAAAAATAGAAAATGGAACCATAAAAATTGCTGACTGGAATTTTGAAAAAAATCCAGAATTCTTATTACAAGGAGATAGTTATTTTTATTGGAAACAATGGCCTTTAGATACTAGTAATTCTTATGATGATTCATTATTACAAAACCCTGAAACCATATCATGGCCAACAGGATTATGGACTCAAAAAATTGATCAAAATAGAGGCTTTGGTACATTTAGATTTTTTGTCAAAAGAAAAGATCTGAGTAATCACATTATAGTAGATATGCCTAGATGTTTGGCAGCTACAGAAGTATGGGTGAATGGAAAAAAAATAGCTTCTCATGGAAAAATATCCAAAACTGCTGATGAAGAAGAGATAGACGGTCGTCCTCTTCGCTTCGAATTACCGCAAGAGCAAGATTTGGATATCATGTTACTAATTTCTAATTATAAACATCGGCTTGGAGGAGGATTTGCCCTGAAAAATAGTATCACTGAAAAAACACACTTTACTAATAAAAACAGAACAAAACCCTTAATCGAAGGAATCATAACCTTCTTAATACTTCTTTTTGGCGCATACCAGGTATTCCATTTTTTTAGTTTCTCTAAATACCCTTACTTTCTTTATTTTGGATTGTTTTGTCTTTTAGGTGTCTCTAGACAATTATTTGTTGGAGAAGCACTGATCTATTACTTCATTCCGGACATACCATTCGATATCGTTCAAAAAATGCGATACATAGGATATTATGGAGGATTGGGTTCTGTAATTATGTATCATTTTTATCTTTTCCCTGGCTATTACTCCAAAAAGTTTGCTCTTTTTTGTTCGTTCATTACGGTTTTAGGTGTTTTATATGTGATGATTACCCCAGTATTCTACGCCACCTACAGTGCTCCATTTTTTCAGTTATTTGGTTTATTCACCATCTCATTAGGTTTTTACCAAATGATCAATGCTGTAAGAGATAAAAAACCATATGCTAGAGGAATGCTCGTTAGTATGAGTATTGTATCGGTTATGCTTATCAATGACCTCTTAAATGCTGTTCTTATCATACAAACTACATACATTATTACCTATGGCTTTTTATTTTATGTTGGGTTTCAGATTATTTTGAATAACAGAATACAGCTACAATCCGAAAAACAACTGATAAAACTATCAACGGACGTGGCTGAATTATCTAATCGAATTTTAGAAAAAGAAGAAGAGATTACTGATTTACGTACCGAAACCTTTCAACAATTAAAATCCAAAGAAAAACTTGTTGAAAATCTTAAAAAAGTTGCCTCAAATGACACTACTATCTCTATCCAAAACTTAATCGCCGATCTAAAATCAGAACTATTAGAAGACTCTCAATTAAAGCTCATCAAAGATGATTTGGAAGCTTATAATTATGAGTTTGCCCAACGCATCAAAAAGGTACATCCAACGCTCACCAAAACCGACCTAGAAATATGCACCTATTTACGCATGTCTTTGGGAAGAAAGGAAATTGCCAGACTGCGTTTTACATCTCCAGAAGCTGTAAAAAAATCAAGAAATAGACTACGAAAAAAAATGGAACTATCTTCAGAAATCAACTTAGAAGAATATATAAAGTCTATCTAAACCTAGATTTCCTAATCCTTCTTACTTGTTTAAAATACTTATTATCAAATATTTAAAAACATGTACCCCTATTTGTACCCCCTCCTTTTTTAGATAAAAGAGATTTTGTTAGTTATTTAGCAGTGTGCTTAACAATTAGCTATGATACCTTTTATACGAAAGATGTTTACCGTTAAAAAATCAAATTCGCAGTTCGAGAAAATTCAAGATATGGAAATGAAAAAAAAGGAACTGCAAGCAACTCTAAACCGTCTAAAAGATTTAGAAGACGAATTAAGATCAATTAAAAAAAATGATAAGAAATGAGTTCTTTAAATGTATATACGATGCCAGATCATACTACCCCCATATATACACCTCCTACTTGGAAACATTATATGAACATTGAGTATATCGAAATTAATTTCACTGGATTACGCAAAGATGAAGATATCATTCAATGTGTAGCAGATGCGGTAGAAATGGGATTACAGCGAGAAGATAAATCAGTAAGAGCATTGGTCTATTTAAAAGATTCTACTACCAGCCCAAACGCTATCAGATCAATAAAGAAATTAGGCAAAATGGTACAACCTAAGCTCAAAAAATCAGCACTCGTAGGCTCAGTAGGTATTGTATCTCTATTAATGAAAATATATATCAGTTATACTGGTAGTAAAATAAAATTCTTTACCGACAAAGAAGCAGCTATCCGGTATTTAATTAATGACTGAGTGATTTATAAAGAATAAAGCGAAACGATACAATTAAGATGGTAAAGGAAGTTTCAAACGAGACCTATAAAAAACCACTATGGAAGCATCATAAAGGTATCGAATATATAGAAATTAATCTTGCTCAGTATAGCTCGGAAGATTTAATGATAAAGCATTATGCAGAAGCTTGTGATATGATTTTACAAAGACCAGATAAAAGTGTCAGGATATTTACGGATATAACAGATATCAACCCAAGTTTAGATGCAATTCGATTTTGCAAAGATATTGGTGAAAAAGCTCAACGTGGAATTAAATCATCAGCTATCATAGGCACTGTTGGGTTTAAAACGATAATGCTGAAAATTTATATACGTTACTCAGGAAGTCCCGTAAAAATTTTTAGTAGCAAAGATGCCGCTTTAGACTATGTGACTCAGCAATAGATATGGAGATGACAACAGTAAGTAATTTCGAAAGAACAGTAATCACAGTAATTACAGGGGATTCTACACAAGAGTTCATACAACTTTTGCAGCAATATAATATAACAGTAAATGTGAGGAATGTTATACCTGAAACGATAGAATCGTGGGGAGCAACACCAGACACCATCGTTATAGATAGCATCTCATACAATCAATGGGAAAAGCAAATTAATAAAATAAAAGAAGAGAGTATCTATAAAGAAATCCCTGTGATTGTACTCAGTGAAAAAGAAGTACGCCTAGAAGATGTTCTGTCTCTTAAAGACAAAGAGTTTTTGTTACTTCATCGCAATGATACAATTAGCATTATTAGGGCGATTTTTGGAACTGTAAAATATTGGAGAAAACTCAATGAATCATTGATCAAAACCAATCAATTAAATAGAATTTTATCTACCAACTATCTATCATTGGATGCCAAGACCGAGTGCCTTGAGAAATCAAAAAATCAGATAGAAGCCATATATCCAATATCCAACAGCGAAGTTAAAAGTGAACTAATAAAGATAAATAATAATATTATTCAAAACTTAAAAAATGGAAACCACTATGAGTTATTTAAAGCACATTTTGAAGAAGTACATCCACAATTTTACAAAAAATTATTATTTAAAGAATCTAGCTTGTCAAACAATGATCTTAAACTAGCAGCTTTATTAAAAATGGGATTTAACAATACAGAAATCTCATTTTTTATGGGAATATCGATATCTGGTGTTAAAAAAGCAATTCAGCGATTGCGTAAAAAACTAGGATTAGATCCCGCATCGTCATTGCGTCAGTTTATATATACTATAGAAGTCTAACAACTAATTAATAACGAACTATTGTCTCCCATAAGTCTCCCGCATTAATTTATTTTAAACAAAACCAACATTAATTTTGATCTGTATAAAATACATAGTAAGACATATCCAAATCTAATAACCATATTCGATATATATCGAAACTTTAAAACCCTAAAACTATGAACAATAAAAATCCATACCCCTAGAAAGAAATGACAAGAAACTTCATTTCATAGACTAAATTCCGAAGCTTCTTACCAACTTATTTACACGCTGAATTAATCCCCATTAATCAAGAATCAAAATCAGTTAGATCTCCTTATAAAAAGGGTGATCCTGGGACTATTTATCCTAAACCTAAAGAGATTTTAGAATAAAACATGAAAACAGAAACAGAACTTTAAAACTATCCCTATTTATGAAATCAAAATTACTAAACCTTATTATCATCCATTTAATTACCTTTTGGTCATTTGGTCAATCTTGTGGTGGAATGATGATCCCGTTATCCATAGAAGATCGTATACAAGAATCTACTATAATTGTCGAAGGTATTATTACGAGTAGTCAGAGTTATTGGGATACTCCTAAACATAATATTTACACCTTACATACCATACAAGTTTACAATGATATGCTTGGTAACAGCACGGCAACTGTACAATTTGCAACAATGGGCGGACAAGTAGATGAAGCCATGCAAGTTACTTCTAGTGCAGCATCACTAGAAGTAGGAAATACTGCTACTTTTTTCTTGAAAGAAAGTGCTGTAAAGCTTAACACCAAAAGCACTTTATATGAACTTGTAGGTGCTGCTCAAGGTGTTATAAAATATAACAAATTTAACGAAGAAGCATCTGATGTATTCCACAAATACAATTCGATTACAAAAGAGTTGTATCCAAAAATTCAAAGGGTTACTTCTAAAACATTTAGAACATTATTAAAACGTCCTACGGTTGCAGCTACATCAAAATTTGACTCAAAAGCATTACTAGCTACTCCAGTTATTTCCAGTTTCTCTCCTACATCAGCCAGTGCCGGTACACAAACGGTATTAACTATAAACGGAAGTAATTTCGGAAATACTACCGGGACAGTAAGTTTTCCAAATGCAAATGCGGGAGGTGTTTCCTATACCGACGCTTTAAGCTCTGAAATCATTAGTTGGTCAGATACAAAAATCCAAGTTCAAGTTCCTTGGTTAGCTGGTACAGGTACTATTCAGGTTACTAATGGTACTTCAGAAACAGGGACCAGTAGTGGTAGTCTTACAGTAAATTATAGCCATATTAATGCTACTTCTGGTTCGGATGCTTTTCCTTCAACCTTACAAGATAACGACGGCAACGGAGCTTACACATTTGTATATCATACTGATTTTGATTCCAGTTCTGCAAAAGCAGACTTCGAAGCTGCTTTCGAGCTTTGGAACTGTGAATCCGATATTAATTTTGTATTCGGTGGAACCACTACTACAGACGAATCTGTAGATGATGGAATTAATATTGTACGCTTTGATAATGGATCAGAACTTCCTTCTGGTGTTTTAGGAAGAGTAACAAGCCGTTATCTTGGAACTTGCCCAACTACAAACAGAGCTATTGTAAAGGAATTAGATGTTACCTGGAATGATGGAACCAATTGGTTTTATGGAAGTGGTACACCAAGTGCTACACAATACGACTTTAAAAGTGTAGCCCTACACGAATTAGGTCATGCACATCAATTAGGACATGTAATCGATGATAACCTGATCATGCACTATAATATTGGAGCTGGTGATTCTAGATATGCTTTAGACCAAAGAGATATCGATGGAGCTGTGTATACCATGGGATTATTTACAGAAACAGCAGGATGTGGAATTGAACCCATGAGCACGCAAATAAATTGTTGTGATGCCATAAGTATTACGGAACAACCTACTGGAACTGATATTGAAGTTGGAGGAACGGCAAATCTATCTATCACAGCCAATAATGTAGACAGCTATACGTGGCAGTTTTCTACAGACGGCGGTATGAACTGGTCTGATGCTACTGAAGGTGCCACTTTTTCTGGAGTAGATACGGCTAATCTATCTGTTACCATTGATACGGAAGATACCACTGGACTATCTTTAAGAGTAGTACTAACAAACCCTTGTGGAGATAGTACTAATTCTTCCTCAGCTTTGGTTAGAGCGTTTGAATATACAAGTATTCCTGATACTAATTTTGAAGCGGCATTGTTTGGTATTGGTTTAGATAATATTCAAAATGACGGACAAGTGCCAACTTCATTTATCAATGTTGTTACTGCATTAGATTTAGATAGAGAAGATATTAGTGACTTTACAGGAATAGAAGATTTTACAAACCTTACCAATTTGGAAGCGGGATGGAATTTAATGACTACTATAGACCTTAGTAATAATTCACTACTAGAAGAAGTACGTTTTAACAACTGTAATCTGATAACTATTAACGTATCTGGGTTAACTTCATTAACAAGATTACAGCTTAATGAAAATCAACTAATTAGTATAGATATCTCAACCAATACTAACTTAGATTACATCACCGTAAGGGATAATGCTATGACTAGCTTTGATGTTTCTAACAATACGAAATTAACAGGTATTGAGTGTGGTGAGAATGTTGATTTAGGGAATGTAGACTTTAGTAACAATATCGCTTTAGAAGAACTAGAATTTGCTACAGCTCCTTCCCTTACAAGTCTGGATTTGTCTAAAAATGAAAATCTATCTTATTTAGAAATCGAAGAAACCGGGTTAACATATCTAAATGTTCAAAACGGAAACAATACGAATCTAGGTGGAGGCGATTTTTACGCAAGAGATAATCCAAATCTTACTTGTATTCTCGTTGATGATGTAACGTATAGTAACACGAATTGGACAAGAATCGATAACACCACAAGTTTTAGTGATACGTATTGTAGATATACTGATATACCCGATACTAACTTTGAAGCAGCTTTAGAAGCTTTGGGTTACGATGATACTACTGCTGATGGAAGAGTGCCTACTGCCTTGATCGAAGGAATTACTTACTTAAGCATACAAGGCAAAGATGTTGCAGATCTTTCTGGTATAGAAGATTTCACTGCACTTACAGAACTACAAGCTCGTCTTAATTCATTATCATCTGTAGATTTATCTAACAATACCAATTTACAGGTTTTAAATGTTAGAGATAATGACCTAACATCCATAGACATTTCTGCATTGGTTAATTTGACTAACTTTAATTGCCAAGGCAATAACTTAAGGTCTATCGATGTAAGCCAAAACATTAACTTAGAAACACTAGAAGTTCAGTATACCACCATTTCATCCATAGACGTTAGTGCACTCTCAAAACTGGTTACCTTAAATATCTTTAATAATCAACTTACTGCACTTGATATATCAAACAATCCATTGTTGGTAAACTTGCATATGAGAGGCAACAATAATGTATCTGCATTAGATGTAACTAATAATCCATTACTGGAATACATGAATGTGCAGCAAATGAGCTTAACGACTATAGATCTATCCAATAACACAGCATTAGAGACTTTGCAAATAGACTCAAACGACCTTATATCATTAGATGTCTCTAATAATATTGCTTTGGAAACTCTTGATGTTGAAAATTGTAATCTGGCAACACTGACATTTGGTAACAATACACAATTGAAAACTTTAGATGCTGGACGCAATGAGCTTACTGCTCTTGACGTAAGCAGTCTTACAGCGCTAACAACCTTTTTAGCAGACAATAATCAGCTTACTAGTTTAAATGTTCAAAATGGAAATAATACGAGTATCACCAATTTTAACGCAACTAATAATGATAATCTCACATGTATTTTAGTGGATGATGCGGCCTATAGTTCCACGAATTGGACAAACATTGATGTAACTGCTTCCTTTAATGAAGTAAATTGCGAAACTGTTGCACCTGTAATCACTCTAAATGGCAGCGCAACATTAACTGTAGAAGCAGGAACTACATACACAGATGCAGGAGCTACTGCCATGGATAACTTCGATGGAGATATCACTGCAAATATCGTTACTGTAAATCCAGTAGACACCTCTACACCAGGAATGTATACAATTACTTATAATGTAAGTGATTCTTCGGGTAATAAGGCCGTAGAAGTTACTAGAGAAGTAACTGTTTCGGATACAACAGCACCTGTAATTTCATTAGCAGGCAATGCAACCGTAACCGTAGAGGCAGGAACAACCTATACAGATGCTGGAGCTACTGCTTCTGATTCGTTTGATGGTGATATTACCACCAACATTGTTACTGTAAACCCAGTAAACACTAATGTTCCTGGAATATACACCATTACTTATAATGTAAGTGATGCTGCTGGAAATGATGCTACAGAAGTGACCAGAGAAGTTACTGTCTCCGATACAACAATTCCTGTGATTACATTATTAGGCGCTGCAACCGTAACTATAGAGGCTGGGACAACTTATTCTGATGCTCGAGCTACTGCTTTTGATTCATTAGATGGTGATATTACCGCTGATATTATTACTGTAAACCCAGTAAACACTAACATTCCTGGAATATACACCATTACTTATAATGTAAGTGATGCTGCTGGAAATGATGCTACAGAAGTTACCAGAGAAGTTACTGTTTCCGATACAACAATTCCTGTAATTACATTAATAGGAGCTGCAACTACAACCATAGAAGCTGGAACAACTTATACAGATGCTGGAGCTACTGCTTCTGATTCATTAGATGGTGATATTACCGCAGAAATGGTTGTTGTAAACCCAGTTAATACAAATGTTCCGGGAGTATACACGATTACCTATAATGTGAGTGATGCTGCTGGAAATAATGCTACAGAAGTAACTAGAGAAGTAACAGTTTCCGATACTACCATACCTGTAATTGCATTGTTAGGTTCTGATACTGTAATTGTAGAAGCTGGAACAACTTATTCTGATGCTGGAGCCACTGCTTCTGATTCATTAGATGGTGATATTACTGCAGAAATGGTTGTCGTAAACCCAGTAAACTCTAATGTTCCTGGAATACATACGATAACTTATAATGTGAGCGATGCTGCTGGAAATGATGCGATAGAAGTAACTAGAGAAGTAACAGTTTCAGATACAACCATACCTGTAATTACATTAATTGGTTCTCCAACAATAACTATAGAAGTAGGAACTACCTATACCGATGCTGGGGCCACTGCATCTGATTCATTTAATGGTGATATTACCACGGATATTGTTGTTGTAAACCCAGTGAACATCAATGTACCTGGATTATACACGATTACGTATAATGTAAGTGATGCATCAGGAAACGAAGCGGTAGAAGTTACTAGACAAGTAACCGTATTAGATACAACCCTTCCGGTAATCACTTTAATTGGTTCTCCTACTGTAACTGTAGAAGCTGGAACTACCTATACAGATGCTGGAGCCACTGCTACTGACTCTTCAGGTAATGATATTACCGCAAATATTGTTACCGTAAACCCAGTGGATATGGCTGTTCCTGGAATATATACCATTACTTATAATGTAAGTGATACAGCAGGAAATAATGCCTTAGAAGTTACCAGACAAGTTACAGTCTCTGATACAACAATTCCAGTCATTAATCTGTTAGGAGATAATCCAGTTGAAATTGCGCAAGGAGAAACTTATATAGATGCTGGCGCTACAGCTTCAGACTCCTTAGATGGTGATATTAGTTCAAACATTACTGTAACCAATCCTGTGGACACTTCTGTACAAGGAACATATACTATAACGTATAATGTAAGTGATGCTGCAGGAAACAATGCGGTTGAAGTTACCAGAACAGTAAATGTGATTCCTTCTTTAGGTATAGAAGATAACAATATTGAACAGATAGAGATTTACCCAAATCCAACATCAGATAAGTTGTTTATTACGATGGATATTGATGAAGTAGTATTCTACAGTACAATTGGTCAAAAAGTAATGGTTTCTACAAGTAATAAGATAGATATCTCACATCTAGAGTCGGGAGTTTATCTTGTAAATATTACTTCTGAGCAAGGAAGTATTATAAAAAGAATAGTTAAAAATTAATATATGTGGTTAAAGGAATTTATAATAAAACATAGACTATCTATTATTTTAATACTGTTTTACTCTACTATGTTTTATACCATTGTAGCGTTATCTTCTGCGTAGTTAGATAACTTAAGGTTGCTAATAATTTGTATAAAGATAAGGGGGCTTTGTTATACTTAAATTAGCAATATTGGTAATCAAAAACTGCCTACATCTTGGATGTTAGGCAGTTTTTATAATTTATATTTTATGTCTATTGAAAGAACTCTATCTATCATAGAATTCAAAAGTAAATCTTTATATATTCCTTGAAAAACAAATATCTTTATCTTAAAACCAATATAAGAGTGACTTTGCACAGATACTTTCTTATTATTATAACTTTTAGCACCTGTATTTCCTTTGCTCAGGAAAAAGACACTACACTAGTGATGCTACAACAAGAAGTAGCCAAAGCCACTACCGATTCTCTAAAAGTCCACGCTTTATTACAACTAGGAGTGTATCAGCTTCGCAGAGATTTTAATGAAGTAGCATCTTATATGGATGAAGTTACTTCAATTCTGAATGCATCCAAAGTTTCCTATGATGTAAGGCAACATAGAGCTGAAGTTTTTCAGCAATTAGGAATCATTAATCGTAAACGAGGAAACTATTCTAAAGCATTACAGTATTATTTAGACGCTCAAAAAATATTCTTATCCATAAATGATTCACTCAACCTCTCCTCTAATTATCACAATATCGCTACCGTATTTAGATATCAAAAGGAATATAGAAAATCCGTAGAAAATTTTATTAAGGCAATTAGAATTAATGAACAACTTGACATTCCTAAAAAAATTGGAGATAATTATGAAGGAATTGGATTATCATATCAAAGATTAGGTCTCATAGATTCTACTTCATATTATTATAGTAAAGCAAACAAAAAATTTGAACAGGCAGGTTACATAGAAGGAATATATCGTTTAAAATCAACCAAAGCAATACTTCTGAGGAAACAAAAAAAATACTCACAAGCACTTTCCCTTCAATTAGAATATTTAAACTACTGTAAAAAAAATACTAAAAAAGCTAGTATCGGAAATACACATTTTAATATCGCAGGTACATACAATAATTTAGAACAATTTTCTAAGGCATTATCTCATGTTGATTCATGCATACAAATCGTTAAAGAAGAACAAATGGGGCAGCTATTAGCTGCAGCATATAAAAGAAAAAGTCGCTCTTATTATATGATGAAAGAATTTGAACCTGCTTTAGATTACTACAGAAAATATGCAAAAGCTAACGACAGTGTTTTCAATTTGACTAAAGCAAAAGAACTAAGAGAAATTGAATTACAATACGAATTTAGCCAACAAAAATTAAAAGATAGTATTCAATTTGTGCAAGAAAAGAAAGTCATCTTAGCTCAAGCAGAAACACAATCTGTAAAAAAGAAATTATATCTCGTTCTATTGATCATAACACTCGTTGTATCCAGTATCATAGGATATTATGGAATACGATATTTTAAAATACGTTGGAAAAAGGCTAGACTGGCCCAAGAAGAATTAGATCAGTTACTCACCTTGTCAACTCAGAAAAACGAACAACGGATGAAACAAGTTCGTGCTGAAATTGAAGTTCTTGAAAATGAAATCACATCAAAAAGAGAAGAAATAACCACGCTGATGACTAAATCAATTCAGCATTTACAATCCAAAGAAAAGTTAGTTGGTGATCTCAAAAAAATAGCCTCAAATACTAATGAGGTCTCTCTTCAAAGCATTATTGCGGATCTTAAATCTGAGGTTTTGGAGGATTCTAAAATAACGATTATAAAAAATAATTTGGAAGAAATTAATTATGATTTCTTTGAAAGATTAAGTGCAAAACATCCAAATCTAACCAAAACGGACTTGGAAATATGTTCTTATTTAAGAATGTCCTTAGGACGAAAAGAAATTGCCCGTCTGCGATTTACATCTACAGAAGCTGTAAAAAAATCGAGAAGTCGCCTAAGAAAAAGAATGCAACTTCAGGAGCAGGAAAACCTAGAAGATTATATAAAATCAATATAATTTTATCTTCCCCATTTTAAAACACTCTTACAGAGTAATCAAATCCAATCGTAAAACCGCTACAACTTCCTCTTTTTACGTTCAATTTTTGATCAGATTTTATCATTTGTATAGATTTTGATTCACTCTTTTTGACGTTTTCACTTTCCAAAAACAGTTCAAAACTGCTCAAAACAGAAAAATAATTCTATTTTAATTTATTTTTTTCTAAAAATAATTCAGTTACTAACAACGAATTTTCTGCACTATTCTAAGAGCAATTAGAAACATGTCAAATATCTAATTATCAGATTTTTATAAACAAAAAACAGTGCTGGCACTTAGATTTTAAATTTATATATAAACCACTTTGCGAAAATCTTATTTTTACATTTTTTAATCATTTTAGCGAACGTTCGCTTTTTTTATAAAAAACTTTTTTCTAATATTGTCCTGTAATTAATTTACTAAAACACTTAGAAAATAATATTACAGAAAAATGAATCTGGTTGAAGCCTGTAAGTAGCAATTGGAATTCGGATTATTAATGAACACTAAAGATTATAAAGATGAAATCAAAAGCAAAAACTAAGACACTAGTCACTAACTGGGCGGTCAACAATACGATTGATTACAATTCAGAAAAAACCACTAAAGCATAAAAAGTAAATCCTTGAAATAAAATTTAAATACAAAATTATGACTACTTATAATTCGGCACTTGATACAGTACGAGCATTAAAAGCTAAATACGGAAACACTTGGGCAACCATTAAACCAGAAAATGCAGCGAGAATTGCGGTACAAAATAGATTTAAAACTGGATTAGACATCGCAAAATATACGGCTTCCATCATGCGTAAGGATATGGCAGCATACGATGCAAATAGTGTTAATTATACTCAATCACTAGGTTGCTGGCATGGTTTTGTAGCACAGCAAAAAATGATCGCGGTAAAAAAGCATAAAGGAACTACCGACAAAACGTACCTTTACCTTTCTGGTTGGATGGTTGCGGCTTTACGTTCTGAATTAGGACCTTTACCAGATCAGTCAATGCATGAAAAAACAGCTGTACCAAATCTAATCGAAGAGATTTATACATTTTTACGCCAGGCTGATGCGGTAGAGCTTAATGATCTTTTCCGTCGTTTGGATGCAGGTGAAGATGTACAAGATCAAATTGATAATTTCGAAACACATGTAGTGCCAATTATTGCTGATATTGATGCTGGTTTTGGAAACGAAGAAGCTACTTATTTGTTAGCAAAAAGAATGATAGAAGCTGGTGCATGCGCACTTCAGATAGAAAATCAGGTTTCTGATGCAAAACAATGTGGACATCAAGATGGTAAAGTAACTGTACCACACGAAGATTTTATTGCAAAGTTGAATGCTCTTAGGTATGCATTCTTAGAATTAGGAGTTGATGATGGTATCATCGTAGCAAGAACAGATTCTGAAGGTGCTGGTTTAACTCAAAAATTACCAGTTTCTAAAGAAGAAGGTGATTTAGCTTCTCAGTATATGGATTTTGTAGAAGCTGAGGAAGTTCGTATTGATGAGGTAAATGAAAACGATGTTCTTTTCAAACGCGATGGAAAATTAGTTAGACCTGTGAGATTACCTAATGGATTATACAAGTTTAAAGAAGGATCTAATATCGATCGTGTTGTATTAGACTGTGTAACTAGTTTAGAAAATGGTGCTGATTTATTATGGATCGAAACACCTACGCCTAATGTAAAACAAATTGCTCATATGGTAAACCGTGTAAAAGAGCAAGTACCAAATGCTAAATTAGTATATAACAATTCTCCATCATTTAACTGGACAATTAATTTCCGTCAGCAGGCTTATGATCTTATGGTAGAAGCTGGAGAAGATACTTCAACATATAATCGCGAAGAGCTTATGGATGCTAAATATGACGGTACCGAATTATCGAATAGAGCAGATGAAATGATCAGAAATTTCCAGGCAGATGCATCTAGAGAAGCAGGAGTATTCCACCACTTGATCACATTGCCAACATATCACACTACTGCACTACATATGAATGACTTAGTAGAAGGTTATTTTGGTGATAAAGGAATGTTAGCATATGTAGGTTCTGTTCAGCGTCAGGAAATCAGAAAAGGAGTTTCTTGTGTAAAACACCAACGTATGGCAGGTTCAGATCTTGGTGATGATCACAAAACATTCTTTGCTGGTGACAATGCACTAAAAGCAGGAGGAGCTAAAAATACTAGTAATCAATTTGAAGCTAGTACTGCCAAAGAACCAGAAATGGCATTAGACAAGTAATATATTATACATTTAGTTTAAAAAGGTGATCTAAAAATAGATCGCCTTTTTGTTTTCCATTATATACACCGATTACTAATCTATCTGTTAGTATCTTCTTAGAGATCTTTTGTAAAAAAGGCTGTTCATACGGGAAAAGAACAGCCTTTAGAATGGGCAACAACTAAACAATCAATGAAAACAACATTACTATCGTTAATTATTATATAAGAGCGCTTTACGCTTATTGAGTTGAGTTTTTAAACTTTTTATCGTCTCATTCAAAGCACTTAAGAGATCACTATTATGCGAAGAAGCATATAATAATGGACCAGGACCACTAAGACGAATTCCACATATATATCCTTGTCCCTTTTCTTTAAGACTAAGCTCTTCCTTAAAAAACACATAGCTTTTTACCACAAAAGGATATTTTTTAATTAATCTTTTCAGTTTTTTAGTTGCCATGGATGACAAGTAACCACTACTTCTTGCGTTATGATATTCAAAAATTACTTCCATATTTTTTCCTTTTAAAGTTTCCTATTCCATAAACTAATCAAACAACTACCCTAACATACCTCGTAATCTTCTATCGATTTTACGTTTTTTGTTAGTTACAGACTTCATAATATCCATTAACTCTGGATCTTTTGTTTTTTTATACACTTCATTAATTGATAATACAATCGCCTTGGCTTCTCTGGATGCTACTACCCTATCACTTGTGCTCATATTAGCCATACTTCTTTTTATAAATTCTGATGCTTTATTTAATAATTCCATGATCATTTGTTTTTAAGTTAAACTCTTGATTAATCATCTCCTGCTATAAGAAAAGGTGCTTTACCATCTGTAATAATCACTTTGCTATTCGGAGATTCTGAAAGTTTGTTAAAAGCTTCGATACTACGGATTCGTATAATTTCTTTTGTAAGACCTTCTGCTAGTATTTTTTGAGCATCTCTTTCTCCTTTTGCATCAATGATTTTCCTATCAGCTTCTAGTTTTGCC
Source organism: Aquimarina sp. 433 (assembly GCF_054054605.1). Taxonomy (NCBI): domain Bacteria; kingdom Pseudomonadati; phylum Bacteroidota; class Flavobacteriia; order Flavobacteriales; family Flavobacteriaceae; genus Aquimarina; species Aquimarina sp. 433. The sequence continues at coordinate 63,058 of NZ_JBSWZK010000006.1, forward strand.
TGGTCGATTACAAATTTCATTCGCATGGCATCTTGCTCAGCTTGTAATTTTCTTTCTATAGAATTTGCCAAACCTCTAGGTAACTGGATGCTTTTCATAAGCACTGCAATAAGCTCAATACCATCCGCCTGTTTTTCCAGGTTTTCTTTCATTTTCACTTTGATCTCTTCTTCTATATTCGCTCGCATTCCAGAATGCATATCCTTAGCAAAAAATTTCGCACAGACATCCGAAGAAGCTGATCTAAATACACTTGTTATAATGGATTCATAATCTCTTCCCAAGTTTTCTAATACACTTGGTATTTTGTTCTGCTCTAACCTATAAAGAATAGAAATCTCGGAATTAACACTCAATCCTTCTTTACTAGGAAGATTTAAAATCAACTTGATATTATTTGTTTGAGTAGATTCTTTTATTACCCTACTAACTAAAGGATTGTAGAACATCGTTCCCTGAGTAGAAACATTATTTGATAATTTTCCAAGTGTTTGTTTAACACCTGCTTCTCCGGGTCTTATTACCGCGCAATTAGATAAAAAAACAATAAGCCCGACATAAATTAAAACTCTGATTTTCATATTACTTTCTTTTAATTAACCAACCTTTTTGTTCTAAATTACTAGTTTTGTTTCATTAATTATTATTTATATTTATTATCTAATTAATAAATATTTTTTATGAAAATTTTCATTATACTTTGTTTAACAAAACAACTGTCCAAAATGTTAAACCATTAGAGCTTTCAAAAATCTAATAAATACTTGAAAAACAAATACTTGAACTCATAAATCTTTAAGAAATATGTAAAAAATTGTTAACGAAAAAACCTGAACAAATAAGAGATGAGTTAATTATAATTTTTTATTATGAATATTATAATTAATATAAATAATATTAAATGTAAAAAAGTATAGAATTTTGCGGTCAATATTTATCAATTAAACCTTCATTAAATCTAATATTATGACAACAAGATCCTATTTCACCTTATCATTATCACTTGTATTGTTGCTTTTTGTAGGGTCTTGCAAAAAGGAAAAATCTACTTTATCGGGAGAAAACGTGACAAGTAATCAAACAAATGAGCAAATCAATACTGCAAGTATTTTTGGAGACTTAAAAGGTGATCCAAAAACAGAAGAAGATATAATAATAACCAAATCCTTTTATAAAAAGGAAAAAAACTACATTATTGATTATAAGTATCCTTATTTAAATATTTCATCCAACCCATCTTTCAAAAAATTTAATGATTTTATATCCAATAATTATTTATCCACTAATGTTTCTGTAAAAAACACTTTGAATGAAACAAAGTTGCAATGTGATCTTGGTTATAATTCTTCTGAACGGCAAAAAAGATTAATTAATTATAAAATTTATTCTCAGGAGAATATTTTTAGTATTCTGTTATACAAAGCAAATCACTATATCGATGATAACCAATCGTCTTACATGTTTAAAGCATTAAATTTTGATCCTAAAAAAGCTGAATTCATCAATTACAACAACATTTTCAAGAATGGATCTGAAATAGACATGTTGGATGCAGTAAATAAAACATTGACTAAGTATAAAAAATCAGAACCACAATATGAAGAATGCTGGCAATTAGACCTAGATACTTTTCAACAGTACAAGAATAATTTTGTAATCAATCAAAATACAGTGAAATTTTATTTTGATGATTGTGTTATTTGTCCAATCTACTCAGGCAGTTATGCTGTTGAAATACCTAGAAGTAAAATTTCTAATTTATTTCTATAAAAAGATTGAAGAGATTGTTAGCAAACCTTCCTACCGCTAGTCGCTATGCGATAAGCAGATAGTACATCTATAAGCAAGGTGATCTACTCTTAGATCGCCTTTTGCTTACAAATTATCTTCTCTTTTACATTAAAATATTGTTCTTGATTTTAACGCCAGGTGGTAAATCTTTTTCTCCTAACATTTCTCTAAGGTCAATTTCTATTACTCGACAAAGCGATAACATAGGAATATCATTCGCCATTCCCTGAAATGGATTTTCGGAGTAATCACCTACTAATTCCATCATTACATATACCCATCCTATCAATGATGTAATGGGTACGGATAACCAAAACCCCGTTTCTCCTAATTTCATTAACTCTGGTATCATACTAAATGGTAGTAGGAAAATAAAAATCCACACAAAAATTCTGCTCATATTTGCATACTGCCTGGGAAGTGGAAATTTTTTAATACGCTCGTTCTTGCCTTGTAAAGCATAAAAGCTTCTCAATAACTCTGCCATCCTCATATGACGAAAATCTTCGATCAGCCCTTGCGCTCTAAGCTCTTGTAAATCTTGAGACTGCTCATTAATAATTTGTGTAGCTGTATTTACATTGGCTACCAATCGATCATGCTCGTCTTCTGGCAAAAAGTTCTTTAATTCTGTTCGTGTATATTCATCATCGACTAAGCCTATTCCGAATTTTTTCTGGTAATATCTTGCTTTTCGGGCAACAGGACCTCCTTGACTAACGTGTTCCCAAGGTGTAGGAACCAATAATTGACTTCTATGCGCATACAACCATGCTATATGTCTATAAATTAAGCGTTTTTTAATCTGGTGAATTTTCTTTTCGGATACCTCTGTATTAGAGAACAAATTGGTAACAAAACCATCTACGTACATCCCCCAGGTTCTACTATCATTTACAATGCCGCCCCAAATCTTCCGTGCTTCCCACATTCGATCATACGACTGATTGTTTTTAAAACCTACATAAAAAGCTACTGCAGTACCAATAACAGATATTGGCAACCAAGGCATACTTACTTCTATAATCTTAAAATAATACAAAGCCGCTACTCCTCCAGAAAAAATAAGTAACCAAAGTATGTGGAATCCTGTCCATTTAATAATTTTAAAAAAGGAAATAGTCTTTGCCGTTTGCATAGTGTATGAGTTAAGCTATATAACAAATGTAATTTTTATAAACTATTGATCCAATTTTGGGAAAATCTAGACTGAAATCCGGTACTATTTATAGGACTTACAAACAATATTTCTTTTAGGACAAAAAATTATTCGTTTCCAGACGATATCGTTATTATGAATGATTCACTATCAAAAGAATCATAATCTTTTTAGATGTAGCGGAGAAAAATTAAGATATATCTTGATTATTGATATCGATTAAAAAGTACTTATGAAAGAGTTCATCAATTTTAGATGGACTTAAGGGTTTTTTTATGGCACCTACTACATTTCTATACTTACATATCTTCTTTAAGTCTTGTTGAGGTAAAGTCTCATGTAGAATTATTATTTTAATTCCTCTTGTAATCCTAGGTCCTAAATTAGAAAAGTGTGAGAAAAATTCTGATCTATTCATCATTGCCAAATCACAATTCAGGATAATTAAATCTGGTTTTAACGAAAGGTCTTTTTTAGCTTTTGTCAAATAATCAATTGCTTCATTACCATTAGAAACTTTAATGATATTTCCAAGCGCACAATATTTCAGTAAACGGTACTGATTTAAAAAATTATGTGTTTTATCGCTATTAACAAGAAGCACACTATTGACTATCCCTTTCATCGATCCAATTAATTTTAGAGAAAATTAAAAATCGATGTCCAAAAAACTTAATTATCAATTAATCAAGACAAGAAACATCGTTTAAAAACACAAAAAAACGATGAAGCGTATCATCCCTCACTATTGTAAGTTGTGAACAAAAAGGTAGAAGATATAAAATCAATATCAATTTAGTGTAGACAACAATTCTTTTGCCTCATTATTTTTAAAATTGGTAGGTTTCTCTAACAGAAGTGCTAACTCGGTTTTGGCTTTTGCCAAATCTTGATTCTTCAGATAACATAGTGCTAAATACCAATGGGCTTTATCCGCATCCAAGGTGTTACTCTCTAATAATTCAGTAAAAGTATCAATTGCAGCTGCATTTTTATGTAACTCTAATTGAGATATTCCCTTGTATATAAGTAACTGTGGATTTACATCTTGATCATTATTCAAAACATAAGTATTTAGTAACAGCAAAGACTCTTCATAATTTTCTGCTCTAAATTGCTGTTCTATCTCCGTTAAATCAGAATTTTGATCTCTTAGCGTTAATGATGGCAGCTCATCCCAATTCTTATAAGTCGCATATAATTGTTCGGTATTAGTCCCTTGATTGTATTCAACAACCAAAAATAATCCCGCTATAAATATTGCTGCAACCGCTACATACTTTAAAATTTTTGTTAACCTAAAAGGTTTCTCATTAAAATACGATTGTTCTGCTGATTTAATACTACTGGCTATTTCTTTTCCTTTATCACTTCTTAAAAACTGTTCGTATTGTTGAACCTTTTGATTTGTAGTTTTTTTATCTGATAATTCCCAATCATTCTGATCATAAACAATATGCATTTCTTGATAAAGACTGAGCAACTTTTTTGCCTCTGGATCCGTATCTATTTTATTTAGAAAAGCAGCTACCTCTTCTTGGGTCATTTCATTATTAAGATATCTCTCTATATCCTGTTCCATAATCTTTTACAACTCTTTTAATTCATTATAACGTTTATCAGAATATATCGCTTCTTTTAATTTTGACTTACACTTAAAAATACGCTGTCTTACTGTATTCTCCGTTGCATACCCTAGTTTCTTAGCAATATCGACATAAGGCACTTTATTAAAGAAAAAAGTTAAAACTTCTCTACAGTTCTGTGATATTTCTGATAGTTTTTCCTGAAATAGCTCCCATTTTTCTTGTTCATAAGCTGCTAAAGCTATTTCTCGTTCTTCATGTACAAGATCCAAAACACCTTCATTTGTTACCCGAGATTTTGACATTTTTGCTGCCCTTCTCCATAAGTTCTTGGCAATGGTCACAAAATAACCATCAAAACTCGATGTAATTTTAAAATCTGCAGCCTGCGCTCTGGCTAGTAATTGTAGTAATGACTTTTGCATAATATCCTTAGCATCGTCTTCTGATCCGTCATGACTGAGGATATAGTTCCTAACCTTAGGATAAACTTTCTTGTAGATCTCTTTTATACCCTTGTCATCACCATCAATAAGGCTTTGCAATAAATAGTCATCTTGTTTCTGAGTAGCCATTCGATTTCTTGCGTAATTATAGGTGCTATTTAATTACTTCAGATTATGAAGATCACAAACATAAGATAATTCGTAAAACTTCATCAGGGGGATATACCTATTTTTTTTAGGGTTAACTTCTTTTGATTTCATATATAGTTTCAATTATAACTCCAAGAACAAATTATCATTACAAAACAGCAATCCATTAATTATCATACAATTAAACACAAAACCATCATATCAAAATCACAATGAAAAATAAATTTTGATATAAAAATTTAATTATTCCAATTTTTAGGGTAACATTTCGAAGATTTTTGAATCGGATGTATGAATACCAATTTAAAAGTGCAGTGCTACAGGTATTTTTATGAGTACTGCTCACCTAAAAAACTAATCAATTATCATGAAAAAAAGTATTGTAACATTAAAATTAATCTGTCTTTCATTACTAGGAATATGGGGATGTTCTGTTGATGAGGAAAGCATGATTGAGAGTGCTGAACTTAATAAAGCGTATGAAAAAAGTAACTCTTACAACTCAGTAATACCCGATATTATGAAAGATCAAGTTGTTGTAAAATTTACAAATCCGAACTTAAACGAAGTTGATAAAAAGTTACTTCGTCTACAAATTGAACAATCATATGATTTCAAAATACTTAATAAGGAGGTTTGTGATTGCGATCCTGAAGGCCCTGAATTATGGACAATAGATACTACTTATTCCAATTTTCCAGGAATAAAACATCTAGTAGAAAATTTGGTAACTAATCATGAAAATAATTCAGGAGATGAAGAAGTAGAAGTAGATCCAAGAGCTATTTTTGATTATCAATTTTACATTGATATAGCGGATAAAACACTATCAGGTAATTACAGTAGCATCTTAGAAAACAAGATAATTCCTGCTACCAATTCTGATTATGTAAATATTGCTATCGTAGATACAGGTATTGATTATGACTATTTTGACAGTCCTATTCTTTATAGTACAAGAAACATTTTTAACAATAGATTCGGAATTTCAGGTTGGGATTATGTTAATCACGATAACGATATGAGAGATGATAACGGGCATGGTACCATGGTTGCCAAAATCATTAACTCAGAACTTACTTCAAACAATATCCCACATCAGTTGTTATCAGTAAAAGCTTTTGACCAAGAAGGGAGAGGTAGTTATTATGATATTGTTTGTAGCTTGAATTATCTTTCTAAATTAAACAATATAGATATCGTTAATATGAGTTTTGGTTGGTATGGTTTAAAGAATCAGAAGATCTTAAAACAGATCATTAAACTAATGGAAAGTAATGTTTTATTCATTACCTCCGCAGGTAATTTAGGTGTAAACGTTGACGAAGAGATCCCTCATTTCCCTTCGGGATATGCTATAGAAAATCTTTTGGGAGTTGCAGGTTATGAGCTTGATGCACCTGAAGAGGTACAAATGCCAGATATACTTGATTTCATTTCTATAAATTCATCAAACTACGGATCAGAGACTATTGATATCGCTGCTCCTATAGACGGCTATTTCTATATTATGAACACAGAATCAAACCTTTCTATTAATCCTATAGGAACTTCTTTTTCTGCTGCGTACATAACTGCTTCTGCTGGGAAATTATACGACAAAGAAATCACTTCTCTAGAGCTACATCAAGATGTATTGCGCGGTGCGTATAACATATACAGGTTAGAAAATCATATTCATCAAGGAAGAGTTGTGATAAGGGAATAGTTATAAAAACATCATTTCTAAAGATCGATTTATATAACCGTAAGAAATCAAATGTGTTTTCTCTTAACAACAAAAAGTGTAATTTTCATACTTTTAAAGTATGAAAATTACACTTTTTTTCTTTCTTATTAGCATTCATGCTTCCTATACAGTTTATTCTCAAAAAGATAACAAAGAGTTTTTAAAAATTTTAAACTCTCACGCCAATCCACAAACAAAAGAAAAGAAGTTAGACTCATTCTTTAGAGTTAAAAACAATAACTACACTTTTGATATAGCCGATGCCTATCATGCTTATGGGGTTTTTCTTTTTAAAAAACGAAAAACACTTAATAATGAGAAAGCCTTAAAAAAAGCTATTGTGTTTACAAAAAAGTCACTTGAAATAAAAGATAGTCTAAAGGTTAAGTCATCAAAATCCTTAGATAAAACTTTATTCAATCTCGGTCTTTTTAACTCTAGAGTTAATAACTGTTTTGCAGCCGTTGACTATTTCGTTAGATTATCAGAGATAGGACAACTCCCAAAAAAAATAAGTGCATATTCTGAACTCTCGGAAATTTACAGAAAAATAGGAGATTATCACAAAGCTTTAAACACCACAGAAAAAGCTATTGAAATGTGTCCCAACTCACCGCAATACTATAAAAAAAGAGTTGAATTATATTTGCTCAAAGCAGATATCTATTCGTCAATGGGATTCAAACCATATTCAGAACAAATTAGATCTTATTTGCAAAAAGCGGATTCCTTATTAAACTTAGTTTCTTATAATACTTCTAACCAAAAAACTAGAACGTTTCAAATAGAAGGAAATAGACTTTTAAAAATAAAAGAATACAGAAAATCTATTGTCAAATTTTCTCAGGCTTTAAAAGGTTTACCACTTTTAGATTCTATAAACAGAGCTTCTACTCATAATAGTTTAGGATTGGCATTTCTAAAACTAAAACAATTAGACAGCTCCAAATTTCACCTAAAACTATCTAATCAATATAAATCTAACTATACTCCTGCGATGGAAAATATGGGAGATCTATACATCGCCAAAAAAGAGTTTACAAAAGCTTTAGAATCATATCAAAAAGCAATCCAGTACAATATTGATCCAAACGAACCACATGATTATAAAGATAGCATAGAAATCGAAGACCTGGTATTATTATCTAATAAGTACTACACCTTGAGTCATCTTATCCAAAAGGCTAATGCTTGGATTCAATATTATCACCATGATCAAAATAAAGATCACTTATATCAAGCTATCAAAACCTTTAAAATAGCAGATCAATTAGTGGATATTATTCGTTTTGAAAGTTCAGAATACAGATCAAAATTATACTGGAGAGAACGGGCTTCCGCTTTGTATCTAAATGCGGTAGCAGCCTCTTTTCTACTTAATAATCATAAAGACGCTTATTATTTTATGGAAAAAAATAAAGCGATCTTACTGCTCGAAGATATTACGAACGAACAAGCTAAAGAAAACACCAAACTACCTGAAGACTTAGCCAATAGAGAGTTTTTATTAAAACAAAACATCTATTTATCCGAAAATAGATTGAATACTCTTACCGATACATCCGAAGATGCTCTGCAAAAGACTAAAAAAGAAATTTATAACCATAAAAAGAATTATGAAGTATTTGTAGATTCACTTCATCTCCTGTATCCTGATTATGCCATTAACAAACAGAAAATAAAAGTACTACCTTACGACAGTTTTACATCTCAATTCATTTCAGATCAAGAAGTTGTATTACAATATATTTTAAGTGAAGATGGAGGATATGGAATTTTTCACAGTAGAGATCAAGAGTTATTTTTTAAAATTCCAAGGGTGAACGAATTATCGCAAGATATTACTCTTTTAAACAAACAAGTTACGAACTGGTTTAGGAATGAGGAAGAATTAAAAGCATACCACAAAACAGCATATCAAATTTTTCAAAAACTAATCCCCTCATCTGTTTTCTCTATTCTAAAAGGAAAAAATATCACTATTATTCCTGATTATGCATTACAGCAACTCTCTTTTGAAACACTTATTACTTCTGATAAGGATCATAGTTATTTAATTAAAGATGTTGAGATACGATATGCATACTCCATGAGTTATCTGGACCAAAATGATCAAAAAGAAAGAAATGCACCATTGGATTTTCTTGGAGTCGCGCCTGTAGATTTTAAGATAGAAAACTTGGGGTCTTTGGTTCATAGTAAAAAGGAAATAACCACAATCACGGACATATTATCTGGTGACGTATTGTTAGAGGAACAAGGAACTAAAACCAATGTGCTGGATAGTATAGATCAATATCGTATCATACATTTATCAACACATGCTGATATCGACCATCATACAAGTCCATGGATTGCATTTAGGAATCAAAAAATCACATTGCAAGAGATTTATGCCACCAAGAACCAATCGGAAATGGTTGTATTAAGTGCATGTAAAACTTCTTTAGGAGAGCTTAATAAAGGAGAAGGTGTTATGAGTTTAGCAAGAGGTTTTTTTCATTCGGGAACTAATAGTGTCGTATCTTCATTATGGTCTGTAAATGATAAAGCTAATCAAGAACTTATGATTAATTTTTATAAAAACATTGATCAAGGACTTTCTAAATCTTCTGCCTTACGAAACGCCAAACTACAATACATTAATTCTCATGATGGAAGTGAATTATCTCCTTTTTATTGGGGTTCTTTGATACTTATTGGCAACAACGCTCCAATATCCTTTTCTAATCATTTAAGCAGTTTTTTATGGATAACTATTTTACTGGTGATTATCGGAATTATAATCCTAATTTATTTTAGAAAAACGAGAAAATCTTGAAAACAAAATAGAAATACTCGATTCCATATATTGCTTTCAAGATTTGTACTAAAAATAGTTTAATGATCTGTAATTAATACTTTATGAGTTTTTCGAAAACCATTCGTATCAGAGATTTTAAGCATATATACTCCGCTTGGGTAGGGTTTTACATTTATTTTATAATGTTTTTGAGTGATTATTTCAGAAATCAGTTTGGTTCCTTTTAAATCAAACAATTCTATCCGAAGTCCATTCAATTTATCATTCTCTGACTCTATTTTTACTTGAATTTTATCAGATGTAGGATTCGGAAATAAAGTTATCTCATACGAACTCAAGACATCTACACTATTAGGATTTAAAGGATCTCCTATATTCTGTTTGTTATGTAATTCATTGCTACGATACATACTAGACAATTCTGGATATTTTTCGTAATAAAAGAAATCAAATATTTCGTAATACTTTAGAGCCAGTATATGTTTTTCATTATGTGGTGTTGCTTTTACAGTTAAATAATCATTTTGAACTCCATTTAAGTACCAATTATCTAACCTTCCTGTTCCTGAATTATTCCAATTCTGTTGAAAATTGATGCCATTATAATCTGCGGTTGCAGACCAAGTATTATTAATATTTAAAACCTCGTCCGTAGCATCCTGATCAAAGTTACCTATCAAAATTTTCTGTTGATTGTTTAAAGGTAATATCTGCATATTTGCAAATTTTGAATCTCCATATTGACTCCAGATCCAATTCCATTGCGAAGTATTAGTATCAAATCTCAGTACTGTTACCCAAGTATTAACCCAAGTTAAAAGTTCATCTGCATTCGTAACGGTAAATCTCCCAGGTGTATACCTATTATCATAATTAGCATCTACACCTCCAATTCTTCCGCTGCCACTATTTGTCCATCTTTGACTAAAAGTACCTCCTTCAAAATCAAATAAGCTTGACCAATTATAAGAGAATCCTAACAATTCATCTTTTCCATCCCCATCAAAATCTCCTATCTGAAATTGATCAGAAGATCTTATATGCCATGTAGAAATATTAAAGCTGCCAAAATTGCTCCATTTATAATACCAAGAATTGGTAGTTGCATTAAATCCTTGTAATGTAGCCCATGCATTACTAACAGAAATAGATAATAAATCCGTAATTCCATCTCCATCAAAATCTCCTGTATAATGGCGATCTCCTTCGTTCATATACCAGGACCCTATCCATCTGCTTCCGTGATTATTCCACATATCGTACCAATCTGTTCCCGTATCACAAGAATAATCTTCCATACCAGACCAGGTTGTACTACTCATAAAAAGTAGTTCTTCATCGGTATCTCCATCAAAATCACCTACTAGTTTATGATCTCCATTATTAAAATACCATCCTCCTAATCTTCTTTTGTTTCTTTCATTAGTCCAAGTCATTTCCCAATCATTTCCTGTCGTCGATGAATTAATATTATTTAAACAATTACCATATGAAGCAAGGTGATTTTGTGTTTTAGAAATACTAGAAGCATTAAAAAAATATCCTCTAGTACCGTAGCACATAATTCCTGGAGTTGTACTACATTCGGTATTCCCTGAAACTTCAAACGGATGCGGCATATTTAGTAGATGTCCTATTTCATGTGCGATGGTCATATATGCACCAGCTGTTCTTCCGATAACCGTACAGGCATATGTAGGGTATCTACAAGTGGTGCCGACGTAAGCAATTCCAGCTACAGACAAACTTCCATTATCATCTTTCATGCGAGTTAACCCTGTAAATAACATGCTTATATCTCTGTTAATTCCAGAAAAAACTGAGGGACTATTAACTCTAAATTCTACTAAACGATCTTCAGCAATAATTGATGTATAAGGATCCATGCTTGAAGTTTGTACATTTTGCCCTGTTACACTAAAAAGAATATTAAAATAAATAGAAAAGATTCCTTCTGTTTGATTTAGTAAGGATAAAATCTCTGGATTAGACCCACCAATATTTCTATAGTATTGATAATGTTCATAATCTGCATCTGTAGCAATTTCTAAATATTTTGGTGTACAAGTAGAAGTACCGCCTTTTGATGAAAATGTTTGCCCTCCAATATTAATTTCTTCTCTATCACTTATATCAGCTATCAACTCTTGACATTCTCCAAATGCATTTTCTCTCATATCTTTTAGATGATATACTAACAAATAATTTCTTGCTTCATCATCTTTAAGAAAATGTTGTGTTGATTCAAAAAACAACCAATCATCCTTTTCTTGATTATAAATATATCCCCAAAAATTATCTTTAGTGATAGTTACTCTTACAATATTATTTCTGTTTTTATCTGCTACTCCTTTATATGTATTTGATTGAGTATTGTTTGCCTCATCTGTTTGATTTATAATCTCTCCATTAATACTTTCTACATACTCGGGACTTCTTATATCATTAGATTGTAAACTAATTTCATATTTCCAGTTTTCTGCAGCTAGTAGGAACTCTGATATATAATTATCTCTTTTAACATGATGGTATACTTCTTCAAAATTAAAATCTAAAAGCTGATAACTCTTAAAATACTCTTCTAAACTATCTACACGCTCATTAGTTTCTTTTAACTGAAAGATCTTAGGTCTATAGTCATCTACATGATCAAAATCGCTTCCCTCTTTAATCTGTTCTTGTCCATAAAGCATGGTCAACCCCAAGCTTATAAACAATAGGTTTGTTACAAAAGATTTCATCGTAATGTATTTTTATCCACCTTTATGAATAAAATCACAAAGGTGGATTATTTGATATTAGTTATTAATCGTCCAGACACCAAGATCTGTGCAGCCCGAAGGATTCATCGTAACTGTAGACAGATCGATAATCGAAGTATAAATTGGTCCTCCTGGAACGCATAAACATAAACAAGCGTTTAGCTGGAATACACTATCAGGACACACCCAAAATTCTACAAATCCATTTGCATCAGGGGTAAAATGGCCCGAAAAACCATTATAAGTAAGTCCTGTAGCCCAAACATAACATCCAGGATCTCCATTGGTATATACCACTTGTACTCTCACACATACTAAAGCGTTTGCACATGGATCATCTGCATTCCATGAACTATTAACCGATGTAATCTCTCCTCTTAATACATTTCCTTGATTAACCAAAACTCCAGAAATGTCCCAGTATCCAGTTTCTTTATTCAATTCGTATAAATTCACTTGTTCTGGCGTATTTTCCGTTTGTATTGGAAATGAAGCATCAATTACCGCTCCTTCATTTAGATCTAAAGGAATATTTTTCTCAGGTATTGTAGCTGTAATTTCTATCATTCCAAAAGATGTTAATGGATATAAAGTTCCATCTTCCTCTTCTGCTATGTAACTTCCAGGAGCACTTCTTAATTCAAACGGATCAGTTACATCTATATAAGTGGCTCTTATTTCTACTTTACCATTATACGGCTTTCCTCTATAGTTAAACGCATTGCTAGGAATTGATATTTGCCCTTGAAAGGCCACAGGTATTTCTGCTCCTTTATCAGCATCAATTACATGAGCTTTGGCTCTTTCTTTCATTAAAACAAATAGTTTTGTGTTCTTTTCAATTACTTTAGAAACTGTAACAAAATCCTCATGCTCTATAGTTAATACATCTCCTAACCTAAAACTGTTTTCCTCTAAAACAAAACCTCCTTTCGAATCGCTGAATGCTATTATATCGCCTCGAAGTTTGATCGTCGCATTTACAATTGGTTTATTGTTTTTAGTTTGAAGAGTCCCACTTAAGCGATCTAAAACCCCTTCTCTTTTTAAAGTAGTTTCCAATATATCTACACGCATTTCTGATGTAGTAAACTCATCATTACAAGCCCAAAAAAAAGTGATGAGCACTAAAAATGAGAGTAGTAAAAATGTTTTAAAATTTTTCATCTATTCTATATATTAAATTAGTTATAAAGCTTATTGTATTGCTAGTTGTCTTGTGATTACTTCTCCAGAGTCTTTAATGATTCTTACGAAATACATCCCTTTAGGTGTTTTCGCATCTATATCTAAGAGGATCATATTTTTTTCTTTTTTAAACGATATGGATGCACTCTTCCCTGTAAATGTTACCAATTCAACATGTTGAATATCCGCAGCGGTTGAGGTGGTAATGGTAAGCACTCTTCCTGCTGGAACTGGATTAGGGTACATTTCGATTTTTGAAATTTCTTTATCATCCTCCACAAAACTTCCCTCTTCATACTCTTCAAAAAGTTCGAAAATTACACCAGAATTAATGAGTTCATTGATCTCTTTTGTGTAGGCACTATCTGGTTCAAAAGGATATTCTTTGGTTTCTAATACAAAACCTCCTGTATTATTCTCACTTTCCTGTATCTGAACTCTAAAATATCTTCTAGTCTCTTGCCATTCTTTACAATCATTCCAAATTCCATGTTTTATATAATACCAAGTGTTTGTAGAAAGTCCTGAAAAAGAAGCGATATCGGAGTTACAGCAAAAACCGCTAATGACATTATGATTTACGTCGTAGACTTGCCAGCCGTGATAAACCGATACAGGATTTGGATCCGCCTGTAAATTTACATTTACCAGACCTCCACTAGCACTAAGGCTTAGTGTAAAATCTGTAGTATATCCTACCCAACTAACAGAATTGGGTACAATTTTTCTGGCTTCTTGCCATGGATAGCAATTCTTATCAGAATCTTTCCAAACACCATGCTTTATGTAATAATTTTTGGTTCTACTTAGTCCACTAAAAGTAACCGATGTTCCTCCTTGAATAGGTCCTACTTGTGTACCTCCTGTAGTAGTCGAGGTAGCTGTTTCGAATAATCCCCACCATTGGTAGGCATTGGTTGTTGTAGCTGTTGCCTGAATGGTAATAGTTCCATTACCTGCACAACTAGCATTCATTGTAAAATCAGGATCCAAGGCTGCATTAGGTAATACAGTAAACCTCTTAGTTAAAGGCAGCCAACCGATGCAATCATTCCCTAACGCTACTTTGATTTCATATTCATAACCTGCCTCAAAATTAACATTATTACCAGCAAATAGATTGGTTAAATTCACCGTTTGTAATTGTCCTGCTGTCCATCCTAATCCAGATACATACTGAAAACTTCCTAAACTACCGCTAGGTCTTCTCCAGGCATCAATAAAATAATGAATCTCGCCTTGAGAAGCGCTTCCATTCAGTAGAATAGTCTCTCCCTCGCAAAAAGTATTCTTATGAGTACCAGCTGTATCTTCAAAATGAAAATCCACACTAAGGTTTTGACTTTCCTGAATCATAATATCATCAATCGCCATCTCAGCCTGTTTTACACCTCCTGTGTATAATGGATTTATTAATAATCTAGAATAATTAGCATTAGGTGTAAACGTAGTTGTTACGGTATGCCAGTTATTCCCTAAATAGGTTCCGATAGTATTAGAAAATATCGTTTGTTCTGTATCAATACTTCCATTTTGAAAATTTACAGCTCTTAAGTTTACGGTACCATGATCACTGATATCCTGATTGCCTCTATCGTTCGTTTTTACTTTAAAAGAAACAGCGTAACACTTCCCTTGTTCAAATGCTACTGGAGTTTGGATACTTTCATAATGATCATTCGTCCCTCCTGACCACATCCAGGCATGTGGATTTGATGATACTCCATGTAAGGAAGGACTTCCGGAATAGGAGTTCCAATCATCTACACAATTGGTGTTTGCTGATCCAGTAAAACCAAAACTAAAATCATTACAGTTAACATCGTATTGCGAGAAATCTCCGTTTAACACCAGGTTTTGACTTATCCCCAGATATATGCTTGCTATCATAAAAAATAGCGATAAAATATTTTTAAGCTTCATTGTATTAAGTTTTAAAAGAAATGCTTACTCTTTCGCTTTTCGGCTTACGCGTTTTGCTTTGCAAAAATTATTTAGGTTGATCAGACCAGATAATAAATGTCCATTTGATAGAAGGAGTTCAACTAGATTAAAATGTTACCCACAACATTTAAAAATTTTTATTTTTTGATGAATGTAACCCTAAGTTTTGGTCTAAATGTAGAGGAAGACTGTATGAATAATTCTTGTTCAAACATTAATATCTTAAAACCAAATTATCCAAAGAGAATCTACTTTCTGTTTTTGAAATACTGGAGGAAATCCAAAATCAAATCTGTATTAATACATAAAAATATAGTAATGTGATCTACCCTCTAGCAATCCCTTTTTATATGATAAAGATCATATTTGATCTAAGGTTTAAAAAGTAATTTTATGGTATAAATCAAACATCATGAAGAATATTCTTTTACCCACAGATTTTTCAAAAAATTCTTTAAATGCTATTGACTATGCTACGGATTTTTTTAAAAAAGAACTATGTACTTTTTATATTTTACATGTACAAAAAGCATCTCATTATACCACCGATGATTTGATGAGCGCTCCGACAAACACTTCTCTTTATCATTCGATAACTAATGAATCAAAAACAAAATTAAATCAGCTTGTCGACGATCTAGAAATTAAATATTCTAATGAAAACTATGCTTTCGAGAAAATAATTGATTATGACATTTTCACGGATGCCATTAGGCAAGCTGTCGTGACTAAGGAAATTGATTTAATTGTTATGGGTACAAACGGAGCTACTGGAGCTGCTGAGGTGGTTTTTGGAAGCAATACACTAAAAGTTATCCGTAAAATTGATTGTCCAGTTTTGGCAATACCAAATAATATCAAATTCAGAGTTCCAAAGACAGTGTTATATGCTTTGAATATAGATGATCATTTTACAACAGAAGGAATTGATCCTCTCACCGATATTTTATCAAAACACAATGCTTCTCTAAGAATTTTGAAAACCAAAGAAGATGAATTGGTAACCGTAACAGAATTTGATGATAAAAAGAATCTAGAATCATTTTTTAAAGACTACAACCATACTTTTCATACTATTAGTAATATACCGTTTTCTTTAGCGATTCATAGTTTTGTGCAGGTGATGGAAGTAGATCTTACTGCAATATTCGTAAAAAGAGAAACATTTTTAGAACGCTTTTTTAAAGGATCTGAAACTTCTAAAATTAGTTACGGAACTCAAATTCCTTTATTGATAATGCATTATTAAGTTTATCTTTAATTTGTGATTTATTCAATAGGTATTATTATATACATAATCATTAGTGCAATAATTACTATTAGATTATTGCTTAATGGTATGAGACCTACCAAAATATTAGGATGGCTTTTTGCTATTTTCACAATTCCAATAGGTGGTATATTTCTGTATTTTATGTTGGGAAGAAATCGAAGAAAAAATAAACTCTTTCGATTAAAAAAAACACCTAGGGTTGCAACTTTCATGGAAAGAGCCGTTGCAGAATGCGCTCCTATTTCGACAAAAGAATTTAATGAGCATCATAAAATAATTTCGTTGATTACTCAGAACTCACTTTTTAGACCTAGTACAGGAAATGAAGTAAAACTACTCAAAAATGGAAGAACTACGTTTGAAGCCATTTTTGAAGCTATAAAGAATGCCAACAAATTTATCTATCTTGAATATTATATTTTTGAAGAAGGAGGACTTACTACAGAGCTTTTTAATCTATTCAATACTAAAATTAATGATGGAGTAGATATTTATATCCTTTATGATGGAATAGGTAGCTTATCTCTGAGTAAAGCATACATCAAAAAATTACAGAATATCGGAGTAAAAATTCATAAATTCTTACCCATCCAATTTGGCAAATTTCTTTCTTCTATCAATTATAGAAATCACAGAAAAATCATAGTGATCGATGGAGAAATAGGATTTACAGGAGGAATTAATATTGCGGATAAATATATAAAAGGAGATCCCAATTTAGGAATTTGGTATGATACACATTTACAACTAAAAGGTCCTTCTGTAAACAACTTAAAAGCAATATTTGCTCTTGATTGGTATTTGGTCAGTAATGACGAATCTATATTAAACACATCCTATTTTTCTAAAAACCTTGTTAACGGAAACTCTACTGTACAGATAGTTCATAGTGGTCCAGATGATAATTTTCCAGCTACAAAACAGATGTATTTTTCTATCATTAATGAGGCAAAAGATTACGTATATATTGCGAATCCTTATATCATTCTGGGAGAATCGATTTTAGATGCTTTGAAGGTTGCTGCATTGAGCGGAGTGGATGTAAGGCTACTATTATCTCAAAAATCGGATAACCTAATTGTAAAGTGGTGTGTTCGTTCTTATTTTGAAAATTTGTTACAAGCTGGTGTAAAGATTTATCTTTTTGAAGATGGTTTTTTGCATAGTAAAACGATTGTTTCGGACGATACAATATCATCAGTAGGCACTACCAATTTAGACATAAGGAGCTTCGAACAAAATTATGAAGTGAATGCTGTACTATTTGATGATGATTTTGCAATTCAACTTCGAGAAGATTTTTTAGAGGATTGTCATAAGAGTACTCTTTTAGCGTATGATACTTTCGTAACAAGACCCTGGTCACACAAAATAAAAGAAGGCATCGCTAAAATTTTCAGTCCAGTTCTTTAGTCAAACCCTAACCATCGATATCCTTTAATACGGGTGTTAGCTCATTCTGCGGTATTCCTCCATTTTGCCAACTCTCTATATTATCAAAAGTAGTTTTCGCAATATTATGTAATGCTTCTTTAGTCGCGAATGCCTGATGCGATGTAATCAAAGAATTGGGTAAATCTATTAGTTCCTGTAAAAGTGGATCATTTGGATGATTTTGAGATCTATCATAGAAAAAAACTCCATTTTCATACTCGTAAACATCCGAGCCATACGCTGCAATCTTTTTTAATTCCAAAGCTTTAATGATATCCTCAGTTCTTACGATACCTCCTCTGGCTACATTAATAAGAATTAGGTTTCGTTTCATATACTCAATAGTCTCTGTACGAATTAAGTGATGTGTCTCTGAAGTCAAAGGCGTACTTAAAAATAGGATATCTGATTCTTTTAATAGTTCCTCTAATTTGTAATATGTTACTTTATCATTTTCTACTAAATCAGGATCTTCTATCAAATCATTAGCAATAATTTGGCACCCAAAACCATTCATGATTTTAGCAATTACCTTTCCTATTCTTCCCGTACCAATTATCCCAACAGTTTTTTGATTAAGATCAAAACCAATAAGATCATCCAGCAAAAAATTATAATTATGAACCTGTTGATTTGCCATTATTATTTTACGATTTAGTGATAATAATAATGTAATGGCATGTTCTGCAATAGCGTGTGGTGAATATCCCGCAGCATTGGCCACTCGAATTCCTAACCTGCTAGCTGTTTTTAGATTTATATTATCATATCCAGCAGAACGCAAAGTAATATGACGTATCCCAAAATCTCTAAGCCTTTCTAAAACCGAAGAAGAACAATCATCAGCAGAAAAAATAGAAACCACATCAAATCCAAGAGCTAAAACTGCTGTATCTTCGGTAAGACGTTCCTTACTATATTTGATATGAAATTGATCTTTATTAGCCTGCTCCAAAAATGGTATTTCAAAATCCTTTGCACTATATATCAACACCTTCATAATAGAGTTCATGCTTTACAATTAATAGTTTTTGTTCTTTCAATGCCCAGACTAACATATTCACATAATCTTTTATAGCCTTTTTTATATTATCAGGCATGGTAACGTCTATGGATCCTTGCCAGATCACTTCCTTTTCTTTTTCGGGACAGATACAATACAGTGTGGACTGAGCATGAAATATTTGATACTCTTCATAATAATCCTGATCATGATAAATTTCCTGATTCTGGTAATAATCTTCTCTAAAATTATTAAAAGTGCGATCAAGGTTTCTCATGGAAGAAACTACCGTAACCTTGTCTTCTACACCAAGAACTTTGGAAAGCAATATAGCATCAAAACCTTCTTGAATCAGTTCTTTCTCAAGTTCTAGTAATTCTTCTTCAGTTTTTGGCGAATCGTCATAGAATTGTTCAAAAAGGTCGAGACTAGTAACAGCATTAACTCCATTTTTTTGTAACGTTTTAGAGAGCCTTTCTTCAAAACTTTTTCGATTCTTACTATCTGCAGTAATTCCGACCACCAGTACCTTTTCAGATTCAAATACTTCGATATCTGGATGTTTCCAATTTTCTACTAATTCACTCGAAGAACAACTCCAAAGCAATCCTATGATCAGTAAGTTATATATAAACACTTTATTCATTATGGTTAGTTTTTGTATTTGATAATATTTTATCTAGTCTATGGACTATCTCATTTGTATATTCTGGCAGTTTTTCAATAATGGATTCGCCAGATATTACATCTACATCTTGTAATGTGATATGACTGCTTCCAACGGTAGAAAGAATAATCAATCTATCAAGATCTTCAGGATGATTTTTGATATATCTCTTCACATTAGATGGCGGGCTTCCGTATTCCCAAGAATTGATAATCACAATTGCATCCCATTTATCTATTGGTACTGTAAACAGTGTATACACATCAATTACTTTAAAATAAATAGCATCCTCTTTATAATGTTTTAATACTCTTTGTACCAATGAATCTTTAAACCTGCTTCCCTGAGAGGCGATAAGCACTTTTGTTTCTAGATTTGGATCATTTACCTGAAATGGTATTACGGTATCCATGGAATATGTATACTCATACCAAATCCAAAATCCCATAAACAAAAGAACTATCACAATTGATATGTTCTTGAGTATTCTCAATGCTATTATTTTGATATTCGTTTTACTTTTTCCTTTTTGATAAAGCTTTTAATTAGTTCAAAAATTATTCTCTTGTGAGCTTTATATGTTTCTAAATAGCTATTTACTTCTTCCGATAATAATCGATGTGTTTGCTTATACTCCTTTTCCTCCTCCAATTGATCTTCACTGTCTACTAATACAAGAAGTTCATTGTTATGGTTCCTAATTTTCTCAAGCAGAGGATCTATCTGTTCAGATAATTTAGCAAGACGATCCGCAGTTTCTTTGCTTTCTTTTACTTCAATTTCTGAAATTGGTGTTATCGGATAGTTCCTGATAAGATTTTGAAGAAATAACTGTTCATCTTTACTAAATTTCAATTCAGAAATCCAGCCTACTGTTATTTCATGTAATTCATCAGCACTTTTCCACTCAGCATATTTTATATGTTGCTCATCGGTTTTCATATTTCTGCTCTTATTGATGATAGTTTTAAAATAGAAAAGGCAGAAAATTAACCCCACATCATTTTCTGCCTACCTCTTTTTCTAAGCAATTTCTATTACTCTTTTTGGTGGTTCCTTAGCCTCTTCTTTTTTGAGTAAATTCAGGGTTAACACACCATCTTTGTATGCCGCTTTGACCTTCTTATTTTGGTCAATACTATTGGGTAACTGTAGTCTTCTTTGAAAAGAATTATAACTAAATTCTTTTCGGGTATAGTTTTCTTCTTCCTGAACAGCATTATTACTATTTTCTGCAGAGATATGAAGCATATCATTTTCTATAGTTACAGCTATATCCTCTTTAGAAAAACCTGGAACTGCCAGTTCTACTTCAAAATCATCTTTATTTTCCTTAATATTCATGGCTGGTAAATCCTTATCTCGAATGAAAAAATCATCAGAGAAAAAACTATCTGTATCTAACCAATTACCAATACTATCATTAATCCAAGGAAGTCTGTTTCTTTTAAATTTAATTAGTGACATAATATTTAGGTTTTATAGTTATTATCTGTAATAAAATTAAATCAGTTGAATGAGGAAAAAAATGATATTTCTCAGCTTTAAGATTTATTTCTTCTTCTTTTTAAGCACTCCTCCAGCATAGCTAAACACCTTTGTTTTGAAAAATTGATAGTTTTTATAAAACAGATCAAATTTCTCCTTTAATGAAAAATGTTTATCACTATAAAAAATATCGCAAGACATGGTATCGCACTCCATCATTCCACCTAATTCACTTTCTTGCTTGCTTATCTCTAAATAAATATTCTCTAATTCCGTCTGCACAGTTTTTATTTGTGTTTTAAATTCCTGAAGTCTTTCAAAAAGGTTTGGTGTATTGGGTTCAAAAACATAGGAATTAAGGAGTTGATTAATGAATTGTACTTCACCTTCAATAAATTGAAGTGAGGATTTCCATGTTAACATTTCAAAATGAAAATCTTTTAACCTTGTTTCTGTTTCGTGTATTGTTTTCATTTCTTCAAAATTTTATAATTACCGTTTTTCTAGTATGCGTGAAAAAAGTAGGATTCATATTAAGAGTACTATCAATACTTCTTTTACAGATTAAAATAATCTCTTACCAATGCTTTGGTTTGATTTGCGGTCATACTATCAGTTTTAAAAACACCTTCTAGTTTGTCATGTAGATCTTTATAGTAGTATCCTAATTCTTTTTTGAACTTTTCTCCAGCCTCTGCTGGTCCAAAAACAACCAGTTTATCGACATCTTTTACATGAGAAGCTATTTCTTTAAAATAAGCTTTGAACTGATGTTTCTCTCGCTCCAAATATTTACTGTCTTGTACCACATCTTGTGGGCCTCCTTTAAATCTGGTTCCGGAACCACCATGAATTCGATATGTTTCTATTTGAGATGGGATGGTGATCATCTCTTTTTCGTTTTTATTAGGGTTAATAATAAACGCCTTTTCTTTATCCATCCAGATGCCTATGTTTTTCATTGTATATGGTTTTAGTTTTTTAAATCGTGAAGTGCCAGTACAGGAACTGTAGCATGATGTCCTAAGTTTTTAACTAAGGGTCTAGAGAATACACTACCAAAAAAGCTATGCTTATGATTTACAAAAGTGATCATATCACTATCCCTACTTTCTACAAAACAGCTCAAGCCTCCAGCTACATCTACATTATGCAGCGTATGAAATGTATAAGGGACTTCTTCGAAATATTCTTTTAATAAATCCTGATTATTCTTTTGTTCTTCAGAAAGTGTATCGTCTTGTGTGATATATAGCACACGAATTGCTGCATTATTTCGTTGAGCGATCTCTACCAAATATTGTAATTCTCTTCTCTTAAAATGTGTTTTATAATCCGTTGGAAATACTATTTCTCTTGGTTTTCGGTATAGTGTTTCTTCTGGAACCATCATTACAGGACAGTTTCTCACCTTTTCCATAACGGATATAGCGTTGCTTCCAAATATGACATCTCTACGATTACCAGTTCCCTTGGTTCCCATGATAATCATTTCGATATCTTTTTTATCCACGATATCTTTAATGGCCTCTAACAGGCTATTCATCTGCGAGATTGCAAAGAATGTATGTCGTGGGTATTCATCTCTAAATGCTAATCTTTCCAAGGTTTTTCCAAGTCCTTTTTCTGATTTTTCTTTAGCTGCATCATATAACTTCTCTCCTGGTTCTGGAACCATCATACTTTCCAGCGCATAACCAGACACATCAAACGTATTTAGCAAATAAAATTCGCACTCATCACTTTTATACAATTCTATAGCATAACAAATAGCTGTCCATGCATTTTTAGAAAAATCTGTTGGTAATAAAATCTTCTTTTTCATCAGTATTGATATTTAGGATTAGTGTAGTAAATGTACCTCTGTTATTTATCGTAAACTATGACAATTATCAGCTTGCGTCAGGAATAATTAAAAAGGGAACTATAGGATGGAAACCAATACTTTTTATTACTGGTTCATGAGTGATATTTTCCATCAGACTATGCTTATAATTCACCATAGCCAGCATATCAACATCCATATCTTCAATAAAATCATTGATCAATTTTGATTTTTTTGAGAATTTTGAAATCCAATGTACAGTCGGATTTATGTCCTTCAGGTATTTTTTCAAAGCTGTAAAATTATATTCTTGAAGTTCATCTAATTGTTCTTCTTCGTGAATATGAAAAAGCCTAATGTTAGCATCAAAAAGTTTGGTCATATCTACAAGAGGTTTCAACTCCTCTTCTAAATAGAATCTTTTAAAATCAGTAGGAAATGCAATTTCCATAGGTTTTACAAACTCAAATGCATCTGGAATCATCAAGATAGGACAGGATTTTATCGATTGAATCACCTTCACTGTGTTACTTCCCATAAAGATTTCTTTAGCTCCAGTAGCTCCCTTTGTTCCCATAACTACCAAGTCAATCTTTTTACTTTTAACAGTCTTAGTAATAGTTTCTATCAATTCTTTGGAAATAGAAATCGTTTCAAAATGATGTTGCACCTCTTCGGTATCAAGAGTTATTCTATGTTTTGTTTCGAGTAACTTTTCTTCAGATTCTTTTCTCAATTTCTGAAAGAGTGCATCTCCTTTACTAGTATCCAAACGACTAGTTAATATTGGGGTGTTAACCTCAAAAGTATTGAGTATATAAAAATGGCAAGGTTGATTCTGAAACAATCGAGTAGCATAAAAAAGAGCATTATATGCATTGTTCGAAAAATCGGTAGGAACTAGTATTCGTTTCATCGTTAAACTATTTATTAATTATGAGTAAATCTAATTCCTGTAGAAACGAAAAACTATGACAATTCTCAGTTATCAGCAGGGATTACCAGGAATGGAATTACAGTATGAAATGTTATTTTTTTAATAACAGGTTCTCTTAATAATCGCTTGATAAACCCATGCGGGTAGTTAATCATGGCCAATACATCTATCTCCAGCTCTTCTATAAAAGCCTGTATTGCATTTTCTATTGTAGAAAAGTCTTCAATTACATGAAAATCATGCTTCCTATTACTAAAATAATGCTCTAACGTGCTGGAATTAAAGCTTTGCATTTCTGAAAGTTTTGGTTCTTCATATACCTGAATCATTCGTATAGTAGCATCATGAATCTTTGCTAAATCTTTTATAGAATTGATTTCAGATTTGAAATACATTCTTTCAAAATTAGTGGCAAAAGCAATATTTGAAATTTCTTGATATCTACACTCTTCAGGAATTACTAAAACAGGACAACTATCCAGATATTGAACAACCTTATGCGTATTACTTCCCATAAAAATCTCTTTTGCCCCAGTAGCTCCTTTAGTTGCCATCAGAACGAGATCATAATGATTTTCTTTTAGTAAACTTTGTAAAACTTCCACTAAATCTCCTAAACGAGATATGGTTTTAAAAGAATGAAGCATACTAGTTTTCGAATTTTCAATATCCTCGACAACCATATCCAACCCCTTTTGTGATGCTGATCTAAGAAGTTCATACTGCTGTCCTATCTTTTGAGAACTAATCGTAGTTAGCAATTGTGTAGCAGTTAATTCATAAGCATTTACAATATGAAATTCGCATGGAGTATTCTCAAAGAAACTAAAAGCATACACTATTGCGTTCCATGAATTATCGGAAAAATCTGTTGGAATTAATATACGTTTCATATCGTTATATTTTTAAGATCTAATCGTAAATTTATTATTGTCTTTCTATTGAAGGAATCACTAAAAAAGGAACGTTTAGATGATATGCAATCTGATTGATCACTGGTTTAAACAAAAGGTTCTCAAAAAATGAATGCTTATTATGAACCATCACTAATAAGTTGATAATATGATATTTCTGATAGTCTTCAATAGCTTCCATAACATCCATGCCGTCTGCAATTTCAAAAACATGAGCATTCTCTTCGAAATAAGTATCTAAATATACTTTTGTATCCTTCTGTTGTGTAACTAAGGGAACACCATAATATGCATTTAAAATATGTAACCGCGAGTTATGGATGTCACATATACTCTTAATTAATGGAAGTAAAATTGGGTTTGAAGTATTGAGATTATAGTCTGTCGGAAACAGAATTTCTTTAGGTTTTTCGTAAGCAAATCCATCTGGGATAGCAATAATCGGACATTTTACTTTTTTCATGGTATACATAGTTTGGGACCCTATCAATACTTCTTTAAGTCCTGTTGCACCTTTTGTACCCATGATTATAAGATCAATGTTATACGTTTCAATAACATCCTTTATCTCAGCAATCAACATATTAAAAGCAGAAAGCTTTACAAATTGATGCTTCTCATTTGGAAATTCTATTTGAATCTTTTGTGCTACTTTTTCTATTTCTTTTTTTGAATGTCCAAGTGCAACCTCCTCTATACCATAAGGTGCAGGATTTTCTATAAGGTATTCTGCTGTATATGAAATAGGAGTAAATGTATTTAGCAAATAGAACGTACAGGTTTCGTCTTTAAAAAACTGTACTGCATATTTTATAGCATTATATGCATTATCCGAAAAATCTGTTGGTAATAATATCCTTTTCATCTTTTCTACATTTATTGTTTACTAAATCACCACATTATGACAAACCATTATATCCTCTCATAATTCTTGTGGTCTATTTTTCCTTGTTATTTTTAGAAGTTAGATTCTTGGTACATTTTGCATCACCAAAAATGGAATTTTGATCTCTAATCCTATTGTATCTATTGTAGAGTTATACAATATGTTCTCCATGTAGGAATGTCTAGAATTTACCATCACCAAAAAATCTATTCCTTTATACTCGATAAATTCATTAATTGCTGTAGTCAAACTCTCTGACGAGATCCGATGAGATTCTAGTTCGACACCTGATAAACTTGTTTCTAAAAACTCTTTATTGTCTTCTTGTCGTATGGACAACTTATCATTAGTAGATACCCATAAAAAGTTAATTTTAGATCTAAAACTTCTAGCCATTGTATACAATAACTTCAGCTCTCTTCTTTTGTATGGTAATTGATAATCTGATGGAAATAAGATATTCTTCGGAGGCGTATATGTACAACCATTAGGAATCACCAAAACAGGACTTTTAACATATTTAATTACCTGTAGTGTATTACTTCCAAAGGTTATTTTGCTGTTATCCGTTTTTCCTTTGGTTCCCATGACAACAATATCTACATTTTCTTCTTCTATAATTTCATTACTCTCATCTACCAACTGACCAAACTTAGATAGTGTTGTATAGGAATGTCTTGGGTTCGGAGAAATCTGTTGTAATACCTCCTCTATTTTGGTCAATTCTTTTTCCGAGTTTTGATAGACATTGTCTTTTATTTCATTAAAAAGTTCTCGAGCCATATGAGCATTCTGATCATATACTTCGTCCGCATAGGCGTGTAGTATGAAGAAATCACACTGTTCGTATTTGAAAACCTCAACAGCATATTTTAATGCGTTTAAAGAATTCTCTGAAAAATCTGTGGGGATTAGAACCTTTCTCATGATAAATAGTTTTTATTATATCCAAAACTAAGTCCTGTCTAGAAGATGAACTATGACCAATATCAGTTATACCGTATCTTTTATCAGATTTTGATCTCTTTTAGATATGTCTTTACCTATTTTAGAGAATGAAGTACTCATTCCTATTTCTGGTAGTACCATAAAAGGAATTTTTGAATAAAACGCTATATTTTTAATTACAGGTTCTCTGGTTAATTTCTCTAAAAAACTGTGTCTATAATTCAACATTGCTAATAGATCTACATTCGATTTTTCTGCAAAACTTTGTAAAGTTGAAGCTATAGAATCACCCATCTTTATGGTATGCACATAACTATTTATAGCATTAAAATATTCTTGTAATATTTCTGAATTAAATTTTTGTTCCTCTGATAAAGAACCTGCTTGCTTCGGAATGTGTACAATATCTATTTTCGCACTATTATGTATAGCTAGGTCTATTAAAGGTGTTAATTCTTCCTTACTATAAAAATGTGTAAATTCTGTTGCAAATGCTATATGCAAAGGATGGCTTATCAAGGAAAAACTGGACGGTATGACTACAACCGGACAATTTTTGATAGCTTTTATGATTCGTACAGCATTGCTACCTAGAAATACTTCTTTTGCAGCAGTAGTTCCCTTAGTCCCCATAACGATAAGATCTATTTTCTTGGATGCTACTATTTCTGATGTTACTTCAGTGATCGTTCCAAAAGCTGCAATGATTTCAAAATGATGGTTCTTATTAACATTTGCATACTCCAAGCTTTTCTTTATGTGTTTCAGGTTTGTTAAAACATCTAATTGTACTGTATTTTCTACACTACGCTCAGATGGATGATCGGAGAGATGAATAGCTTCATAAATAATTTTGCTGTAAGCATTTACTATATAAAATGTACAAGATTCTTCCTTAAAAAGTTCTGTAGCATAATCAATAGCATTCCAGGAGTTTTCTGAAAAATCGGTAAGTAGCAAAATCTTTTTCATGGTTTTTGGTATTATGTTGATATCTCAAAACTATTTTATTTGCCTTCTCCAAACTATGATTTTTGTCATATGATACGAACGTAGTCTTTATGATTTTTGTACAAAATCTAATAGATATGATAGCTACAAAATGTTTTCACTGCGGCAATGAATGTGATAAAACAATTGTGAAATTTGATCATAAAACTTTTTGCTGTAATGGATGCAAAACAGTGTATGAAATTTTTTCCACCAATAATTTATCCTGCTATTATGATTTACAATCTACTCCTGGAGCCATTCCCAAAGAGCTCGAAGGAAAGTACGATTATCTCGATAATCCTGATATTATTGAAAGATTAATCGAGTTCAGCAATGAAAATATCCAAATAGTTACCTTATATATCCCTCATATACATTGTAGTTCCTGCATTTGGATTTTAGAAAATTTGCATAAGCTCCATACATCGATTTCTGCATCACAAGTAAATTTTTCGAAAAAAACGGTAAGAGTAACTTTTGATACCTCAAAAACTACCCTAAAAGAAATTGTTACCTTACTTAACTCCATAGGATATGAGCCTTACATCAGCTTAGAGGATTATACTAAGGGTAATCAACATATTAACCGAAGTTTATTCTATAAATTAGGAGTTGCAGGTTTTGCTTTTGGAAATGTAATGTTTTTGTCTTTCCCTGAATATTTTGAAGTATCAGAATATTGGTTAGAACAATATAAACATGTTTTTAGATGGTTAATGTTTGCTTTTTCAATACCTGTTGTTTTTTATGCGGGTCAGGAATATCTAATTTCTGCTTATAAAGGGTTACGAAATAACATATTAAATATCGATGTGCCTATTGCCTTAGGTATTTTAGTACTCTTCATTAGAAGTACTGCAGAAATAGTATTTGATCTGGGTACCGGTTTTTTTGATAGCCTCACCGGTTTGGTATTCTTCCTATTATTAGGGAAGTTTTTTCAACAGAAGACATATACTTTCTTATCCTTCGAAAGAGATTATAAATCCTATTTCCCCATTGCAGTCACCAGAATTTCTTCAGACCAAAAACTAGAAGAGAACATTCAGGTATATGAAATTAAAGAAGGAGATCGTTTATTAATTAGAAATGAGGAATTAATTCCTGTAGACAGCATACTAATCAAT
The DNA here is from genome assembly GCF_054054605.1 of Aquimarina sp. 433. NCBI lineage: Bacteria > Pseudomonadati > Bacteroidota > Flavobacteriia > Flavobacteriales > Flavobacteriaceae > Aquimarina > Aquimarina sp. 433. Next base: position 92,111 of record NZ_JBSWZK010000006.1, read on the forward strand.
GGTAATGCAAGGATAGATTACAGTTTTGTTACAGGAGAAAGTGAGCCTGTTTCTAAACGATCTGGAGATAAACTTTTTGCAGGAGGAAAACAGATGAACGGAGCAATAGAAATTGAAGCGCTCAAATCCGTAGAACAAAGTTATCTAACTCAATTATGGAGTAATGATATTTTTAAAAAGAACAAAGCCGATTCTTTTACCAATCTTACAGATATGGTAAGCCAATATTTTACCATAATCATTTTATGTATCGCAGTTATTGCAACTAGTTACTGGTTATTTAAGGATGCATCCAAAGCCATCAATGTTTTTACAGCAGTCTTAATCATTGCATGCCCTTGCGCATTAGCATTGGCCAGACCATTTGCACTAGGAAATGTACTAAGATTTTTCGGTAAGCATAAATTTTATCTCAAAAATGCTGACGTTATCGAGCAAATGGCAAATGCAGATACCATTTTGTTTGATAAAACAGGTACTATTACAGTACATAAAAAAAATAATATTGAATATCATGGGCAACCTTTATCACCAACGGAAGAAGCATTATTAAAAAACACTCTACGGGCTTCAAACCATCCGTTAAGCAGGTCTTTATACGATACACTTGCAGCATATGAAATTATGACTTTAGATGAATATCAAGAGTATATCGGTAGTGGTATAGAAGGAAAACATGCCGAAAACTCCATTAAAATTGGTTCTACAAATTTTGTAGGAAATCCTGATAACGAAAAACAGCTTAACACTTCCGTACATATAAGCACAAATGATAATTACCGAGGCCATTTCATTTTTTACAATCAATATCGAAAAGGACTCGAAAATTTATTTAAAAAGTTATCTAGCACTTACGAAATATCAATAATCTCTGGTGATAATCAGGGAGAAAGATCTTATTTACAGAAAATACTTCCTAAAACGACTTCATTACTTTTTAATCAAAAACCAAAAGACAAACTTGACCATATCAAGAACTTACAGAAAAACGATCGAAACGTAATGATGATTGGAGATGGTCTTAATGATGCCGGAGCACTGGCACAAAGTAACGTAGGAATCGCTATATCAGAAAATGTAAATGTATTTTCTCCAGCTTGTGATGCAATTTTAGATGCATCAGAATTTGAAAAAATCAGTGATCTTTTACATATTTCAAAAAAGACAATTCGAGTAATTAAATCAAGTTTTATTATATCATTTTTCTATAATATAATTGGCTTGTATTTTGCTGTAACAGGTCAATTATCTCCTATCGTAGCTGCCATTCTAATGCCATTAAGTTCAATTTCTATAGTAATTTATGTGACGATACTTACAAATTTTATGAGTTTTAAGCTATACCATAAAAAGAAAGGAGATGTCGAAGCATTATAATCCCATAGAACACTTCCAACAGTGGTTTTATGAAATAAAAAACTTGGATACTGGAGATGAAATAAATGCTATGCAACTTTCTACCATTGGAATAGATGGTTTTCCAAAAACCAGGATTGTTTTATTAAAGAGATTTACTTGGGAAGGTTTTATCTTTTTCACCAATTATAAGAGCGAAAAAGGAAAAGCGCTTGCAAACAACAATAGAGCTTCACTATTGTTTAACTGGCATAAATCACAAAGAGAAGTACATATTTACGGCCATACCGAAAAAATACCTGAAAATTTATCAGAAGGATATTTCGAATCTCGTCCTAGAGGTAGCAAACTTGCAGCTTGGGTTTCTGAACAAAGTACTATTATACCATCCCGAACAATTCTGGACAGAGGTATGGAACAATTGGAGAAGAAATTCCAAAACAAAGAAATTCCAAAACCACCCTATTGGGGTGGTTATATTCTTAGGCCTATTCATATGGAATTTATAAAATACGACGCATTCACTAAAGCAAATAAGGTTATTCAATATACACTCCAACAAGATTATAATTGGTGTAAAACCAGTTCATATAGATTCCTTTGATTATAGTTTTATACCTGTATTTAAAACTATTTGTTTTCTAGTATGGCTAAAATTCTAAATCTGTATTCCATACAAAATACTTTTTACAAGATGGATTTCGAAACCTGATAAATGTCATTTTTTAAGAAAAGGTTGGCACATACTTTTGATGCATAATAAAATAAGTATGGGTGTTATTTATGTGCTCTTAACGATTAGTATTCTAGTAGCGATTGTCTTTTTTATTGCTTTTATATTTTCTATAAAAAATGGACAATACGATGACGTTTATACGCCTTCTATTCGCATGCTTTTTGAAGACGAACTCGTAAAGGAAGGCCAAGAAAAATCTTCAACACCTTCTAAAACCAAACAATCTTAACATGGAAATGGAACAGTTCTATTACGATAATAAAATCGTAAAAAAATTCTTGTACGCTACGATGCTATGGGGTATTGTAGGAATGTCAGTTGGTCTACTTCTGGCGTTCATGTTTTTATTCCCTAACCTTACCGATGGTATATCATGGTTGAGTTTTGGTCGACTAAGACCGCTACACACCAATGCTGTAATCTTCGCCTTCGTAGGAAATGCCATTTTTGCAGGGGTATATTATTCTACACAACGTTTATTAAAAGCAAGAATTTTCAGCGATATTCTCAGTAATATTAACTTCTGGGGATGGCAATTAATTATTGTTGGTGCTGCCATTACGCTTCCTTTAGGTTTTACAACATCCAAAGAATATGCAGAACTCGAATGGCCTTTTGATATTGCTATAGCAGTAATATGGGTTGTTTTTGGTTGGAACCTCATTGGTACAATATTAAAAAGAAGGCAACGTCATTTATATGTTGCCATTTGGTTTTACATCGCTACCGTTGTAACTGTGGCAGTACTCCATATTTTTAATAGTCTGGAACTTCCTGTAAGTGCATTAAAAAGTTACTCAGTGTATGCAGGAGTACAAGACGCATTGGTACAATGGTGGTATGGTCATAATGCAGTGGCTTTTTTCCTTACTACTCCATTCTTAGGATTAATGTATTATTTCATTCCTAAAGCTGCCAATCGACCTATTTATTCATATCGATTATCGATAGTACATTTTTGGTCCCTTATTTTCATATATATCTGGGCTGGTCCTCATCATTTGTTGTACTCTTCGTTACCAGATTGGGCACAAAATCTTGGAGTTGCTTTTTCTATAATGCTTATCGCTCCATCATGGGGTGGAATGATCAATGGTTTATTAACTCTTCGTGGAGCCTGGGACAAAGTCCGTACAGATCCTGTACTTAAATTTATGGTAGTTGCCATCACTGGTTACGGAATGGCGACTTTCGAAGGTCCAATGTTATCTCTTAAAAATGTAAATGCCATTGCCCATTTTAGTGATTGGGTGATCGCTCACGTTCATGTGGGCGCATTAGCATGGAATGGATTTTTAACTTTTGGAATGGCATATTGGTTAATTCCTAAACTCTTCAAAACCAAATTATGGTCTACAGGATTGGCAAATGCTCACTTTTGGTTAGGTACTCTTGGTATTATCATGTATGCATTACCTATGTATGTAGCAGGATTTGTTCAAGCTTCTATGTGGAAGCAATTTAATCCTGATGGTAGCCTGGTATATGGAAATTTTCTAGAAACCGTAAATGAAATTATACCGATGTATTGGATGCGTGCTATTGGTGGAAGCATCTACATATTAGGAATATTCATTATGCTCTATAATGTTGTGAAAACAGTGAAAAGTGGAAGCAAAGTTGCAGACGAACTTGCCGAAGCAGCTCCTCTTACTAAGGTAACACGACACAGAACAGCTAAAGAAGGGTACCATACCTGGTTAGAAAGAAGACCCGTAAAGCTTACCATTTTTGCAACTATCGCTATTCTTATTGGAGGAGCCGTACAAATCATCCCCACATTAATGGTTGATTCTAATATTCCTACTATCACAAGCGTGAAACCTTATACGCCTCTTGAGTTAGAAGGACGTGATCTTTATATTAGAGAGAGTTGTGTTTCTTGTCACTCTCAGATGATTCGGCCTTTTAGAAGTGAGGTAGAACGCTATGGAGAATATTCAAAAGCAGGAGAATATATATATGATCATCCTTTCTTATGGGGTAGTAAACGTACAGGACCAGATCTTATGAGGATAGGAGGAAAATATTCTGATAATTGGCATCTTAATCATTTCTACGATCCACAAAGCACCTCTTCGGGTTCTATCATGCCTAGCTACAAATGGCTGATAAAAAATAAGCTCGACAGATCTCAAACAGAAACAAAAATGGAAGCTATGGTAACCCTAGGAGTTCCCTATACTCCAGAGGAGATTGCAAGAGCACAAGAATGGATGGACGAGCAAGCTATACAAATTGAAAAAAATCTATATACCGATCCTGATTTTGCAAAGACATACGAAGCCGATAAGAAATATGCTGAAGAAAATGGGTTAGACTTCATAGAGATGAGACATCGAGAAGTAGTAGCACTTATCGCCTACATTCAAAGATTAGGAACAGATATTAAAGTCAAAAATCAAGACGAAGAAACGATAGTACAAACTAAAGAATAAAGCTATGCTAAAATTTATAAAAGGTCATATGGAAAGTATTGAGGGAATAGAAATCTATCCTATGATTTCTCTCCTGATATTTTTCATCTTCTTTACCGCATTATTTTGGTGGGTTATTTCTGCAAAAAAAGAACACATCAAAGAAGTAAGTCATATACCATTAGAAACAGAAATCGATAAAGACCTAACATTATGAAAACAACCGCATCATATATAAGAGTATGTACCTTTTTACTCATTGCGTATATTTTAATAGAACTTACAGTTGAAACTAACGGCAATTCAGCATTTATTGAAGAACCTCTTAGTTGGTTAGTATTAGGTATGATTGCGTTATTTGCTATTGCGATAGAAATTAGTTTAGCTGCATTACAAAATATACTATTCCTATCTCTAAAACCAGATGCCCAAGAACGTTATGTACTTGCTCAAAAGATTAAGAAAGAAAAACAATTCAAATGGTTAAAAGATATCTATCTAAAGCTTCTTGATAGTAAACCGGTAGCGCAAGAGGATGAAATCATCCTAGACCATAATTACGATGGCATTAAAGAATTAGATAATAATCTTCCTCCTTGGTGGGTATATGGATTTTATGCTACCATCGTATTCGGCATGATCTATATGATACGTTTCCATGTGTTTAATGACTACACCCAAAGAGAAGAGTATGAAACAGAAATGGCTGAAGCTAAAATTGCGATCGAAGAATACAAAAAAACCGCCAAAGATTTAGTCGATGTAAATACAGTAACACTATTAACTGATGCTTCGGATATTAGTTCTGGAAAAGCCATTTTTACAGCGAATTGTGTTGCTTGCCACAAAGCTGATGGTGGAGGTGGAATTGGTCCAAATTTAACTGACAGATATTGGATTTTGGGTGGTGGAATTAAGAACATATTTCGTACCATTTCTGAAGGAGGTAGAGATGGTAAAGGAATGGTGGCCTGGAAACAAACATTAAAACCTGCAGAAATGGCTCAGGTAGCTAGTTATATCATCACCTTAGAAGGAACAACTCCTGCCGAACCAAAAGAAGCACAAGGAGAACTATGGATAGATCCTGATGCTCCAAAAAAAGAACAATCAAAGGAAGAAATACAAGAATTAGTATCAGATTCAACCTCTGTCGCACTGAATGAATAATTGAAAATCAAAACTCTTGGAAACGCCAACAAATGAAAAGTTCAGAGATTCGATTGCTACTGTAAATGCAGAAGGAAAACGAGCATGGGTATACCCCAAAAAACCAAGCGGAAAATTCTATAAATATAGAAAGTGGGTAAGTTACGGATTGTTAATCTTTCTGTTTTCTGCTCCTTTTATTAAGATCAACGGAAATCAATTCCTGCTTTTTAATGTCCTGGAACGACGATTCAATATTTTTGGAGCTCCTTTTTGGCCTCAGGATTTTCATTTGTTTGTGATTTCCATGATTATAGGAGTTATATTCATCACCTTATTCACTGTGGCTTTCGGGAGATTATTCTGCGGTTGGGTATGTCCACAAACGATTTTTATGGAAATGGTTTTTAGAAGAATCGAATACTGGATAGAAGGTGATCGAGGAAAACAAATCCGACTCGATAAGCAAGTCTGGAATGCAGAAAAAATCAGAAAAAGAATAGCAAAGTGGATTATATTTTTTATCATTTCCTTCTTAATCGCCAATGTATTTTTGGCTTATCTTATAGGAAGTGATCAATTATTACAATATATCATTGATGGCCCTTTAAAACATGTTAGCACTCTAGTTTCATTACTGATTTTTACGGCTGTTTTCTATTTTGTTTTTGCATGGTTTAGAGAACAAGTATGTATTATAGCTTGTCCTTATGGTCGATTACAAGGAGTATTATTAGACTCAAAATCGATTGTAGTTGCATACGATTATAAACGTGGAGAGAAAGAGACAGGCAGAGCCAAGTTTAAAAAAAATGAAGACCGCCCAAGTACTGGAAAAGGAGATTGTATAGATTGTTTTCAATGTGTACATGTATGTCCTACAGGTATTGATATTCGTAACGGCACCCAGCTAGAATGTGTTAACTGTACTGCCTGTATAGATGCTTGTGACCATATCATGGAAAGCGTGAACCTACCTAAAGGACTTATTCGATATGCGAGTGAGGAGAACATTGCAAAAAAAGCAAAATTTGAATTCACTTCCCGATTAAAAGGATATACCGGTGTATTATTGATTCTGACAGGTGTACTTACTGGAATGTTGTTCTTAAGAAATGACGTAGAAGCCAATATCCTCCGATTACCTGGCCAACTTTATGAAAGAAAGGAAAATAATATGATTAGTAATGTATTTACGTATAAGTTGGTAAACAAAACCACTGAAGATATTATAGATGTACATTTTGAGTTGTTATCACATCAAGGAAAAATTGAGCAAGTAACGCATAAGAACTTTGTTGTGCCTAGACAAGGACTGGCCGAAGGAACATTGTTTATTGAGGTTCATGCATCTGCGCTAAGTGGGGATAAAGACAAACTAAAAATAGGAGTTTATAGTAATGATACACTAATAGAAACAACTTATGCGGCTTTTTTGGGGCCAAGAAGTTATAGATAGAAATTAAAAACCTAAGACCATGAAAATAAACTGGGGAACCGCAATCGTATTGGTATTTATAGGATTCATAACCTTTATTATGTACTTCGTAGTACGTATGAATACCAACAAGAAATATGAGCACGACCTCGTAACCGAGGAATATTACAAAAAAGAACTAGCTTTTCAGAAGGAAATTGACGCTGAGAAAAATGCAAGAGCTTTGCCTAATGACGTTTTTATTAAAAAAACACCTATAGGTCTGTCCATCACATTTCCTGAAGAAAAGGAATTTCAAAAAATCAGTGGAGTTATTTCATTATATCGTCCATCAAATAAGCAATTAGACTTTTCTATTCCAATTAATCTTGAAAGCAATACCATAATAATTCCAGACGAAAATATGATCGAAGGAAAATGGAAAATTACAATAGATTGGAAGTATGGAGATATCCATTACTTATATAAAAAATCATTTACATATTAAGTGTTAATATCTGCTTTCATATTAGGTTTTTTAGGCAGTTTTCATTGTATAGGAATGTGCGGGCCAATCGCATTTATGCTCCCAGTACATAAGTCCAATAGTGCTAAAAAACTATTTCAGGTTTTAATATATCATTCTGGTAGGCTATTAGCGTATGGAATGATAGGTTTTTTCTTTGGTTTACTGGGGAAAAGTTTTCATATTTTTAATCTACAACAAGGATTATCGATCGTCATCGGAATTTTAATGATTCTTATAGTCCTAGTACCAGCAATTAAAGCCAAGAAAAACACTTTTACCCGACCAATTTATTATGCAATTACAAAAGTAAAAGCTGCTCTTGGTCATAATTTGCAAAAGAAAACTACAGATACCTTTTTAACCATCGGTTTTTTAAACGGTTTTTTACCTTGTGGACTTGTGTATATGGCTGTTTTTGGTGCTATCACTTCTTCAAATATCGTACAGGCAAGTTTATACATGATTCTTTTTGGATTGGGTACAATTCCATTGATGACTGCAATAGTATTTGCAAACAACTTATTCAAAGGAACTTGGATACGACAACGGATACAAAAGATGATCCCTATATTTATCATTGTAATGGGATTACTTTTTATTTTACGAGGAATAGGACTAGGAATACCTTATGTTTCTCCAAAACAAGCATCCCCTATTGTCTCTACCAATTTTGAATGTCATTAAACCCGAATCATACGGTATATAATTCGGGTTAAAATTGAATAAAATTATGCTGGTTTTTGTTACACTTCAATATTGAAGCTTCTTCGTATTCTAGATTGTCATTGAAAACAATTGCGTTTCTGGTCTATTGCGCTGTAATCTTAAATCAAATGCCATGCAAATATTACGAACAAAAGGTTGTCCTTTTTTGGTAATTCTTATATTATGATTTGTCACTTCTACTAATCCATCACTTTCCATTTCTTCTAATCGATCAGATACATCTGCTAATTCATCAAAATGAAGATTATCTATACTCCAATCTGTTTCAAAATGACACATCAAATTCAGTATATGCCTTCTGATGATTTCATCTTCTTTCGTTAACATATGACCTCTATAAATAGGTATGATTCCTTCATGAACTAAGTTCTGATAAGCTTCAACACCTTTTACATTTTGAGCAAAACCATACCAACTATCACTAATGGAAGAAGCGCCCAAACCAATCATCAATTTGGTATTAGAAATGGTATATCCCATAAAATTACGATGCATATCTCCTTCCATTTTGGATGTATAAAGTGCATCACTTTTGAGTGCAAAATGATCCATTCCAATTTCTATATACCCTTGATTCGTTAATAATTCTTTACCTATTTCATATTGTCTTCTTTTTTGAGCAGCTGTAGGAAGATCTGATTCTTTAAAGCCACGTTGACCGTTCCCTTTTTGCCAAGGAACGTGTGCATAACTATAAAAAGCCAATCGATCAGGAAGTAATTCTTTTGTCTTTTTGATTGTTCTAATAATTGCTTCTTCTGTTTGAAAAGGCAATCCAAAAACGATATCATGACTTATGGATGTGTAACCAATTTCTCTGGCAACTTCTGTAACATATTTCACATTTTCAAAGGGCTGAATACGATGGATAGCCTTCTGTACCGTTTCATCATAATCCTGCACCCCAAAACTTACTCTTCTAAAACCTACGTCGTATAAGACCTGTAACTGTTCTCGTGTTGTATTATTAGGATGCCCCTCAAAACTAAATTCGAATCCTTCTGCTTTTTTTGCAAAGGAAAAGATACCTTGTAGTAAGTATTGCAAATTTTCAGAAGAGAAGAATGTAGGAGTACCTCCTCCTAAATGTAGTTCTTTAATTATTGGCCTAGTTCCAAATAGGTCAACATACAATTGCCATTCTTTTATAACGGCATTAATATAAGGTATTTCTACTTCGTGTCTTTTGGTAATTCGTTTGTGACAGCCACAGAAAGTACACAAACTCTCACAAAATGGCAAATGTATATAGATACTGATTCCTTTAGAATTATTGGTAACATGAAAAGATTTTTGAACTGATTCTGTCCACTTTTTAAGCGAAAACATATCATTGTTCCAATAGGGCACTGTTGGATAGCTTGTATACCTAGGTCCTGGTACATTATACTTGGTGATTAAACTTGTACACATTCGTTAGAAATTATTAGGGTTTATTATTCGTGTAAAACAAAAAAAGGAATATGGGTGTGATAACTAATTTTTTCTACTGTAGGACGAAATAAAATTCGCTGAAAAAAATTCACATTTTTTGCAATCATTGTTATCATATTTATATTACTACTTTCTACAAAAGATTGAACTCCTTCTTCGATATTAGCGGTAGAAAGAAAATGAAAACTGTGCTTTAGAGTATCTCCCAGATAATCATCAAGAAGGTTTTTATTTTCTTTTTGCAATTCAGAAAGTTCTTTCTCTTTTTTGGCAATATGAAGTATTCGAAAATTTGCATCACTAGTGGCAACAACGGTTCTAATGGTATTTAAAACTTTGCTTCTATACTGTAGATTATAGTCTGTCGGAAAAGCTATTTCTATTGGTTTTATATAAGTTGCTTTTTCGGGTATTACTAAAATCGGACACTTCACTTTGGTAATTACATCTCCAGTATTGCTTCCGATCGTTCTTTCTTTCCATCCCGACGCCCCTTTGGTACCCATGACGATATAATCAATAGACTTTTCGGCTACAATATTTCGTATAGTATCTACTAAATAACCATATTCGTGAAGCGTAAAAAAGTGGTGCTTTTTGTTGGTGGGAAACTGTTTGATTTTTTCTCGAAGATCTGTGAAACGTTTTGATACTGTTGGTTTTTCTTCAAAAGGATTCATGATAATTTCAGAAGTGATTCCTGATGCAACCATTTCAGAAGCGGAAACATGAAGTAAATAAAAAGAGCATTCCTCTTTCTTGAAAAAAGAAACAGCATAATCCAAAGCATTCCATGCATTGTCAGAAAAATCAGTCGGAATTAATATATTATTCATGTCTTTCGCCACCTAGTTATATACAAATATATCTGGTCGCTACCTCCCGAAATATGACAAATATCAGGTTTGGAAATTTATTGAAAAATTATTCCATCAATTGTAATGCAGATAAATCTAGTATCTTGATATTTCGGCCTTCAATTTCTATTAGACCATCTTTTTTAAAACTAGACAGTGTACGTATCAAGCTTTCAGTGGCTATTCCTGCCACACTAGCTAAATCGTTTCGTGAAATTTTAATGTTTTCCTCAGTTTTTTTATTTAAAATTTCTGCAAACTGAAGTATTGTCTGTGCTGTTTTTCTACGTACAGAGCTATAGGCCATCTGTAATAATTGTTCCTTGATATCTGAGAGATTATCTGTAAGAAGCTCCATTAGTTCCAAGGATATATTATTGCTTTTTGCTAAAATATCTTTTAGTTCATTTTTAGAAACTCCAGCGAGTTCGGTCTCCTCTACTGCTGTTGCAGATTCTTGATACGGGATATTATCCATGAAAGAAGTAAACCCTAAAAAATCATCGGGTTTGTACAAAGTTGTGATCAATTCCTTCCCGCTTTCATCCATTTTATGAGTTTTTACCACTCCTTTTAGGATGAGATAAATTTTATTAGAATGATCTCCTTCTTTATATATAACTTCTCCTTTTTTATAATTAGAAATCTCACCCTGATCATCAAAAAAGTTCTTCAATTCATGTAAGTTTCGCAGCGTATCCTCTTGATCTTCTAAAGCAACAGCACTACCTGTCATCATCTTTTTTAAAATCGCTGCTTTAGCCAAGCGACTTTCGATTGCACTTATTAATTCTTCTTCTTCAAAAGGTTTGGTAAGGTAATCATCAGCTCCCAGATCCATCCCTTTGCGTATTTCTTTATGTTCTGTTTTTGCCGACAAAAAGATAAAAGGAATCTGATGCGTATGATTATGTAAAGATAGTGCCTCTAGCACTCCGTATCCATCCACTTCGGGCATCATAATATCACAAACAATAATGTCTGGATTTTCGGTTTTTGCTTTTTCTATACCTACTTTGCCATTAGGTGCAGTAGTAACATCATAGTCAGACAATTCCAGTAATTCTGCTGTGTTTTCTCGTAATGCTGTATCGTCTTCTATTAATAAAACCTTACTCATCATTTAGTTATTTGTGTATTGCTGTTATAGTTGTAGGAATTGTAACGGTAAAGGTAGTACCTTGATTTTCTACACTTAAAAAAGTAATAGAACCTCCAAGATTTTCTATATGACTTTTTACAATATTTAGTCCTATGCCAGTCCCTTGATCCAATAATGCATTTTCTGCTCTAAAATATCTGTTAAAGATAAACTTTTGTTCTTTTTCTGGGATCCCGATACCTTGATCAATTACCTTAAAAACGAAGGTCTCTTTTTCTGGATAAGCCTGCAAATCTATGATAGTACCTTCTCCAGAATATTTGATCGCATTTCCTATTAAATTGGTTAGTGTTAACTCCAATATTTTTTCATCAAACTCTAAGGTATATTCATCAATGTCCTGAGGATAATTGATCTTTTGTCCATCTTTTAGCAGCATATTGGCATCGTAGACTACTTCGTTAATTACTTTGCTCAAAGGAAAAGTGGAAAATTTATAATTTACTTTTCCACTATCTAGCCGTTCTATAGACAAAAAATCTGTTAAGATATTATCTAGGTACTTCACCTTACTTTTAATAGTATGAAGGTGTTTTTCTCGCTTTTCTTGTTGTTCTGTTTTTTGGTATTTACCGATCAAAGTAGTAGAAGTTAGTATACCACTTAAAGGGGTTTTGAATTCGTGTGATACTAATGATAAAAACTTTGTTTTTAACTCATTTAGTTCCTTTTCTTTCTCTAAAGCTTCCTGTAACTGTTTAGTCCGCTCTTTTACGGTGCTTTCCAGTTTTTCTGTATAGTTTTTGCGTTCTGTGATATCCATTACCAATGCCATGACAAATGTTTTATCATATATCTGAAAAGGGCTTAATCCTGCTTCTACAGGAAAGGTATCTCCATTCTTTTTTACTCCATGAATATCTCTCCCAATTCCCATTTGCCGTTTTTGACTATGTTTCATAAAGCTTTGGAAATGTCCTCCATGATTTCCTCTATATTGCTGTGGAATCAGAATATTTAGCGATTGTCCTTTAAGCTCTCCTTTTTCATAACCGAAAATTTGTTCTGAAGCACTATTTGTGGCAACAATCATTTGATTTTCATCTACAATAATTACTCCTTCAGAAATCGCTTCAGAAAGAATATCAAAAGTGTTATCACCGGTTAATGACATATAAATGGAGGTTGTTTTTTTGGGTGTATCCACAAATTTACACAAAAAAACAGCAACCTGATTTATGTCATAATTTTTCTCCGTAACACCTATTACTTTTACTTCAACATTAAAAAAATACACCATGAATACAACACAAAATATTGGAGTAGCATTGTATCAAAGCTTAGGTAAACTATTTTATGCCATTGCTGCATCCGACAAGGTAGTACGCGTTTCCGAATATGAATCTTTGCATAAGATTGTACAATCAGAATGGTTGCCACTAGGTGATCTCGAAGATGAATTTGGAATAGATGCAGCGTTTCAAATAGAAATTGTTTTTGATTGGTTAGATTATGAAACACCTAATGCAGAAGACTGTTTTGAGGAGTTCCAAAACTTTTATACGGAATACACTTCCATGTTTTCTAATCAGATCAAAGAACTTATATGGTCCACCTGTAATGCCATTGCTAGTGCTTTCTCTGGAAAAAATAAATCTGAATTAATGATGCTTGGTAAATTAAAATTGCTTTTTGAGAACTAATCTTTTTTTTCCATTACTGACAAATATCATATTTCAGTTCTGAGACCTGACATACCTTTACAACAAATTAAAAACCAAATTATTATGACACTATATGCAAAAATAAACACCGACTTTTCTGAAAATTACATTGGATATTCTGCTTTAGCAATTATCGCTTCCACCTGTCTAGGTTCTGTAGCAATTATGTCTACTTTAATGGGTGGTCATGGCGCTATAGAAATGTTTACGGTATTTCTAAGTGTAGCGATTTGTAGTGCTCATAATGCAGCTATATTAACCGTACAAAAACCAAAATTGGTATTAGATCTTTTGATCACCAGCTTAGCAATAAACTCATTAATTATTCTTATCAATACTCTCTTTTAATTTACATTATTAATAAACTTGAAAAAAGAGTGAGCTTTTATTAAGGTTCACTCTTTTTTGTTTTTAAAATCTGTTCGATAATTAAGATGATAAAAGTCATTTTTATTCTAGCATATCCGATATACATTGATACTATAAAATTATACTTATGAAATATTTAATTCTTATCCTGATTATATGTACTATAGGTTGTAAACCTAAAGCATCTTCTCATCCCGAACCTTCTCATACAAAAGCTACTAATCATGATACAAATAGTGATGATATCGATTCTATAGCTGTTTTTTCTGAAGAAAATCTAGAAATGCACCAAGAAAAAACGAAGGCAATCAAAAGAAAAAAATTAATTACTGCTCCCGATGATAAAGCACAGCTGCAAGATTTAGTTATTAATAAAAAATTATACAAGGCAGAAGATTATTATATTTTGGATTATACCTATCCATATCTGAACGAAGACATTAATAAAGGGTATGCTGTCTTTAACACTTATATAAGTGAAACTTATTTAAACATTGAAGCTACTGAAAATGAAATCATGGAGGATAAGGTAATCTTTTGCGACAGTATGCAAATAGCACGATGTATGGATAAAAGATTGATCGATTACAAAATATACAATGCCAAAAACGACTTAGTCAGTGTAGTTATTTATAAAGAAAACTATTATTCGGGTATGAAACATTCTACGTATATGTTTGAATGTCTTAATTATGAAATGGATACACATCAATTTATATATTACAATGACTTCTTTGATCTAGGCTCTGAAAAAGAATTATTGAGTATTCTGAATGATGAAATAAAAGCATCTATCCATTCTGGAGAAATGTATTACGACTGTTGGGAAATCTCCGAATCAGATTTCAATGCTTATAAAAACAATTTTGTGATCAATGACGAAACTATCACTTACTATTTTGATGATTGCATTATTTGCCCATCCTACACTGGAACGTATAGTATCCAAATTCCAATAACAACGGTTATGCATTTAATTAGGAATTATAAAGACATTCCTATGATAGGTAACTAGCAGTTTTCATTAGATTGAAAACAGTTCTAGTGTACCAATTAATATACTAGGAAAGAAAATTTATATACTTCCAATAATGGATAAAAAAATAACGGTTGACTATTTGTCAACCGTTTTGATACAAACTCAACTTATTTTATATGTGCTTTAAATTCTAAATGTAATCACAGGTCTATTAGCATGATTTGCTATATCCTCTCCGATACTTCCATTAAAAAAGTGAGAAAGTCCTTTTCTTCCATGAGTTGGAATAGCAATCACATCGGCATCTACCTGATTACTATACTTGTAAATACCATTTTCTACGGTATAATCATTATAAAAAACAACGTCCTTAAACCTATCAATACTTCCAGCATCAGCTTTAAACAAAAACTCTTTCACCCTTTCTTCTATTTGGTCAGAGCTTCTAAAACTATCTCCAGGAAGATTAATATACAATAGGTGTATTTTAGCTCCAAAAGATTCGAACAAATTAATTGCATTTACATAAGGACGAATATTTTCTATTTTGAAATCGCATGCAAAAACCACTTCTTGTATCTTAAAATCTGTGACCGCTTGCTTAATTACCAATACGGGTACATCAGAAGTTCGTACAACTTTCTCTGTATTCGAACCGACGAATATGTCTTCGCTCATTCCACTTGTTCCGTGTGATCCCATTACGATGAGATCTGCATCATATTCTTTAGCCACTTTATTTACCTCGCTAAAGATTTTATAGTTCTGAACCGTTTCTGAAACTTTAATTCCTTCTAAATACGGTTTGTCTAAAAAAGTGCTAAATCTTTTTTCTGCTAGTTTCATATAATACATAGCTTCTGCTACTTCTTGACTTTCATCTTTGGTAAGAATGGCTTCTGATAAACCAAGCATATGTAATACGATAATTTCTGAGTTTAATTTTTTAGCAATAATAGCCGCCGCTTCTAAAGCGTATTCGGAATATTCCGAAAAATCTACCGGGACAAGAATTTTTTTCATCTGTTTATATTTTTGTTGTTTTTTAATGGTTAGACGGAATGGCCATCTAATCATATTGGTGAATATCAACTTAATTGTTATGCCTTATTTCATGGGTTTATATGTATGGATTTATAAATAAATTCATAGAGCATCACTAGATAAGTATATTGATTGATAGCACCCTTTAGAATCGAATATTATCAAATTTGTAAATGGTACTAATGATATGGTTTCATCTCCTGCTTCTTTTTCTTCAGCAGTGTCTCGATATCCTTAATAGTTTCTTTAAATGCCATTTCAAAATTATTTTCATTGGAAGTAGCATAAATTCTAGGACCAGGAATACTTAGTTCTATATTACAAATTTTCCCTTTTCCTTTGGGATCATTTTCTTTTTTGAAAAAAACATCGGATTTAATAATCCAATCGTATTTCCTGTAGAGTTTTTCTAATTTTTCATGAACATAACCCTCCATAGTTTCACTGGTTGGCATCTGCACGAACTGAATATTTGTTTTCATAGGCATTACTTTAAAATATACTCCAAAAGTAATTCCTGTAGAATCCGATAAATATGACATTTATCATGAATGTGTTATGTTTTTTGAATTTTATGTGAGCTTATACGAAGAAAACCAAAATACTGCACATCTAATTTTGAGAATAAAAAAAGCTTCAGATTATTTCTGAAGCTTTTTCCTAGTAGCGGGAACAGGACTCGAACCTGTGACCTTCGGGTTATGAGGACAGATCAAAAAAACCACAACACTTTGTATCAGAGTTTTTTATATTTTTTTGGAGCATGCAAACCGATACATTTAACAACAATTCCGTACTAAAAAACCATGCTCCAAAACGGAGCATGGTTTATATTTCTTTCTAGAAGCAAAAACGCAGTACTGAAATGCTTATAATTCCAAATATTATGTTAATAAATCAATAGGTTTTTAAACATTTTAGACAAAAACGTAGTAAATAAAACATATAAGTGATTATAAACCATGTTCTGAAATCTTAAATTTTATTACTTTTCCTATAATAATATCAAATAGTACCAAAACTGTGATTTATGTAACATTCAACTCTTATTATACAACCTTTAATTAATTAATTATAAAGATATTTACATTTTAAATTATGATTCTTTTTTAAAGAAAGACTATTATTCAAAAAATAGTAAAAAATAATTGTTAGAATAGGTTTTGTAAAAAGACAATTCTCTTACAACCATTTTTCTGTTTCTTTTTATTAGTAATTTACTAATAAAACTTTAGGTTCCGGCGATTATGATCCTCCAAGTATGATCTCCGGAATTTAAAGAAACTTAACAACTCTAAGAATAAGATTAGAAGGATCAAATTTTATTAAAGAGGTATTAAAAAATTATAATATAGTAGATATGAAACTTGATAATAAGGTAATTGGTAAATACAAAATAGGAGATACCGTATTCACTAAAATCAATCCTAATATTTCTCTTATCGTTCGAAGATATATTAATGGAGTTTATTACTGTGGATTTCAAAATGACCCCGATAGATGGGAATTAGGTTTGACCGCCAGAGCATTGGTGGGAAGTTAAACTATTCCAAAATCTATTTTTTATCTTAAATCGCACAAATTATGAAAACATCAGCAATAGTTTATTGCGAAAATGAATTTGGCAAATTAGATGGTAAAGTCGCAAATGGTCTTGTCAGGCATTCTGGAAAGTATAAAATCGTTGGGATTATAGATAGCGCTAAATCAGGTCTTGATGCCGGAGAGTATTTGGATGGAATTAAAAATGAGATACCAATATTCCAAAATTTTAACAAAGCGATTGAGATATTAGATAGCGTTCCAAAATACTTTATCTATGGGATTGCTCCACTCGCACCATTACTTAATAATGAAGAGAAAAAAGTTATTTACACAGCCATTAAATCTGGAATGCATATTGTAAATGGACTACCAGAGTTTCTTTCGGATGATCCAGTTTGTATAGAGCTTGCAAATAAATACAATGTATCTATTTTTGATGTAAGAAAACCACCTTCAAAAGAAAACCTTCATAATTTTACAGGGCAAATCAGAGACGTTCAAACTCCTGTCATAACAGTATTTGGTACAGATTGTGCGGTTGGTAAGCGAACTACAGCACTTAAGCTAGTAGAAGCCCTAAAGAAAATAGGTTTAAATGCGATCTTCATAACTACAGGTCAGACAGGAATACTTCAAGGTTCCAAATATGGTATTGCCATAGATGTACTAAGCTCTGGTTTTGCAAACGGAGAAGTTGAAAATGCTGTTCTGGAAGCAATCAAGGAACAACCCGATATTATTGTAGTGGAAGGACAAGGAGCACTGAGCCATCCGGCATTTACCTCTTCAAGTGCTACCCTAAAAGGTGCTATGCCTAAGGCTATTGTCCTTCAACATCCACCAAAAAGGCGCAACAGGTGTGATTTTCCAGATATTCTAATGCCAACACTTGAGAGTGAAATAAAAATGTTAGAAACCTTCACTGGGTCTAAGGTAATTGCAATCACGAAGATATGATTGACGAAGAAGTTGAAAATATAACAAAGGCTTATGAAGTAAAATATCAATTACCTGTTACTGATGTCCTAAAAAACGACTGTGGTAAATTGGTAGAAAAACTTTAAGAAATATTTCCTGATTTAAATCGTATCAATCCACTACTATGCCAACCCCAAGAATAGATATTAATCTTAACAAAATTGCTAATAACGCTAAGGGTTTAAGTTCCCTTTTTCGGTCAAAAGGTATAGATATCATTGCTGTTACTAAAGGAGTTTGTGCGGATCCTCATATTGCTAATATTTTGGTAAAGAGCGGGATTAAAATTCTTGCTGACTCCAGAATATCAAATATCAAAAAAATGCGTATTGCTGGAGTCAAAGCAAATTTCCTGTTGATTAGAACTCCAATGATCAGTCAAACGGAATCAGTAGTATTAGATACTGATATGAGTTTAAACTCGGAATTATCTGTAATAAAAAAACTTTCAGAATATGCTATCCTACACCGTAAGATCCATAAAATTATACTAATGGTAGAATTAGGAGATTTACGTGAAGGAATATTACCGTTACAATTGGAAAACACTATCAAAAAGGTACTAACTCTAAAAGGTATTAAACTTGAAGGTATAGGTACAAATCTTGCCTGCTTTTCCGGAGTTAAACCCACCGCGGAAAAAATGGACATACTATCCTCTATTGCTAATAGTATTGAGAAGAAGTTCAACATAAAGCTATCTATAATCTCAGGAGGGAACTCAGCTAATTATAATTGGTTTAATACTACAAAAGATTTAGGCAAGATTAATAATTTGAGACTTGGAGAGTCTATATTTTTAGGTTATGAACCTTTAAGCGGAAAGCCGATTCCAAAACTTTATCAAGACGCCTTTATGTTGACAGCCAAGGTTATCGAACTGAAAAACAAATCATCAGTACCAGATGGCGAAATTGGTCTTAACGCTTTTGGTAACAAACCAAATTTAAAAGACCAAGGCATGATAAAACGAGCTATCTTAGCCATGGGGGTTCAAGATGTAATGGTGAATGGATTAACCCCAAAATTAAATATTGAAATCCTAGGAGCGGGTGGGGATCACATTATAATCAATGCCAAAAAAGAAGACTTAAAAGTTGGAGACGAGGTGTCATTTACATTAAAATATGGAGCATTAGTTACCGCTATGAATTCACCCTATATTTTTAAAAACATCAAGACTCCAATAAGCGCAAAAGATTATTGTCTTGTAGTCGAAGAGAAAAATAGGTCGCACAAAAAGAAAGCAGCCATTATGACTATCAAAGATGATCTAAGCCCATTGATAAGTCTTCAGGATTCTAATTTTAATTTAATATTCGAAAAGTCCATTCAAAAAAACTATCGTTATTTAGTTAGAAAAGAGGTCTACGAAAAAATAGGTCGAATAAGTAAGCTTCTGGATGATCAGGACAAAAGGTTAATTATTAGATCTGCCTGGAGATCATTTGAGCATCAGCAGAAACTATGGGAGCGAAAAGCAAGTTTTATGAAAAAGAAATATCCAAAAAAAAACGCAGAAGAAATTAATGAGCTAGTATCAAGGTTTATCGCCCCAAGAAAACAATCTACCCATTCAACTGGAGGCGCGGTTGATGCTTTGATTTATGATTTGCGAAAGAAATGTGTCCTGGATTTCGGAACTAACGATGGCCTACATATAGATTTAAATGAAAAATGTTACCCCAAACATCCTAGCATTAGTGAGGAAGCAAGGAAAAACCGTAAGCTACTTATGAAACTTTTCGAGAATGAAGATTTTGTGTGTGATCATAAAGAATATTGGCATTTTGACTATGGCAATATTGGTTGGGCAGTAGAAAAAAATAAAAAATATGCTCACTATGCCATTTTAGAAGAGTCTTATGTACAATCAACTGTTTTTAAAATACCCTGACAAAACTCCCTTTTATCTTTAGGATATACCGATTTGTTAATCTTCATATCTATACATAACTCATCATCTTAGTTTCAACATATATTTGTTAAATCTTTTTATATGAGTTCTAATCTGACTGGCCGAATAATACCAAAGATATCTGACTCTTTCATAATAAGTGCATCAATTCCTTCAACCGTAATTTCTGTGCCCGAATATTTATCATATAATACGGCATCACCAATTTTTACGGTCATGGGTTCATCTTTCTTTCCCTTTCCGACGGCTAGTACGATACCTTTTTGAGATTTCTCCTTAGCAGTATCCGGTATAATGATACCTCCTTTTGATTTTTCTTCTGCGATGTCTGCTTTTACAAGCACCCTATCAGAAAGAGGTTGTATTTTAAATTTATGCATGATTATTTTTGTTAAGTATAATTCAATAGGTTTGTAATTCAGCAAAAAGTACTTCTAGCTCTGTTCTTGTTTTTTTAAGTTTAACAGCAAGATTATCAAGCATTGCTTCTTTTTGTCCATCTTTAAAATCAAAATCCCCGTCCGATAGAAAAGAAAACCTTCGTTTTAGCATCACCTTTTGCTCCCTCCAACTTCTCGTAATATTCATTTTAGCCATTTTACTATTTATTTATTGCCATTAAGTTTTCTTAATTGAGTAGGAGGATTTATAATTGTTTCTGGGCTTAATACGACACTTTTTTTTGTATCCATATTATGAGTTGGAATAAGATTAAAATCTATATTAATAGAATTGTTTAGTATTGGATCTGCTTTTATAGATTCTTCCAAAAAATCCAATACCAACACATCAATATTCTCATCAAATTCTCGGGCGAATAAGTTGTCTCCTTGCATCAAAAAGTCAATATCTGATCCAGTCAAAGTTTTAGGTTTCAATTTCATCCCTTCGTCAGACATCCATATAATAGCTCTTTTATCATCATTTACGATTGTTTCTTTGAATGAAGTATTCATTAGTACTGTTTGAAAAAATGATTCATCTGCCAACCATATATTGTGATAGAAATCTTCAAATTTTTTTACTTCAGGGTTATAGCAGATAAATTCACAGCAAGTCCTAGTCAAGATCATCCATTGCCCTCCTATATATGGGGTTACATTTTTCATGAAGGATCTTTGATAAGGTATGCCCGAAAAACCAATATCAGTTTCGTGAAAATAGTTTTCAATTCGATTCATCGTATCTGGGCGATCTCTAATCTGATTAGCAATCTTCATGAAGTTTTTACCGATGTTCTTGCCCAAAAAATCAAATATAAAATTGTTAGATTTCAAAGGAAAATCCTGATCGCTTAGATTAATAAAAAAATCCCATTTGAGACAACGTTTTAAGAGATACTTCATTCCATTAATTTCAGACTGTACTCGACTGTATCCTCCACACACTACATTCTCACTTCTTAAAATATAAGCATTAGAATAATCTTCTAAAAAAGCTTTAATACCCTTTTTAGTAGAAGCATCGGATTCTTGATCAATATGGATTAAGTAGTGATTTCCTGGGTGATAAATTGTCTTAAATAATCGTCTGAATTGTTTAGGGAAACGATGTGCCAATATGAAGTAAGCAATCTTCGGTTTACTTTTCGGGATATTGAAATGAAAACTTTGCTTTTTTGCTATGTGTATTTTTTTTGTCATTTATATGTATGTCATTTAATTCTTAATTTTTATTATTTTTAACATTCATTGAACAAGCTCTCTTTCAAAAAATACTACTTCCTTTTTCTTAGGATCTTCAGCAAACGTACAATAGTATATTCGCCGGTAATATAACCGTACGACCAATTTGACTTCAGGGTTTACTTTGGCATAAACGGTATCGCCCGGTTTGAATTTACTTTCTTGCCTTTCCATATACTTTATTTTCAAATTTTAGATACTTACATCTTCATAACCACTTTTAATGATAATCGATATCATTTTAAATCGTTTATTTGCCATCATTATATTTATTGCATGAGCAGGGATAATAATTGCGTGACCTGTTTCAACAATATTTGATTCTTCATTAATAATAATCTCAGCTTCCCCATCAATAATTTGAATAAAATTGTCAAAAGGAGAAGTTGTAAAAGTCAAGACTTCTCCCTTATCAAATGATGATATGGCTACTATTCCCGTGTTTTTCTTTAGAATTGTTTTCATCACCACAGATCCAGGCACATAATCAATGGTATCAACCAATTTATACTTATAGGATTTTTCTAGTTCTTTATTCTTCATAAAAGATATTATGGATGATTAATGTTAAATTAGAATACGTCAGCAACGATTTGTATTTACTAATTATTCCTCGCTCCGTTTCTCCTTTCTTTTTGCAGCTTTTGCAGCTCTCTTTTCTTTCAAACTTTTTACAGGTGCTTTTTTACCTAACTTAGATTTACCTTCTTTTCCTTTTGCCATGGTTTTTGTTTTTAGATAATGAATACCTCTTCATCTATAAAAAAGAGTTCGTTATGGATACGAAATTCAGTTAATTAATACTTTAATGTGTTACACTAGTTTAAGCCTACATTACATATATCACACTTTTCTGCAGTATCAAACATTTTGAACATCGAACAAGCTATATGAATTTATGTTTATTTATCATAAATCCTCTAGACTTTGTTTACGTTTTTCCTTCAGTTTTTTATAAAAAGTGGGTGTTAAACCTGTGATTTTTTTAAATTGATTAGATAAGTGAGCAACACTACTATAATGAAGTTTATAAGCTATTTCTGTAAGATTTAGTTCATCATAAATAAGTAATTCTTTAACTTTTTCTATTTTGTGGATAATGATGAATTGCTGAATAGTAATTCCCTTCACTTCTGAAAATATATTTGCTAGATATGTGTAATTATAACCAACTTTTTCACTTATATAATCAGAATAATTAACTTTGGGAATTTCATTTGTATAATGAATCATTTCAACAATAACATTTCTTATCTTTTCAATTAGAATGCTTTTTTTATTTTCCATCAGTTCTAAGCCAGATTTACTTAGATTTTTCTTCAGTTCAAGGCGTTGGTCTTTAGTTATATCTTCCAAGAGCTCAACCACACCTAATTCTAAAACCAAATAATGCAATCCAAGTTTTTTTAACTCTTCTTTGACCATCAGTTTGCATCGTAAACTAACCATGTATTTTATGAATAGTTTTGTACTCATATTTGTAATCGTTTATATGTAAGGTATTTATTTATACGGTAGGAATTAGGATTTTATATCATTCTCGAAGATATTGTCCAGGTACAAGCTTTTGTAAGCGTAATATGGTTGACACTTCTCTACTCTTTTTTTTCTCAATAATTATATCCTTGGTAAACGAGATGATAAAATTTTCTCCAATATTTTTATCCGTATGTAATGGATATTTTTTAAGTATAACAGACAAAATTTCATTAAAAACCAATATCTCATCAAATCCAGATACGGTTTTATAACAAAACGAATAACCTCCTTTAATACGTCCTTGATACACTCCCTCTAGTTGTTCTATTCGATTTATTTCTTGGGAATAGCCAATGGTAAAAAAAATCAGTGCTATTAAGGAAAGTTTTATCTGTATTGTCATTTTTTTGTTTTTTGTACGGAGTTTTACTTTGGGAACATATTTTTAAGCATTCTCATACGATCACAACACCTCTATTATATTTGAGATTAGATATTAGATACTCAACATTTAAGTGTATTGTCAGTATAGGATATAAGACATAAAAAGCCATCTTCAATAGATGGCTTTTCAACATTTTTAGAGAGGTAGGACTTGTTATTTAATCAATTCAACATTGACTGCGTTCATTCCCTTTTGACCTCTTTCCATCGTAAATTTTACGTTATCGTTCTCACGAATTTCATCTATAATACCGCTTTGGTGTACAAAAATATCTTCATCAGAATCTTTGAGTTTAATAAAGCCAAATCCTTTGGCAGTATTGAAAAATTTTACTGTTCCTTCTTTCATTACTTTGTAATTATTATTTATTATTCTATTTAATGTTTGTTTTATAATATTCATTGTTCTTTAATTTATTATCTTAAAATTGTATCTGGATTCTATGTATGACTTGCATTTTTCCCAACTTTCGCAAAATTCTAATATGTCCATAATGGCTGAAAAAAATGTTCTTTTTGTATGATAGGGTATTTCATATTCATTAGCTGTATCGGAAGCAATACCAATATTAATGCTAAAAAACCGCAAGTATTACGATATTTTTAAAGATCATGCTGTTATTTGTATGCTTGTCGATTTAATCTGTTTTGAAATAATTGTTAACCTTGTTTCTCAATGTTTTTGAAAACTCAGAGTTTGTTCTTTTTGAAAATTTTTGATTTTTGATACTATCAACTTTTTGTTTTAAGCCTATCCCCTTATAATTCGGAGATAACATATTAACGTAATATGGATGGAGAAACAAACAGGAATATTCAATTATGAAAACTTGTTCTACGTTGGAAACAATACTAAAATCTACGTTGTTATCCTTAAAATTGTTTTTTGCACTATTGCCGAGAAAAAAAGAGAGCAATAAAAGAATAGTGAATCTGAAAAAACAAGATTAATTTGAAGCTTTACGAATTTTATCACCCTAAAGATACTTTTAATTTAGTTATTATCTCCAAATCATATGTTAAATATTGATACTTTAAAAAGTGGTATAATATTGTAAGACATTATAAATGCATCCCAATATATCTGTTGACTTATCAAATTTCAGTAATATAATTTGATCATTTAAACTCAAAACCTTACTTCATATAAAGTTAAAAAAAATAATCTAAGTTTATCTGTAGAAGAAGAATTCCAAAAATAAGAATAGTGAAATATTAAACATGTAAAGTTCAAACACTCTTGAGACACCTATTAATTTACACTGCTTATTTTCCTGTACAATATTCAAATTACTCCTTTTCCAAATTGAAAAAACAGACATCAATCGGTTTTAACCATTTTTCAGAAACATCATCTTAGATTTTTATTCCAATATTATTTCAGCAAACCGAATACTAAATTATTAGAGTAAAAACTAATCTTTGCAAAATTTTATATCTCATAAAAAGTATAAAGTTCTCACATTTCGATTAACAAGAATATTTATGCTGTATTCAACTTTTGACCTTAATCCTTCTTGACCTTACAAACCATAATTTCAAACAATTTACATATTCTCAAGCAGTACTCTAATGAATACCTCCCCGAAGTTCGCAAAAAAACCATGTCCTATTCAAAAACAAAAATCTTAATCAGGAATAAAGAAACAGAACAACAAAACAAACTGATAAACAACAACTTAAATCATCAACTGAAAAAGCACATAAAATAAATCAACAGCACCCCACTTTAAAATGAGATCAATTTTAGATCTAAAAAGTAACACAAACCATGCTCCAAAACCATGCTCTATTGTTAAAAAATAGTTTTTACAACTCAAAAAAAGTCTAAAAATAAAAATAACCACTTCAAAATGAAGTGGTTACTAGTAGCGGGAGCAGGACTCGAACCTGCGACCTTCGGGTTATGAGCCCGACGAGCTGCCTACTGCTCTATCCCGCGCTATTGGACGGCAAATATACAACCTTTTTTAGCTTTACAAAGGATAATTAACAAAAAGTAACATTTTTTTTATCCTATCATTTCTTACAACCTGATTTTAAATCAAATACCAAAACAAAAAATATTGGTTTTTCCCAAAACCTCTATCTTTTTTATCAAATCATCTAAAATTTAAGCGAATTTTGAGATATGTTTAAAACTACTCCTTACTTTACCATTTTATTAGCTGATATCTTCCATAACTCGTAAATTTACCTCCTTTTTAACATTTTAACAACAAGATGCTAAATGCATCGATTGTATTGCAGAAAAGATCGTAAAAATGAGTAAGACATTATTTGATAAGGTATGGGATTCCCATGTAGTTCGTAAAATAGAAAATGGACCCGATGTATTTTTTATTGATCGTCATTTCATTCATGAAGTAACTAGCCCAGTAGCATTTTTAGGATTAAAAAGTAGAGGGAATACAGTTTTATATCCAGAACGCACATTTGCAACCGCAGATCATAATACTCCAACTATTAATCAACATTTACCAGTAGAAGATCCGCTTTCTGCGAATCAACTAAAAGCCTTAGAAGAAAACGCAGCCGAATGGGGTATTTCGCATTGGGGATTAGGACATAAAAAAAACGGAATTGTTCATGTAGTAGGTCCTGAAAACGGAATTACACTCCCAGGTGCTACTATTGTATGTGGAGATTCACACACCTCAACACATGGAGCTTTCGGAGCTATTGCCTTTGGAATAGGAACATCAGAGGTTGAAATGGTGCTATCTACACAATGTATCATGCAACCTAAACCTAAAAAAATGAGGATCAATATAAATGGTGATCTTGGTTTTGGGGTAACACCAAAAGATGTTGCTTTATATATAATTTCTCAGCTAACCACTTCTGGTGCCACAGGTTATTTTGTAGAATATGCGGGAGATGTTTTCAGAAATATGACCATGGAAGGTCGTATGACGGTTTGTAATCTTAGTATCGAAATGGGTGCAAGAGGTGGAATGGTAGCTCCTGATGACAAAACATTTGAATATATAAAGGACAAGCCACTAACTCCCAAAGGTGAAGCTTGGGATACTGCTATGGAATATTGGAAAACACTTCATACCGATGAGGATGCAGTCTTTGATAAAGAACTAACTTTTAATGGTGCGGATATAGAACCTATGATTACCTATGGTACGAATCCAGGAATGGGAATAGGAATTACCAATCATATTCCGGATGCATCTGCTGTAGAAGGAGGTGTTGCCACCTATAAAAAATCTTTAGGATATATGGATTTTAACGAGGGTGACGCTATGATTGGCAAACCTGTGGATTATGTATTCTTAGGAAGTTGTACCAACGGTAGAATCGAAGATTTTAGAGCCTTTGCTTCTATTGTAAAAGGAAAAAAGAAAGCAGAAAACATTACAGCCTGGTTAGTTCCAGGATCTCATGAAGTAGAAGACCTGATCAAAGAAGAAGGTTTACTAGACATTATAAAAGAAGCTGGATTTACACTTAGAGAACCTGGATGTTCAGCTTGTTTAGCAATGAATGCGGATAAAATCCCTGCAGGAAAACTTGCTGTTAGCACCTCCAACAGAAATTTTGAAGGAAGACAAGGACCAGGATCCAGAACTTTATTGGCTAGCCCACTAGTGGCTGCTGCCACTGCAGTAACTGGTGTCGTAACAGATCCTAGAACACTTTTAAAAGAACAAACATTAGCATAAATCGAATTCGAAATTCTTAATCGATATAATTCGCAATTAAAATGGCATACGATAAATTCAACATACTAACATCTACAGCGGTTCCATTACCAATAGAAAATGTAGATACAGATCAGATCATACCAGCTCGTTTCCTAAAAGCTACCGAACGTAAAGGTTTTGGAGACAACTTATTCAGAGACTGGAGATATCATAATGATGATACCCCTAAAGAAGATTTTGTATTAAATAATCCTACCTATAGTGGTAAAATACTAGTGGGTGGTAAAAACTTCGGTTCAGGGTCTTCTAGAGAACATGCTGCTTGGGCAGTTTATGACTATGGTTTTAGATGTGTAGTCTCTAGTTTCTTTGCAGATATTTTTAGAGGTAATTGTTTAAATATTGGGGTATTACCCGTTCAGGTAAGTCCAGAGTTTTTAGAACAAATCTTCAGTGCCATCGAAGCAGATCCTAAAACTGAAATAGAAGTAAGTTTACCAGAACAAACCATTACTATCAAAGCTACTGGAGCGTCAGAATCCTTTGAGATTAATAGTTACAAGAAAGAGAATATGCTTAATGGATATGATGATATTGACTATCTCACAAAAATGAAATCAGAGATTCAAGAATTTGCTGCTGCACGTCCTTTTTAATTAGAGTTTGGGCGTTCGAGCGGGCTATACGCTATATCTTTTTTTCTTATTGTAGAAACGTCTTAATACAAAATTAGACTTCTAGACCAGAAGTAAAAAAGGATGCCGCTACTATCCCTAACGCAAAAGATGCTGAATATGAGTATACGATCAATCGAAATTATGGATACTACCCTCAGAGATGGAGAACAAACCTCTGGGATATCCTTTTCTGCTTCAGAAAAACTAACCATTGCGCGACTTTTGATAGAAGAATTAGGAGTAGATCGTATCGAGGTGGCTTCTGCTCGGGTATCAAAAGGTGAATTTGATGCGGTAAAAAACATCATCGATTGGGCAACCAACAACGGGTACATTGATCAGGTAGAGATACTAACTTTTGTGGATAGTGGTAAATCTATCCAATGGATGAAAGATACTGGAGCTAAAGTGCAAAACCTATTGACCAAAGGATCTTTAAATCACCTTACGTATCAGTTAAAAAAAACTCCTGATGAACATTTTAAAGATATCGCAGAAGTTTTCAAAAAATCCAAAGAAGAAGGGATTACTACTAATGTATATCTAGAAGATTGGAGTAATGGAATGCGCAACTCTCCAGAATATGTATATCAGTTTTTAGACTTTTTAGCTACACAACCGGTAAAAAGAGTTTTATTACCGGATACATTGGGAGTTCTGATTCCTTCTGAAACAAACACTTATTTGTCGGCCTTAAGAAATAAATATCCTGATTTGCACTTTGATTTTCATGCCCACAATGATTATGATTTAGGGGTAGCCAATGCAATAGAAGGTGTAAAAGCTGGTGTTAATGGATTACACCTTACTATGAATGGTATGGGTGAACGAGCAGGAAATGCTCCATTAGCAAGTGTCGTTGCAGTGATTAACGATTATCTTCCTGAAGTGCATATTAACGTAAACGAATTAGCTTTATATAAGGTAAGTAAATTGGTAGAAACCTTTTCAGGGTTTAAAATTCCAGCCAATAAACCTGTAGTTGGAGATAACGTGTTTACCCAAACAGCCGGAATACATGCTGATGGCGATAATAAACATAATCTCTATTTTAATGATCTCATGCCAGAGCGTTTTGGACGAAAACGAAAATACGCCCTTGGCAAGACTTCTGGAAAAGCGAATATCGAAAAAAACCTTCAGGAACTTGGACTAAAACTAAGTCCAGAGGACATCAAGAAAGTAACACAGAGAATCATTAAACTAGGAGATAAAAAAGAGGTAGTGACTCAAGAGGATTTACCTTATATTATTTCCGATGTACTAGATAGTAACCTATACACCAAAAAGGTAAAAATCAAATCTTATGTTCTCAATCATGCAAAAGGCTTAAACCCTTCTGCCACGTTGGCTATTAAATTGGATGATGAAGTAATCGAAGAACATGCACAAGGTGATGGTCAGTACGATGCTTTCATGAATGCTTTAGCTAAAGTATATCAACGAAAAAATAAAAAGCTTCCTAAATTGATTGATTATGCAGTAAGAATACCACCAGGAAGTAATTCTGATGCCTTGTGTGAAACAGTAATTACCTGGAAAACCGAAAGCAAAGAATTTGCCACCAGAGGATTAGATTCAGATCAAACGGTTTCCGCAATAAAAGCAACAGAAAAAATGCTGAACATTATTGAATTATAATAATATATAAAACCAAATTGTCAGTCTGAGCTTGTCGAAGACGATTTGGAATTAGAATATAATACTTCGACAAGCTCAGTATGACATAACTAGTAAATTACTATAAATTAGAATTAACAAAATGGAATTAAATATCGCGCTACTTGCCGGAGATGGTATTGGACCCGAAGTAATCGATCAAGCTGTAAAAGTATGTGATGCCGTTGCAAAGAAATACGACCACAAAATTAACTGGACATCCGCATTAACGGGTGCAGCTGCTATTGATGCTGTAGGAGAACCTTATCCTGATGAAACCCATGAAATATGCACCAACGCAGATGCTGTATTGTTTGGAGCTATTGGTCATCCTAGATTTGATAATGATCCTTCAGCAAAAGTACGCCCAGAACAAGGATTACTAAAAATGCGTCAAAAACTTGGATTATTCGCTAATGTACGTCCTACATTTACATTTCCGTCATTAATAGATAAATCTCCCTTAAAACAAGAACGTATAGAAGGAACTGATTTAGTTTTCTTACGTGAATTAACTAGCGGTATCTATTTTGGAAAAAGAGGAAGAGAAGACAATGGCGAGACAGCTTATGATACTTGTACGTATACCCGTGAAGAAGTAAAGCGATTAGCCAAAAAAGGGTTTGAAATGGCAATGGCTCGTAACAAAAAATTATGTTGTGTAGACAAAGCTAATGTATTAGAGTCCTCTCGTTTGTGGAGAGAAACGGTACAAGCCATGGAAAAAGACTATCCAGAAGTGGAGGTTAGCTACGAGTTTGTAGATGCTGTTGCAATGAGATTAGTTCAATGGCCAAATTCTTATGATGTATTAATTACTGAAAATCTATTTGGAGATATTCTTACCGATGAAGCTTCTGTAATATCTGGATCTATGGGGTTGATGCCCTCCGCATCCCTTGGAGAAAAAACATCTTTATTCGAACCAATTCACGGATCTTATCCACAGGCCGCAGGAAAAGATATCGCCAATCCATTAGCTACCGTATTATCTGCTGCTATGATGTTCGAAACTGCTTTTGGGCTTCAGGAAGAAGCGCAAGCTATTAAAAATGTTGTAGATAAGTCTCTAGAGGAAGGGATTGTTACCGAAGATTTAGCTGGTGATGCTAAAGCCTACAAAACCAGTGAAGTTGGAGATTGGTTGGTGAAACACATATAAATTACAAAACCAGCTAACCCGTTCCAAAAGTTAGCTGGTTTTCACTTTAACTATGCTTGCGGTAAAACTCCATTTCTTATTTACTTAACCCATTATTTACTAATATTCTACAAACAGTACCTTACCGCAACCTCAACTTATGTAATTTTCTATTTCATATAGTATAATTTTGTATTAGATAATTATTTCTCTTTTTTTATTCTTGATTATTGAAGAATACTATGCTGCAATTGGCTGCGTTGTATTTCCATATATTTCCAACAAAGGCTCATAAGTAATAGAAGGATTAATGGTAAATGTTGATATCACATTATAATTAAACCAAATCAAGATTAACCGATATGGAATTTCTAAAGAATCCTTCAACCCTAATTTAGAATCTTCCATATGCACCCATCTTTTTAAAGGCTGTTCATATATCGCTTTGGTTATTTTGGATTTTCCAAAATACCGTTTCATTCTAATAAACATTTCTACATCAAAAAGCCATTTACTCAAAAAGCTCTCGGTAAATAGAATAGGTACTAATTCTGCCTTATAAACTTTTGCTCCACATTGTGTGTCGCTAATGGACAAACCCACGATCAAAACAATTAATATATTTATTACTTTAGAGATCAGCGCTCGTATCTTATCTTTTTCTATGGCTTTAGATGCATTTTTAGCTCGAGAGCCAAATACAAAATTCAATTCATTATTTATTTCCAAAGTTTTTACCAAATCTCCAAAATCTTCAAAATCAGTAGAGAGATCAGCATCTATAAAACCTATATAATCTATATGATGATTACTGTAAAAATATCTGGATCCTGATCTTACAGCGGCAGCTTTGCCTCCGTTTTTTTTCATATCTATAATACTCACCTTGGATGGATTTACTTCTTGTATTTCTTTTAGCACTTGGATGGTGTTGTCCTTACTTCCATCATTCACAAAACATAAATAATATTCATTCTCTTGTTGTACAAATTTGATAAACGCATTTTTATTTAATCTTTTTTCCTCGTTATAACATGGTATAATAATTCCAGTTTTCATGATACATTCTTTTGGGTTTCAATTCAAAAGTATGCTGAAGAAGCACCAAAAATTGGACTATTTCGATCACTGAAAAAAAGCTATCGACGAATGGTTTTTTTCTAAAGACATACCACTCGTCGAAACCAAAAGCTTTATTGTATATTTAGTTTTAGGAAACTTTCCGTTATATTTAAAGGGAAGTTTCCGCTTACGGTAATTGGATGGATAAAAAAAACACAAACAAATATTTAATTAGTGCAATACTTATTGGAATCTTATTCCATGGATCTAGTATCTTCTTTACCATAGAAACTACTTATGACGCCTTAATCCATCTTTTCTTTGCCGATCACTATGCCAATAGCTGGTTCGATCCATGGAGTTATAGTTGGTATACCGGTTTTACTGTTCAGGGATATCCTCCGCTGGTACATCAAAGCATTGGACTGTTTTCATTAATCGGCGGACTTAAATTTGGTCTTTTTTCTGTGGCTTTCATTGCTATTTTGCTTTTTATAACTGGAGTATATCGATATTCTCTTCTAATAACCGGTAAAAGAAATGTAGCGGGTTATGCTGCTCTTGTTGCAGTATTTTCATCTTCTTTTGTAGAAACCCTTCATATCTTCGGACAACTGCCAAGTATTGTTGGTGTTTCCGTTTTAATGCACGCATTACCCGAAATATATTTATGGATCAAAACTGGTAAGTATACCTATTTAATTAGAGCATTTAGTCTGTTAGCTGTAACTGTTACCTCGCATCATGTGACACCTATTTTTGGAATGGTATTTTTTATCTTTCCGTTAATCGGTATGGTAATCATGGATAGTGCAAAAGACAAGGTTGATTCCTATCGTGCAGTGCGATTTAAACATTTTCTACAAACTTTCTTTAAGCTGTTTTGGAGAATTGTAAGTTTTGGTTTCGGCTCTCTACTTCTTATTATTTTTTGTATCCTACCCTACTGGATTAATACCAAAAACAATCCTATCACCCAGGTTCCTATTCCTCATGGTTCAAGAGATAATTTCTTAGAAGTTACTTCTTCTGGATTGGTGTTTTTCACAATTCCTTGGGGTATCATTTTATTTATTTTCCCCTATTTATTTTATAGATATTATAGTAAACGATACCTGTTTTTTGGCCTTTCACTTACCTTATTAAGTATTCTAGGAACTGGTGGCACCACTCCAATCCCAAAAATGATGTTGGGGGATAATGCCTTTAATATTCTTACGTTGGATAGATTTACCCTTTGGGGTTCTATTATGGCACTTCCTATATTCGGTGAATTTTGTTATCGATTTATCGAAGGTGATATAAAAAATAAAATTCAACAAAAATTTGGAAGCGTGTATCACCGAATCCTCGGAGGAGCTTTTGCTGGAGCTTATATTTTTGTCTGCATTTTTACGATGAGTTTGGGTTATTTTAGACCTTCGCAGCCACAGAAAATTAAAATGCTTCCTATCTTAAATTTCCTAAAACAAGATCAACACGATCACTGGCGATACCTTCCGTTGGGGTTTGGCGATCAGATGGCATGGCTTTCTGCGCAAACGAATGCCATGACCGTAGATGGTAACTACCACTCTGCAAGAAGACTTCCCGAACTAACATCGAGAGCCGTAGAACGATTAGAGAATTCTAAATTTAGAGGCGTAGAAGGCATTGGCTCTTTACAGCAATTCTTAACTGTACCAGAGAAATACAATCTCAAATACGTATTTTCCAATGATAAGTTTTATGATCCAGTTCTCTTCTTCTGTGGTTGGCAACGTCTAAGACAACTAGAAAACGGGATTATGGTATGGGAAAAACTAAATGTTCCACCCATTCCTAATATCATCCCTAAAGATGATGTGGCATTACCTCTAAAATTAATGTGGGGACTTATTCCTGTAACTACTGTACTTATTGCCTTTATCATCAACATACAATTCATTTGGATAAGAGCCTTAAAAACAAAAGAACGAAGTCTCCTTGACTTTTATAATTATCGTATTCAATATGATGACTTTAAAAATTATATGATCCGTCTACAACATATTTGGGTTGTTTTTCTCTTAGGTGTGATAGCTTTTGGTTTTTATATTTTCTATCTCAAAAATGCCACACAAATTAGTCCAGAAAACATAGTCAAATCCTATTATGATGCGCTGGATTTCAAAGAATTTAAAAGAGCTTACAGCTATATAGATCCCGAAAGTGATAAAAAGGAAGAACAATATATGCTAGAAATAGCAGTAACGGATGGTTTATTAAGTTCTTATGCCAAAATGGATGAGATTACTGTTGATATTTTGGAACAAACAGATAGTACAGCAAAAGCCAAAGCTACTACCTACTGGATTACTCCATTAGAACGTATTGATAAAGTATTTTATCATGAATTGGTGAAGCATAAAGGAAAGTGGTTTGTAAAACCTCCTAATTATGATCTTGATATTCCACCGGATCAATTGTTTTCGCAAAACAAAACACAATTCTATAACCATGGAAGAAGACGAATCTCTTCTGAACAAACTTTCCATGAAGATGTATTGAAACAACCAGTGCTGGAGGTTCTGAAAGCCAATCTAATTCAGAATGACACTACCTATACCATTGTAGGTGAGATACAAAATGTTGACAATGTGCCTGCAGACGTAGTTATAAAAGCAACTTTATACAATAAGGAAAATGAAGAATTAGCTATTTATAATGCTAAAGATCAAATAAAACACAAACTTGTACCTAAAGAGATTACCAGTTTTAGAGTTAATTTTGAAGGAATTGCTTGGATGAATTCTGATAAACCTAAAACTTTTAACCCAGATGAATTTACAGCTATTGAACTCGCTGATATACCGACCACTTTTAATTTGCAATGCGCAGGAAATGTTGCTACCACTGATTTGTACAAAGGACTATCGATCTCTGAAATTAAAATAAGTGACAAGAAAGTTAGAGGTATTTTATTCAATTCCGGTTTACAAGAAGTTACTATACCTCAATTAATTATTTCTTATTACAATAGCAATAAAGAACTCATTTGGGTTGATCATTCGTATGTAAGAGAAGGTATCCGACCTCAACGTAAAAAGGTGTTCGAATTTGAATTAAAAGAGTTAGAATGTATCAATTCCTTAAGTCAGGATATGGAAAATATTTATATAAATGGATTACCTAATAAAGCAATCAGTCATAAAGTAACACCTAATAGACGAATTGAACAAGATGATTATATCCTCATCCCTATCGAAGGCAAAGGATATGATTATATAAAAGTAGAAATAAACAATTATATCGGAGCTCCTTATTAATGAAATTAAATATTTATCCATATCTATTAGTTGCAATTGTATTGGTTTTTGGATTTACGATCCACACAACCCATACGGATACTGTTATGGATAAGGAAATTGTTCTATTCGATGCAAAAGATGAATATACCGCCGGAGAAGAAATCGTTTTAAAATTTAAATACGATACCATAGAAAATTTGGTATTAGCAATCCAAAGTTCTTATGGCACTACATTACTTACACCAGAAAAACAACATGATTTTGTAGTTTTTAAAATCCCAGAATTTGTATCTAAAAAGAGAGGAATACTTAATTATCATCTCGTTAAAAACAAAAAAAACATATATACTGGAGAATGCTACATTACTGCGATGACTGATATAAAAGAACCATTAGAATCCTACTTAGGTCCTCCAAGCATTACTGCAGGAGGTACTGATTACAGTATGCTTTCCATCATTGCTTCAGATCGCTATGATAATCCTGTGAAGGATAGCACTCTAATCGTCGTCAAACATCAATTCTTAGACAAAGAAATTGACGATGATATTTACAGTAAAGATTTTATCGTTTGGAAAAACATATTTTCCTATGAAAAATCTGGAAGAATACTGGTAAGTGCAAATTTGGATAACATCCCTTCTAAAGAGTTTTCATTAGATGTATTTCCTTCTCAAGGACAGGATTTTGAATTATTTGTGAACACAAAACATAATTATGCTGACGGCAATCAAATTGCAGAATTTTTTACCTCAACAATAAAAGATGAATTTGGGAATATTATCAGTGATGGTCGTATTGTAGAATTTAGTATTCTAAAGGACAATAAAGAAAGGTTACGTACCTCAGGAACTACCATAGATGGTGTAGCAAGAGGCTTTATGGTGCATCCTGATCAAAAATCCACCTGGAATGCTCAGGCTTTTATTCCTGAAATGGCAGAAAGCAATAGTATCGAACTAAATTTTGAAGCTGCCGTTTCTGATTATAAGGTCATTTTTAAAGAACAAAATAGAACTATAGAAATTGGTCCTATTGTAAGTTTCATGGATCAAATCATACCAGATGGAGCTCTAATCACTTTGGATATCTATCAGAATGATCAATTAATTGAAAAGTTAACTGAATTTTCATCCAAAGGATTTGTGAATTTTTACGTATCTGAGGATTTCTTTCCAAAGGGAATTTATACCTTAGAGATCAAGGGAATGGGAGTACATAAAAAATATGATCGCATCGAATTAGAATGAAGAAAAAGAATAAAATGATATACAGGTCTTTCATCATCACATCATTTATTGCTATAAATGCCTTAATCCTTTTTGGAATAAGTCAAACGTTATCATTTCTTAGTACTGGTGCAGATCGTTCTATGATGCTACATATCGGTGTGAAAAATAAGCAAGCGTATATTCCCAAAGTCGAATGGAAAGACACTATAAATCCTGCACGACCGATCGAAAAACAAACCATGTATGATATCCAAAAAGATTATGTGAATTCGTGGTACGTTAGAAACGTAGGATATGCTACTTATGACTCCTTAGGTATTTTTGATTTTTATACCGAAAGTGCCCGAAAGAACTTAGTTGATGGAATTCATTTTAATAAGACAAATGACGTGCAAATTTTGAGTACTACATTAGATCATCATCTTGCTCTGGACTTTTATAGCGCAGATGGGCAGCTAGTAGTATTTGAAGATCAAAACGTAAGATCTTACACCCAAAGTTTTAAAGAAAACAACTTGCAATATGAAACTACTTCTATATCGAGTTACAAAATTGCAATGCTTCTTGAGGATGGGTTTTGGAGAGTACGACATATTGTAAAACAACCTAATATCACAGTTATTGACACCAATACACAAAAAGAATCTCCATATGTTCGAGGAAATCAAATCATCGTAGACAATAAACCTTATCAAATAAAAGGTATCAATTATTATCCGCAAGAAACTCCATGGAATATGTTTGGTGAAGAATTTGATATTGATATTATCCAAAAGGATTTTAAAATTATCAACGATGCTGGATTAAATACCATCAGAATATTTGTTCCTTACGAAGATTTTGGAAAAGAATATGTACTAGCAGACAAACTCATAAAGCTAAAAGAAGTGATGGATCTGGCAGAAAAGAATAGTCTAAAAGTCGTACTTACCCTCTTTGATTTTTATGGTAATTATGATATAAACGATTGGACCTTTACGCATAGACACGCTGAGCAAATCGTAAGTAGTATCAAAGAGCACCCAGCGCTTCTTATGTGGGATATAAAAAACGAACCTAATCTTGATTTTGAAAGCAGAACAAAAGAAACCGTTCTTGCCTGGTTAAAAGAAATGATTCATCAAATACGCACTATAGATACAGAACATCCCATAACCATTGGTTGGTCTTCTATAGAAACTGCAGATATTCTGAGTGAAGATGTGGATATTGTATCTTTTCATTATTATAAAGATTTGACTCAGTTTCAGGATATCTTTAAAACTATATCTTCTTTAAAAAAACCTTTAGTATTACAAGAATTTGGGTTGTCTTCTGACAAAGGGTTGTGGGCTCCTTTCGGGAATAATGAAGAAGATCAGGCAGCGTACCATGAAGCATTTTTAAAAATCATCCAACAACATGAATTACACTATTTATCTTGGACATTGTATGATTTTAATAAAATCCCAACAGATGTAGTTGGAAGATTGCCTTGGAGAAAAAATGCACAAAAGCATTTTGGATTTATTGATGCAGATGGAAATAAAAAAGATGCTTTCCAATTTATTAGTTATTGAAAAACATCTTTTTGAAAAAAACATCAAAACACTTAATTATTATGGCTTAAGTCATTCTATTAAGACAATGACAGTACTTAAACCGATATTCCTTGTAATTCTTTTTCCTCTTTCTTTTTCTTACTTTTTCCGTTTTTAATACTTTTAAATGAGTCGATATACATTTTAGTTATCCTACTCATTGGAAATGCGGTAGCTGCTTGATAATTTGCTTTTGCCAATTGATTCCTATATGCTTTATCTACCACGATCTTTTGTATTGCTGTAGCCAAACTATCCGTACTTTGAGGATCAAAAAACTCTCCTCTATATCCTTCTTCTTTTACTAATATGCTAAGGTCTCCTAAATCCGGCATTACCACTGCTTTCCCATAGCTTCCTGCCTGATGTAGTACTCCAGAACTTCCAGTAGTAGATGTATATGGAAATACTACCATAGCACTTTCTCCAAAAATTACTGGCACATCTTCTTCTTCTACATAACCTGTAAATGTTAGCTGTGGTGTATCCTGATATTGTTTTTGTACATTTTCTAAATACCCAGGTGTATTCGGGTTATCGGTTCCAGCGATAACCACTTCCAGATCCGCTCCGGTTTCTTTTCTCACTTTTTTAACAGCATCGATTAAGATTTCTACTTTTTTATAAGTCCCAAACTTTCCGAAAGTCATAATTTTCAATGGTCCTTCTGGTAATTCGTACGACGGTTCTTTGGGGATTTCGAAAGTTCCATGAGGAATCAAAACCACATTCTTCGCGTTATATTTTTTCTCTAATATTTCTACGTATTTACTAATCGTTACTGCAACACGATCAGAAGCTAAAACAAACCTTGTTAAGACTGTTCCAATAAAATTAAAAATTGCTTTTAAAAAAACATTGTTTGTAAAACCAGCTTTGCCTAGATCTACCTGTTCCATGATATTATGCAATAAGACAATCGTTGGTATCTTTTTCATTTTGCATAAGAACGGTAATAGCAGTCCTAGTGCCGCAACTATCTTTTTATCTCCGAACTTCATAAACTGAAGGTTGAATAAAATAGCTTCAGGTTTTGTCTCTTTAACTGCTTTCATGACAGTTCTAATACTCTTATAGCTATTAAATTTCCAACATTGTTTTACAATAACGCTACAACCTTCTGTTTCAAAATCTAAATTTGCTTCTTCTTCGGTAATATCAGTTAATAAAACTAATTCTGTAATTTCTGCTTGCTGTCTAAAATGTTTTACTAAATGAAATGCATATTCATTTAGAGTCACCTTACTTGGTGGATATGCTGTTACGATTGCTAATTTCATGTGTTTTGATTGTATGTTGATGTAAATTTCTTTTTTATTTATCTATTTGTCTTTTAATATTCGTTGGGTTACCGTTTTACTTCGATCAATAACATTTTTACTTCTTTCATCTATTTCTTTACTACTTTTTAAAAAAGAAGTATATCAACTGAATTACTAATAAAACTGCCATCGCAATTATCTGCACAACCACCACTTCTAATAAAGAACTATGAAAAAATACGATGAGTAAAATCTGTGAAATTCCTAATAAACCAGAAACGACTACAGGCATATATTGATCCAAAGACAAAAAATAGTACGCGAATATATTAGACACCGCAAATAATGCTGTTGCTACAGCGTATTTCCATAATAAAGGAGCCATAGATAGGTATGCATCACCAAATAATAAATGAATCGCTAATTCTGGAAATAGATAACATCCTAAAACAACGACAGATGCCAGCCCTACTACATAACCAACATATTTAACCAAAATTGGTGCAGTAGCTTCTCCTAGTTTTTTCTTTTCTATAACCGCTGGTAGTAATAGCATTACAAACATCCAGGTAACAAAGTAGACCACACGTCCGATTAATGCTAAAGACGCGTATAATCCTGCATCATATTCTGGGAAATAATGCTTCACTAATAAGATATCACTATTATTAATAATGATCTGAGTCAACTCATAAAATGCAGTAAGCACAAAAAACTTACTGATCTGACTAGACTGCTCTTTACTTAGTACATTCTTTACCTTAAGCACAAAGTGTTCTTTCTTAAATGGTAATAACCCAAAAAAGAAGGATGCAAAGATTCCTATGACTACTAAAATTGATGAGCTTACGGTAGTGATGGTAAAAATCAATAAAAGTGTAATGGCTAATCTACTAAACATCTCTCCCTGATAGGTCCAGGCAAGTTTTTCGAATCGTTTGGTACCTTGATAAAAACCACGATTTACACTCATGATAAAGTACACAGGTACTCCCAATCCAAAAATGGTAAACATCAAAGAAGATTTAGTATTAAATAATTGCTGTAACTCTCCTGAAAATACAACCATGGCAGCTCCAATCACAATACCCGTAATGCCTGCATATTTATAAATAAGAGCAATGAAACTTTTAAAAGTAGCATTCTCAAATAGTACTGAAAATTTAGCCGTAGCTAATTGAAAAGTCATAGCAACAAAGGATAACACTAACAAAAAAGTGATCAACAACGCTGCATCTGCAAACATTTCTGGACCAAGAATTCTTCCTAACAATAAGTTATACAGATAATTCCCAGCATTCACTACGATAACACTAAGCATAAATTTTTGCTCTGATGTTAGTTTTGGAACCAATGTGCTAATAGTCATTTCTAAAAATATGGTTGAGTTTATTTGATTTTAAGGTCATAAACACCTTCTTATTTTTCTTTCCTAATACAAATAATACTTTCTTTCTACGCTGCGCTTTGGCATAAATGCCTTGTAACACCTGTAAAGCTTTTTTATCTATCTTCTTTACTTTTTTTAGACACATTACTACTTCTTCATAGTGATCTAATAAGTAATTAAAATGATCTTTTACCTTATGGACATTCTCGGAAGTAAAATCTCCTACTACTTCCATGCGTCCTCTTACATTATTTATTTCTAATTCCATTTGGGGCTAATTTTGGGATTAGTAATAATTACAGAGACTCCTTTCTTATAACATAATTTACTTTACCAAAGGCCTTTTTTATAATGGCATTCTCTGCTCCAATCAAATAGAATATCTTATTGTTTTTAACTGCTCTTCTGTATAAATTGCTAAGCACTTGGATTCCTTGCGTATCAATCCTCTTTACCTTATCCAAGGATAATACGATTTGCTCTGACGAAAGCATTAATTGTTCGAAATGATTCTTTACAGATAAAGCGTTTTTACCTACTACATTTCCTTCTAGTTCAAAAATTCCGTATCGGTGTGTTATTTTTAGGGCCATAATAATTTAGTTTTTGATTACTCTCAATATCTTTATTCTTTTCTACAATATTCTCTTGTTTTAGACCAGATACTTTTTATGATCGACGAATGACAAATATCATTAGATGAAGTAT
This sequence comes from Aquimarina sp. 433, assembly GCF_054054605.1. Classification (NCBI taxonomy): domain Bacteria; kingdom Pseudomonadati; phylum Bacteroidota; class Flavobacteriia; order Flavobacteriales; family Flavobacteriaceae; genus Aquimarina; species Aquimarina sp. 433. The sequence continues at coordinate 133,638 of NZ_JBSWZK010000006.1, forward strand.
TTACCATCAGCGCCATTTTAAAACAAACATCTATGGTATTGTGCAATAGAACTATATACTATCATAGATTGGTCTAAAAGTTTTTTAAAGAATACATAACATATATTTTTAAATCATATACGTTCTTCAAAAGCACTTTAGTAAAGGATTTCTTCATTCCAAAACTTTTGCTAGATCCTATAAAACTATGTGTCGCGAAAAGGAATAATGATGTGGATTGTATTCATTGTTGTTTAAGATTTTGGGGCCTTGCTTTTATTTGTTGTAAAAAACAAGGTAAAAGTGTTGTTGTTGTTATAAATTAATCATTTTAATTTCTACTTTCTTCGAAGGGCAACCGAAGATTTATTCTTTTAATTTATGACGACTGAGTTGAGCATAAATAACTATGAATCAACTTACTGTAAAGTTAAATGTATTATCTTTTAAATAAATACTGTAAAACCGTAATTTTAATAAGGTTTTAGCAAGACACTATGTATTACAACGGTTTTAAATGCCTTTAATCGATAAAATTAACATTTAATTAACTTTTAAAAGCAGAAAAAACCTCTTTTTACCTCTTTTTTTAACATTTAAAACTGAGTCTTTTTTTTCAAAAAGGGAGAATTCCGTAATTTAAAGTTGAATATTCCCTCAAAAAAAGTGCGTTTATATTTTTAATATTAACTCAAAAACCTAACTTACAAGTATTATATTATAAGGAGAATTTATCTTCAAAAAATATTAGTAACTTGTTATTCCAAATACGGTATATGAACAAAAAAATACTTTTGGTTTTCCTTCTTTTTATAATAACCTTGACCAATGGTCAAGATATGAAAGAAGGGTTTGGTTATCTAGAAAATGGTCGCTACCAAGAAGCCAAGTCCTTTTTTGAAGGTATCCTTAAAAATTATCCCGATAACAGAACTGCAAAATTATGTTATGGGCGCGCCGTAGGACTATTAGGAGAATCGGAAAAAGCAGTTGCTCTTTTTACAGAACTAAAAAGTATATATCCAGATGACTATGAAATAAAACTAAACTATGCAGAGTCTTTATTATGGAATAAGAATTATGAAAAAGCGGAAACCTACTATCAAACTATAGTGGAAGAAAACAATACTAGTTTTGCAGCGGTACTAGGATACGCCAATACGCTTTCTAACCTAAAAAAATATCCCCAAGCGCTGGAGACTGTGAATAAAGCATTATCGATACAAGCAGGAAATCCAAATGCGCTAATTTCTAGAAAATACATTAGACTAGGATATGCTTTCACACTATCCCAGAATAAAGAATACGAAGAAGCATTAAACCTATTAGAGCAAAATCTAAATGATTTCCCTGAAGATAAAGACACCTTGCTAAATCAAGCTAATATCTATATCATTCTAGAACAGTATGATAATGCAGAAAAAGCTTACCATACAATCGCTACAAACCCTAAAGATAGTATTACCTCTTTACAAGGACTATCGTTAGTATCTCACAAAAGATTTAAAGAAAAGAAAGCATTAGAACAGGCAAGTGAAGCACTTCTTAAAGCGAAAAAATTATCTCCGTCAGACGAGAATCTTCTGATATCATCCTACGAACGCTATATCCAGGCCTTATTCTGGAATAAAAAGTTTAAAGAAGCAAAGAGCACATTATTAGAATTTGAAAAACAATATCCAGAAAGTACTAACCTTTTAAGTTTACGAGCTACTTTAGGAATGTATACTAGTGATTTTGGACTGAGTCTGGATCAATATCAAAAAATTCTTGCTAAAAGTGAAAGTTCATTCGATGGTAATTTGGGAATCGCCAATGCATATAGAGCATCTGGTTTAGACATGAAGTCTTATGAATTTGCCTTTAAAACTTTATTCTTTTATCCAAAACAACCCGATGCAGAAAAACTAATCGCTACCTTAAAAAAATCTCATACTCCTTTTATAGAAAATAGGACGGCATATACTTTTGATAATGGCAATAATGAAGCCATAAGTACTAATTTTAATACCGAAATACCACTATCTCCAAAACTAAAAATAAGAGGTAGCTATTCTTTTAGAACTACAGAAAATACTGAAACAGGTAGTAAAGCCGAGTCCCAAGAAGCTCTAATTGGGTTGGATTATAAATTTGGAGGCAGGATAGGATTAAAAGCAAATCTTGGATTTAATGCATCTGATGCAAATATAACCAGTTATACAGGTGTCATTGGTGAAGTGATTATTAGCACCAAACCTTTCAGACTTCAGAGTTTAGATTTTGGTTACAAAAGAGAATTACAAAATTTTAATGCAGATCTTATTGATAGAGAAATTATCATGAATAATTACTCCATAAATTATAACCTTGGTACCAACATTAATTTAGGATGGTATACTCAGGCCATATATACAACTCAATCCGATGATAATACTAGAAATTTATTGTTCACTTCATTATACTATAATATTTTAAACAGACCTGTTCTAAAAACCGGTATTAATTATCAGTATATTTCTTTTAAAGATCAAGTACCAACCATTTATTTCAGTCCGTCATCATTTCATTTAGTAGAAGTTTTTGCTGAATTGTTGAATGACCAGAATAATGATTGGTTTTATAGTTTAAGTGCAGCTGTAGGACGCCAGTTTGTAGAAGAAGATCCTGCTTCTACTACCTTTAGAGCAGAAGGAAAAATTGGTCATCATTTTTCTGAAAGATTTATGGCTCACATTTATGGAAAGTATAGTAATATAGCTTCTGCAACTGCTGCCGGTTTTGAATTTACTGAAATTGGTTTTAAACTAAAATGGTACTTCTTAGAAAAACCGCTTTTTAATAAAAAGATTGAAAAATTAAGATTGTAATTTGATTACCATTACGAATAAAAAATTAAAAGATTTCCATAAGGAATAAAGCATAAAAAAATAGCGAGGAAACAACACCTATCCTCGCTATTCTTAGTAGACCCCAAAAACCCAACCGAAATCAATACTCTATTTTTTCATAAAACTTCCTTGGTAACTTTTCTTATGATCATCGGATACGATATACTTATATACTCCTGCTGTTAACTCTTTTCCGTCGAATCTAGCTACATTAGGAGCTACCATTTCTAGTTGTTCATTTCTTACTACTCTTCCTAGCATATCAACTACTGTAATTTGAATATTTCCTTGCATTGTTTCAGGCACTCTAATAGAAGTGGTCATCTGAAATGGATTTGGATAATTCATTACTTTGGTAAGCTTATCCTCAATCTCATACTCATCTACACTTAGTACAGAGCTGTTCGTAAATGCTACTTCTGTAATAGCGACATCAAACAGTTCGAAGTTTTGATAGTCTCCTTGTACAGAGAATACAATACTTCTTACATCTATAACTTCTGTACTTGCTCCTTGTCCATTCACAAAATCTGAGAAAGCTATTGTATGCATTTTACTTTTAGCACCTGCTTTTACAGTATATCTTAATCTATTATTCCAATCTACAAGATCTTTTGTTACTAAGATTACTTCAATGTCTCTGTCTGTATTCATTTGGAATTGTAATGCATCATAAGCTTCTACATTCAATGTACCTTCTCCTGCTACAATATTTCTAAAGATATTCATTGTTTCTTTTACTTCTCCGCTCACTGCAATGCCTCTTTCTATCGTATAGTTCTCTTCTGTAGCTCCTTCTATTTGTTCTAACACTTCGAATGTTTCTATAACCACTCCTTCTTCTGTATAATCAATTCCCCAAGGACCATCTGCAAGGTATAATGCATCTAGTTGCGTAGATTCTGTTCCATTTACTGAGAATCCGATATCGAATAAGAATCCTGTTGCTACTTTGATTTCTTCTCTATACTCGCCAGACAATGCTATTGCTTGGTTCAATTGTACTTCTGCTGATAATTCAGTTCTTCTAATATTTCCATTAAAGTCCATCGAAGAAGCTCCTGTTGTATTTACTATACTTAATGTAAGTTCTCCATTTGTATAGTTTCCTTTTTCTACATACACTGTCGGAATTCTATCAGCTACTTCGTGACTTCTCATTGGCTTTTCTGCTATAAAAGTATCTAAAATATGATTCGCAATATTAGCTACTTGTGCTACAGAACCGCCCCACACCTGGAAATTGGTATAATCTCCTTCTGGATAGCTATCTATATTCCAAAGGCTATAAATTTCATTTTCTGATTCTCCTTCTTTGATCGAGAATGTAAGTGCGTACTCAATCTCACCAGAAGCTCTCTCAATTCGCGTACTAATAATCGTATGGTTTCTGATAGCTACAGTTCTTAAATCTAACAATTTAGACCCGTTAAGACGATCACAGATTGTTTTAGAATGATCATATATCTTACCTGTAGTAGAAGTTGCTAAAGCAGCTGCCACTCTTTTTTCGTTATTATAATAATCAACTGAAAATACTGTATTTGCATTTGTAATTTCTAATAGATCTTCTGGGCTAGACACATAGGCCGACTCAGATCCTAACACTCCTGTTGCAGGGAAATATGTACTTAAGTTTCCATTCTTTTTTGAATTATAAGAAACTAGTCCTGGCTGAAAGCTTCTCTGCGATTTTTTAGTATTAAAAATCGAATTAGATTTTGTTCTATTAAAGTTACGCTTAGCAATTAAGCTAGCTAAATCTCCGTTACTTTCTAATCCTCCATCATTTGCCGATGTAACATCTGTGGCACTATTAATATCTGCATAATTATCCGTTTTCATTGCTGAGTTTGGACTTGCAGTAATATAAAATAAAGCATCGTTAAAATCCTGATCACAAGAGGCATAATCTCTTCTAATATCTTCGAATCCAAGAATGATTCTATTAGAATCTGGATCGTTTAGCAACACGTTATGGTATCGTAAAGTTTCATTACTTTCTGGATTGTAATCTGGATTAGAGTATAATTGCCAGTTTCCTGTATCTACACATCCATCTTTCCATGCATCTGCTAATAATACCCATCCAATACCTGTATTAGGAGGAAAACTTCCTATTTTTACTTTATCCCCTATTTCTAACTCGCCTCCGCTACCTACAGCAGATACATTTGGGAATATTATGGTAATATCTTCTGGCTGCGGAACGGTAGTATATGGGTTGTCTGCATCATACGTATAGAATCCAAGTGTATTTTTATATCCAGCTCCCTCTCCTACGAAGGTTATCCAAACTTCTGCATTTTCTTGTACTACCACATCCGTATCATACCCTGATGAGATATAATGAGGATTAAAATCAGGAACTGGATATCCTTCGGGCAATGCATTATTTATCATATCTAGAGTTTCCTGAGAAACCACATCTTGTCCGTCTAGATATAATGGCTTCCCGTTAGCATTAAATTCACCTAAATAGTTATAACGATCACAAATTGCTGGTATAGGAAAACTAGCTGGTGTTTGGCCACCGTTTTGAGGGTCAAATTTTGTTTTTCGTTGATCAAAGTGATCATCTAATCCATCATTATCCGAATCTACTCCAGAAGCTACCGTTTCTGCTACACCATCACCATCACTATCATAAGCTTCTATATGATCTGAAATCCCATCATTATCAGAATCCGTATCTAAATGATCATACGCATCTGTGTTGTCCGTATTTACAGTTCCATTTGTAGTTCCACCAAAATCAGGATCGAAGTTATCATCCATTCCGTCAACATCTTCATCGTTACCCGAAAGCCCTAAAAAGGAATTCTCTTCCTGACCTTCTATTAGGTCTATAATTCCATCATTATCTGAATCAACGTCATAACAGTCATATACCTGATCATTATCTGTATCCAAAGGAATAAATTCTATACCTAACTGATCTACATCATAGGTATCAGCGATACCGTCATTATCTGTATCCTGATAGTTTGTATCTTGATTATTATAAATACCATCATTATTAGTATCATTAGCTCCTCCACCTGCTTCTACGATATCATAAATACCATCATTATCAGAATCGATATCTAAAAAATCTGGAATTCCATCTCCATCTCTATCAAATGCATCTTGTACTACATTATCTCCATTACCGCTAATGTCATTATCTAAATAATTAAACATACCATCTCCGTCGATATCTCCATAAGGATCCATACCATTGCACTCTACTATATTTGATATTCCATCACCATCACAGTCTGCATCCATAGAATCCAAAATTCCATCTGCGTCTTTATCTAAAGGAGAAATACCACTTGCACATTTAAAACCGTCATTGGAATTGGTAGTTTCTGTTAAATTTAAAAGAGTTGCCGAAGGATTAGCTCCCTCATAATCATTGATTAAATATAAACCTCCGTTATTATCTGAGAAATATAATCTATTAGCTGAATCCGCATAAGCCGCTCCAAATGTGCTGGATGGTAAATTGGCTACCGATTTACTAGAAAACACAGGAGTTCCTGAAGATAGATCCCATTTAAAAATCTTACCTCTACTACCTCCGTAAAAAGCTCCATTGACATAAACGATATCTGCACACGTACTAGGCGCAGTAACATCTGCTTCTACAATCTCGAATTGTGGCGAATAACTACCATCATAATCTTTAAGATTTATTATTTTATGGAAAGTTCTTTTTGTATTATTTTGGAATACCCACAAGTTACCATCTGGATCTACATCAGCTGCATATCCACCTCCAAAAACTGTAGTTCCGTTTGGAGCAACTGCTCCTAAATCTATCACCATATCTTTTGCGATACGTAATAAGTGTTTATCACTCTTCTTAATAGCATATAAGTAGTTATCCACTACGTTATAACCACCAGCGTTATAAGTATCATAAGAATGTAAAGCTTCAGAATAAGAACCTGTAATAGGATCGTAGGCTTTCATTGATCCAGAGATTACCTGGTAAAAAGTTCCATCGTTACATTCGAACGTTTGTTGGGCATTTGCTGCGAAGCAAATTAAGGCTAATAAAAGGGTAATAGTATTTTTCACGGCTTTAAATATTTGGTTTCTATATCTCAAAAGTATTGAAGATGAAGCCTCTAAAAAGAATTACTCGATGAATGGTATTGTTGATTAGGTGAGTGGTTTTCTGACCTCGATAAAGGTAAAATGTGCTTAAAACAATTTAAAAAACGGTAGGAAGAGATCAAAATCCTACCGTTTTAGGTAAACATAAAAATCGAAACACATTATTTTATTATACTCTTTATATTAATTACTAGGTTTATCAGTAATAATATCTATTAGGTTAGTTGATACTTAAAATCTTATTATACATCGTATCTACTTGATCACTATCAAATTCTTTACGTAAGTAAGGTTTTACTCTGCACATAATGTTTCCTTCTACCTCTTTGTGAGAAAGTCCTAATGCATGCCCTATTTCATGTGGAGCAGTCGTAGTGAATAAAAATTCATCAGTTATTAATGCTCTTTGCTTTAGTCCAATTCCTGCAATAGCAACTGTATTTGTTCTTGGAATGATATATATATTCATTCTATCTTGTCTATAAGAATCCTGAGTTTCTGTATTGAATACCGAGGATTCTTGATCTCTGTTATCCTTAAGATCGTATAACTCGCTATTAATAAGAACTCTGGATTCTCCCATCTCGAAACCAATGTTATGTCTATTAAAAAAACAACCATTGATAAAATCCATAAATCTAGTTTCGTCTATTGCGTACTTTGACTGATTGTGGTTTTTTGAAGGAACTACATAGATAATATCAACTAATAATTTTGCTGATGGATTATCCATAAATATTGGTTCTATAGATGTTGGAACGTAGTCGTCTTCTACAGCACATGAAGGTAATAAGAACAGTAAAAATAAAAACAGTAAATATCTCATAGCAAATGTCTTTTTAGGGTTATTAGTAAATAAAAAATAGAACGTGGAATCATAAAGTGCGCATACCATATTTTTCCTACAATGAAATTACTTATATAACCGATTAACGGTTATATTTTTCGATGAACGGTAGATATTTATCGACGAAATGTAAGTTATTGTGTACGAAAATTTTCGTCGAAACTCGATTTATGGTAGTAATTAACTGTTTAACAGCAGCAAACTTTCGGTAAATGGCATTCGTCTTGTTTAACCATCGATTTTATAAATTCGACAAACTGTTTTTATATACAAGTAATTCTAGTAAACGATCTTCGAACTGCACGATAATTTCAATCATTTAAAAGAACAATTTCAAGATGAATTAAGGATAATGAAAAGTTTATAGTACGTTTATTTATACAAAAGAGATACTTTAATACTAGAATAGATGCATACATTTTTTTATTTCTACTATCTCAGTCACTGGAGGACTTTTGACTTCTATCCTTTAAAAAGAAGTAATGATAATGATGAGGCCAACTTGTTAGGTAGAAAAGGGGAAGATGCTTTTCCAAAACAAAAACTACAACTATTTTATCATAAGAATATATGTTTATAGTTTCTATTAGACCAAAATCATGTGTTTTTAAACTGATCGAGTCGACTACTCCAAAGTTAGTTTACCATTAAGCATAAAAAAAGATCGTGTAGAACACGATCTAAATAAAAAATATATTTTTTGATGCTGTTATAGAAGATTTAATCGTCTCATTAATTCAGGACGCTTAGATCTACTCACAGGAATCACATCTTTGGCAATTAATACACTGTTATCTTCTATATCTATGATTTTCTTAAAGTTAATCACATAAGATCGATGTACTTTTAAAAAAACATCTTCAGGAAGTTTTTCTTCGATCTTTTTTAAAGTCGAATGTACTGTATAATTTTGCTTTTCTGTTTTAATAAGAATATAATCCCCTTTGGCTTCTATCACATTAATAGTAGGAATATCTATTTTAATTAATCTACGATCAATATTAATATAAAGATCATTTTCTTCAGAACCTGTGCCTTTAGCTTCTCCAGTACTCGATGAAGATGCAGAAACATCTAAAGCAGGAGTACTTTCCGCTTTTTGAATAGCTTTTAAGAATCTGGGTAAGGTTACAGGCTTGATTAGATAATCTACAATACACTCATATTCAAAAGCTTCTAAAGCGAAATTCTTGTCTGAAGTAGTTAGAATAATCTTAGGTGGATTCTTAAGGGTTTGAATAAAATCAAACCCTGTAAAATCAGGCATATGAATATCCAAAAATATAAGATCTATAGACTCTTTATTCAAGAATTTGATAGCTTGAATGGCGTTGGGAAATTCTTCAATTACATCCAGACCATCAACTTGTCTGCATAATTGACCCATAATTAACCTTGCTGCTTCTTCATCGTCTATAATAATACAATTCATTCTCCCTATAAATTTTTAAGAAATTCATCAATGGAGTCTAAAATAAGCATAAATTTTGAAAATAAGGAATATTCTCCCTTAAGTAAGCCTTCTTCAAAGGCGATCGTAGTTTCGTATCCATCTTCAAAACCAAGCATTCCGATCTTATGCTTTAGTTTGTGAACATTTTCTGCTGCTGCTTTAAATACACTACTGTTATAATTATTCAGAAACTCATTTTTTTCCTCAGGAAATTCTCTTTTGAGCAATCCGATTATTTTTTCTTCAAATTCTTCTGATCCGGCTGATAATTCTTTAATGTACGACAAATTTGGGGCTTCGTTCATAGTTCATTCTTTTTTTAAAGAGAAACTAAATGTGGTTCCTTTACCTTCTTCTGATTCTAATAGCAGATCACCATCGTAATAATCGATAATTTTTTTAATGATTGGTAATCCAATTCCAACGCATTCCTTTTTAGAATCTATGCTTTCGAATAGTTCAAAAACCCGTTCTTGATATTTTTCTGGTATTCCTTTTCCATTATCCTGAACGCTACATTTTAGTTGTGTTTCTTCTCCTTTTATGTTAATACTAATTTTTCCTTTTTTATTTTCCTCGTCAATGCTATTGACCGCATTACTTATTAAATGTTGAAACAGGTTTTGAAAGAGTGTTGGGTGTATCGATAAAGTAGAGATATTACTATCTACCATGATTTCTATATTGTCGGGGACCTCTAAAGATTCTATAATTCCGTCCAAAAATAGAGTAACCTCAATCTCTTTATCATTTTCTTCGAACTTATCGATCGTAGAATATGCATGTAATCCCTTTATAAGGTTATCCATTTTCTCGATGTTATCCTCAATACTTTCTAAGTTTTGCATAACATCATCCTGAAGATTTTCTCCATCTTCTTTGGTCCAGGCAATCAAAGTAACAATATTTCTTAGTGGAGATTTTAGATCATGCGAAATCACCTGTGTATATTCTCTTAGCTCTTTATTTTGCTTTGTTAATCTCTTTAGTAAGTTATCTCTTCTCATAAAGGATTCACAGGCTTTTAGAGAAATCGAGAATTTTTCCATAATCGGTGTTAACTGATTAATCTCTACCTGATTAAATGGGGTTCCTTTATGATTCATGAGCATCAATCCCTTATCGTTTTTTAAGTTAAAAAACAACCAGGAACCTTGTGTTCTACAGGAAGAAACCATTTCTTTCGTATTATCTTCAAACATACCGGTTTTTATAGTGTCATCCTTAAAACAATCTGTAAGGAATCCACTATGCTCTATCATTCTATCATCTACCAATCCATCAGGATATGCATAAGATCTAGTAAAGTCATCTCCTTCTTTGGAGATTACACAGCAACCACTTAGGTTTTTTCTCGCCAACAATAGCTTCAGAAAGTTATCACAATTCTTATGAAAATCTAGCGTCTTTCCTATGGACATAGAAAACTCGTAGAGCTGAAGAATGTCTGCGATATGTTTGTTGATATTTACACTCATTTTTTACCAAATAGTCCGACTACAATAGTCTTATTAAAAAGTTCTAAATACCCATTAAAAGAAGATATTTCTCCTAATGTTAATGCTCCACCAATGAACATTTGATCATTTTGCTCTTTCAACAAATCTACTACGGTATCTAATTCGTTTTGAAACTCGTCTTCTAAAAACAGTGCACGAGATATACAATCGATGATGACTCCAGACTTGGGGTTTGAAAAATTCTCAATGGCCATTTTCGCGGCCTTCTCTGCAGACTTTACCAGACTACATCGATTTCCTTTTAATACATCCACAACGGTGTTATTAAATACCTCACCCACACATATTAATTCTCCTTTTTCATTTGTAGCAATAGGGTCTCTTACGATACATTCCGAGTTATCTTTTACAACACCAAACGGATATGATTTTGCAATATCAAAGAAATTTTCTTTACCTATTTCTTTATTGCTATCTGCTTCTACGATTTCTTTATATACCTCGAAAGCATTTCTCCAATTCAGTTCTTGTATTACATTTTTATCGGTTTTTGTAGCGATTATAGGACCTTCAATTTTTTCCCATCCGTGTTGCACACCTAGACTACCGGAACCTTCATAAACTACGGTTATGGCTGCATTCATAAAAAAACCTTCATTACTAAAAACACAAGGTTTTTGTTCCAAAGTAAGGCTTCCGGCACCTCCGCCTAGATAGAGGCAATTATTACCAAGCACTCGATATACTTCTGATAAATAATGGGATATATTACCAGTTAAACCATCTAGCATGGTAAAAGCGCAATAATCTTTTTCTCTTTCAAATGGAATGTGAGGAACAGTAAAATCTTTTTCTCTAATGTTTTCTATCACAAACTGAGTTACTACGTGGTCTAAAAAATTAGCAACCACACCTTCATCTAACACCATATTTTGATAAATGATTTTGGGAACAATTCCTCCCATGAACTGCACATCGAGCTTGTTTAATTCTTCGATAAGCATTTCGACATCTACCGGATAATTATCTGGTATTGATAGTACAACGTTTCGACCTTTTGATTTTTCTTTAATTGTTTTTGCTACATTATGGGGGTCTGTAGAATTTATTAACATACTTTTTTCATTTTTTTATCGTAAAGTAGAAGGTAGTTCCTTCACCGACGACAGATTCCAACCAAATTTTTCCTTCATAGTAATCTATGATCTTTTTAACAATAGATAATCCAATTCCAGTTGACTCTTTTGTGGAGTCAATACTCTGAAACATTTTAAAAATCTTTGTGTGATACTTTTCCGGAATCCCCTTTCCGTTGTCTTTTATGTAAAATTCCCAATACTCTTCTTCTTCTTTGGATCCAATATAGATATACCCTTCTTCCTTATCCATTCCCTTAATCGCATTGCTAATCAAGTTTTGAAATAATTGCTTGATTCTATGCGGATCCTTTTTTATTGTAGGAAGCCTATTATCTATACTAAATTCTATAAAATCTGGAGCGTGTAGTGACTCAATAGTTTGATATATCAATACATTTAAATCTACCAGATTTACAATTTTATCCTTTTTGTCGACCAGCGAATATTCCAAAATGCCTCCGATCATATTATCCATCTTACTTATATTCTTTTCGATATGAGCGAGATGACTTAATGCAGTTCCTCCCATTTGCTCAGCATCTTCCTTTATCCAAGAAATCAGGGCACTTACATTGCGCAGAGGCGATTTTAAATCATGCGATACTACTTGTGCATAGCTTGTAAGTTCTTCATTACTTTTTTCTAAATCCCTAAGCATCTTTGCCCTTTGCTTTTCAAAGGCAGAAATCTTGGCCGCTTGTTCTTCGATTAATGTTGCTAACTCAATTCCTGTAAGATCTTTGATTTCTTTGGTTACTTCTTTGTTACCTATAGATTGAAGTGTTTTTATAACATCATTCAATCTTTTTATCACCATTCGCTGTTGTTTGGCTTCTTCTGTTAGTCTTTTATTAGCGTCAAACAACTCTTGTGAACTTATCGACATCGCCCTTTGCAGCATCGAAAATTGCTCTTCGTAGGTGTTATATGAACCTTCGATTGCGGCTAAAAAGCTTTGTATCTCAGGATTATTTTTTAATTCTTCAGATAAGTGTTTTCTTATCTGTCGCTTCAATAATGAATTCATTGTTATTCACTCAATAAGGTTAAGGTCATTGTTTGATTATGGAGTTCGCATCTTGTACTATTACTAAAAGGTGCTAACTCTCCATAAGAATAAAAACCTGTAATCGCTGCATTTTTACCTACCTCTTCAATGACTTCCTCAATCTCTTCTTCTACTCGTTGATCCATTACCAATTTTCTTCCGATACAACTTACCAATAGTGCTAATTGTGGATCTTTATCACGAGACTCCATAGCAATTTCTGCGGCTTTAGAAGCTCCTTCTGCAATTTTATCGATATTAGCCATCATCAACTGCACCACAGATCCTTCTGGTACATCTCCCGCTAAAATCATGGCATTTTTTTCTTCGTCGATAGTTAGTATCGTTCTTACGATTGCTTCTTTACGTCCTTCCGTTTTCACACTTAGTGGATATAAAAGAGCGGACTGTGGCAATTCTGATGCTTTATCTCCTAAGTATTTTTTGTACAAATCCAGCGCTGGTTGATTATCTAACTCGTATAAAATATTATCTATTGATTTTGTAATAATTCTTTCGGGACCAAATGGATTCCATCCTCCATATTGAGCACTCGTAATCTGTAAGGTATCTCCATAAAATCCAACTGCAACAATTTCTCCTTCTTTGGGCTTTTCGTTATATCCGACTAGTGTTTTTTCGAACCTTGCATCATCACCACACAATCCTCCAGTACATGGAATGTCTTTATATACTTCTTCGATACCATCAATGAGGGCAGAACCATTTACAAAACTTCCTTCACTAACAATAAAAATATGTTTTAGATCGGTTGCTGGTAATCCAGCTGCTAATTTTTTTCCTGTTTCAAAGGTATCCTTATCATTATCCAAAATATTTTGACGACTTAGTTTTATGGTACTTCTTTCGAATTCTATTGCGGTTAATGAAATCGTATTATCAGTAACATTGGCTCCTAAAATCTCGCCTGCAGAAGAACCTATAATTATTTCACTGGTTCCAAAAAGTTTTGATACCTCTTCTAAAATCGGTTCTTTTTCTAAGATGAAACGATTTCCAAATACTAAAACCAATGGGTTCTGTAACTTTTCGGTATAGGATTGGGTAGCTACCCATTCTCCTTTATTACTTCTTTCGTATTGTTGAATTTTCATTTAGAGGTTTTTTTAAGAGTGAATAAAAATGTTGTTCCTTTATTTTCTTCGGATGAAACTTGTACTTCTCCTCCATACATATTAACGATCTTTTTTACGATCGATAATCCAATTCCAGTAGACTTTGTTTTATCCTGTGCTGTTTGAAAAATCTCAAAAATTTTACGATGGTACGCCTTTGGAATGCCTGGTCCGTTATCTGCAAGCGTAAACTCCCAAAAGTCACCAATCTCTCTACATTTGATATCTAAAACACCTTTTTCTTTGTCATTATATTTTATAGCATTACTAATAATATTCTGAAATAACTGCTGAAACCTAAACTTATCTCCCATTACTAATGGTAACATATCATGGATATTTACACTAAAAGTTTCTGGGATGAAAATCATTTCTAATATATCCGATACAATTTTATTAAGATTAACTTTCTGTTTTTCCTTTTCGTTTCTATCAATACTAGAATAGCTTAAAATTCCATCAATCATATGATCCATTTTTTCAATTTTATTGAGTAATGAATCGAATGATTTCATAGCTCCTTCGTCTAGTTTATCTTCATAGTCTTCTTTAAGCCACGTAATCAGAGCATTCATACTACGAAGTGGTGATTTTAAATCATGTGACACCACGTGTGCAAAATCATTTAGCTCTTTATTACTTTGTTCGAGATTCCTAAGTAATTCTTCTTTTAGTTGCTGTGCTTCTATCTGGCTTGTAATATCTCTTACGATACCTTGAGCCGCGATTACTTCATTATTTTTATCTTTGATTACACTACCATTAATATGCACGATACGTACACCATTGTCTTTCGTTACTGCTCTAGCCACATAATCTGTAAAAAATCCTTCGGTAACAAGCTCCTGAAAAGAATCCATCGCATAATTGATATCCTCTTTATGAATCAGAGAAATCACATTTAGTTTTTCATTCTTAGGATCGTATCCGAATAGTTCTTTAGCTGCATCGTTCATTTCCAAAATATCTCCATTTACCTTCATGAGCACGTAGGCATCAACAAGATTATGAAACATTCCTTGAAGCTCTGAACTTTTCTTTGCTAAGACCGATTCTAATTGCTCATTAACTGTTTTTAATTCTTGAGCAACATTGTATAACTCCCTGGACTTATCCTCTAAAATTCCTTCTGCTTGTTTCCGAGCTGCTTTTTCTCTTTGTAGCGCTCGCTGCAATATGTCTGGTTTAATTTCACCCATTAGTCATTTGAATCATAAATTTAACTTCTGTCCCATCATCTTTTAATTTATCGCAAGTAATGACAGCCTTTTTGTTAAAATGTTCAAATGTTTTGTGCATGAGTCCTAGTCCAAAACTATACATAGCTCTACTAGATTTATAAATCATCGCTAATGAGTCTGGAGTTCTTTCCAATACCTCAAAAGTAGGGAGCTCTGCACTAGGGTATATTTTTCTTACCTCTACATGAATGTGATTTTCAATGGATTCTAATAAATCTAGAGGGTCTGTATATCTTTCTATAAGTTGAGGATAACCACCAGCCAGTACTCCAAAAAAATGTTCGGCATAGGTAAGTAGCAAATCATCTGTTTTTATGTTTGTGTTCTTACTAAGGTTGGTAATCAGACTAAGCATTTCTGAAAACTCATAAGTTCCTATGGCAGTATACACTCCATTAGATGGTAAGTTGGATTCCTCAATAATTTGGTCTACCATTTCCAGACCAAATTTATCTTCGACTAATTGTAAAAACTCTGTAAATACGATTCCTTTCATAATATGTTGTTTAGAGATTAGTTAATTTACGAGTTTTCTGGTACTTTAAACAGAAATTAACTCATTTTTTCCCCAATATTCTATCAAAGCTTTTATCTTTTCTACGTAATCTTCGTACTTTAATGGTTTTACTAAATATCCCGCAATCCCTTCCTCGTAGCACCTTTTAAGATCCTGATGATTATTTGATGTACTTAAAATGATAACCGGAACATATTTTAATTGACTGTTGGATTTTAGACTTTTTAGGAACTCGATGCCATTCATTTTTGGCATGTTCAGATCTAATAAAATTAGGTCCGGAGTTTTGGTTTCATCTTCTAAAATTTCTACAGCTTCTTCACCGTTAGTAGCTTCTTCCAATTTACAAGCGTAGTTATTTTTTTTTAACACTCTTGTAAATTTCATTCTTTCGATCTCGTCGTCTTCTATTAATAAAATTTTTAAATTTCTCATCAGGTTTTAATTTTAAACTTACGGGAATTCGCTCCTGTTTAGTAAAATTCAATAATTTTAACGAGGTAATCCCTTACATGTCGTTAGAATCATTTTAACTGTAGACGAATGGTAATTTACTGTCGACGAATGGAAATTCGGTGGATTATTGCTCAATTTTCAACGTTTCGAAGGGAATTTACACCTGTTCTTCGAAACCTGGATACATCTCAAAGTGGTTGCAATATACTTCGCAGTCTTCTACATATTTTTAGTGAAGATCAATAAATAGAAATATTTAGGCTATTAAAAAAAAGATGTTCTAGATAAGTGCGTGTTATTTTATTCTTTTAGCCTGTGTGGTAAAAGACAATCCTTGCTGTCCTAATGTAGAAGTCATCACCCCTTCAAAAAGTGGTTCTGGGCAGTCTTTGGGTATTTTCCATTCAAAAATAAAATTGGAGCCTGTTCCTCCGGATATATCGATTTCATCGATTACGATTTCCGTGGTTTCCATTGGAGCCAAATAAATTGAATGATCAAAATATTTCCTCACTGATTTACCATTTGTATCATAATATTCTGCTCTTAAAATATAAATTGTATCCAAATCACTGGTATTTCTTAAACTAACCATTGAGGTAAGATTATGGATCTTATGTTCATTAATACTGTAAATCTGAGAATAAACTGACAAATATGATTTTCCATAGTTTAAAGAATCACTTAATTGTGATGTTACCTTTCTTTTAGCCCAGTTTTCGGGATTTAAAGATCTATTTTCTTTATTCTCATCACAACTTAAAAAAGCAAAAACTATGATTAATGTGTATAAAATTCTCATTTTATTATTTACTATTTTTTTGATTTAGAAGAACACATAAAAAATTTGAAAAACTGTTTTTATGTTACTCTTCAGAATGATATTACCGTAGTTCTTAAAGATAAACTTTTGTTGTGATTTTAATATCATAAATTAAAGGAATGTGTAATGAAATAACAAGAGCTAATTTGTACTGTTTGGTAAACAAAAGGTATTTATTGTTCTATATTCAACGCTTCGAAGGCTATTAATACCTGTTCTTCGAAACGCGGATGTATCTCTATAGGATTACAGCATACTTCGCAATCTTCTACATATACCTGATATGTAATAGAAGGATCTAATAACATTGATATTTCTTCCCAGCAGTAGGGACATTGAAAAAAATGTTCGAACATACTATTATATGTTGTTATTTTTTGATCTTTTATTATCAAAAATACTTCGAATTGCTTAAAATTCAATATTTAGCAACTGACCTGTAAGTTGCAATAATTGTAATTCTGCTAACTTAGCATCATATTTAGCCAGGTTTTTATTTGTTTTTGCATTTATGAGATTAATCTGTGCTTGTCGAAACTCTATAGAAGTAATCTGCCCTAACTTGAAACGCTCTTTCGAACGCTCAAAATTATTCTGATTCGTCACTACGTTTTGCTGTTGTATTTCATACACTTTCAGTCGGTTTTCGTAATTCCCTAAAGCGTTGGCAATATCCCTTTTAACTTGCTGTTCTACTTGTAACTTTGCTAATTCCTGATTATCTAAAGCTATTTTAGCATTTTTTACTCTTGTAATCGTTCCTCCTCCATCAAATAGATTCCAACTTAAACTTACTCCTCCTGATAAGGTATAGGTATCTGCAACATTCCCTGGAAAAAACGCAGATGGTGGATTTCGATTTTCATTCCAGCCATAAGATCCATTCAAGCCAATTGTTGGTAAATATCCAGATTTACTTACCTTAATATCGTAATCACTGATACGAATATTACTTTCATTCTGTAATAAGGTGACGTTGTTTTCTATAGATTTTTCTATGTAACTATCCATTTCTAATCTAGAGATAAACTTCACTATCGTATCTACAGAGAATTGTTTTTCTAACTCATTATCTACGATTACGTTTAAATCCCTTTTGGTATTGGTCAACTGTTGTCTCGTATTTATTAAATTGATACTATCATTAGCGACATCTACTTCGGCATTTAATACATTAAGTTTTGTGTTTTGTCCATACTCAAACTGATAATTCGATCGGGTTACCCGCTCTTTTGAAATACGTAGAGTTTCTTCCAAAATCTGCTCATTCTCTGTAAGTCTAGCCACTTCATAGTATACCGTAAATAATTGTAACAAGGTGTTTTCTATAGTTTCTCGTGCTTGTAGCTCTGTAAGATTGTATTGCTCTTTTAATCTTTTATAATTATAGTATCTTCCTAATCCATCAAACAATGTATAGTTAAGATTTAAAGATGCGTTATAACGCTGCGTTTCCGCTCCCTCAATTTCGATATCTGGTCTAGGTAAACCCGTATTTTGATCGATGGCACCTTGGAATGACGTATTGGAAGATGCTTCTTGATAAGTAGCTCCAGCATTTCCTGTTAATGTTGGAAGGTATCCCGAATTTAGAATCCCTTTATTGTTTTTAGCAGTTTCGATAGTATTGGTTGCTATTAGAATTCCATAATTGTTTTCTAATGTTAACCGAATTGCTTCTTGTTTTGTTAGTTTTTGGGCAGCAACACTACCTGCAACTACCACCAACAAGATAAATGTAATCAGTGATTTATGGTTGTAATTCATATTGCTCTTCTTGTTCCTCTTTTTGTTCTTTGATAGCTCTTTCTACTTCTTCTTTTGTTATTTTATTACCGGTAGCTAACCATTTAGTTCCTACTTTAATGGTATTACTAAACGATAAAAACAATGGTAAAACTAATAAGGTAAGTACGGTGGCAAATCCAATCCCATAGGCTATTGAAATTGCCATTGGTATTAAGAATTTAGCTTGTCTACTTTCTTCAAAAATTAATGGTGCTAATCCTGCTATAGTAGTTAACGAGGTAAGGAAAATTGCTCTAAATCTTGATTTACCAGCTTCGTAAATCGCATTATCGAAAGTCATTCCTGCTCTTAAATTACTATTAAACTTACCTATCAGTACCAAACCATCGTTAACCATAATACCGATAAGAGCAATGATTCCTAATAAGGATAATATATTAATTGGAAATCCGTGTATCCAATGTCCAAATGCCACAGCTGGTAGGCTTAATGGAATCAACAGAAGTAATAATAAAGGTTGACTATAACTTCTAAAAGTAAAAGCGATAGTGATATAGATTAAGGCCAATGCTGTTAAACCAACTGGCCCAAGAGATCCTAAAAACTTACCTGCCTCTCGATTTTGCCCTTCGTATGATGGAGTAACTGTAGGGTATTTTGCAATAATGTCTGGCATGATTTCGGATCTAATTTCTTCTAACACATCCGTAGAACTTGTTGTTTCCGGATCTTTTAAATCTGCCGAAATTTGTACTTCTCTTCTCCCATCTAAATGATTGACTGCAACATCGCCTCTTTCTATAGAATAATTTACAATTTCGTTTAACGGAATTCTTGCTCCAGTTGGTGTCGAAATTCGCATATTATCCAGATCTAAAATAGAAGATCGGTTTTCTCTATCATATCGCACCCAAACTCGTATTTCGTCCTGACCTCTTTGGAATCGTTGTGCTTGTATTCCAAAAAAACCACCTCTTACCTGAGCCATCACATCTCTAAGATTAAGTCCTAAAGCATATGCATTCTCTTTAAGTTCTATTTTTATTTCTTTAATACCTGCTGGATCATTATCTGCTACATCTTTTAATCGAGAATCATTTTCTAATATCGTCTTAAACTCTTGCTTTGCTGCTTTTAATTCTTTGATATTACTTCCTAAAAGAGAAACAGAAACTGGACTTCCTCCAAAATTTCCACCCGATCCAAAAATTAATCGTTCGGTTCCAAAAACCGGACCTACTTTTTCACGAATACGATTGGCTACTAATCCAGAATTTAGCACATTAGGTCGCTCTTCTCCTGGTAGCATATTAATTCTTAATGATGCATTTGAAGATGACCAAATACTTCTAATAATATTTTCGAAAAGTTGTTTCCCTTCATAATCTTCTCCTCCCAAATATTCTTCGCTAAGCTCTTTATTTACGATCCAAGCTTTCTCTTCGATCATAGAAATGATAGAATCTGTAATTTTCTCATTGGTTCCGTTAGGCATTCCTAAGTCCACGGAGATTACATCACTAGCTATACGTGGAAAAAATGCTGTTCTTACAATTCCTCCTCCAATACTTCCTCCTGTAAGGATCAGAATCACTAGAAAAATAGAAAAGGTAAAAATCTTATTCTTTAAAGAAAAACCGAGCATTGGGCTATAAATATTATCTCTAAGCCATCTCATAATTCTATCTCCAAACTTATTAATATCTCTTAGCTTGGAGAAGAGTTTAGCGATCCCCTTCTTTGGTTTATTATCTTCTGCTTTTAGTGCTTTTGAATGCGCTAAATGCGCAGGTAAAATTATCAGTGCTTCTACCAAAGAAACGGTAAGGGTAAGTACTACAATTACGGAAACTTCTCCAAAGAAATCTCCAATACGACCATCGAGAAACAAAAAGATTCCAAACGCTAATATTGTAGTAATAATGGCAGAAACGATCGGTGGTATCACTTCCATAGTTCCATCTATCGCAGCCTGAATAGGACTTTTCCCTTTTTCATAATGTTGATAGATATTTTCTGCTATAACGATACCATCATCAACCAAAATACCAATTACAATAATCATCCCAAAAAGAGATAATACATTAATGGTTACATCAAAATAACCTGCAAACACAAACATTCCTAAGAATGCTATCGGAAGTCCAAAAGCTACCCAAAATGCCAATCGTGTATTTAGGAACAATGATAAAAATATTAATACCAATATCATTCCGATAATGGCGTTTTCGGTAAGCAATTTGGTTCTCTGCACTAAGGTGATCGAACGATCGCTAATTACGTTTAACTGAACATTGGTATACTTCTCATTAAATTCGGTAATGTATTCTTTTGTTTTTTCTGCAGAAGAAATTAGGTCTTCGGTATTGGTGCTTGTGATTTCAATGTTAACCGCTAAATCTCCATTAAAGTAGGATGCGTTTGGTGATTCGGAAAAACGATCTCTTATCTCAGCAACGTCTTTAAGTCTAATAGTTCTACCCGATGCTTCTGCTCTAATTACCAAATTAGAAAGTTCACTAGCATAATAAGACCTATTATTCGCTCTGATCAAATATTCTTCTGCATTTGTTTTAATAGTACCACCAGTAGTCAAAATATTAGCTTGACTTACTGCTTGAGCCACTTCATTAAAACTCAACTGATACGCTAATAAACTTGTTTCATTTACTGCTATCTCTATTTCTTCATCTGGATATCCTGTAATACCAATTTGAGAAATTCCTTCAATTCCTCTTAGATCATTTTCAATCTGTCTGGCGATTTGTTTTAGTGTACTTAAAGGTATTTCATCTCCACTTACCGCAAAATTAATGGTTTGCCTAATGGCCTCTTGCTTCGACACCACTATAGGCTCCATTCCTGTTGGAAATGTAGGTACTCGATCTACAGCATTTTTAACTTCGAGTAGCATAAAATCGATATCCTTTCCTTTCTCGATTTCTACATTGATACTACCGCTATTTTCTCTGGATGTAGAAGTTACTCTTTCCACTCCTGCTAATCCTTTAAGATTATCTTCGATCTTAAGAATAATCCCCTCTTCAACTTCTAATGGCGAAGCTCCTGGATATATTACACTAATACTAACATTCTTGGAATCTGTTAGTGGAAAAAAAGAAGACTTAAGAGAAAGCGCTCCAAAAATCCCAAATACTATAAACGCAATTACAATAACATCTACAGCAACATGGTATCTAATAAAATAAGAAATAATCTTACGCATAGTTACTGTTTTGAATTTGTACTAATGATATTATTACCTTTTGCCCCTTGTTTATTTTTTTTTGATTGATATATCTTAACTAACATTCCAGCGTAAGCTCCTGGAACAGGTTTATTTAATATCACATCACCATCGGGAACTCCTGTAAGAATGACTTTCTTATCCGAAAAATATACAGGTTGCACATTTATCACATCTAAAATACTATCCCTAACCACAAAGACTTTATTATTTTGTTGTAACAAATTCCTATCGATCTCTATTGCATTTTCAGCTTTTCTTGCATTTAAATTTGCTTCTAAATACATTCCTTCTTTTAATGAAGGATCTTTTACTTCTATAAATGTGGTTATGGTTTGAGTAGCCTGATCTACACTTCCATTAATTCTGGTTACAACACCTTGATATTCCTTCGATTTATCTAAGTTAGAAAGCTCAACAGTTTCTCCAATTTTTAATAAATCTGAATATTCTTTACTTATAGCCACTTCTATTTCATAAGCACTTGTATCTATAAACTCTCCAAGTTTCTGCCCTTGCCTGATTAAAGTTCCTTCTGTAACCAATGCCTCTGTTAAAATACCAGAGAATGGTGCAGAAATAGTATATTTAGATAACCGCTGCTCAAGATTTTTTACATTGTAATAAGTACTATAAATATTACGTCCTGTGATAAAGTATTTTTCCTTTTCGGAAGTGGTTTCCGGAAGTTCTGGAGTTACTTTATTAATATCAAAATTTATTAAATACGCTTGCCATTTATCATAGATATCTGGGTAGTCCAAACGCAAATCTGGCATTATTGAAGTAATTAAGTTATATAAATTACTCTTGGCAGATTGTACTGAAGCGTAATATTCTGAAGCATCAATTCTTATTAATTTTTGTCCTTTTTGATAAGGCTGTCCGGTTTTAAAAAGCTTAGCACCTCCTCTAAAAACACCTTGTACTTCCGAAAAGAGCTCTAATCTCCTCTTTGCAGTAAGATTGCCATTCGCAGATATCTTTATAGGTACAGTTCCGTTTTGTACAGTATCTACAAAAACTGTTTTTATAACTTTTGCAGCTTTTGGTTTTATTTTGGTCTTACTATCGACAATCTTCATTGCTGCAAATACTGCAACAACTATCAATAATATACCAAGAATAGAAAGTATTATATTTCTCATACACACTTAATTGTTTAAACTTACAATATGATAAGCTGCACAAAACTATCAACTACTAACTTGGGTTCCAGTTAAAGAACTCATAAAATAAATTTCCTACATAAAAACAAAAAAGACATCTATATCTCAGATGTCTTTTTTAATTTATTTTTAGGACTAACTATATATTAACCTGCTATTTCTGCTATTTTGGCTTTCACTTTTTTCAAAGTGTTGATTAGATTTTCAATCTCCTCTTCTGTTAAGCTTTCTTGTACTGCAGGAATAAGATCATACATAATAGGCGTCACTTTTTCAATAACTTCTTTACCATAATCGGTAAGGAAAATTCGATTAACTCGTCTATCGTTTTCATCACTTTTTCTTACTACAAGATCCTTACTCTCCATCGTATTTACTAATCTGGTCATGGATGTTTTATCTCGATGCGTAATAAAAGCTAAATCATTTTGTGATTGACCGTCGTTTACATTGAGGCGTTTCAGAACACTCCATTGTTCCTTTGATAAATCCAATCCGTTTTCACCAAACGCTTTTTGAACTAAAAATCCAAAGTCGTAGTGAATCTTTCCAATCCAAGACAAAGCGTGCGCATTTAAATCAATTGCTTTGGTATCATTCATACATTGTATAATTTAATTTACGGTACAAAAATATCTATAAATATCCATTTGTACCTGATACTAACGATAAAAATTACACCACAGTATATCGGTTATTTAGGCTTAACATTAAGGTAACACACTCAAATTCAAGGATATTTAATAAAACACCAATTACGATATAAGAATGACAAATTAGGATTCTATTTTTTAACTTTTTTTGAAATTTACGTAGAAAGTTAATTCTATGCTAAAGCATCAATTTCTTCTTGTATTAACTCCCAACTATCCATTAAAGAAGCTAATTCTTCTTTTTTTGCTTGATATTTATCAAAAAAATCGGGTTCTGCTATTGTTTGATCATAGTTAATCGCTAATTCTACATCTATATCCTTGATTTCTTTTTCTATCTTATTGATCTTAGATTCAATATTACTCAATCGATTATTGAGCGATTTTAGTTTTTTCTGATTTTCATAAGATTGTTTCGCACTTTCTTTGGTGTCAGAAACAGTTTTAGATTCTTTATCCTTCTTTTCGATATCTCTGAGATCGTCTACTCTTCTTTGCTCTAAGTAGTAATCGATATCCCCCAAATACTCCTTAATCTGCTTGTTTTTGAACTCATATACCGTGTTAGTCAATCCTTGTAAAAAATCTCTATCGTGAGATACCAGAATTAAGGTGCCCTCGAAATTTTTTAATGCTTCTTTTAATATGTTTTTAGATTTAATATCCAAGTGATTTGTTGGCTCATCCATTACCAACACATTAAAAGGTTCTAGTAGCATTTTACATAAGGCTAATCTATTTCGTTCTCCACCAGAAAGTACCTTTACCTTTTTTTCTACGTCATCACCTCTGAACAAAAAAGCTCCCAGCATATCTCGAACCTTACTACGAGTTTTTTCATTGGCAGCATTGATCATTGTATCGTGAATGGTTAACTCTCCATCCAAATACTCTGATTGGTTCTGAGCAAAATATCCAATTTGCACATTATG
This sequence comes from Aquimarina sp. 433, assembly GCF_054054605.1. NCBI lineage: Bacteria > Pseudomonadati > Bacteroidota > Flavobacteriia > Flavobacteriales > Flavobacteriaceae > Aquimarina > Aquimarina sp. 433. The sequence goes on from NZ_JBSWZK010000006.1 coordinate 158,464, forward strand.
CCCAAGCTTAAGATAACCTGTATGAGATATTTCATCAATAATAATTTTGGCTAAAGTGGATTTTCCTTGACCATTCTGACCTACAAAAGCCGTTTTGGAACCACGTTCTACTAGTAAATCTATATCTTTTAAAATTTCTTTCTCTCCATAGTTTTTACCTACACTTTCAGCTTCAATAACCACCTTACCAGGTTGCACACTTACAGGAAAACTAATGTTCATAACGGCATTATCATCTTCGTCTACCTCTATTCTCTCTACTTTATCTAATTTTTTAATCAGAGATTGCGCCATAGAGGCTTTGGTAGCTTTTGCCCTAAACTTTTCGATTAATTTTTCAGTTTGTTCGATCTGTTTAGATTGATTTTTTTGTGCAGCAAGTTGTTGCTCCCTGATTTCTTTTCTTAACACTAAATATTTAGAGTAAGGCTTATTATAATCATAAATTCGTCCAAGAGAAATCTCAATAGTTCTATTGGTAACATTATCTAGGAACATTTTATCATGAGAAACGATTACCACAACTCCCGCATAATTTTTTAAAAAATTCTCTAACCAAATAATTGATTCTATATCTAAATGGTTAGTAGGCTCATCGAGCAACAGGATATCATTATTTTGCAATAGTAATTTCGCTAACTCTATTCGCATACGCCAACCTCCAGAAAAGGTGTCGGTAAGCTTATCAAAATCTTCTCGAAGAAATCCTAAACCTTGTAAAACTCTTTCTGTCTCTCCCTGATAGTTATAACCGCCTAAAATCTCATATTGCTGTGTAAAATCACTAAGATCTGTAATTAACTGATTATAACTTTCACTTTCATAATCTGTACGTTCTGCCAGCTGAGCATTGATCTTATCAATGTCTCTTTCTATTTTCTTTATTTCTGTAAAAGCCTCATACGATTCTTCTAACACCGTTCTACCTAAAACAAAATCTATATCTTGTTTTAAAAACCCTATTTTCACGTCTTTATCCATAGCAATTTGCCCTGAATCTGGCTCTTGCTCTTTGGATAAGATTTTAAGCATTGTGGATTTTCCTGCGCCATTTTTTCCAACAAGTCCTACTCGGTCTCCTGCATTTAATCTAAATGCTATTTCTTCGAAAAGGTATTCTCCTCCAAATGAAATAGAAAGGTTGTGTATGTTTAACATCAGCTTTAGAATATTTTGTGCAAAGATGATTAATTTTGTAATAGAATAAAAGTACTATGAGCTTCTTAAAAGGAACTAAAATATATAGCATCTTCACTGGCACTTGTCCTGTTTGCCAAAATGAGAGTATGTATAAAGAACAAAACCCTTATAAGTTAGGAAGGATTTTTCAGATGCACGAACGTTGCAGCCACTGTAATACAAAATATAAAATAGAACCTTCTTTTTTTTATGGAGCCATGTACGTTAGTTATGGAGTGGGAATTGCATTTGCGGTAGCCGCTTTTGTCATAGGAAATCTTATTCTAAAATTTAATTTATTACAAAGCTTTTTTATCATCGTCGGTACGTTAATCGTATTTTTTCCTGTTATCCTTAGATTATCTCGTAATATCTGGATTAATCTGTTTATGCATTACGGAAAAAAGAAAACAGTATCTTAATCAAACCTTTTAATATCTATTTCAATATGTAAAGGGGTACTTTTTGTTACATAATCATATAACCCTTTTGCGGCATACGGACCAATTAATATACCTCTACTTCCTAATCCATTAATTATATGCAAGTTTAGCTGCTCTCTATGAGTTCCCACAAACGGTCTTCTATCTCTTGTTGTTGGTCTAATACCAGCTACTTGATCAACTATTTCATAATCCGCATTTAGAAAACGATCTAATTTCATTCGTAATTCTTCTTTAGCCAACTCAGTAACAACCGAAGTTTTATCATCTCGATTATATGTAGCTCCCACCTTATAAAGATCATCACCCAAAGGAATAATAAATATAGAAGACTTTACGGCTTCCTGTAATTGCAAACCTTTGGACTTAATAATAATATATTCTCCTTTATTTCCTTGCAGGGGCAAGTAGTTAAAAAATGGATTGTTTCGTAATCCATAACCTTCACAAAAAATGATATTCTTAGCTCTTATCCCTTTATAACTAACATAGTCTTCTTGAACATCTAAGGCACTGTGCTCAAAAGATTCTTTAAACAATAGTTGTCTAGCCTCGATATAACTTAGATAAGAAGACAACATTTTCTTTACCTCAATTCTTCCTGTATGTTTTACTTGACCAAATTGGAATGGGATATCTAAAGCTACATTTTCATTTTTGACTAAATCCGAAGAAAGAAATTCATTCAATATGGGCTTGTCGCAAGCTGTAAACCATAAATTTTGTTCTTCTACAGTATTAAATCTTCGCAATACTGGAAGTTCTGTGATAAAAGATTCCTTAAGTTGTTTTTCTACATTTTTATATACAGATAATGCTAAAGCCAATTGCTCCGAAGCCATCCATGCTGGTGTAAATCTCTTCAAAATTACTGGATTATATAACCCTCCAGCCACTCTTGAAGATAGCTCTGAATTATTCTCAAAAACCACATAAGACTTTTGATTTCTATCAAGTATTTCTGCAAAAGACAATCCTGCTAATCCAAAACCAACAATTATAAAATCTTTCATACACTAAAAATAACAAAACGCCCAACAAGAGTTGGGCGTTTCAATATTATATTAGAAACATTAGAGTTTAATAACTCCACATATCCATTTCGAAATTTCTGATACTTTCTTTAATTCGTTCACTTTCTAACAATTGCATTAAAGCATTGTCTATAATATATTCATTCACCTCTCGGTCACCCTGAATATTATCTTCTTTATATATGACCGAACTAAATCGTCTTGCATTTAAAATATGATCATAAGTAAAAGGCATAGAAGTATTTTTCCTATTAAATGCTTTCGCTTTATGTAAAATCTCTCTTACATCAGGATACCACACCCAAAATAATGGAACCATATCTGGCTCATCATCATTAAGGAAGTTAACATCCGGAGCTACTGGGGCGATACCTAGTAATCGGTATCTTAATTCTCCTTGACGCTTGTCAAAATACCAATATCCTCTAATTTTATACTCTGATATATCTGCAGCGCCAATTGTAGTAGTCTCAATATACTGAGGATCCACTGGCTCACCAGCATTATACTGCTCATATCCTAAATCTAACGTATCTATTTTAGATAATGTACCATCTAGATCACTTAGCGTACGTGTTTCTGTAAAATATGAATCTGCGTAAATCTTTTTAATTTTCCCGTTTTTAACATTAGCTAATAAAATATCATATAATGCTCTTCTATCTGAACCAATGTTAACGGTATCAATTGGGTAATACAAAGGGAAATTAATACGCTCGTCTAAGTCGATAGTTTCCCAAGTAGTCTTTGCCCACAATACATCACGCTCATCAACATAACCATACTCTAACGGAAGGTCATTATCTAACTGAATTTGTTCGATTGTCTTCTTCCCAATATCCTCTGGGCTTCCAGCATTCAAAATGTTAGCCTGACCAAACGAGAACATTGTCACGAATAGGCTAAAAACGGTTAATAATAAATTTTTCAAATTCATAATTATTAGTTTACTTTTAGTTCGTTAGCTCAACGATGACTGGAGATATTTTCTTTAACTTATATCCTTTATTCGTTTTAAGCTGAGCTTTGATATCCATTACCTGAACTGTAGATCCTCTTTTCGCTTTTTTCAATGCTGATTTTGCTCTAGAATCTAATCTACGACCTCTTACATTAATCGTTGGCTGTCCACTTACTTTAAACTTAAAGCTTGTAACATCTAACTTAATGTCGAAATCAAAATCCGGAAGAATCGCACCGATAGACGCTTTATCTAAACCACTTTTAGACATTTTAATACTTCCGTCTTCCCCTCTAACAGTTCCAACAGGTCTTGGAATATCTTTAATTCTAAATTTCTTACTATCACTTACAGAGCTACCATTAGGTAATTTTCCACTTACTTTAATAGCAACCTCTCTAGCTTTAATAGCTGTTACGTTCATTATATACTTACCAGCTCCACCCACTTTCTTAAGTCCTGGTGCAGTAGCATTTACTGAAGGTACTCCTGGTATAGAGATTGTCATTGGGTTTTGAACCCCTCTATATACCACATTCATTTTGTCTGCAGAAATTACAGCTGAATTTGGTTTAGGAATTACAGCATAAGAACTTTTAATAGGAATAGTTACTGTTGAGTCTCCTTCTTTAAATTGTAATTCACCTTTTACTTCTCTTTCACCTACATTTCCAGCTGGAAAATCAAGCATTATCTGTCCATTTTGAACTTCTGATTGCTCTTTTCCATTAACCATCACTTTAGTAGGCTTTAATGTAGCATCAAAACGTCCTAACACGATACGTCCTTTAAATTTTTCACCACTGAAAAACGCAGTCTTATCTGGCACAACAATTGCCTCATAGTTACTAAATGAAAGTTCTGAAGCTTGCTGACCTGCTAATAAAGCAGAAAGCACTTTACTCTCAGTAGTCTTAACATCTGCTTGCATCTGTGTAAGCTTAGTGATAGAAGCTACTAAAGGAAATCCTTCAAAATTGTAGTTTAACCAATCTTTAGAAACTCCATCTCTATCTTTTACTTTTTCAGTATTAAAAGTAGTCTCTACATCTGTAGCTACCTGACCATCAACTTCCTTTACAGAACGGATAGCAGTAACAACTCCTTCTCTATAAGTTTTAATCTTTTCTAAGAACTCTGTTGCAGCCGCAGTAGTTTTACCTCCTTCAAAGAATTTAGTATCTAATGCATCTGGTTTATCCATGGTTTCATAATCTGTTGGATCATCAGCTGTCTCCAATAACTCAGACTTTAATTGCTCTACATACGTATTAAATTCATTAGAAAAGCTACTAATTTGATCAGCCTTTTCTTTTAATGGAGTGTATTTCTCTGGTTGTTCCGAAACTTTTTCGGCTAGACCAGTCATAAATGCTGAATTACGCTCGGTAGCAATAGTATTCGCTGAAGTCAATTTCTCATTCATTAAACCGAATGCAGATAATACTTCTTTTGACATATTTAATGCCATCATCGCAATAAATACCAAGTACATAAGATTAATCATCTTCTGCCTTGGTGATAATTTTCCTCCTGCCATATTTCTATATTTTGGTAGTTATAATTTTAATTAATGTTAAATACTAGCTTCTGTTCATAGCACTTAACATACCACCATATACTCCGTTAAGAGAAGACAGGTTACTTGACAAGCTCTTCATTTGCTCTTCTAAAGCTTTTGCATTATCCGCGATAGCCTGATTTGCTTCAGCTTGTTTAGCAGAAGATTCTAACTGCACTTTATATAAACTATTTAAAGACTCTAAGTGAGTAGCTGCAGCAGCCATTTCTTCGCTATATTTTTTAGTTCCTTGGATAGCGTCTACACTAGGAGCAATTCCTTTTGCAGCACCTTCGAAATTACGAATACTTTCACCAAGACTAGTCATTAAACTAGTATCTAATCTAGCTTCTTTCAACATTTCATCTAATTTCTTAGATAATAATCCTTCTGGAGTTTCTTTTTCTTTCTTGTCTCTTTTAGATCCTCCAGCTAATTCTGGATAAACCAAAGACCAATCTAGCTCGTCATCTACAGGTTCAAATGCAGAAACTGTAAATACTAATGCTTCTGTAATAAGACCGATGATTAACATCTCGTTACCAAAAGGCCAGTGCATAATTTTAAATAAAGCTCCAAGGATTACTACAGCCGCTCCGAGACCGTATACCATGTTCATTAACTTCTTGCTTGATTTTGAATTTGCCATAATAAATGTGTTTAGTTTTTTTAAATTTTTTAAATATTAAATTAAAAAAAAGGGTTAGTAATTAGGGTTGATAGATAAATTTTGGGACTTATTCTAATTTCGGGTATTATCTTCTCCAGTGACGTCAGTACCCATATAATCCTGTACCGTTCTGAAACCGATATAACTTCTAGCTGAATCCGCGTATTCGTAATCTCGAGTACTTACCTGTAGGAAATAAGCAACATCTTTCCAAGATCCACCGCGTACAACTTTTCGTTTGTTCTGATCATCATTAACATTTGGGTTCATTGATGATACATATTCGTAGGCTGCAGGATCATAAGATGACTGCACCCACTCAGAAACATTTCCTGCCATATTATATAAGTTATAATCATTTGGCTCAAATGTTTTTGCTTCTACTGTATAAAGGAAATTATCCGCAGCGTAATTACCTCTAAGAGGTTTAAAGTTTGCTAAGAAACATCCTCTATCATTTAGGGCATAAGGACCACCCCAAGGATATGTACCTGACTCCAGACCACCTCTAGCCGCATATTCCCATTCAGCCTCCGTAGGTAATCTAAAATAGTTTACAAACTCCTTATTACGTTTTTTCTGATATGAATTCTTTTCTATAGTTCTCCAAGTACAAAAAGCTTTTGCTTGCTCCCATGAAACTCCTACTACCGGATAATCATCATAAGAACTATGCCAGAAATAATCATTGTGCATTGGCTCATTATAAGAATAGTTAAAATCTTTTATCCAAACGGTAGTATCAGGATACACTTCTATAACAGTTTCTTTTACGAAATCTTTTCTTCTACCTTTTTTAGCACGTGCTGCAGCCTGGATATCCATCCAAGTAAACCTGAATTTGAAGTTTTGAACATCGAAAGTACGTCTACCATTGTAAGATTCCTCTAATGGTATATATAATGAATCCATAACCTCAGTATAGAACTCATCTGGATAATCTTCTGTATCCCATTCAATATCTATATCTTTATTAAGCTTACGACCTTCGTATCCTGTTTCTCCAGTTCCACTATAGTTATCATAAACATACTTTTCATACACAGACATGTCTTCGGTATTTGCATCTAAAAACGCGTATTCTCCGATACCATCGTCTCCTGGAGTTTTACCCATTTCATCTGCCATGATAGCTAATTTCATTCTTACGGTAGAATCACGAACCCATCGAACGAATTGTCTATACTCACTATTGGTAACTTCAGTCTCGTCCATGTAGAAAGATCGAACGGTAACTGTTTTTGTAGGCGCATTAGCAAGTGCTGCCTTATCATCGTCTGATTTACCCATAATAAACGATCCTCCGGGGATGAGGGCCATTCCATAAGGTTTCTCTGGATGCCATTTTTTACCCTTTACTCCAACTAGTTCTCCGCGGTTTCCGCCACCACAACTATATAGCATTGCTACAATAGCAAAGAGTGATACAAATTTCTTCATAACGTGTTTTAGGTTAAGATCTTCGAGATTTAAGGTGGTAAACCTATTTATTTATTTTCAGAAAAACAATTTTTTTCTAAAAAAAACCTTAATTCTCCCTAATAAAAATGTTAAACTTCGTTTTTTCGTTTTGCCTTATACCATCTTTCAGGTATTTCTTGATTACAAGCACGCTCATAATCGTTGTATGTGCAAGGTAATAACGTATGTCTTTTTAATTTATTATTCCCAGATGAAATAAATGGTATTTCTATCCACCATCTTTCTGTTTTTGGGCTTTTATAAAACGACAAAACTTCATCCTCGACAGGAACATTATAGTGCAACGTACTCGTTTTGTTCTTAATATTCAACTCATTGGATCTATAATTCACCCCTTCTACAAAATACCAAAGTATTTGAGCAATCAGTAAAGCTGCTGTCTCTTCATGCTTAAAATTTTTAAATTCATACACTCCAAAACTTTTTACTTTATCGCTGATACCAGCATATCTTGCGATTGCACATATTTCTCTTCCATTAAAACCATTAGGAGAAGCATACTTATAATCCAAACACGTAGAACTCATCGCCCCAAGATCCACAGCAACAATATCCGCGTCTCTCATGATTGGTTCCACAATAGTAACATCGGATATCACCTCTCCTAATCGATATGCATCAAAATATAATTTCTCGATCAGATCAATCTCTTCTTGCGAATTAAAATATGTTTGATACCCTATATTACTGTAATTGAAAAGATTATAAGGTTGTTCTACTATGATTTTTCCAACGAAAGAATTGTTTTTTATGGGTTGCGAAGTATTTCCTAAATCAAATCTACTATCGACATTCACAAGATTCACCATTCTCTCCAGAATATCAAAAGATCTATATTGACCATAAACAAGATCTTGACTTCCACCAATAATTAAGGGGATTACATTTTTCTGAAGAAGCATTCCAAGAATATCCTTCATTAAAAAATACGTATCACTTACCTCCTCTCCTGGCTGAATATCCCCAAGATCAACAATAGATGTATCCCAATTACCAGGAAAAAGCTCATACAAAGAAGTTCTAATGGTATCAAAATGCAATCCTTCTCCTAGATAATTAATGTCATTCCTATTTTCTCTAACACCGATTATTGCAATATCAACTTTATCTAGATCAGGAACACCATCTGCTATCGTATGAATATTAATTTGTTTACCTAAAGATTGATCTGGAAGCAATGCAACATGTGCTGCCACTATTTCACTAACTGGCGAAAGAAATTCTAAGGACATAAAATTTATTATTTCTTTTTAGCAGTCTTCTTTGTTGTTTTCTTTTTTGCAGTCTTTTTCTTGGGTGCATTTTTCTCGATAAGATCTTTCACCTTTTCTAAAGTAAGCTTAGTAGCATCTACCGTTTTAGGTAATTCAATCTTAGTCTTACCTTTTATAATATTACTACGACCCCATCTTGCTTTTTCAACTCGAATACCTTCTTCTTCCCAATTATGGATTACTTTATCAATCTCTTTCTGCTTTTTCTCTTCTATAAGCTGAATGATATCTTGATCAGAAAGATTATCGAAATCGTACTTTTTATTTACATTGATAAACATCCCATTCCATTTTATGAATGGTCCGAATCTACCTGTTCCTTTTTGCACAGGTAAATTTTCATATGTATATATTGGAGCATCGGCTTTTTCTTTAGCATCTATTAATTCGATTGCTCTTTCTAAAGATGTACTTAATGGATCTTCTCCTTTATCCAAAGAAACGAATTTGGCTCCAAATTTCACATACGGTCCAAAACGTCCATTATTCACACTTACCGCTTCTCCTTTATAATTACCTAATTCTTTTGGCAACTGAAATAAATCCATTGCCTCTTCAAAAGTTATATTACTTAATGTTTGTCCAGGTGCTAAACTCGCAAATCTTGGTTTTTCTTCATCTTCAGCAGTACCAATCTGAACCATAGGTCCAAATTTTCCAAGGCGAACACTTACCGGTTTTCCAGATTCAGGGTCCTCTCCAAGAATTCTTTCCCCTACTTCACGCTCTGCATTTTGTGCAACATCTTCTACTCTAGGATGAAACTCTTCATAAAACTCTTTCATTACTTGAGTCCAATCTTCCTGACCTTCGGCAATTTCATCGAAGTCTTGCTCCACTTTTGCCGTAAAATTATAATCTAAGATAGAAGAGAAATGATTTACCAAAAAGTCATTCACCACCATCCCAACATCGGTAGGAATTAATTTCCCTTTATCACTTCCTACTTTTTCCTTAAGATTTTTTTCCTTTATCGAATCACCAGAAAGTGTAATCTGCACATACCCTCTCTCTTCTCCATCCTTAGAACCTTTTTCGATATACTTTCTATTTTGTATTGTAGAAATTGTTGGCGCATATGTAGATGGACGACCGATTCCTAATTCCTCTAGTTTTTTAACTAAAGCGGCTTCAGAATATCTACTTGGTGGTCTTGTAAATCTTTCGGTAGCGGTGATGTAATTATTAAACAAACTCTCTCCCACTTTCATTGCAGGAAGAATACCGCTTTGCTCTTCATCCTCATCATCATTACCTTCCAAATACACTTTTAGAAAGCCTTCAAATTTTATTACTTCTCCATTAGCAGTAAACTGTTCGGAATGAGAGTTCGCTCCAATTTTCACATTTGTTCGTTCCAATTTAGCATCACTCATTTGCGAAGCTATTGCTCTTTTCCAAATAAGCTCATATAATCGTTGTTGATCAGAATCAACAGGAACAGTATGTCTTGAAAAGTCCGTAGGTCTTATCGCTTCGTGCGCTTCCTGAGCACCTTTAGACTTTCCTTTATATTGTTTTGGATTACTATATTCATCTCCATACGCCGAAACTATTTCTGCTTTGGCACTATTCTGAGCTTCAGTAGACAAATTTACACTATCTGTTCTCATATAAGTAATAAGTCCAGCTTCGTATAATCTCTGTGCCATGGTCATGGTCTTGCTTACAGAAAAATATAATTTCCTAGAAGCCTCCTGTTGCAATGTAGAAGTGGTGAACGGTGGTGCAGGAGATTTTTTAGCTGGCTTTGTAGTTAAATCAGCTACTTTAAATCCAGCGCCTAAATTTTTCTGCAAGAAAACCTCAGCCTCAGCTTTTGTTGCAAAATTCTTAGGAAGTTTCGCTTTAAAAGACTTCCCTTTCTCATTAGAAAATTCCGCATCAATTCGATAAGAAGGAGTAGGTTTAAAATCTATGATCTCACGTTCTCTTTCTACAATTAATCGCACTGAAACGGACTGTACTCTACCGGCAGATAACCCACCTTTTACTTTTCTCCATAAAACCGGAGATAACTCGTAACCTACCAACCTATCTAACACTCTTCGAGCTTGTTGCGCATTTACTAGATTATAATCAATAGTCCTCGGATTTTCTATCGCTTTTAGAATCGCCTTTTTGGTAATCTCATGAAAAACAATTCTGCGGGTCCTCTTTTTATCTAATTTTAATTCCTCTGCCAAATGCCAAGCGATTGCCTCTCCTTCTCGATCCTCATCACTAGCCAGCCAAACCATTTCTGCTTTTTTAGAAAGATCTTTTAATTTTTTCACTACATCTTTCTTATCCTTAGAAACGATATATTTCGGCTTAAAACCTTCCTCTACATCTACTCCTAGTTCTTTTGCAGGCAGGTCCGCAATATGCCCAAAGCTCGAAGCTACGGTATAATCTTTTCCAAGAAATTTCTCTATTGTCTTTGCCTTAGCTGGTGACTCTACAATCACTAAATTCTTAGCCATAATCCTCTTTTTTCATCTGTTGATAATTGACATTTATTAGTTGACAGATGGAACTTCTAATAAACATTTTTAGTTGGTGGTTACCTTATAATAAGGGATTTTCTGAGAACAAAAGTATATGAATTTTTTGAGATCAAAATTTTTTCACAAAAAATTATATTAAAAAAACCTGCAGAACTGCAGGTTTTATTTTTTATTATTCAACGATTACATTCCAGCTTTCGGATTTATTTTCCTCTTCAAAACCAATGGTATCTTTATACATATAATACATCACTACATAAGAAAAAAACAATGTTGCTATGACACCTATATAACACAATATGATTCCAAGTGCAGAAAGTAATCCAGAGATAAAGATTAATCCGAAAAAAGTAAACCAATATTTATTTCCTAATTTAAAAGCTGCTTTTATAATATTTTCTACACTCATTTCAGGATTAAAGATAAATATAAGAATCACTAACTGTAAGGGCACTATCACGTAGAAAAGAGGAAAGTAACAAGCCAACATTGCTACTATTGATATTCCCATATTAGCAAGAGAAATTAAAATAATTTTACCAAAATATTTCTTTGCTATCGTAAAATAACCTCCTGTTTCTTCCGTCAAACCAAGATCTTCATTCTTAACTACCTTAAGAAAATGACCATATATAGATATATTTAAAACTTGCATAATGAATGACAATGCAAATATTACTATCACCCAAACGATAATCATAACAACAGAGAAACCTTCTAAAAATGTTGGTTGATAGTATGGATCACCCGCATTTTGAAGCATATCTATATAGAAAGGTAAAAGAGGAAGATAAACAGCAAGTATAAAAGGAATTGCTAACGCAAACATTATCAATGCATGTACGATACCCTTAGAAAACACTTTCTTATATAATTCAAAACTTTTAGATAAAATATCACCAAATTCTGGTTTTTTGGAGTTTTCTATTCTTTCGAAGAGTTGATTGGAATTCATATATAATGATGGATTTAGTTTATTAGTTCTCTCAAATATAAATATTTAAACAAATATTACCCTGCCACTTTGTCATATATTGTTTTAAAAAGTATCTTTGCACACTATTTGAATTGAATTAGCAAGGATATTATAACACATGGAGAAGATTATTGATGAAAAGATACAAGGGCAAGCATTGTCACTTGATAAAAAAGAAGGAAACACCAGAAAGCTTTTTATAGAAAGTTATGGATGTCAGATGAATTTTAGTGATAGTGAAATTGTAGCCTCCATCCTAGCTAAAGAAGGGTTTAATACCACACAAAATCTAGAAGATGCAGATTTAGTATTGGTAAACACCTGTTCGATCCGAGAAAAAGCAGAACTGACCGTTAGAAAACGTTTAGAAAAGTACAATGCTGTTAAAAGAATCAATCCTGGAATGAAAGTAGGCGTTCTGGGTTGTATGGCGGAGCGACTTAAGAGTAAGTTCTTGGAAGAAGAGAAAATTGTAGATCTTGTTGTAGGACCAGATGCTTACAAAGACCTTCCGAATCTTATTGAAGAAGTTGATGCTGGACGCAATGCTGTGAATGTTATTTTATCCAAAGAAGAAACCTATGGCGATATCTCTCCTGTTCGCTTACAAAGCAATGGAGTATCCGCTTTTGTATCCATAACCAGAGGATGTGATAATATGTGTACTTTTTGCGTAGTTCCTTTTACTAGAGGAAGAGAACGCAGCCGTGATCCACAGAGCATTATAGAAGAAATAGATGACCTTGTTGCTAAAAACTTCAAAGAAATCACCTTATTGGGTCAAAATGTAGATAGTTACTTATGGTATGGTGGAGGTCTGAAAAAAGACTTTGAAAAAGCTAGTGATTTTCAAAAAGCAACAGCAGTGAATTTTGCTAAATTGCTGGATATGGTCGCTGAAAAGCACCCTAAAATAAGACTTCGTTTCACTACTTCGAATCCACAAGACATGACGATGGATGTTATCGAAGTAATGGCAAAACATAAGAATATTTGTAAATACATTCATTTACCTATACAAAGTGGAAGCGATCGTATTCTGAAAGAAATGAATCGTTTACACACACGTCAGGAATATTTTGATCTAATCGATAATATTAAACGTCTGATTCCTGACTGCGCTATTTCTCAGGATATTATCACAGGCTTCCCTACAGAAACAGAGGAAGACCATAAAGATACCTTATCCTTAATGGAATATGTAAAATATGAATATGGATTTATGTTTGCTTATTCTGAACGTCCTGGAACATTAGCAGCCAGAAAGCTCGAAGACGATATTCCAGAAGAAGTTAAAAAAAGACGATTAGCCGAAATTATCGAATTACAAAGAGCTCATAGTGAGTATCGCCACCAAGCATTTATTGGAAAAACTGTAGAAATTCTTATCGAAAAAGCATCTAAAAAATCTGATGCACATTGGAGTGGAAGGACTACACAAAACACTGTTGCCGTTTTCCCAAAAGGAGACTATAAAGTTGGTGATTTTGTAATGGTAAGAGTAGATGAATGCACGAGTGCAACGCTAATTGGAGAAGCTGTAGGATATTCTGACAATAATTAAACAAACAACAACCAACTAATATAATTGTATTAATGGAATCAGTTCAAGCCACAAAACAACGATTCGGAATCATAGGAAATGATCCTAAACTAAATCGATCTATAGAAAAAGCTATTCAGGTAGCTCCTACGGATATTTCGGTTTTAGTTACCGGAGAAAGTGGTGTTGGAAAAGAAAGTATTCCTAAAATTATACATTCCTTATCTCATAGAAAACACGGTAAATATATAGCCGTAAACTGTGGAGCTATTCCAGAAGGAACTATCGACAGTGAATTGTTTGGTCATGAAAAAGGAGCTTTCACAGGAGCAACCTCTACTAGAAGCGGTTATTTTGAAGTTGCTGATGGAGGAACTATTTTTTTGGATGAAGTTGGAGAATTACCACTAACTACTCAGGTTAGATTACTTAGAGTTTTAGAAAATGGAGAGTTTATCAAAGTAGGTTCTTCTAAAGTACAAAAAACGGATGTTCGTATCGTTGCAGCCACCAATGTAAACATGTTCGAAGCGATCAAGAAGGAAAAATTTCGTGAAGATTTATACTATCGTTTAAGTACTGTTGAAATCTTACTTCCCCCTTTACGAGATCGTGAAAACGACATTCATTTACTATTTAGAAAATTTGCTTCTGATTTTGCTACTAAATATAAAATGCCCACCATACGATTAGAAGAAGCTGCAGTACAGCTTCTAGAAAAGTATCATTGGAGTGGTAATATTAGGCAATTACGCAACATTGCCGAGCAAATATCAGTCCTTGAACAAAACAGAACGATATCTGCCAATACATTACGAGGATATTTGCCTGACATCGGAAGTAATTTGCCAGCTATTGTTTCTTCCAGCAAGAAAGAGAGTGATTTTAGCAATGAAAGAGAAATTTTGTACAAAGTGCTTTTTGATATGAAAAATGATCTTAATGATCTCAAAAAGTTGACTATGGAATTAATGCAAAGCGGGAATTCACAACAAGTACAAAAGGAACATGAAGGACTCATTAGAAAAATCTATAGAGATGACAAAGCAGAAACTGAAATACCTTTTGAAGAACCAATAACAGAACATACTGCAGAAGTGTTACAAATAACACCTGCTGAAACATCATCTATAAAGGAAGAAGACAAATATCACTTTGCTGAAGAAATTGAAGAAGAAGAAACCCTTTCGTTACATGATAAAGAGCTAGAACTCATTAAAAAATCGCTAGAACGCCATCGTGGAAAACGAAAAGCGGCTGCCGAAGAACTAGGAATTAGCGAAAGAACATTATATAGAAAGATCAAACAATATGACCTCTAAATTAAAATATTTGGAATTCGTAAATTATTAAAACAACATCCCTTGATACAAAAAATCAAATACACAATCATAGCACTCGTCGGAATCTTTATTACCCAAGGATGTGGAGCTTACTCTTTCACAGGAACTAACATATCTCCAGACACTAAAACATTTCAAGTAGATTTTTTCCAAAATCAAGCTTCCATTATAATTCCAGGTATTGATCAAACTTTCACAAATCAATTACAAGACATAATCCTTAATCAAACTAATTTAGATCTAGTAACATCCAATGGAGATTTAGCTTATGAAGGAGAAATTGTGCAGTATTATGTAGCACCTACCAACGCTACTTCTGCCAATACCGCAGCGCAGAACAGACTAACAATCGCAGTGAATGTTCGTTTCTATGACACCAAAAATCCTGAAGAAGATTTGGAGCAACGTTTTTCTTTCTTTTTTGACTATCCTGCTACCGAAGCGGAGACAGCAGTTAGAGACGAGGCTATTCAGGTAATTTATGAACGAATTACTCAAGATATTCTTAATGCTACTTTAGCCAAATGGTAACTTTGTAAATCCTCATTTTTGAACACCAAAGAGCTCACATACTTATTTCAAAACCCTTCTTTAATCACTAAAGAGCACACAGAGAATCTGGAAAAAATTATTCAGCAGTTTCCATATTTTCAACCTGTAAGAGCCTTGTTACTTAAAGGATTAAAAGAAAACGAAGATTTTAGATATAATCAGGAATTAAAGACCACTGCAGCTTACACCACTGACAGAGCGATATTATTTGATTTCATTACTTCTGAGCTTTTTGACACTAACATCCAAAAAACGGTAGAAAAGAAAAGTAAAAACGAAATAGATGTAGTAGATCCTCAGGAAATCAAGGCACTTTCAAGAATGTCTATGGATGACGCTGTTGATATGAATATTGAAGAAGCAGAAGAAGTTTTAGATCCTTCTTTGTTTTCATCAAAAGACACGACGATTGATAACAATATTACTCTTATAGAAACGATCATAGAGCAATCAGAAAAAAATGAAATTGATGAAGTGTCTGAAGAAGAAAAAAGTGCTGCTGAAACGGCATTAGAAATCGACAAACCTTTCGATTTCAACAAAAAAGAATCTCATTCGTTTGCGGAATGGTTAAAACTAACATCAGCACTACCTATAGATCGAGAAACTGATTCGACTATAAATCCTAAGGATCAGGATCAGCAAACTGAAAATGAAAAGCCAAATAAGCAGGACCATAAATTCCATTTAATAGATGAATTTATAGCTAACAATCCTAAGATAAAACCAGCAGAAAAGAATGCCCCATCACGCAATTTAGCAAATGAACATATGGTTGCTCCAGACGAGTTAATGACAGAAACTCTGGCACGTGTTTATTTAGCTCAGAAAAAGTACAAAAAGGCAATTCAGGCCTACAAAATATTAATTTTGAAAAATCCCGAAAAAAGTGGTTTCTTTGCAGACCAAATTCGAGCAATCAAAAAATTACAAGAAAATAAATAACAATATATAATGACAACGTTTTCAATATTTTTAATACTTATCATCATCGTTTCTTTTTTATTGGTGGTAGTAATTATGGTACAAAATCCTAAAGGAGGAGGTCTTTCTTCTTCTTTTGGTGGAGGTGGAACTCAGCAGTTAGGTGGAGTAAAGAAAACCACAGATTTCTTAGACAAAAGCACATGGGCTTTAGCTACTTTATTGTTAGCGCTTATTCTTTTATCTAACGTAGACTTAATGGGTGGTGATGCTGGTCAGGATCCAACTGTTGATACTAACGATGTAGAGGTAATTCAGGATACACCTGACACACCTGTTATAGATGACACACCTGAAGAATAATAAGGTTAATCCAACTATAAAAAATGCCGACTTGTCATACAGTCGGCATTTTTTATTTCAATTTGTCAGTATCAAGTAGCTGGCATAATTTCTGAATTACACAGCATCGAATAATTCGTTTAAATTTTAAAATACAAAACTAATCATAATGGGAGTAAATATTAAACCTCTTTCAGATCGTGTGGTAATTGAGCCACTTCCAGCGGAAACGCAAACGGCATCAGGATTATACATCCCTGATTCAGCACAAGAAAAACAACAAAAAGGTAAAGTAGCTGCTGTAGGTAGCGGTAAAAAAGATCACGAAATGACTGTAAAAGTTGGTGATACTGTACTTTACGGAAAGTATTCTGGCACTGAATTAAAATTAGATGGTAAAGACTATTTAATTATGCGTGAGGATGATATCCTAGCAATCGTTTAATAATTCAATCAAAACACAACTCAAAATTTCAATATTTCCTATCTAAAAATGGTGATAGGATGAAGTTTAAAAATTAAAATATTATGGCAAAAGACATAAAATTTGACATAGAAGCACGTGACGGTATTAAACGTGGTGTGGATGCATTAGCCAATGCAGTAAAAGTAACATTAGGACCTAAAGGCCGTAATGTAATCATTAGCAAATCTTTTGGAGCTCCAACTGTAACAAAAGATGGAGTTTCTGTTGCTAAAGAAGTAGAATTAGAAGATGCTCTTGAGAACATGGGAGCACAAATGGTAAAGGAAGTAGCTTCTAAAACAAACGACCTTGCTGGTGATGGTACTACTACCGCTACCGTTTTAGCACAAGCAATCGTAAAAGAAGGATTGAAAAATGTTGCTGCGGGTGCGAACCCAATGGATCTTAAGAGAGGAATTGATAAAGCTGTAGAAGCTATCACTTCTGACCTAGAGAAGCAGATGAAAGAAGTAGGAAGTTCTTCTGATAAAATCAAGCAAGTTGCTGCTATATCTGCTAATAACGATGAGACTATTGGAGATCTTATTGCACAAGCTTTTGGTAAAGTAGGAAAAGAAGGAGTAATTACTGTAGAAGAAGCTAAAGGTACAGATACCTACGTAGACGTAGTTGAAGGAATGCAGTTTGATAGAGGATACCTTTCTCCATATTTCGTTACTAATAGCGAAAAAATGACTACAGAATTAGAAAGTCCATATATCCTGTTATTTGACAAGAAAATTTCTGCAATGAAAGATTTATTACCAATTCTTGAGCCAGTAGCTCAGACAGGTAAACCTCTTTTAATCATTGCTGAAGATGTAGATGGTGAAGCTCTTGCTACGTTAGTAGTAAATAAACTTCGTGGAGCATTAAAAATTGCTGCGGTTAAAGCTCCAGGATTTGGAGACAGACGTAAGGCAATGCTAGAAGATATCGCGATCTTAACAGGAGGAACAGTAATTTCTGAAGAGCGCGGATTTACTTTAGAAAATACTACCATTGAGCATTTAGGTACTGCAGAAAAAGTAGCTATTGACAAAGACAATACTACGGTTGTTAACGGTGCTGGTGCCGAAGACTTAATTAAGAATAGAGTAAATCAGATCAAATCTCAGATCGAGACTACTACTTCTGATTACGATAGAGAAAAATTACAGGAACGTTTAGCTAAATTAGCTGGTGGTGTAGCTGTATTATATGTTGGTGCTGCTTCTGAAGTAGAAATGAAAGAAAAGAAAGATCGTGTAGATGATGCTCTTCATGCAACTCGTGCTGCAGTAGAAGAAGGTATTGTTGCTGGTGGTGGTGTAGCTTTAGTAAGAGCAAAATCAGTTCTTGACAGTGTAAAAACTGAAAATGCGGATGAAGCAACTGGAGTACAAATCGTAAACCGTGCTATCGAAGCGCCATTAAGAACAATCGTAGAAAACGCAGGTGGAGAAGGTTCTGTTGTAATTTCTAAGGTTCTTGAAGGAAAAGATGATTTCGGATATGATGCAAAATCTGAAGAATATGTAGATATGCTAAAGGCTGGAATTATTGATCCTAAGAAAGTAACTCGTGTAGCATTAGAAAATGCTGCTTCTGTTTCTGGAATGATCCTTACTACAGAATGTGCTTTGACTGACATTAAAGAAGATGCTCCAGCTGGAGGAGGAATGCCTCCAATGGGTGGTGGAATGCCAGGAATGATGTAGATCGCAAGACGAAATCGAAAATAATTTAGTGATTTTGGTAGCATCTACCATTCACTAAAAAATATACAATCCCTGTTTCAAAAGTTTTTGAAACAGGGATTGTTTTTATAAAACAGTATCTTTGAATATTAGAACAGAAATTAACCAATAGTAACTTTCAATATTCTATGTCGAGCTTATATGATGATTTGTTTGAAGAAGACGGAAAGGACAACAAACCTAAACCCACAAAACCTCAACCTTCTCCTATAGATGATGACAGGTTTCAGGCATCCACCACAGAATCTCTGGATGAAATTTTGGCATTAACCAAAAGATTCAATTTAAAAGCAGAACCTTTTTCACAATTGCTTACCAAAACCAGAGCTATTGACCATGAAGTTGAGAAAGGAGTATTGGATTTTTTCTTAGTTGCCAAAGATCCGCATGACCAAGGAAGCCTTGCTAGGGAACGTAAATACTACAGTATGCTTCAATCAAAATTTGAAGCAGTAATCGTTGAAATGCGAGTACTAGCGATGATTCACTTAGAAACCATTAAACAGTTTAACAGAGATATCGATAAAGATTATTATTCGGTAGAAAAAACTGACAAACAAATACAATCTGATAAAGAGATTGCTATCGATCAGATAAACATCCAGCGAAAGATCCTTGCTGATGCCGCTACGAGCTTGTCAATTCTAGAAGATGCTTTAATCACTACAGAAAAAAGACTACGAAATTATATCGATGTAGGAGGAGTTAATAATATTTCAAGGTCTGAATGCGAAATATTATCGCAAAAACGTCAGGATTTAACGAGTGGAACATCCCATCATTTTGATTATACATTCTTTAAAATAAATTTATTAGACAAAGCTGCTATTGCCATGGGTGTTTACCTTAAGGAAACAACAGCTCAATATTTGGATAAATTAAGTACTACTTTTATAAAATAAGTATGTATAACTATGCTTGCTGTACCAACTCTAACAGTTTAGCTGCTATTATTTCTGAAAAGTCTTCTTGTAAAAAATGAGATCCCTCTGTTTTTGTTATTTTTTCAATTTCTAAAGCTTTTTTAATCGGAACACCATACTTTTCATAGGTAAGTCCTTTATCATTCATACCCCAAATTAATTGTTTAGGAACATCAAGATTTTTTAAGGATGAGATATAAAGATTTTCTTTGGCAGCTGTAGGCTCAAAACTTCTCATTATTTTTAAAAAAGACCTGGCTTTATCTTTCCCTTTTAAAAACTGAAGGTACGTTTTAGCCACTTCAATCCCAAAAGCTTCTTTTCTATAAATTCCTCTAAGATGCATTAGCTTTTGTAATAAAAAGGGTGTTGTAGTTGCAATAAATAACTCCCCAACTCCTGGTATCGGAAAAAATCCCATCGGGAATGGTTTCCTAAATTGAGGTAAGCTTACCAAAAGTGTATTTAAAATGGTTACTGATAAAATTCGATCTTGCATTTTAGAAATCACTTCACTCCCCACAGGACCACCAATATCATGAAGTACTACATGAAATTTCTTTAATTTTAATTTTTCTATAACCTCTACCGACCAATTCCCAAGACCTGTCCAACTATAATCATAATCCAATGGTCTATCAGACAATCCCATTCCTAACAAGTCAAAAGAAACACCTCGCACTCCATTATTAGCAATCGTATTGATGATTTTTCTATATAAAAATGACGATGCGGGAACACCATGAAAGAAAACAATAGGAACTCCTTCTCCTTTATCAAAAACAAAAGCTTTCGTATTGGATAGTTGTATGTATTTACCTTGTTTTTCGTGTTCTACAAAAAAGGTATTATTCATGTTTTGTAGTTGATAAGATTAAGAATACTCTTTAACTATATCCGCTACTAACTGAGAAGTTCTTCTAAACCTTTCTTTGGACAACAAACGTTTTGGAGGTGCTTTTCTTACTTCGCAATCTGCAATAGAACACGATTCGCAGGTAACACCTACCTTTACTTTTGGTATTTTAGAGTCATTTACAAAGCTGATCTTCTTTTCTAAGGCATTAGAGATTAGAAAACCTATTCCTATACTACGATAGTAGTCTTTTCTAAATGGATCTTTGGTTGCCGAAGTAAACACTAAATATTGCTGATCTGTATCTGCATAATCTGATATCTGTATATCAAATGAATATGGCAGATTATTATTTGCAGTTCTCTGTAACGTTTTAATCGCCATCCATCTTCTACAATAATGCTCATTGATCTCATTAGCATGCGGCTGTTGTTGATGCGTAATATGCAATTCTTTTACCAAATTAAATCGTTCAATTCCTTTCTTATGCGTAAATCTTAAAAAGAACACATTTTGCATTCCAAAATCCTTTGGCAAGACATTGGTTAAACGCTGATAAAACGATTCTGGCGAAGCATTATACAACTTCATTATCTTATGAAATGCATCTTCAGAAAATTTCTTTTCACTAAACAGTTCCTTAAGATGCTCCTTGAGATGATTTCTCGGAATAATAAGAGCTCCAGCAAAATAGGACGCATAGAAATTATGTAACACCTCTTCGAAATTATCATAACGTATCCATGAGAAAGTGTAAGGCCTTTCGGTAATATTCATATACTGATACCCCAATTCTTTTGCATAGATAAATGTTTTTTGAGGTTCATCCACTCTATCCGATAATAATAATGTTTTCGTAGTAGGAACAAACACTGACCTCAAATTATCCAACTCTTCCTGTTTCGGTATTCCTTTTGTATTTATGGTATATCCATATTCTTCTATCAGGATTTCTTCCAATTCTGCAGCACCAATGTTACCAGATAAATCCAACTGATATGAATTTGCAAAACGCACTGCTGTATCTTCTAGATCCTTGAAAAAGTTATTATGTGCTTCTTGATAAGATCGTAGAGAAGCTAGGTAAAACCCCTCTCTACTCATATTATAATGCTGCGCTATTTCTATAATAGTACTAATAAAAGCATTTACTTTAGAAGGTGCGTTTGCAATGATATCAATAAGATCACTTTGCTGAATACCAAATAATTCAAGTGGTATTTCATCCAAAATTCCGGATTGCAAAATCTCTCCAATAGGCGCAAGATTTTTATCCAACTTTAGAGAAACCAAACTATCATAAGGCACCTCTAAAGTTTCAGCTAGTTTTATAATTTTATCCGTTTTCGGATATTTTTTTCCTTTTTCTATTTCATTTAAATACGATTTAGACAATCCACTTAATTTAGATAAACCAAAAAGTGATAAATCCTTATCTGTTCGTATCTGCTTGATTTTCAGACCAAAAATAAGTCTAATATATTCTTCTGCTATTGCCATAAAACCAAAAGTAGGGATTTCTGCGAAAATTTTCAAAAACAAAAAATTCACATTTAGCGAACGTTCGCTTGTTTTATCAAAAACTTTTTTTTAATATTGTTCACTCAAACGATATAGTTATGGAAACTCAAACAAACCTAAGTCAGAAAATTAGCTTTACGAAAGAGGTGAAAAATTATCATCCAGAAATTCTAACGGATGGTGCTTTAACTTTTTTAGAGGCTTTGCATAATCGTTTTGACGAAAGACGATTAGAACTTTTAAGAAACAGAGAACAGCAACAGCAGTTGTTTGATTTAGAAACTTATCCAGCTTTTCCGGAAAACACGAAAGAGATCCGTAATAGCGAGTGGTGCGCCGCTCCTATTCCAGCCGATCTTCAGGATCGTAGGGTAGAAATTACCGGTCCGGTGGACAGAAAAATGGTCATCAACGCGTTAAACTCAGGTGCCAAAACATTTATGGCAGATTTTGAAGACAGTAATGCTCCATTATGGGAAAACTGCTTACAAGGTCAAAAAAACCTGAAGGACGCCGTCAACAAAACTATTTCGTTTTATAATCCTAAAAAAGACAAAACCTATCAACTTAATGAAGAAGTTGCTACCTTAATTGTACGTCCAAGAGGTTTACACCTTAATGAAAAACACTTATTAATTGAAGGTAAAGAAATTAGTGCTTCTATATTTGACTTTGCTCTTTATGTATTTCATAATAATAAGCGATTAAAAGAAAATGGTACTGCGCCTTACTATTACATTCCAAAATTGGAGCATTTTACAGAAGCAATTTGGTGGAATGATGTAATTGATTTCACAGAAGAATACTTAGGATTAGAGCATGCTACAATTAAAGTAACTGTATTAGTAGAAACGATTACAGCAAGTTTTCAATTAGATGAAATTATTTATGCTTTAAAAGAGCATATCGTAGGACTTAACTGTGGTAGATGGGATTATATATTCAGTTATATCAAAAAACTGAGAAATCATAAAGATTTTGTAGTTCCAGATAGAGCTCAGGTTACGATGACCAGTCCATTTATGGATGCATATAGCAAAAGAGTGATCCAAAGGTGTCACAAAAGAAATATACTAGCCATTGGCGGTATGGCAGCTCAAATTCCGATCAAAAATGACGAAGAGCGAAACAATCAGGCTTTTGCAAAAGTGAAAGCAGATAAAGAACGTGAAGTAAAGAATGGTCATGATGGAACTTGGGTAGCACATCCTGGACTAGTTCCTTTAGCTATGCAAGTTTTTGATATGCATATGCCAGAAGCTAATCAGTTAGATGTAAAAAGAAATGATGTAGTTGTTACCGAAGAGGATCTTTTAGAAATCCCACAGGGAACGATCACCGAGAGAGGAATTCGAGAAAATATCAATGTTGGTATTCATTATATTGCTACCTGGTTAGGAGGAAATGGTGCTGTAGCATTGTACGACTTAATGGAAGATGCGGCAACAGCAGAAATCAGTAGAACGCAGATCTGGCAATGGCTTAAAAATGAGGTGAAACTAGACAATGGTTTACGATTGAACTCCAATATGTTCCATATGCTTTTTGAAGATGAACTAAAAACTGTGGAGAAACAAGCTGGAACAGATCTTTTTAATGGTAAAAATTATCAAAATGCAGTTCAGATTTTCTATAAACTAGTAACTGATGAGAGATTTGAAGAATTCTTGACCACACAAGCCTATAAATACTTATAGATAGATGATATGTTTCTGACCGTAAACTAATTTCAACTATTATTTGAAAGAGTTGGCTAACAAACACAGAAACTGAACAATTCTAATTTTTTCCGATTTTATAATTGTGCTCGTACGACATCCGCTTTATGCGGATGTTGCTTTTTTCAATAGAATTTGTAAAACTATAATTTATTAATTCTGTAATGGTAAAATCGTTCATGTCAACGAAAACGAACAACTATAAACCATCAAGTTAATCTAATTTTTATGGTAGATTAGTAATAAATAATGTCTACTGAAATGTAATCTAACCTTCAATTACAAAGAAAAACGTCAAATTAGGGTAACATATTTCTTTTTTAAGGCACATATAATAAACAAACAGTAAATTATCAATAAAATGGCTGTCAAACAAACCTTAAACACTTCAGGCCACTGGAAGTTGCCTACAAAAATTATTTTCAGATTCTTTTTTGTTTATCTCTTTCTGAATATTTTTCCATTTCCATTTTATTACATTAATTTAATTCCTGGACTCCCAAACATCTTCTACTTTTATTACGATGGACTTGAACAACTTTGTCTTTGGACTGGAAGAAATATTCTAAACATCACCTATGAAATATCTTTAGATCCAACTGGAAGTGGAGATACGACAGCTGATTACGTTTATCTATTTATATATTTATGCATTTCTGTAATTGCAACAATTATATGGAGTTTTATTGATTTAAAAAGATCAAACTACAATAAGCTTTTACTATATACTACAACTATTGTTAGATACTACTTAATTACAATTATGTTCTCTTATGGTTTTTCTAAAGCTTTTACTCTTCAATTTTCAGAATTAAGAAATGTAGATCTTATAAAACCTTTTGGGAATCAATCCCCGATGGGGTTGATGTGGAACTTTATGGAATATAGTGATACTTATACTAGATTTTCAGGTTATGCAGAAATTCTTGCCGGAGTATTCCTAATCTTCAGAAAAACGACACTTCTAGGCGCCTTTATGGTAGTTGGTGTGATGTTTAATATATTTATGATGAACATGAGTTATGATATCCCTGTAAAATTGTATAGTGGTCTGCTTACAGTTATGGGATTATTTTTAATAGCTCCAGATATTAAAAACGTACTTAATTTCTTCTTTCTTAATAAAACTGTTGAACCAAAAAAAATACCAAAATATTTTCAAAAAAAGAAGTGGAAAATTGTTATGTTATCAATTAAAATTTTAGTTATTGGATATCTGTTTTATACTAATATCGAGGAATCTTTTGAAGGTGAAAAACTATGGGGTAAAAAAGCTCCCAAATCAGCTCTTTTTGGCATATTTGAAGTAAAAGAGTTTATTAACAATAATGACACTATACCCCCACTAACTACTGATACTATTCGATGGAAACGCTTAATAGTCGATAAACGATTTAGTAATATTCAATTAATGAATGAGAAGTTTATTCGCCTTAAAGAAGAAACAGATTCAACATCACAAACATTCAATCTTATTTCTTACACAGACAGTACTGATATAAGAAGTTTTTCTTATAAAATAGAAGATAGTTTATACATTTTTGAAGGAACTTATAAATGTGATAATCTTAAAATAATTACTACAAAGAAAGAAAGAGATGAATTTTTACTAATCAATAGAGGATTTCATTGGATCAACGAAACTCCCTATAACCGATAACTTTCTTAAGTCATGCAGTTACATAAGTTTATCAACCACACTTCCATTTAAAATCAGCAATCTTAAACTTTTTGTTTTTAAAATTATAGTGCCACCATTCGGTTCGTATGGTAGAAAAACCATGCTTTTCCATAGTTTCTTTTAGCAACTTACGATTAGCAAGGACTTCATCCGACAACGCTCTATAAGAATGATGTGCTTCTTTCCCAAAATGATCAAAATCAGTACCCATATCTAATTGATTTCCTTGTAAATCTGTTAACGTAATATCTACCGCAGCTCCTTTATTATGAATTGATCCTCCTTTGGGGTCTGCCACATAACCTGGATTAGGAAATATTTTCCACATCTTCTTTTGTACGCTATGAGGACGGTAGCAATCAAAAAGCTTGATTCTATATCCTTTTTCCATAAAGTCCTTATTGGCATTAATCAATGCTTTTGCTACAACTCCTCTTACAAAACATTTAGCACAAGAATACACCGCCTTTTTAAGAAAGTTATCCTCTGTAGCATATTTCATATCCAATACAAAAAAGTTAGAAAGCTCTTCTATATTTACAAATTCATCGTCTTTAAACTGTACTTTAGACTTCTCTGAACTTCCGAATCGATCCAATGAATCTTGCCAAACTTTCATATGCTGTTCGACTCTCTCTGCTCGTAACTGAATAGCTTTAGATTTTTCTAACAATGCTAGTGTACTCGCACTAGTCACTGTCTGTACAGGCGTTTCCTTACATGAAAATAGTAAGGATAAAAATGTAATAAAAAGTAGTTTTTTAATCATATTCCCAATCTTTTCTGATCACATTTATTTGCTTGAGTATCACATAAAAAATCGTTGCGCATTTAATGCCTTTTCTGTAAAAACATAATGCACAATTAGTAATAACTGTAATCTCTTAAAAAACGTAATCCAATATTTCCCTAAATTAAAGATACGTCGTTTTGCTTAACCATTAAAATAAAATTGTATTATTTTACAAATCAAAGCTTTAAACATAATAATTCTAAGTAAGCTACAAGTGCTCTAAAGTGTTGATTACACTACCGCAAGCAAGCATTGCATCACCAAAATAAGGGTTTCTAACTTCTTTTTCTTTACTTAACCAAATGGCTCCTTTATTATCATTAGCCATAGGACATTTTTGTATGTAGATTGTTTCAGTAGTATTCCCGATTTTGTGGATTAGACGATTTAAATTTTCATTCAGATCTTTAAAATGAGCTCTTTGATGTATTAGATCTTCTTTATCAGAAATACCTTGTAAATGCTTTTTAAGGTTTTGTAGATACTCTAACTCATCATCTTGCAATTCTGAAATATTTAGATTCTTTAATTGGGATAACATTTTCTCCGAAAAAGTGGCAGAAAGATTCGCATCACTAGCCACCAGCGCATCTTTGAGACTAAAATAAGACAACAATGCTTGATTGAACAATTTTCTAAAATCAACGGATATTGAGACTTTTTCAAAATCTATATCTTTTGTAGAATCACTTTGATTGATTCCTAATTTCATCATTGATTTTTTTCCTTGTAATTGTGCCGCAGCATCTACAGTAAAGGTTCCATTAGTAACTATTTCCTCTCCTTTCTGTAATCCAGACAAGATCTGGTAGGAATCACTATTCGAGTTCCCTAATACTACTTCTCTCATTTCAAAAACTGGTGTTATAGCCTCCTTTTTCACATATACTAATGAGCGTTTCCCAGTCCAAAGCACCGCACTTTTAGGGACTATTATGTTATCCTTTTCATCATTGTTATTAGAGACAGCAATAACTCCCTCAATAAACATTCCTGGCTTAAACATAGCATCTTTATTAGTTAATACAGCTCTAGCACTAACCGTTCTGGAAACTTTATTAAGAATTGGATCTATAAAGGAAATTTTTGCTTTTATCTTAGTATCTGGATATGCATTGGTAATCACATTGACCTCTTGTCCATTTTTTATTAAAGAAATCTGATTTTCGTATACATCAAAATTCGCCCATACCGTATTCAAATTTGAAAGCTTATACAATACTTGTCCTCTTTCTATATGATTACCTTCCTCGACCATTTTTTCAGAAACTATCCCTGAAACTTGCGCATGCAAGGGGAACATTTCCATAATATTACCCGAAGATTCTATTTGATTAATTTGGTTCTCCGATAGCTTTCTAAGTTTTAATTTATTTCTTACTGCTTTATACAATTCAGGTTGCTGTTCTTTAAGCTTTGCAGCAGTTAATAATTCTTGTTGTGCAGCCACTAGTTCTGGAGAATAAATTAGAGCAATTCTTTGTCCTTTAGCTATTTTTTCTCCGATTGCATTTACCAAAAGTTTTTCAATCCTACCTGTAAAATGAGTAACCTGCACTGTTGTCTCTTCTTCATTTTCTTCAATCTTACCAGATAGTCTTATCTCTTGGGAGTTCTCACTTCCATCTCCTACAATAGATGTTTGAATATTAGTTAATGCCATAGCATTTTCTGTCATTCTAAATTGATTTATATCCAAATCAGCTGTCATATTTGTAGTAGGAATTAAATCCATTCCACATATTGGACAATCACCAGCTTCTGATTGCTTAATCTGAGGGTGCATGGAACACGTCCAAATTTGATCAGCCACTTCAGTATTTTCATCATGAGCATGATCCGAGTTCGAGTGGGAGGAGCTTCCAAAAAGTAGATACCCTATTCCAACTCCAACAAATAATACTACTATCAAATAAATGGCACTTTTCTTCTCCATAATTATTTTTTTATCATTCTTCTAATCGTACTAGATGAGACATACCACAATACAAAGCCACTTATTACTGTGATAAGTCCTAATAGAGAAAAGATTCGTAATACTGATGTATTAAAATCATCTCTCCCTTCGTAATCCATAGTATGTGTCATCCATAAAAAATCAAACCATCTCCAAGATTGATGTCGTACTCGCTGAAATGATCCATCTAAAGCCGCTACATACGCTTTTACATTTTCGGGATGATTATAATTAATCACATAGGCTGGTAAAGACCTACCTCTATATTCATGATGCTTATCGACTTCAGTTATATAATCGACCGAGATTACTTGTAAATCGTCACGCATTTGCATTTCTGCAACTTTTAAGGCTTCTTCCTCAGAAATTTCTGGCTTTATGGATCCAGATGATGCATCTACCAGAATGCTATCATTAATCCAATAATATGGTTTATTAGCAATCGTTCTCAATTCTAATGCAGAAACTTCCATTCTAGAAGTAATAATATCCAATCCTTTTAAATTGCTATGGACTATCTTTTCCTGCTCTTTTTTAAAATGATCTCCATGTATTTCATCAATATCCGTCCAACTGAAATACAATCCACTTATTGTCCACATCAAAAATTGGATTCCAAGAAACAATCCTAAGTAGCGATGTGCTTTTCTAATCCATATTGCTGTTTTTCTTTTAACCATACATTACCTATTAAAAAGCATTAAAAATGCCATAACAAGCATGATAGCGTTTTCTATAAATGTAGCTTTCGTCATGGGTAGCTTTAATGCCGTTCCTAAACATGCACATTGAATACTCTTTTTATCCAATAAAACTTTTGTTACTCCAAATGTGGTAATACCTAAAACTACTATCGTAACTAATAAAGCTATCTGAATATTAAATCGCATCAGGAACATCAGCCCTAAACCAATTTCGATAAAGGGATATACCCAAGCATAAGAGGAAAGCTTATTTGCGAGCGGATCATACATCGCAAAAGATTTAGCAAACCCTGATAAATCCAATAGCTTAAAAAAGCTAAATACAATATAGAATAATCCCATGAAATCCATCATAAAATTATCAGCATCCCATTGTTTATAATTCAATAATATTGATGCCATTGTTATATACCCCAGAATTAAAAAAAGAGGAAATAACTGCCTGGTTTTTGTCTTTTCCGTTGCAACAATATGATTAGCATTTGACTTATCTTCTTTCTTTTCAGTTATGGTGTACTTTTTAGGCATCTCTTTTAATACCTTATCAATATCCAAAGGCTTATGCAAAACTAAAGATGCTTCTCTCGTTTCAAGATGTACGTGGGCTTCTTTTACCTCAGCTAACGAATTCAGTATTTGTTCTACTTGAGTTCGACATCCATTACAGGTCATCCCTTCTATATGATACTTTACTTTCACACTTTTAAATTTTGGTAATCATTTAAAAATTTATCCTCCTAACTCCGCAAAAAAGCATTTTATAGTTTTTACTGTATGGTTGTATCTACTTTACCACAAATAAGCATCTCATTCCCGTAATAAGGATTACGAACTTCATCAGAATTAGACAACCAATATCCTCCATTTCCTCCGAAAGCCATCGGGCAAAACTGCTTATACACTTTTCCAGAGGTTATAGTCGCTCCACCTATTATTTTTTCAGTTTCTTCTGTTAGCGTAACAAAAAAATCTCTCTGCTTTTTAATCTCTTTCGTGAGAGAAATAAGCTTTGCAGTTGCCTTTAATTGTTTATTTTCATCCGAATCATCTATCAACTCCCCTAATTTCTTAGCTTCTTTTTGTACTAATTTTGATTTTGAGTTCACTAATTGTTTTTTTAACAAAAGATATTGATTATACAATTTGGTAATTTTTTCATCGCTAAAAACCACTTCGCTTTTTGATGATGTAAGATCCAGATCTTTATCCTCTTTTACACTTACTTCTTCCTTTATAGGAGTATCTTCTATGTTTTTTGTTGATTCTTTTTTATCTTTTGCACAGGAAATCATAAGTCCTATTATTACGAGCGCTAATACTTTATACGTTATTCTGTTCATGACTATATTTTATATTAAGGGTTTATATTATCTTAAATAATTTAAAATTGCTGTTTGTTTAAAATATTGAGCTATTGCTTTCACTTTCTCGTTTTCGAAATTCAATAGCATCTGCTGTACATCCAGTATTTCTTCAAAATCTAACTGGGTAGTTTCATAACCTGATACAATAATTTGCTCGGCTTGCTTTGCTTGTTCGATATTTTTTTGCTGAGTATCATAATTAATTCGAGCTGTAATTCTGTTGTTTATTGCTTTTTCCATCATATTTTCTAAACTATTTTGCGAAGCTTCTCTTTTTTGATATACCTCTTCTTTTTGGAGTTCGTATTGTTTAGATCTAGAAGAATATTTTTTAGAAAAAAGAGGTATCGAGAGTGATAAAGAAGGCATTACTATATCTTTTCCATTATCCGAAAAATCAATATTTGGTCTTTCTTCAACTATGACATAATCCAAACCTACTCCAATTGATGGCAAGGCTTCTTTAGTATTCACATCTTCTTTTTTATCTAACAAATCATTCAAAAAATCGTAGGTCATCAATTCTGGATGAAATGTAATATCATCTAGCATCATGGTTGGTTCTTCATCTGGAATAAACAGATTGTCAGGCACAATTAGAGGATCAAAGCCATCTCTATGCAAAAGTTGATTC
Source organism: Aquimarina sp. 433 (assembly GCF_054054605.1). Classification (NCBI taxonomy): domain Bacteria; kingdom Pseudomonadati; phylum Bacteroidota; class Flavobacteriia; order Flavobacteriales; family Flavobacteriaceae; genus Aquimarina; species Aquimarina sp. 433. The sequence goes on from NZ_JBSWZK010000006.1 coordinate 189,593, forward strand.
ATCACGGTTTCCGAAGTAAGAATTTCACCCTTTAAAATTTCCTTTTCGTTTTGAAGATTATTTTTCGCAATATTTAGTTTTAATACATCTATGGTTGAAGCTCTATTATTTTCAACTTCCTTAAGCGCAATCTCTATATAGGTGTCTAACAATTCTTCTTGTTTAGTCAATACATTTTGTCTTGCTTTTAGCTCATATAAATTGTAATACGCTTGCTCTACTTGTAAGGTAATTTTTCTAATCGCAATTTCTAGTTCATTCTTAGAAACCTCACTCTCTAGAGATGCTGTTTCTTTTCTGGCTTTGATAGTACCAAACCAAGGTATACGCTGTTGTGCACTAAACTTTGCTTTTTGTGCACCTGTTCTAGTTTCTGGTTCACTCACAAAATACCCTGTTCCGATAGTTGTATTTGGTAGTCCTCCTACCTCATTAACTCTTTCTTTACTAACTTTTAAGGCATTCCGAAAGGCTTTTAACTCGGGATTATTTTCTTTTGCTTCTTTTAAATAATCCTGAAGCGTTTGCGATTTTACCTCTTGAAAGAATAAAAACAACAAACCACAACTTATAAGTGTTTTGAGAGTTATCCAAGGAATCATATTTTGAAAAAAAGTTATCTTTCCTAAATTCATTTTATTCTTTTTATGCGTCTTTTTCATTTAACCTATTTTCTTTTTTTAATACAAATTCTTGTTGCCAACTAAATAAAATTGGCACTACAAACAAGGTAATCAAAGCGATAAACATTCCACCAAAACTTGGTATTGCCATTGGGATCATAATATCACTTCCTCTTCCCGTTGATGTTAGTATTGGAAGCAACGCCAAAATGGTAGTTGCTGTTGTCATTAAACATGGTCGTATTCGCTTTTCACCAGCTTGTATGACAGACTCATGAATTGCTTTGATAGTTGTAGGATGATTTTTCTTAAAAGTCTGTGTTAGATATGTTGCCATAATAACTCCGTCATCGGTAGCAATTCCAAACAATGCAATAAAACCAACCCATACAGCTACACTTAGGTTTATCTTCTGTATTTGAAACAAAGATCTTAGATTATCACCAAATATATCAATATCCAAAAACCAACCTTGACCATATAACCAAATCATTAAAAAACCTCCTGCAAAAGATACGATAACCCCCATAAACACCATCAGAGAAGTTGTTATAGACCTAAACTGAAAATACAAGATCAAGAAAATACTAAGTAAGGTTAAAGGAACAATAATAGAAAGTGATTTTTCCGAACGTAGTTGATTTTCATAAGTTCCAGTAAACTTATAATTGATTCCTTTTGGTTTTATTAATTCACCACTATTTATCTTCTCTTGCAACACTTTTTTTGCATTTTGTATGACATCTACTTCTGCATACTCATCTGCTTTATCAAACAACACATAACTAACTAAAAAAGTATCTTCACTTTTTATAGCCTCAGGGCCTTTTTCATATCTAATTGTCACTAGTTCACTTAAAGGAACGGAAGTGCCTTGCTGAATTGGAATGTATATATTCTTTATATCCTCTGGATTAGCTCTTAGTTCTCTAGGGTATCTAACTCTGATATCATATCGTTCTCTACCTTCTACCGTTTGTGAGATTTTTTTACCTCCTAAAGCAACTTCCAGCTCTTTTTGAACCTTTTCTACAGATATTCCATACTTGGCTATACGATTTCTATCGAGCTCTATCAAAAGATAAGGTTTACCAACTACTCTATCAGCAAAAACTGTCTCCGTTTTAATTCCTTTAACTTCTTTTAAAACAGTTTCTAATTGCAATCCAAAACTCTCTATTAATTTTTGATCTTGCCCTTGTATTTTTATTCCCATCGGTGATCGCATTCCTGTTTGAAGCATCACTAACCTGGTTTCTATAGGTTGTAATTTTGGAGCAGAAGTAACTCCTGGTAATTTGGTCACTTTGGTAATCTCTTCCCAAATATCATCTGGGGATTTTATATGGGCTCTCCAATTTCTATAAAATGCTCCATCCTTATCAGGAATTAGTTGTTCTTTTGTTGCATTAGGACTAGCAACAAAACTTCCATTTTTTAATTCGAAAAGTCCGTCATTATTTATTTTAAACCTTTGCGGTTTTCCTTCTGCATTGGTAGCAAACTCGGATTTATAAATGATAACATTCTCATACATCGATAAGGGAGCTGGATCAAGTGCAGAGTTCACTCTTCCTGCCTTACCAACTACTGTTGCTATCTCCGGAATGTTTGCTACTGCCATATCAAGTTGTTGCAGCACTCTTTTATTTTCATCGGCTCCAGCATGCGGCAATGAAGTAGGCATTAAAAGGAACGTTCCTTCATTAAGCGAAGGCATAAACTCTTTACCTAAAGATTGAAAAATAATAACCCCACAAATTACAATCGTTATCGGCAGCGACATAAACAATAGCTTATTACGAAGTGCCCAGTTCAACATCCGAACGTAATACTTCTGAAACAGAAAGAAACTTCCCAATAACCCTGCACATAGGAGCACAACAAAAATCAAATTCCAAAAAACACTTTTATCAATTCCAAGAGGTCTCCAATGTATAGCTAACAGAAAAGCAACCGTAATCCCAGAAATAAGGATATAGATGTTATTTGTGGTTTTTTTTGAAATCTTTTCTGTGCTGTAAAGTATTTGAACGAGGCCAAAGACAATAAGCACTATACCCAAATACAAATTATTAAAAACACTTACCAAACCCAGAATAATAAGACCAAATTGAATTAGATAATTTATTCCTTTTGTTATGGAACGTTTTTTAAACAAAAACGCTGCAAAAGGAGGTATTAAGAACAATGCAATTACAATAGCTGCAATTAGTGCCATGGTTTTGGTGAAAGCCAATGGTCTAAAAAGTTTTCCTTCGGCCCCTATCAACATAAAAACAGGCACAAAGCTTATAATCGTTGTTAATACAGCGGTTAAAATTGCGCTTGACACCTCTGTAGTGGCATTATAAACAACTGTATTCACAGGTAATTCGCCCTTATTCCCCTTAATATGTCTAATAATATTTTCTGAAAGTATGACTCCAACGTCAACCATAGTACCAATAGCAATTGCTATACCTGATAGGGCTACAATATTAGCATCTACCTTACAAATTTTCATCATGATAAAAACCATTAAAACTGCCACAGGTAATAAGGTCGAAATCAAGATAGAGGCACGTAAGTTCAGTAGCATCATTAACACTACGAGTATGGTAATTAGTACCTCCAGCGTTAAAGCATCTTTTAATGTCCATAACGTCTCTTTTATCAATTCAGATCTATCATAAAAAGGCACAATGGTTACCTGAGAAGTTCTTCCATCTTTTAGTGTTTTTGACGGTAATCCAGAACTTAGTTCTTGTATTTTGTTCTTTACATTACTTATTACTTCCATTGGATTAGCACCATATCTTGCTACTACTACACCTCCAACAACCTCTGCTCCTTCCTTATCTAAGATACCGCGTCTTGAAGCTGGTCCAAGTGAAATCTTTGCAATGTCTTTTATACGGATAGACACATAATCTTTAGAACGCACTACCGCATTTTCTAAATCCGTTATTGACTTAATATATCCTAAGCCTCGGACAAAATATTCTGCTTGATTAATTTCCAAAGTTTGTGCTCCTATATCACGATTGCTTTCTTTAACCGCGTTTACCACCTCTTGTAATTCTATGGAATATTGTTTTAGTAATTCAGGATTTACATCAATTTGGTATTCTTGTACATATCCACCTATAGAAGCTACTTCTGCAACGCCAGAAGACGAGGATAAAGCATATTTAACATAATAGTCCTGAATACTTCTTAATTCCTGCAGATCCCAACCACCTGTTACGTTACCATCTACGTCTCTTCCTTCTAACGTATACCAAAATATCTGCCCTAAACCTGTAGCATCAGGCCCCAAAGAAGGTTGAACTCCAAAAGGTAATAAGCCATTAGGTAGAGAGTTTAGTTTTTCCAAAATTCGACTACGACTCCAATAAAACTCTACATCCTCTTCAAAAATGATATATACATAAGACACTCCAAACATAGAAGAGCTACGAATGGTTTTAACACCAGGAACTCCTAATAAAGCACTCGTTAAAGGGTATGTTATTTGATCCTCTATATCTTGTGGGGATCTTCCTTTCCATTCTGTAAAAACGATTTGTTGATTCTCCCCTATATCGGGAATTGCGTCTACAGATATGGGATCGGTTGGCAAGACGTCTAAATCAGAAGAAAAAGGAGAATATACCAACCCAAAGCCTATAAAAATAAACAGAAGTAGTAACGCTATAAATTTATTTTCTATAAAAAACTTAATCCATTTGTTAAGCATACATATATAATTTAGTCTATTATCAGTTTTATTTGCTTGCTATAAAACAACCAAAGATTCGTATCAAACAAAACCTAGTTTTGTCCAACAAACAATAACAGTCTAAATCAAATTAAAAAAGTCTCGAATAAGATTTGTATGTCCTTATACCTTTCGGGAGGAGAATACTCTTTTGGAATAAATGCTTTTTCCTTTTGCAAAAGGAAAAGATCTGCAAAAGAATAAAAGAAAGAAGTTATAAATAATTGATCAGAAAATTCTAATTGATCAAATGATACTTTGAGTTCATCCTGACCTTCTAAAACTATTATTTCGTCTTTACAACAGGATTTTTTTTTCACATGATCATCTGATGAATCGTCATGGTTCATCATATCCATACCACAATCTTTGGCTTTTGAATATACTGCTACATCCACTAAGAAACGACCGCAATAGTGTTTCTCTACAGTAAAAGAAAACGTAGAAATAAGCACTAAAGATGCTAATAAAAGAGATGATATTTTCTGAAAAATATTTTTCATTGATAAAACAAAAATACATAATATTTAAAGAATTGCTGTTTTTTTACATTTCCCTTAGAAACTTTTAACAAAACAATACCATTCTAAAAATCTGTCAATCTTAAATATTTTAGATATTTTAGCCGGAAAAATTGTAAGGAATGCCATTTGAAAAATTAAAGCCAGAAGTTGTTAATATACTTGATAATTCAGAAAAAAATGTAACCGATCGCCTTCATGAAGTATGTAAATTACTGAATGATCATATTGATTATTATGATTGGGTTGGTTTCTATTTTAGAAATGGTGATAAGGAGGAATTAAAGCTTCGTACCTATGTTGGTGAGCCAACAGATCATGAAATAATACCTTTTGGAAAAGGAATCTGTGGACAAGTAGCAGTATCGAATGAGAATTTTGTTGTTCCCGATGTTCAAGCTCAGGATAATTATATTGCTTGTAGCTTTACAGTAAAATCCGAAATCGTAATTCCCCTGTTTAAGGATGGTGAAAATATTGGTCAAATAGATATCGATTCGGAAACTCCAGATCCGTTTACAGAAAAAGACGAAAGATTTCTTGAGTTTGTAAATCAAGAGGTTGCTAAAATTTTATAATAGTAGTTTTTACTTTCTAGATACATAAACTTCAATAATCAATTCTTCTTGTAAGTGAGAAGTAATGAAGCTTAGATACCTATAACAAAAACTAATCCAACAAGTAAAATTTTTGGAATCTATGAATTAAGTTTAATTTTATACGTATCAGAAGCTTACTATAATTATGTCTCCATTACTTCAAAAAATATACGATCTACAAGATATCAATAGCTTATCAAAACACGAGCAAATTGTGAACGGTATTATAGATGCAATTGATGCTAGGGTATTGAAAGTAGGAGATAAACTTCCTTCTATTAATGAAATGGTTGCAGAAGTCGGATATGCACGAAAAACTTTTGTAAAAGCATATACTGAGCTAAAGGAAAGAGGGCTTGTAGAATCCAAAAATCTAAAAGGTTATTATATTATTAGTGAAGAAACGAATGTTACCCTAAAAGTAGCATTGATTTTATTTGCATTTCATAGTTTTCAAGAAGATTTTTACAATACCTTTAGAAAAGAACTTGGTAAAAAATACCATATTGATGTCTTCTTTCATCATAATAATCTTAGTTTATTTAAAACAATCTTAGACAATATATCTCGTAAATACGGAATGTATGTAATCGCCCCGATACAAGAAAAAGAAGTTCCTGCCATGCTAAAGCAGATTCCATCAGATCGATTATTAATTGTGGATCGTTACCTAAAAATGCCTAAAGACTATTCTTATGTTTCGCAGGAATTTGAAGATATTACCTATCAAAAATTAGAAGAACTTACTCCACAGATAAAAAAGTATGACAGATTTGTGTTATTCTTTAAAAAAAATTCTGACTTCCCTCCAGAGATTTTAGCAGCTTTTAATAGATATGTTGATAATTATCAAATCAATGGAATTGTATTGGATAGTTATGAACCGAATACACTTAAGAAAAGTACTGCCTACTTTTCTATCAGTGATACTCAACTGTGGAAGGTTTTAAAAGATGCTCGAAAAATGGAGTATCGAATTGGAGCAGATATTGGTATTCTTGCTCATGATGATAATATTGTGAAAGAAATTGCCTTTGGAGGTATCACTACGATCTCCACCGATTTTACGCTAATGGCCAAAAAAGCTGCTCATTTTGTAAAAGAAGGCAATCCTATCAAAGAAATTACACCAACCTATTTAAGACAAAGAAACTCTTTATAGATCCATAATCTATTTTAGTTTTACCTTCCTTTTCGAACCATACTACAAAGGGAATACACCTCTCTTTTAAATTTAGCATGTCTTATTAAACATCAACTTAAACTATTTCATATATCTAATTTTTTACATGTTTAATTACGAATAATTCAAAATATAGCGCAATAAAATTTTGATATAAAAATAAATATTCTACTTTTGTAAAGTAGCATAGAGTATCATAGCATAGTGTATTCTTTACTCAAATTTTGTCGAAAAGACAGAAAATCATTAACAAACACACAAATCATATGAGGCAAAAAATATGTAATCGTATAATGATGTTGCTGCTTGGATTAAGTACTACCTTAATGTATGCGCAACAAACTGTTTCTGGAACAGTAACAGAACCTAACGGTCCTTTGCCGGGAGCAAATATCTTGGTAAAAGGAACCACCAATGGAACAACTTCAGATTTTGACGGAAAATACACTTTAGACAATGTAGCTCCTGATGCTATACTTATCTTCAGCTATGTTGGTTTTATCGCTCAGGAAATTCCTGTAAATGGTCAAACGACAATAGATGCTTTATTACAAGAAGATGCTGCAGCATTGGACGAAGTGGTTATTGTAGGATACGGGTCACAATCCAAAAGAGATGTTACGGGAGCAATATCTCAGATTAAATCTGAAGACATCAACCAAGTAGTAACTGCCAACCCAACTGCAGCTTTGCAAGGAAAACTTGCAGGAGTACAGGTCGAAACTGCCGGTGGTGCTCCTGGTAGTCCAGCCAATGTATTTGTTAGAGGTGTTAGTTCTTTAACCAATTCTTTTCCCTTGTATGTTGTTGATGGTACTATTACAGACAATATCAACTATCTAAATTCTAAAGATATTGTCAATCTTCAAGTATTAAAAGATGCAACTTCTGCAGCAATCTATGGATCCAGAGCTGCTAATGGAGTTATTATCGTAACTACCAATAGAGGGAAACAAAATGCCAGTCCTACAGTAAATATAGATGTAAGAAGTGGTGTTAACACACAATCCAAAAGATTGGATCTACTTAATGGTCCAGAGTATATTGCTTTTCTAAATCAACGAAGAATTAATGACGGCCAACCAGGTGATATTCCTGATCCAGGCATCAATACAGATTTTCAAGATCTAACCATCAATATGGGAACCATTCAAGATTTTGGTTTCAATATCTCTGGAGGTGGTGAGAATTCTAAGTACTTTTTTAGTGCCAATTATTATGATGAAGAAGGACTTCTTATAAGTGAGGAGTTTAATCGAAAGAACGCTCGCTTAAATAGTGAATTCAAATTAGGTCAACTAAAAATCCAAGAATCATTTGGTTTTTCTGAAAACCGATTTACGCGAAATAATGCCTTCGGAAATCAAGGAGGAACAGTTCCTATAATTCGTCCTTTTGCCTCAGAAAACGATGGAGGTTTTGAAGCGATTAGTGATCCCGTATTTGGAATTGGAGGAACTAACAAATTTGCTAATGCACAATTAGTTGACGATCAAAATATCGAACGCAATTTCTTAGGCAACATAAATATTTCCTATGAAATCATAGAAGGACTTACTGCAAAACTTAATTTCGGAACTGAGTATACAAGTTTTTATCGAAACACTTTCCAACCTACATTTTTTCAGAGTAATATAGATAGTGAAGTTAATGCAAATCCCCTCAATGACCTTACCGAAGTGCGAGGAGAACGCTATGCCACTAACGTAGAACCAACACTGAATTACAAAAAAAGTATTGGTGATCATAACTTTGACCTTCTTGCTGGAGGTGCTCGCCAAGATATTACAACAAACACACTGGCAATTTATGCGGAAGGACTACCAAGTAACAACATAACCAATATCGCACAGTTTACTGATAATATTATAAATTCAGGTGGTGGACGTTTTGATAATAAATTGTTCTCCGTTTTTGGACGTGTTAACTACAATTACAAACAAAAGTATTTACTTACGGCTATCGTAAGACGCGATGAAACTTCGTTATTTGCAGATGGTTTTAATACTGGGACCTTCCCTTCCTTCTCCGCAGGATGGGTCGTAAGTGATGAAAATTTCTTTAATCAAGAAGGGCTTTTTAATTACCTAAAAGTAAGAGCTGGATATGGAGAATTAGGATCTCAAAATGTTGATCCTTTTTCTAATCAATCTGTAGTAGAGCCCAATTCCCCAATTACAGTTGGCGGCGCAGCAGGACAAATTCCTGGATTTGCTATTACGAGCTTGGTAGATCCTACACTAAGTTTTGAAACTTCAACAACCATTAATTTCGGTATTGATACCTCATTATTAAACAATGCTTTAAAATTAAGTTTAGATTACTTTAATAGAGATAATGAAGATGTTATACAAGCAGTTGCAATTCCCGATTCCAACGGATCCGTGAATCCTGTATTCCAGAACGCATCTTCTATTAATAATAAAGGTTTCGAATTTGAAGCTGCGTATAATTACGATACTGGTGGTGATTTAACTTTTAATGTAGGCTTTAATATTTCTGCTATTGACAATGAACTAACTGATTCTCCAAATCCTATTGTTGGACCATCCTATAATGAAGAAGGATTAAGAGCAAACCGTTTTGAAGTTGGACAACCACTTGGGTTTTTCTTTGGGTTCAGAACAGATGGAATCTATAATAACCAAGCAGAAATCGACAATGATCCTTTTTTAGCAAACGATCCAGATCGTAGAGCTTTATTACAACCTGGAGATTTTAGAAGAGTTGATATTAACAACGATGGAATTATAAACGATGAAGATCAAACATATTTAGGAGATCCAACTCCAGACTTTGCATATGGTATTAATCTTTCTGTAAATTATAAAAATTGGGATCTTGGCGCTTTCTTTAATGGTGTTCAGGGAAATGAAATTTATAATGTTACCAAATTCTTTGGATACTTCTTCCTAGATGACAATAAACTAGGAATTGTAAGGGATGCTTATACTCCAGAAAATCCTAATACCAATCTCCCTAGAGTAACCACACAGGATACTGCAGGGAATCAGCTTCCTTCAGATTTCTTTGTTGAGGATGGTTCTTTTTTCCGTCTTAAAACCTTAGAAATAGGGTATAATTTAACCGGTCTTGTTGGAAAGAAATGGGTTTCTAATGCCAGAGCATTCGTAAATGTTCAAAACTTATTTACTATTACCGATTACTCAGGTTATGACCCCGAAATTGGATCCAACAATAGTGGATTAGGAACCAATAGAGGATTCTTTGGTTTTACACCTTTAACGAGTGCTGACTCTGTTTTTGACAGAGGATTAGACGTAAGAGCACAGCCTAGACCACGTACTTTTACTTTTGGTTTACAAATGTCTTTTTAAAAAAATAAAAAAATATACTAATGAAAACGATTAAAAAAATACTACCTCTTATAATGTTGCTACTTTTTGTCGCATTCTATTATAGTTGTGATGAAGAAGATCTTAATATTTCGAATCCAAACAACGTAGCAGAACCAGAGTTTTTCCAAACGGAAAATGATTTTAGGTTAGCTGTTAACGGAATGTACCACCCTATTACTGCTGTTTTATTCTGGGGCCGTGTAATTCATACAGGTGCTATGCTTAGATCAGATGCTTATAATGTGATTCCGTTTCAACAAAATACCACTATGTCTACTTTAGAAGGACAACCCGGTATTTCGAGATGGGCAGTGGATTTATATCCACAGTTATATCAATCTATTGCAAGAGCGAATAAAATTATTGAAGAAGATGCCAGTAATAACGTGTTGTCGGGTGATGTACAAAATGAAATATTAGGACAAGCACATTTTCAACGCGCATTTTGCAATTGGTACTTACTAAACCTATTTGGAACCGCACCACTGGTCATGAAAACACCAGATCCTCAAAACCCTGAAGAATTCTTCCCATCGAATGCAACACCTGCTATGTTCAATGATGCAATCATTGCAGACCTAACCGAAGCTATTAATAGGCTACCTCAGTCCTGGGGAGAAAACGACATAGGACGACCTACTAGAGGATCAGCACTGGCTTTGCGTGGTAAAACATATTTATATTTAGAAAATTGGACAAATGCTATTGCAGATTTCACAGAAGTAACCACTTTAGGATACTCTCTACTTCCATCTGATAATTATGGGGATAACTTTTCATCAAACCCAACGTTAGAAAACAATTCAGAATCAGTATATGAGCTTCAGTATGTGGCGCAAGACAATTTTGTATGGGGAGCAGACGCGCCACTTACTGGATCTCAGTCTAATTGGCATATTGACTATTCTCCTCCACACGTAAGTTTAGATCAAGGACATGTAATCAACCCACACATACTTCAAGTTTTCGAAGACAACGGAGATGTGATCAGACGAAATAGAACGATTGCCTTTGACTATCCTGGAGCCACTGGATATGGTGGAGCCCCTTTTACAGAAGACTTTGCTCCAAGTATAGAAGTAGCACAAAATCTTGGAGTTCCTGCATTATTCTCCAGAAAATATGCTGGTTTAGATGAAGGCTTGTCTAGTGCAGAAATTCCTGGTTTTGGACATACGTTGGGAACCAACTGGAGAATTATACGCTATGCTGATGTGTTATTAATGCTCGCTGAAGCGCTAAACGAAAATGGAGCTACACCAGATGCTATTCCCTTTATTAATCAAGTTAGAGAACGTGCACAAATCTCTTTATTACCTAATACCCTATCTAAAGAAGAAGTAGAACAAGCCATTATTGATGAACGTATCATGGAATTAACTGGAGAAGGACATCGATTTTTTGATTTAGTTCGTTGGGAATTAGCCGATGATATTTTAGGACCAGGTTCTACAGTTGCTGGAGGACGTCATCCAAAATCATTAGCTGGACCAGCTGCAGTATTTACAACAGGACAGGATGAGCTTTTATGGATCCCACTATCCGAAATACAAGCTAATCCAAATTTAAACCAAAACGATGGATACTAACCGTAATACGTAAACCACAGTTTGATTGTAATATTTAATTGTTTTAGTTAACCAAGCAAACCTTAACCACAAGTTTGCTTGGTTTTTAAAAATTCAGAAACATTCCTTGAAAAACATCCTCTTACATATCTGCATTATCGTTTTGTTTTTTAGTTGTAAAAATAAAACCAATCAGGATTATTTATTTACACAACTACCTGCATCAAAAACAAGCATCCAGTTTCAAAATACTATTATCGAAGATGATAAGATCAACGCCATAGATTTTCAGTATTGCTATAATGGTGGTGGTGTAGGTATTGGAGACTTTAATAATGATGGATTACCTGATATCGTTTTTACAGGAAATCAAGTATCTAGTAAAATTTATCTTAATCTTGGAAATATGAAATTCCAAGATATTTCCGAAGTATCTAATTTCTCTACCTCTTCTTGGATAACTGGTGTTAGTATTGTAGATATCAACTCTGATGGATGGGATGATATTTATTTGAACGTTGGAGGCTCTGATTGTAATAATAATTGTAACAACCTTCTTTACATTAACAAAGGCATAAATCAAAAAGGAATTCCAAGTTTTGAAGAACAAGCTAAAATTTTTGGCTTAGATGATGGCAACTATAGTCAACAAACTATTTTCTTTGATTATGATTATGATGGAGATTTAGATGCTTACATAGTACATAATGGTAATACGAAAAGGGATAGAAACACACCTATACCCAAAAAATATCTACCCGATCATTTGTCTGATTATCTTTTAGAGAACACAACAGATCCAAATACCAATCAAATCTATTTCCACAATATCTCTGACAGTCTAGGAATTACTCATAAAGGATTCGGCCTTGGTGTGGCTATCAATGATCTTAACAATGATCATTGGCCAGACATATATGTAAGTAATGATTTTATAACTAATGATCTACTCTACTTAAATAAAGGTGTTAATAAGCAAGGAATACACCTTGGATTTCATGAAATAAATCAACAAGTACTATCTAAGCAAACGTATAATGCCATGGGTGTAGATGTAGGAGATATTAATAATGATGCTTTACCCGATATATTGGTATTAGACATGCTTCCAAATGATTATGAAAGGCAGAAAAAAATGTTGGCAGCTAACAATTATGATAAATATCTCCTTTCCCAAAGGAATGGATATACACCGCAATATGTCCATAACACATTACAACTTCATAATGGAACCGTTTCGAATAAAATATTACCAACTTCCGAAATTGGTTTTGCCTCTGGAATAGCAAGTACCGATTGGAGCTGGGCTCCGCTAATAGCAGATTATAATAATGATGGAGATAAAGATATCTACATCACTAACGGTTATGTGAAAGATATCACGGATTTAGACTTTATCAACTACTCTGAAAACAATAATATTTTTGGGACACCAAACGCACGCAAGGAAAAATTTAAAACTCTAGTAGATCAATTACCTGGGATTCACCTTTCGAACGTATTTTATCAAAATAATGGGAGTACAAAATTTACAGATGTATCTTCACAATGGACAAAAAGTATAAAAACCTATTCTAATGGTTCTGCTTATGCGGATTTAGATTTAGATGGAGACTTGGATCTAATCGTTAACAATATTAATAGTACCGCGTCTATACTAGAAAACCACACTTCAGAAAAGAATAAAAAGTTCCTTAGAATACAACTTAAAGGAACTTCTAACAACAAGCATGGCATTGGATCCAAAATTATATTATGGGAAAAAGAACAGAAACAGACACAGTATCAATCGGTAGTTAAAGGATATTTATCATCTGTAGAACCTATCCTACATTTTGGGATTTCTTCAGAAAAAATAGATTCGATACAGGTAATTTGGCCAGATCAAAGTTCACAAACGATCAAAGATATAGGCACTAATCAAACCTTATCTATCGACTATAAAAAAAGCTCATATAAGCGTCCTATTAAAGAAGAATTTTTAAACTTCGAAAAGGATCTTACTATCTTTCCTTATTTACATGAAGAAAATTACTTAAATGATTATCTACAGCAATCATTACTAAGTCATCAATTTAATTCATTCGGCCCTTGTTTGAGCTCAGCAAATATAGATACTCAAAAAGGTGATGAGATTTTTATTGGCGGAAGCAAAGGAAAATCAGGTGTTCTCTTTAAGGAAAATCAAAATGGAATATACCAACCTATTCAACAATTTGAAACGGATTATGAAGATACAGCCTCGATATTTATAGATATAGATCAAGATGGAGATAATGATTTATATGTAGGTAGTGGTGGTAGTGATGCTGGAAATAGCACAAAACTCCTTAAGGATCGAATATACCTAAATAATGGAAATGGTTCATTTTCAGAAAAACAATATAACGTGCTTTCAGAAATACAAACCAACACTAGCTGCATTGCCTCTAATAATGTAACAAATGGATTACAACATATTTTTATTGGTGGAGGTGTGCAACCGGGAAAATATCCGCTCTCTACCCCTAGTTTTTTAGTAACAAACAAGAATGGTACTTTAACAAAAGTCCACAGTACAGCATTTTCAAATACTGGAATTGTTACTGATGCGATATGGGCAGATATAAATAATAATAAAAACAAGGAATTAATTGTAGTGGGACAATGGATGCCTATTATGATGTATCATATCCAAGACGAGAAAGTAGAAGAAATCCCTGTACAATGGGAAAATAAAGATGGAGAAGTTATAGAGTTATCAGGATGGTGGAATGCTATTGCTCTAGAAGATTTTGATAACGACGGTGATTTGGACATACTTGCTGGAAATCAAGGAATGAATAGCTTCATACAACCTACTTTTGATCAGCCATTGTATGTCTACAAAAAAGATTTTGATCAAAACGGAAGCATTGATCCGCTATTAGCCCAATACTTTGAAACTCCTGATGGTATTTCTCTTAAACCTGTTCATACCAGAGATGATATTATGAAACAGATTGTTAGCCTGAAAAAAAAATATCCTACTTACAATGATTTTGCAAAAACAAGCTTTCAAGAATTATTAAGCATAGAAAACCTAGAAGAAGAAACGTTCCATGCCAACATATTTCAATCTATTTATGCGGAAAACATAGGGAATAATACTTTTAGAGTTTCTTACTTACCGAATGTCTGCCAGCAATCTCCTATAAACGATTTTCTGGTAGATGATTTTGATAAAGATGGCTACAAAGATGTTCTCATTGTGGGAAACAACTACTCGGCAGAGGCTAATTACGGAAGACACGATGCTATCATTGGCATATACCTAAAAGGCACTAACAAAGGATTCGTTCCTATACACAATACTGAAAGTGGATTTGTGGTATCCAAACAGTCTAATCATATTATTTCTGTCCAAAATAAAAATGAGGAGAAACTAATTATAGCTACCCAGAACAATGATAGTGTTGTAGTACACCGCTTAAACAATCAAAAGAGAAACTCTCTGGCAATTAAACAACCACACTTGGATATCAACGAATAGAGGAAACATGAAAGAAGTAATTACTACTCATACTATAGAAATACAACAAAAATCTAAGGATTTTAAGGTCAGTATTCATTTACTTGAAGAACAAAATAACGTTACCATTTACAATATTAATTTCTCTTCAGCATCCGAATTTCAACCTCAAGAAGTAACCCTTAGATGGAAAATTCCTGCAGTAAATGTAAAAGGAGTATGGAAACCTACTACTGATTTTGCCAAAAGAATTATGGACGACTGGGAATTAGATCATATGGAATCGAGAATTTCCGTAGACTCACCAGTCATTTCATTATTTGGGCATGATGATAGCAATGTTATGACTTTTGCATGCTCGGATGCCATAAACACAAAAAAACTAAATGCATTATATCGAGAAGAGGATAATTGCATGTATTGTCATATCTCATTCTTTACAGAGAGGCATCATAAAATTACCGATTATAATGCACAGCTAAGAATTGATCAAAGTCAACAACATTTTTCAGCATCGCTAAAAAGTGTAGGAAAATGGTGGGAAGGTTTTCAAAATCTCATCCCAGCAAATGTTCCAGAATTAGCCAAAGTACCCGTTTATTCCACCTGGTATCAATATCATCAAAAATTAGACACTATAGATCTTATCGAGGAATGTAAAATAGCAAGTACATTAGGATATGAATTGATAATCTTAGATGATGGATGGCAAACAAAAGATGAAAATCGAGGGTATGACTATACGGGTGATTGGCTTCCAGAACGAATTCCTGAAATGGAAAAGTTCATACAAGACATTCATAAAACAGGTATGAAATCAGCATTATGGTACTCTGTTCCATTTTGTGGTAAAAAATCAAAAGCTTATCAAAAGTTTAAAGGTAAGTTTTTAACCGAAGAACATCGTTGGGCTCCTGTTTTTGATCCCAGATATCCAGAAGTAAGAGCATACCTCATTAGCTTATATGTAAATGCTTTAGTAGCTTGGAAAATTGATGGTTTCAAACTTGACTTTATAGATGAATTTAAGGTGTATCCAAGTACAAAACTCACTAAAGAAAATGGACGTGATTATTCATCGGTAAATATTGCTGTAGATAGACTTATGACCGATATTATTAGTTCTCTTCATGCTATAAATCCTGAAGTTGTCATCGAATTTCGACAGAAATATACTGGCCCCGCAATGCGTAAATATGGAAACATGTTTAGAGCTTTCGATTGTCCAGGAGACTCTGTGATGAATAGAGTACGAATTACAGATATCAAAATGTTATGTGGAGATACTGCGGTACATAGTGATATGTTTACCTATCATAAGGAAGAACCTTTGGAGATAAAGGCTTTGCAACTAGTAAATACCTTATTTGGAGTTCCGCAACTATCTATTTTACTTAAAGATGCGTCTCCTGAAGAACTTTCCATGATACACTTTTACACACACTACTGGAGAAATCATAAGGAGATTTTCTTAAATGGCAGATTTACTCCTCAAAGACCTTTGGCTAATTATCCAATACTAAAATCAGCTACTGAAACACATACCATTATTGGAGTATTTGACAATTATACTATTGATTTTTCTGAAAACACTAATAAAGTTGATATTATAAATGGCCAGTTTGAAACTAAAATAGTTTTAAGTAGTGAGCGAGATTATGGCGCCTATAATTGCAAAATTTATGATTGTACTGGTAAAAAAATTAGCAAAAGTAAGTTAATGATATCAATTGGAGTGTCGCAAATAAAAGTTCCCGTTTGTGGATTAATCAGATTAGAAAAAGTCTAAAACTATCAGTATTAGCCCTCCAAAAACAAACAGAAAAGAAAAATGACGCATAAAACATAATACAAACGATTACATTTTTTTTAATTGATGATTCTCTTTTCAATTGATATAATAATTCAGATATTTATAATCAACCGATTGATCTTCTGTAAAAATATCAGCTTTTTAAGATGATTATCTAATAATCAACTAAAACAAAACGGATATAAATAAAGCTAACTATTGCCTAATGGATAAGAAATATATCATAGCCTTTGACCAAGGAACTACTAGCACACGAGCCATTATTTTTAACACAAATGGTGTTATTTGTGGCATCTCTCAGAAAGAACTAACGCAATATTATCCACAATCAGGATGGGTAGAGCATGATCCACAAGAAATTTTTAGGCATCAAAAAGAAGTATTCGAAGAGGTATTATCTGAATCTAAAATACCAGTAGACCAAATTGCAGGAATTGGTATCACAAATCAAAGAGAAACCACAGTAGTATGGGATAAAAATACTGGTGAGCCTATCCATAAAGCTATTGTATGGTTAGACAAAAGAACTTCTAATATCTGTAAAAACTTAAAAGAAAAAGGTTTGGAAGAATACGTCTCCAAAAACACGGGTTTAGTAATTGACTCTTATTTCTCAGGCACAAAATTAAAATGGATATTAGACCATGTAGAAGGTGCTAGAGAAAAAGCGTCAAAAGGAGATTTATTATTCGGAACGATTGATACTTGGCTTATTTGGAAATTCACCAATGGCAAGAGACATGTTACGGATCATTCTAATGCATCTAGAACCATGCTATATAATATTTTGAACTTAGAATGGGATTCAAAAATGCTCTCTGAGTTAAATATTCCAAATTCAATGCTTCCCGAAGTTTTATATTCTTCGTCAGATTTTGGCAGTATCAATTATCAAGGAAAAGAAATTCCAATATACGGAGTAGCTGGTGATCAGCAAGCCTCTCTTTTTGGACAAGGAGGTTACAAATCTGGAATTGCTAAAAACACTTATGGAACCGGTTGTTTTTTATTACTAAATACGGGAAAGAAACCCTATCAATCTAAAAATGGATTACTTACTACCTTATGTTGCAGTCTTCCTGGAGATAACATAAAATACGCCTTAGAAGGAAGTGTATTCGTAGGAGGAGCTTCTGTACAGTGGTTACGAGATAAATTACAAGTAATAGACAAAGCATCAGAAACAGAGGAGATTTGCAAATCTACTCCTACAGCAAAGGATCTATATGTAGTACCTGCATTTGCAGGTTTAGGAGCACCTCATTGGGACATGAATGCGAAAGGAGCAATTTATGGCCTCACGTTAGATTCTGGTAAAAACGAAATTATAAAAGCTACTGTAGAAGCCCTAGCATACCAAACTAGGGATGTATTGGATGCTATGGTAGAAGATAGTGGTAAATTAATGAGAGAACTTAAGGTAGACGGAGGGGCATCTGCCAATAATTATTTAATGCAATTTCAGTCGGATATTCTTAATGTAGATGTGGATCGCCCAGCAATGTTAGAAGTAACCGCACTAGGTGCAGCATTCCTGGCAGGAATAAAAGCTGGGGTTTGGACAAAAAAAGATATATCAAAAATTAGAATTGTAGATACCACGTTCAAACCCCAGATTTCTGAACATGAAAGAAATCGGAAGTATACAGGTTGGAAAGATGCTGTGGAGCGTACGAAATCTGCGAATGCCAAAATGGTTGCCGCTAAAGAACAAGGAGCCATACGTTTTTCAATTCTGGACAGAAACAGACAATTATTACAAGCTCAAACTACAAAATATGATTTAATTATTATTGGCGGTGGAGTTACTGGAGCAGGAATAGCATTAGATGCTTCCTCCAGAGGTCTAAAAGTATGTTTGGTAGAGAAAAATGATTTTGCTTCGGGAACCAGCAACAAGTCTACTAAACTCATTCATGGGGGATTACGATACCTAAAGCAAATGGAAATAGCTTTAGTAAAAGAATCAGGAAGCGAACGAGCTACCGTTCATAAATTAGCGCCGCATCTGGTTGTTCCTGAAAAAATGTTACTTCCCCTAATAGAAGGTGGAACTTATGGTAAAATGATGACTGCTATTGGACTAAAAGTCTATGATTTTTTAGCCAATGTAGAAGGAGATGATAAACGAAAGATGTTGAGTATAGAAGAAACAATAGCCAAAGAACCTTTACTGAATAAAAATGGACTTACTGGAGGCGGGTATTATGCAGAATACAGAACCGATGATGCGAGACTAACTATTGAGCTTCTTAAAAAGGCAGCATCCTATGGTGCGAATATCATCAATTATTGTGAAATGAAAACATTTAACTATAATGACGAAGGTAAAATAAAAAGTCTACAATGCTTAGATCATAATACTGGAAAAAGTTTTACTATAAAATCCAGAAACTACGTCTCTGCAGCCGGACCTTGGGTTGATTTGTTAAGAGAAAAAGATGATTCTATGAATAATAAACATCTACATCTTACCAAAGGAGTACATATAGTTTTTTCCAGAGAGAAGTTTCCACTTACACAGTCTATCTATTTTGATGTACCCGACGGAAGGATGATTTTTGCAATTCCACGTGGTAGAGCTACCTATGTAGGTACCACAGACACTAATTACAGTGCCAATTTAAATCGAGTTGTAGCGACAAAAGAAGACGCTCAGTATCTACTAGATGCCGTAAACAATATGTTCTCAACGCTACATCTAACCATAGAGGATATTGAATCTAATTGGGCTGGATTACGACCTTTAATTCATGAGGATGGGAAAGATCCTTCAGAACTATCCAGAAAGGATGAAATTTTTATTTCTAAAACAGGGTTAATCTCTATTGCAGGAGGAAAACTTACAGGATATCGTAAAATGGCGCAACGGGTCATTGATGCAGTGCTAAAAACTATGAGTAGTAAAAGAAGAGAGCAATTTTCTAAATCCTACACCCAGAATATTCAACTAACAAGTGACCCGTTGGAGGACACTGCTGAAGTTAACCAATATCTAGAAGAAATTAATCAACAGTTAAAAGATAAAGGTCTGAATGATGAGCACTATGGCTGGTATCTAGCTACCACCTATGGTAAACAGGCAACTATTATTATAGATAAAATCTCTTATTTCTTAAATGATACTATTGAAGAAAAATTAATACGATCAGAAGTTTGGTATGGAGTACATCATGAGATGGTAAATGGCCTGGCTGACTTTTTTGTTCGTAGAACAGGAAGATTATATTTTGATATTGGCAGTGTACATCAATACAGATCTGTAGTACAAGAAGATCTAGTAAAATATCTTGGTTGGGACGAAGAACGTCTGGAACGAGAAAATCAATATTTAGATCTCTTATTATTAGATGCATCTACCTATTACGAATATGAAATTGTATAAATGTAAATAAAGAGCTCACTTGGCTTTCTAAACTCTATTAAAAACAAAACATATGGGAATACTTTCATTTATTGGATTTACATTATTAGTAGCAGTATATGCCTGGTGGAAAACAAGAAGTACAGATGAAAAATCTGCTGATGGATATTATCTTGGAGGAAGAAGCCTCGGAGCTATTACGATTGCAGGTTCTTTATTACTTACAAATCTATCCGCAGAACAAATTGTAGGCTTAAATGGACAAGCTTTTTCCGAAGGTATTCTTGTAATGGCGTGGGAAACACTGGCAGCTATTGCTATGGTGCTTACCGCTATATGGTTATTACCAAAATATATGAAGGGTGGTATCACCACAATTCCAGAATTTATAGAAAAACGTTTCGATGAAAATACTAAAGCAATATTATCCGTTTTATTTCTAATCGCTTTTAGTATTGTATTATTACCTACCATCCTTTACTCAGGATCATTAGCCTTTAGTACCATGTTTGACTTACCATCTTTATTAGGTTGGTCTCAATCTGCATCAATCTGGCTTTGTGTTTGGAGTATAGGCTTAATAGGTATCATCTATGCCATTTTTGGAGGTTTAAAAGCTGTTGCTGTATCAGATCTTATAAATGCAATTGGATTATTAATCGGAGGACTACTCATCCCTTATTTTGGTTTAAAGCTGATTGGAGATGGTAGCATGATGGACGGTATGAATACCTTGTGGACCGAAAATCAGAATAAATTTAACGTTACCGGAGGGGTTACTTCCTCTATTCCCGTAGGAACTATATTTACAGGAATGATGATTGCTCAGATGTATTATTGGGGTACGAATCAATCCATACTGCAACGTGTTTTTGGTGCCAAAAGTTTAAAAGAAGGACAAAAAGGTATGATGCTCGCAGCATTTGTAAAATTTCTAATACCTGTAATCGTTGTACTCCCAGGAATTATTGCATGGAACGTATTTAATGGAGAACTTAGTTCGGCAGATCGAGCGTATCCAGAACTAGTTCGTAAAGTGCTTCCACCCGCATTACTTGGTTTTTTTGCAGCAGTATTATTTGGAGCTGTATTGAGTTCTTTTAATAGTCTATTAAATAGTAGTGCTACACTTTTTGGATTTGACTTGTATAAGAAATTTTTTAATCGAAATGCAAGCGAACTCCAAACGGTAAAAGCGGGTAAATTATTTGGCTTTATTGTAGCCATGATTTCTATGACCATCGCTCCTTTTATCGCCAATGCTCCAGCAGGTCTTTTTTCTTATATCCAACAAGCATTAGGAAGCTTAAGTGTACCTATTCTGGCTGTGGTTATCATTGGAATTTTAACTAAGAAAGTGCCCGCAATTGGGGCTAAAATAGTATTAATCGGCGGTGTACTGATGTATTTAGTAAGCTTACTTATTTTGGGACCTCATTTCACAAATGAGGCGTTATTAGAAGCTGCTACCAATGGTATTACAGACTCTGATCAATTAGCTATTATAAAAGCTGAAGCCTATCCACACTTCTTGCATGTTATGGGTATTTTGTTTGTCATTAATGTTGCTATCATGCTCATTGTAGGAATGTGGAAACCCAAAAAAGATATCTATACACCTATAACTACAGAAGTTATTGACACTACCCCTTGGAAATATGCTTTTGCTGTTGGGGGACTGATTACACTACTAGTATTGAGCACCTATCTAATATTCTAACCATTATATAAACTTATTTGCTATCTGCTTTCGGTTATAAAGTGTATTGTATTAACTTTACAACTCGTTCTAATAAAAACTCTTGAAAACAAAAAAATGAAAATATTAGTAACCGGTGGATTAGGGTTTATCGGATCGCATACAGCGGTAGAACTACAAAATGAAGGGTACGAAGTTGTTATTGTAGATAACTGTTCTAATTCTTCTCCAGATGTTTTAAAAGGGATTGAAGCAATTACTGGAAAACAACCAATTTTTGAAAACTTTGATCTAAGAGAAAAAGAAAAAGTCCAGGACTTTTTTAAACGTCATCATGATATTGAAGGAGTTATCCATTTTGCGGCATCAAAAGCAGTGGGAGAAAGTGTTGAAAAACCTCTGTTATACTACGAAAACAATATTAGTGTTCTTGTATATATCCTTCAAGAATTACAGAAAAAAGACAAAACTAGTTTTATCTTTAGTTCTTCATGTACTGTATATGGACAAGCTGATGAGCTTCCCATTACCGAAAATGCACCTGTAAAAGTAGCAGAATCACCATATGGTAACACCAAGCAAATAGGAGAAGAAATCATCAGAGATACCTGCAAGGTACAACCCAATCTAAATGCTATTGCTTTGCGCTATTTTAATCCTATTGGTGCACATCCATCCGCAGAAATAGGAGAATTACCCATAGGTGTTCCACAAAATTTGGTTCCATTTATTACACAAACTGCTATTGGACTAAGAGAGCAGCTTTCTGTTTTTGGTGATGACTATCCTACAGAAGATGGCACTTGTATTAGAGACTATATCCATGTTGTTGATCTTGCAAAAGCACACGTAGTAGCATTGCAGCGTTTACTTAAAAACAATAATGTTTCTAATTATGAGGTGTTTAATGTAGGGACAGGAACTGGTAGTTCGGTATTAGAGGTGATACAATCTTTTGAAAAGGTTTCTGATCAAAAACTAAATTATAAAGTGGTAGACCGAAGAGAAGGCGATATTACATCAGCTTATGCGAACACTGACAAAGCTAATAATGAGTTAGGCTGGAAAGCTAAAAGCAGCTTAGATGAAGCATTATCATCTGCCTGGAAATGGGAACAAAAGGTTAGAGCATAAAATACCTTTTTCTATATCGTATAAATAAAAAAATCCTGAAGCATGCTTCAGGATTTTTTATTATCTGTTAGATACTTCTACTAGTAGAAGTTTGCTCTTTTATCTTCGATATCTGCTGCTTCTTTCAACGCATTAAAAACTCTTGTATTAACAGCGTTTGCTTGTGTTTTAGATTCTTGGGCGGCATAACTCATATAAGTATCTAAACCGCTAGCAGGTGTTTTCTTAGTAACTTCTACAACGTATACTCCATTATTACCAACAACTGGTTCAGAAATTTGACCACTTTCTAAAGCGAAAGCTGCTCCTACTACTTTAGGCTCTGTTCCAGCACCACTAATTGTTGGAGTCTTCATATTAAGTGCAGAAGCTGTTTTAACAACTTGTGATTGACTCTTAGCGATTTCATCCAAACTTGTACCAGAAATTTTATTCTTCAACATTTCCGCTTTCTTCTCCTTGATAAGTATTGGCTTAACAGTAGCACTTGCATCTTCTACCTTTTGAAGTCCTTTAGATGCTTTTCCAGTCAGCTGCACAACCGCATATCCATCAGTTACATCAAAACGTTTCACATCTCCTACTTTTGTCTCTTCATTAAAAGCCCATTGCACAATAGATCTTTGAGCTCCAAGTCCAGCAATATTTTCTGCTAATTCACTAATCTTGTTTACAGGACGAACGTTATACTCACTTTCTTTTGCCTTCTCAGCGAAGTCTCCATCCTTAGTAGCTATCTGAAACTTTGTAGTTTCGGTAAATATATCGTTAATAGTTTTCTCACTTGCTTCAATTTCTCTAGCAATCGTTCCAACTTTTACAGCCTTTTGCTCATTTTTCTTGTCTTCGATATTAATGATATGATATCCAAACTGTGTTTCTACAACTCCCATATCACCAACATTGTTATCAACGATATAATCGTTAAATGCTGGAACCATTCTACCAGGAGCAAAATATCCTAGGTCTCCACCTTTATCCTTATTAGAATTATCTGCAGAAAAATCTTTTGCAAGTGTTTCAAATTTAGCCTTATCCGTTTTAACCACAGCAAGTAAGCTATCTGCCAATGTTTTTGCTTCTTCTTTAGTACGCTCTGTATCTCCCGCAGTACCTAAACCTTTCCAAGAAACTAGGATATGACTTGCTTTTAATGAATCGTGTAATTGCTTATTCGCAATTACTTTAGATATTTTAATATATTTCCCATCCTTATATGGTCCATAAACTTCTCCAACTGGTACGTTATATAACGTATCAGCAACTGAAGTAGGTAAGTCTTTTTTAAACAAGAAACGATCATTATATTTTAAAGCAGAACTTTGATCAACATTGATAAATTCTTCAATATTTTCTGCTTTCTTAAGTGCTTCCACTTGTTCTGCCACTTCAGCAGTTAAACGCTCTTCGTCTTCTTTACTTGGTTCTTCTTTAAAGAACACATATCTCATATTTCTAGACGCTTCTGCCTGATATAAATCAGGATGCTTATCTATATACGATTGAATTTCTGCATCAGATACTGTTACGTCTGTATCAGGAATACTTGTAAAAGGCAATTGAACATATTTAATATCCACTACATCATTTTCCATTTTGTATGCCAACTCACCTTCTTTAAGAGTAGCTCCTACTCCAGCCTTAATCATATTAAGATATGTTTGCTCTAAAGCTCCTTTTCCTAAAGATCTCTTATAATCAATCCATTGTTGGTATGCTACAGGATTGGCTTTAATACTTGCCACATATTCTTGCATTTTTGCTTTATCAAAAACTCCTGCTTCGTTTTGAAAGGTAGGGTTATTAGCTAATCCTTCTTCTAATAACTGATTTACTTCATCAGCACCAGCTCTAATACCAAGCTCTTCGAACTGACCATCAAAAACTATTTGTCTTACTTCTTGATTCCAAACATAGTTTACAGTTTGTAGGTTAGATCCACCACCAAAATTTCTAGAAGCTGCTTCTACCTTCTGTGCAAAATCAGTTCTATCAATTTCTTTCCCATTTATAGTAGCAATAGTATTTGCTGCTTTTTGAGAAATAGCTCCTCCATTTCGAATCAAATCCGCCAATACAAATGAGAAAAGCGCTAATGCGATAATCACAATTAAGAAAACGGAACGTTGTCTGATTTTATTTAAAACTGCCATTTTAAGTTTAATTTATTGAAATATAGTGGGCGAAAATACCATTTTCTTAGAATATTACCAATTAAAGACAGAAAGTCTTTACAACTTTTTTTACATTTTATTTTTCATGAAATTTTACCGTAAAAAATTACAGATTAATCCCACAAAAAACATAATTCAATTAACTGATTTTAAAACATATAACAAATAAAAAAGGAGTCATCAACTGGAACAAGCTTTCTGAATAAAAAAAGAAAAGTTACATGATTTTTACACCA
Source organism: Aquimarina sp. 433 (assembly GCF_054054605.1). Classification (NCBI taxonomy): domain Bacteria; kingdom Pseudomonadati; phylum Bacteroidota; class Flavobacteriia; order Flavobacteriales; family Flavobacteriaceae; genus Aquimarina; species Aquimarina sp. 433. The sequence continues at coordinate 215,098 of NZ_JBSWZK010000006.1, forward strand.
GAGGAATTTTGTTTTATAGAAATCAGTCTTCTTCCTTAAGCTTTAATTCTACGATTTCTATTTTGGTATTAGAGGTTTCTATAATATTTACCGTTACCGAGTCGATATTCACAACATCACCTTGCTCTGGAATTTCTTCTGTATGATTTACAATCATTCCACCTAAGGTTTCATAATATTCACTTTCAGGTAGATTTAGTTTATAGGTTTCATTGATATAATCTACTTCCATTCTAGCCGAGAAACGATAATGATTTTCTGCCAATTTATCTTCTATCAAATCTACAGAATCGTGCTCATCCTCTATTTCTCCAAAAAGTTCTTCTACGATATCTTCTACTGTAATAATCCCACTAGTACCTCCATATTCATCTATAACTACAGCTACACTCTTGTGTTTTTTAGTAAGCAAATTTAAAACGTCCTTTACGTACATGGTTTCAGGTACAAATACTACGGGAAGTAAAATAGATCTGATTGACTTCGGCTTTTTAAACAGTTCAAATGAATGCATATACCCTATGATATCATCAATAGTATTATTATACACCAATATCTTAGACAATCCCGTATCAATGAACAGCTGGGTTACTTCTTCTAATGGTCTTGACTTCTCTATTGCAATGATCTCGGTTCTAGGAATCATTACCTCTCTGGACTTTACATCTGAAAAATCGAGCGCATTTTGAAAAATTTGAATTTCACTATCTATTTCATCATGCTCCTCTACAGTTTCCATTTGCTCTGTAATATAATCTCCAAGCTCAGTTTTGGTAAAAGCAAGTTGTACCTCATCACCGTCAGTTTTCAAAAACTTTTTTAAAACAAAGTCAGAAATCCAGATAACAAAAGAGGAGATAAACCAAAAGATCACATAAAAAAAATAGGCTGGCACAGCAAACACCTTTAATAAGGTATTGGCATAGATCTGAAAAAACACCTTTGGTAAAAACTCTGCTGTGACTAATATTACAAAAGTAGATATAATTGTCTGTAGCAATAAATTAACACTTCCTGCCAAATCCGGATAATACCCTTTTATGAATCCCATTAACAGCTCTCCCATGTAGAATCCATAAACTACCAGTGCGATGTTATTACCCACTAACATGGTAGCAATAAATTTGGAAGGTTTTTTTGTTAATCGAGATAAAATCGTAGCAAGAAAACCATCTTGTTTTTTTTCTATCTCGATATGAATCTTATTCGAAGACACATAAGCAATCTCCATCCCAGAAAAAAAGGCAGAGAGAATAACAGAAAGTACAATTACAACAATTTGTAGCTCCATTATTTGTTATCCTGGTTACTATTGGCATCAATTCTTTTACGGAAATTTCTCTTAAAGAAGAACATAAAAACAGCTACTCCAGCGAAACAGAGATACAAAATACTTCTACTATCTTGTTGTCCCCATTCCTCATATGCTTGATATAGAAAAAAACAAGTAATAGCTAGATAAGCAAATTCAAAAAATCTAAAAATTTTCATCATATTCATTTACTCTTCGATGAACATTATTCCTTCATTAATGCGAGAATTCAATATAGTAAAATCCTGATTAGCATCAAAACCATCTGCTTCATTGACATTACCATCTGGGAGTATACTTTTATAAGGCTGATCTGTAAAAACCCAGTTGATGCTTTGATCCCAATAGAGCTGTTTAGCCATAAGATGTGTACTATCTGCTGTTTTGATATCTACATTTCCTCGCATATCGATAAGTCCTGTTTCTACATAAGAAATAGCGTAATCTGATGTTACCACACTTACTTTCCCATCCTTATCAATAATATCTAAAACAATACCTTCTGGAAACTCACGATATCCAAAACCTTTATTTGTGTAATCTTTTATTTTTGGAGTTCTAAGAACTGCTGTAAGCCTACCAGAATCGGTATATTTAAGATTAACCTCAAAAGCCTCTGCTATAGGTGCATCATCATCAATACGATATGAATTCGTTTGGGACGTTTTAGATTGACATGAAAAAAACAATGTCACAGCAAAAGCTGTGACAAGGTTTCCTAATATATATAAAATTCTCTTTTGCATTATAGTTTCGGTACCTTAACCGTTTCTCCGATCCAACATCCAATCTTTACAGACTTAATCTCTGGATTATTAAAGATATCCGTTTTGGAAGGTGCTTTTGCTCTATAATTTGCGGCAGTTCCTGCAGCAGTTTTCTTTAAACTAGCATCAACTTTACCGGCTTTTAAAGCATATCGCTCTGCTAACCAATATACCGCTCTTTTGCTAAATACATCAGTACCACAATCATTAGCACTCTTTGCAACCATATTTGCTATTTTTAAATACGCTTGTCCTAAAGAAGGCTTGTTAGCTAGTGCTTTCTTATAATTAGCTCTCGCTTTACTGTAGCTACCTTTTTTTCTGTACACCTCAGCAATCTTGTAATATACTTTTGCTTTATCACTTGCTTTGGTTTCTAACTGAGCAGACTGATTATAATATTCTAACGCTTTAGAAGTATTTTTATCCTTAAGCGCAAGTATTCCTAGGTAAAGCGCTGACTTAGCAGATGGATCTGCTTTGTGTAATGCTTCCACCATTTTGAAAAATAATGGATCATCAGTACATTCTTTTGCAGACATTCTGCTTGCAGCACTTTTTAACCAGTTAATATCATTTTTCTTACTATCAAATTGTCCATTATATAAAGGAATCAAGTTTTTACAATCTGCAAGCTCTCCAAGTTTCTGGTTCACACCTGCTTTTACCTTACTGTAATTATTAAGGATTTTATCGTACGTTTTTAATCTTTTCTTTTCTTTACTAGAAAGAGCAGCTCCAGATTCTTCTTTTTCTGTTAATTCAGAAACTATTTTCGCTTTATTACTTTCTTCATCCTCAATTTTTTCGATTACATCATCATATAAATCGAACACATCCTGAAGTTCTTTCTTTCCAGCAGCCTGAAGCTCTACCAATAAATAAAAGTAGGTATATACCTTTTTAGGACTAGAAAAGTTCTTTTTATCCTCTGTCCAAGCCTTATTAAACTCGGCAAACTGACTTTCCTTAGTACCAATATTATTATCATACATGATCTGACCAATATCAGAATGCATATCTCCTAATTCCACTTTTGCTGGGAAATATTGTTGACGCTCTTTCCATAAGGCAATCATTTCATTTGCAATAGCTGTTTTATCAGCACCAGTTGCCTTTTTATATTTTGCTTCTAACAATTTTTTTCCGAATTGGAAAGTAGCAACACTGTGCGTAGGGCATTCTTTTCTTACTTTCCATAAAGGTGCTTCTGCAGCCTCCCAATTTTTTACTTTAGCATGCTCATAGGCTATAGAAGCCGTAGTTGCACAGTCTGTAGCCTGTGCACTTACACTAGAAGTGCCTAGAACTAATCCTGCTGCTATCGTAAATAAAACTTTAGTATTCATAGCTGTATAATTGTAGTTAATTAAATTTCACTTTTCTAAACCATCTATCATTTAGTGATAAACTTAATGATAGATTAAAGAACTCTTCTCGTACTAATCCAGCGTCTGTTGTTCCGCGTGTACCGAACTCAAAACCTACATTAGCATTTGAGAATAAGTTTCCTACTGGTAGACCTACCCCAAAAGATATGCCAAACTCATTAATCGCTTGTCCATTAATATTCAACCCAGTCTCTTCATATCTCAATCCTGTACGGTAAACTATCCTGTTCAGATAACTAGTAAGGGAGTTATATTTTGGAATATAATAACCTCCTAATCTAAATTTTGATGCATTTTCGTAAACCACATTATCCGCAGTAAAAGATCTATTATCAAAATCTTTAGCATCCAAATAAGTATACTCTGCCCCTACAAACCATTTTTTAGGCTCTCCTATTCCTGCGCCAAATTTCAATTCTGCTGGAAGATCAAGATCCCTATCTTCTACTTCCAAGTCCTGTCTTTCCACAACCAATTCAGATCCATTAGTTAATATCTGTATCGTAGCAAGCTCAATAGAATTTTCTGAAGCTAGCTTAAATGATGGAGTAGATACAAAAGATGTTGTTAACTCCAGTTTTTCGGTAAGCAGTCGCTTGTAGACCAAACCAAAAGATAAACTTACTCCAGAAAGATCGGAATTATCAATCTCTCTGGTATCAAATTGCAACTCGGGACGTCTCAGAATAGCTTTATTCTCAATGTTTCCAAAGTTATAATTAATATCTAAACCAACACTTAAATTCTCGTTAACTTTAAAACCTGTAGCTATGAACACTTTATTCAAGCCTCCGGTTCCAAAAAACTGACTTTCAGAACCATCACTATTAAAAGTGTTTGTTTGATATCCTACCGAACTTACTGGAAGTACCCCAAAACCAAAACCAAATCTTCCTGCTGGGATTCCGATTGCTAGATAATCTAAAGATGCATTATCCTTGTAAGAATCGTCTCCTGCGGCATTATCCAGGTTTAATCCATTATAATTAGCTCCTAACGTATACGTAGTTAGCCTCAACTCTCCATAAGATGCTGGATTCTGAAGATTTAAGTGAATACTATCTGCAAGTATACCCAATCCTCCCATCGATTTATTTTCCACTGTCCCCTTGAACTTCTGTAATCCTACACCATAAAAAGAATAGGGCGACGATGTTCCTTCTTGAGCATTAGATACACCGGTAATTACTACCAAAACAACTACTAAAATCTTTTTTATCATTGACTATTATTAAAAGCTAAAATGTAATTTAGTCCCTCCAATAAAAAATTAGAGGTGGCAAATATGCTATTTTTTAATCTTTTAGACAAAAAATGTGCATCTCCACCGGTTAAAATAACTGTTAAATCAGGGTAAGTGTTGCAATATTCGGCAATTGCTCCTTCAATTTCGTATAAAATACCATTTACAACACCTGAATGAATTGACTGATTTGTACTATCCCCTATATGATTTTTTGGTACCTCTAGACTTAACAATGGTAATTTTGAAGTGTAGTTATTGAGACTAGCATATCGTAATCCAATCCCAGGTGCGATTGCCCCTCCAAGATAACATTCGTCTTTATTTTTAAAATCATAGGTAATACAAGTACCAGCATCTATAATCAATGTATCCTTTTTAGGAAACTGACAAACCGCTGCTGCCACTAGAGCTAATCTATCTACTCCCAACGTTGTTGGAGTAGCATATAAATTCTGGAAAGGCATCTTTAGAGTATGATCCAAAATAAGAGTATTAAACTTATTTTTTAAAAATGCTATTTCTTTTTCTTGAAAATTAGCCACAGAAGATAAAATAGCTTTATTTATAGATGAATAGTCTTGATGTAATTTCTCAATACACTTCTGAAAATCATTCAATTTCAGATTTTCCCTATGTATCATTATGTCTTTTTCAAAAACACCTACTTTTATAGATGTGTTTCCTACATCAATCACTAAATTCATGTATGTATTTTTTATAGTACGACGTAATCAGACATTTTTATAGGAAGCCAAATATTTTTTCTAAGAATATTCTTCCCTCACATCTTCTAGATTACAGCGGATTACGAGTTTATTTTATAAGTTTGCAAAAATACAAAACGATTTTTTTAAATTTTTCTTTTGAGTATTAAAAAAAGCGTTCTATATTTGCATCCGCTTACAGCAAGGTGCCTTAGCTCAGTTGGTAGAGCAAAGGACTGAAAATCCTTGTGTCCCTGGTTCGATTCCTGGAGGCACCACCTTGAAAACCCGAACAACTTCGTTCGGGTTTTTTTTGATCCTTATCAAACTTCGTTAATCAATAATGAACAAGCAATTCTGAATATTTAGTCCTTCTTTGCCAATAAGTTATTATTTTTGTTTACAAACCTCATAGTATGCAACGCTTATACACTTTATCCCATTGTATCCTCTTATTTATATTTTCAACAAGTATTTTTTCCCAAGAACAACTAGATACGTCTAAAGAAAAAGATTCTATCTCCTCTAATACTGAAGAATCCGCTTTAGAAATGACTCGCTGGCAAATGCTTAAATATGATGGTGTTTCCGCATTTGGAGGAATAACCAATGCATATACTCAACCTTTGAGATGGAAAAGAAAAGATTGGGCTACATTTGGTGGTATTGTTGCGGGATCTGCCCTAATTTATTTAATTGATGAACCTGCTAATGATTTTTTCACTGATCAGGAAGAAGATATTCCAGGCTTTGTTAAAGAAGCCGGATTCCGCTTTGGAAAACCTCTAGTAAATTATGGATTAACTACAGGAATATATGCCTTTGGACTTATTACAAAAAATGAAAAAGTTAGAAAAACAGGAGTATTACTAATTGCCTCTGCCACTGCAGGAGGAATTATACAAACTGTAAGCAAAACTCTTGCTGGTCGTGCCAGACCTTATACTGGAAAAGGCAAAGATGCATTCAAGTTTTACAGCAGCGAAGCAGACTATCACTCTTTCCCTTCTGGGCACGCTATATTGTCTTTTACCACAGCATATGCGATAGGAAAACAATTTGAAAACCCTTATGTCAGAGGCGGTGTCTATGCACTTGGACTCGTTTCTCCTGTTTCTAGATTATGGGCAGGAGCGCATTGGTTAACTGATGTCACTCTCGGCATTGTATTAAGTGTTGTTATGGTAGATGGTATTGATAATTATCTGAACAGAAAGCAACGTTATGCTTATAACAACAAAAAAAATAAAATTAAATGGGATCTTGCGATCGGGCCTGGACAACTAGGAGTAATTGGCAGGTTCTAAAAAATTAATAATAGAAAATTCTCACTCAATTCTTTTTTATTTTAAAGGCATAAAAATTTCGGCCTTCCATTTCGAAGCATCTCCTTCTTGCATCGGATTGTTATAAAATATCTCTAAAGGTTTTTTTTCAATAAGAATATTTCTTCTTTTGGCATATTCCATAATAGCGAACCATGCTTGATCGCTATGTCTATAGTTGCCATAAAACGTTGCTTTTATAGCTTTTTGAGATGCTACTTTAGCATACTTAATTATAGAACTAACTGGTAACGAGTCCTTATACTTTATTGGAAACCCAAAATCAAATTGAATCTTATCATTTATTTCATTCCATTCTTTAACTTTTACAAATGGTAAACCATTTATTTTCAAATTGTTTTCCTTTATTTTAGGAAAAATATCTGCATTAGTTCTTAGCATCATTCCGGCTTTACCAGATCGATTAGCATTAGAAGAAATATAGAGATATTCAAGCACTGGTATTTCCGATGCACCTTCAATTTTTATTCTAAAAGTTTTAGCAAAATTATTTAAACCTTTCCCAAATATTTTAAATTCTTTTTTTAGTGACCTTGTAAAAATAGTTTCTCCAGTAAGAATACTTAGCCGATTCATCAAAGATTGATTTTCTAAAAAAACTCCTACTTTTATCTTTGATATTGAATCATTCACACTTGTTATATCCCACTTCAAATTTAAAATAGTATCAGGTAGATTCACCTTTTGCTTTATTTCTCTATACAATACAGTATCTACGGTAGTAATATTTTTGGCTTTTACATCCTTACCCCAAGATTCCCATCCTACGATCTGATGATATATACTCCCTGGAGTTCCTTTGGCCGTAAAAGTAATCTGATAGTCATATTCTTTAATAAATAAATACCATATCCCCAATACCATCAGAATAGTAAAACAGAAAATAATAACTTTCTTCATTCTAATTTGCACTTACTACTTCAGAATTTGGAGTATTCATTTTTAACTTACCAATTACAAAAGCTCCTAAAGAACGCCCTTGATCCAATCCTAAATCAATAGCGGCTCTGTAATGAATTCCTCCATACAATCTACTAATCGCTGCTTCATCTGCTGCCTGATTAAAAGAAGTAAAAGAACGTACCGGCAGTCCATACTGAAGTTCAGTATCATCCTCAAAACGAAAATTATCTCCAAAAATATTGGTTAATACAGTAGATGCGGCACCAGATACTACAGAATGTCCACTAGTATATTCAGGAAACGGAGGCGTTTGTAAAACAGGAGTCCAGTTCTCATCGATATGCTGATTGATTAATGTTTCAGGACGAATTAGATTACTTCTATATTTCTCATCCCAACAGCTTATAAAGGCATCTGCAATGGCAATGGATGTTTTGGTATAAGCAAAAACAGTTTTTGCAAAATCAGAATTTGTCTTTTTACAAGCTATTTTACATATTCCAATCCAATGAGCTCCAGGTGTAATCTTTTTAGTAGCAAACATTAAATGTCCTTTATGGGTTGATACGTAAGGATTACAATCCCAAAACTGTGCTATTTCTAATTTTTCAGATTTTTCACCTTCTTCTTTAATCAAATTTCCTACTTCATAGGTTTCCATCAATTCTTTATAAAACGGTGTATCCTTTTCCAAAGAGAAATCAGGATATCTTGCAGGTTTAAACTGAGAGGATGAATCTATAATCGAAGGTCTAATTTTTTTCCAATGTGGTTCTATTCCATCCATATAGTCTGGTGGAGTAGGTTGCCATCTCGAAGGGTCTTCGGTATTTACAGAAAACTTTGGCATTGTTCTGGTTTGCGCATAATTATCGGTGGCATACCAAGTTTTTATATGTTCTGCAACTTTTAATCCATACTCTTTAGAATCATTGAACATTTTTTCATTTTGAAGTTGCCATGAATTATACAAGCTATCTCTATACACTTCAACTCTATCCTCTGAAAAAAGCAATGATTTTCCTACTTCTAAATACGCTACCAAAGCCGCTATTTTATGATTTACGCTTTTTGTAGTGTCGATAGCTGGAACTGATTTCAAATCATGCAACTGGTTAGATAAGGTTTTATAATTTCCCCCTTCTTGGCTAATCACTTCATAAGCAGCAATATTGGAATAGTTATATATTCTACTGGCTACTGGTGGTGAGAAAATATCATGCACCATAACTTCAGTAATCTTATCTACTGCCCTATGATAATCATCAGCAGTAATTTGAATCTCTTTTTCTTCTTTTTGACAAGAGTTTAAAAGCATTACGGAAGAAACGAATACAACTATCTTCATACTTTTTAATAGATTACCTATTCTTATAGATTGATCAAAGTATCTCATAAACCTCTGCTTTTTCATTGTTTAGTGTGATGAGCAAATAATCCTTATTTGCAAAATTAATAATATTTAGCCCTCTTACTGATTTCTGACTCAAATTAATCCCCAATTCTGAAGCCTTTACCACAGTATTACCTTCTTGCAATACAGCTCCTGCAAATGCATCAAATCTACCATGATATGGAATCACTCCAAAATAATTTCCAGCCAATAAAACTTCTTGTTTTCCATCTTTATCAAAATCAAATTTTAGCATGGACATTATAGGAGCTAATTGAAGTTCCTTTTCGAAAGACACAAAAGAAAACTTACCGTTATCATTTCTAAGATATCCTGATGCAAGTTGATGCACATAAAATGATTTAGCTTTTTCTAAAACATCCTCTCCAAAAATCTCTTCTACCGTTTTTCCTGCGAAACTAGTATATGTTGTAAATTTTTTCTTCAGAAAATTTAATTGACTTGATAATTCATCCAAACCTAATGCTGTATAATATTTTCCCTCCTTAGGTAATGCTAAAATTGTTTCTGTGGTGCTGTTATTATCAAAATCAGCATAATACATTTTTAAAGGGTTTTCTGATGATGCATTTAGTTTTGTATTTAATCCAAAATTTCCGAGTACATAATCCCTATCACCATCATCATCAATATCGAAATCAATAATGGATTGCCATAAACCATTTAGCTTTTGTTGATACATACTGTTTGTTACATCTACCAAATCACCATTCGTATTCTTAAAAAAATGTGGTGACATCCATTCTCCAACGACAATTAAATCTTTTATACCATCATTATCAAAGTCACTCCAAACAGCATCAGTTATCATTCCTACTTCTTGTAAACTGTTGTTTGGTTTTATACTGAAACTCCCTTGTTGGTTAATAAGCAAATAGGAATTTGGTATTTTTCCAAAGTCATTAGAAACCGAATACCCTCCAATAAATATATCCAAATCTCCATCTCCATCTACATCATTAATTTTTATCACCGATTCATGATCAAATAATTCAGGGAAATCTGTTTTTGACAATCCCGTATCTGAATTTAAATATAATCGATCTATTAGCTCTTTAGAGTTTCCATAAAACTCGCCTCCTGCAGAAGAAACGAGAAGATCATTTTTAGTATCTCCATTTACATCAGCAATAATTGCAACTACATCTTCTTTCTTTTTATCTTTTTCTAAAATTTCTGATTGTTGCTCTTCAAAACCTGTATCGTTTTGCAAGTATATTTTTGAAGGTTCCAACTTAGAACTACCAAAGAAGACATCATCTTTTCCATCTCCATTCAAGTCCCCTATTGAAGTTGCTGGCCCTCGATCAGAAATCTTATAAGGAATGAGTTTTTGACGATTAAAATCCGTATAATTATTTTCTTTATGCTCATAATTTAATCCAGGAACTGAATCAATTTTTCGGAACCATTTTTTAGTCTTTGGAAATAAATTCTCATAATCAACCCCAATTCTTTTGTACACCAATCTAATAGTCAGACTTTGGTTAGTTGCAATATTTTCAGCGATTTGAATTGTGTTATCTGGCCATATAATTTTCAACGAGTCTATGGTGGCTATGGTATCGTATCCAAAATGGACTATAGGTTCTGAAGAAGACTGAAACCCCTTAGACGTAAATAATTGTTTGTATTGCGCAATACCTTTATGATAAGATATTACTTTAGTTCCAATTCCAAATTTATTATTGTCTTTAAAATTGAATTTAAGCTTTAAAAAATTGGATTTTTGATCTGTTGTATTTTTGTAGAAAGAAACCGGTGCATTAATATTATTAGTGACAATATCCAGATCTCCATCATTATCAAAATCTGCATAAGCACTTCCTGTAGAAGCCGTATTTTCTTGTGGTAACCAGCTGGAAGATTCATTGGAAAAAGTAATTCCTTTATCTCCACGAAACATATAATTTGGCACCTCGCCTGACGGCATAATATTCAGAGCATCATTATCTACCAATTTATTGGCATTTAGCTTCTCCTGAATCTTCTCGTTAGAAATATATTTTATGTAATCTAAATCATTTGGTCTTTTAGGAATCCCATTGGATATAAAAATGTCTTGTTCTCCATCTTGATCATAATCTGCAAACAAGGCTGACCAACTCCAATCTGTAGCTGCAACTCCACTAAGTAAAGCCGTTTCTTCAAAATGATCTCCTCTATTAACCTGAAGCATATTTCTGGCGTACTGATAATGGTATCCGAGTCTTTTAATTCGCATCTGAAGCATATCTACCGTTTCGTCTCCCGCTGAAGCTTTTAATACTGTTTCATCTTCTGGAGTCATATCTAAAGTCATAATATCAGTAAATCCATCATGATTTATATCTGCTACATCGCTACCCATAGAGAATCGGCTTGTATGACCGAAGTTTTTCTTTAATGACTCCGTAAAAGTTCCATTTCCATTGTTTAGATAATAATAATCGTCTTCATGAAAATCGTTACTTACATAAATATCTGTATACCCATCATTATTAAAATCGGCAGTAGCTACTCCAAGTCCATACCCATTTCCCCCTCCAAAAATACCCGCCTCTTCACTAACATCTGTAAACACTTCTCCATCATTGCGCAATAACTTATCTCCACTCTCATTACTCCTTTTATTTCTAAGCTTTGCACTACCAAACGAATTCTGTGTATGCACTGCATGGTTAAGCAAATACATATCTAAATCTCCATCATTATCATAATCGAAAAAAGTTGCAGATGTAGTGTAATTCTCAAAATCTAATTTATAGGAAGCTGCTTTTTCGGTAAATGTATTATCACCGTTATTAATGAACAGTTCGTTTTTTCCTTTTAAACCCTGTAAACCAACAACAGCACAAACATATATATCTAAATATCCATCTCCATTAATGTCTGCCATTACTGTTCCTGTATTCCAATCAGAGTTTCCCGCAACTCCTGCCGCATCTGTTATATCCTCGAACTGAAAATTTCCTTTGTTCAAATACAACTTGTTATTTCCTTGATTGGCTGTAAAAAACACATCTGGCAAATCATCTTTATTTATATCTCCAACTGCTACACCAGCTCCATTATAGTAATAAAGATAATCTAAGATATTAAGCTTATCGGTTGGGTTTAATGTATTCTGAAATGTAACATTTGTAGTTTTCGAAGTCATTTTTTCAAATAAACTACTTTGCTCAATTTGTTGCTTTTTACATGCAAACAAAAACGATAATCCGAATACTAATATGAATACTTTATTGGTCATCTCCTGAATTCGAATCTAGAACTTATTTTGTGTTTATTTTAAAAAGCTTTGGCATTTGGTTATTAACCCCAACTAGTAGATACTTTTCTCCAGATTTATTTTTCATCCATCGCATCGCTCTTACCTCATCCTCTACCAAAAATCCAGTATTTTGTTGATTGGTAAAACTTCCATTTTTGTTTCCAAATAAAACATTACCCCGACTTGCATCTAATCTTGAAAACTGAGGTTTAAAATTGTAATTATTACCTGCTAAAATAAGATCTAAAAAACCATCATTATTAATATCCTCTGTTTCTATATCACAGACACAGGATAATTGTACTTCTCTTGGTAATTCTTTGATTTTAAAAGACAAATCTCCCTCGTTATAAGCGATCAAACTTGAAAAATTGTTTACAATTTTTACTGTCGAACTTTCTAAAATCTCTTTTGAAAAAAGTTCATCAATAGCTTTAGTCGCGTATTCTGAAAACTTCAGGTTTTGCTTTTTCAATACATTTATTTGTCCTGTAATCTCCTTTTTTAGATGAATCGGAATATCCTTACCATTGATTGTTTGGGTAACAATTTGTTCTACTGTTCCATTATTATCAAAGTCATTGATATACATCTTAGTTGGATTTTCTTCATCACTTTGGTAAATAGAATTTAAACCTCTATTTCCTAATACAAGATCGATATCCCCATCCTTATCTATATCTGTTGCTTCAACAGTATTAAACCAACCCGAAATTTTATCTAAATCAGTAGCAGCTACGGTTAAATTCTGACCATCATTTATCAGTATCTTAGGAGACATCCATTCACCTACTAAAACCAAATCTTTTTTACCATCTTTATTGACATCCTGCCAACTTGCATCTGTAATCATTCCAATAGTTTTGATGTCAGCCGCTTTTGCACTTGTGATATCTACAAAGTTTCCGTTTCCATCATTTTCTAAAAGGTAACTTTCCGGGGAAACACCATATACTCCGATAACACTATGACTTCCAACAAAAATATCTATATCTCCATCCTGATCGTAATCATACGCTTTTAAAACAGAAATGTTAGTATTTGTAGGCTTAATCACATTACCTCTAGAGAAATTTCCGTTCCCATCATTTATATAACTTCTAACTCCAGTTCTAGCTCCTTTAAAATTACCTCCTGATCCTATCACCAAATCCAAATCTTTATCTCCGTCAATATCTTCAAAAATAGCTGTAACATCCTCAAAAAACTCCTCGGTTTCAAATTGAGTTTCTTTTAGTTTTCCAGAAGTGTTTTGAGTATACAACTTTCCTTTTTGACCATAGGCTCCTCCAATAAACACATCATCATTCCCATCATTATTTACATCTGCAATGGCTAAAGCAGGGCCTTCTCTAGATTGCATCTTATAGATCAACCCTTCATAATCAAAATCTACATATGGATCTTCTTTATGCGCATTAAGACTATGCGATATTTCGACAAAATAAGGATTTTCTTTTTTAGAAACATATTGAAATTGCTGATCGGCATCCTTATAATTTAGGTTTATTTGTTTATTCAGAGCTACTTGATCCAATAATTGTGATTTCCCATCTGGATAAATAACTCGTAGTGAATCTATTTTATCACTCTCTCCAATTCCAATGGTCATTATATAGTCTATCGAAGATTGAAAACCTCGAGTAGGTATTAGCTCTTGCCTAATTACCTGATTATTGAAATACGCCTCTACAACACTTCCAATAGCAAAGGTGTTTTTCTCACTTCCAGAGACTTTAATTTTCAAATAGTTATTCCCTTTTTGCTGACTATTATTTTCATAGATTCCGACTGGCATATTTAGATTATTAACTACCAGATCTAAATCCCCGTCATTATCCAAATCTCCATAGGCTGAACCATTAGAAAAAGTTGGTTCATCAAAACCCCATTTTTCTGTAACATCTGTAAAACTTAAATCTCCATTGTTTTTAAACGAATAATTAGGTATTGGCGTAGAGGGCATTTTATTAATGATAGAGTCCACTTCCTCTTTTTTACCTGTCAATGTCATCTTTTGTATGATATCATTCGCAAAAAAGTTCATAAAATCTTGATCTGTAAGATCATGGTAAATCCCGTTGCTTACATAGATATCTCGATAACCGTCATTATCCATATCAAACAACAAAGCTCCCCAACTCCAATCTGTTTTAGCAACACCGCTGTAAAAAGCTATTTCAGAAAAAGTATTATCTCCATTATTGAGCTGAAGAGAATTCTGCATATATTGATTATAGAAGTCCCTACTTTTCTTCAATTTATACACATCATAACTCTCAAAAGAACTTGTTTCTTTTAATCGTTTATCATCTTCCGGAAGCATATCGGTCACAAAAATTTCAGGACGCCCATCGTTGTTAATATCCGCCATATCCGCTCCCATCGAGGAAAGACTAAGATGTTTTACCCAATCTTTAATTTCTTCATTAAAAGTTCCATTTCCTTGATTTATGTATAGATAATCTCTTTCATAGAAATCATTAGACACATAAATATCAGGAAGAAGATCTTCATTAACATCTCCTATAGTAACCCCTAATCCAAACCCAATAAGACTACCTAATATCCCAGCTTCTTCACTCACATCTGTAAACATTCCATCATCATTTCTTAATAGCTTGTCTCCTCCTCCCTTTAGAATTTCCGGAATATCCCAGTCTTTTGCTCTTAAATTTCTTTTATTTACATACCCTAAACTACTTACAGGAATAAAGCTGTTATTAAGAATATACACATCTAAGTCTCCATCCTTATCATAATCAAAAAAAGCTGCATGCGTAGTAAAACCACTATCGGCAAGGTTATAATCTTCTGCTCTTTCTGTAAACGTTAAATCACCATTATTAATAAAAAGCTCATTCTTTTGATCATCACCTTCTACATTTCCTGCATTACAAACATAAATATCCAACAAACCATCCGCATTAATATCTACCATCACTACTCCTGTAGACCAAGCATTTTTTCCCATTGTTTTTGATGATTTTGAAATATCTTCAAAAACAAAATCACCTTTGTTTAAATACAGTTTGTTTTCTTGTTTATTTGCTGTAAGGTAGATATCGGGTAAGCCATCATTATTAATATCCCCAATCGCGACTCCTCCGCCATTATAAAAATTCCTATAAGTAAAAATGTTCAGGTTTTTCTCATTATCTACTTCATTAATAAAATGAATATTCGTTTTCTGTGGAGTAAGTTTATTAAATAAGGTTTCTTTTTTTGCAATAATATTTTCCTTCTCCAGATTTTCTTTACAGGAAAAAAGAAGAACTATAAGAAGTGTACTATATAAAAGTTTATTCATGTTACTTATATGTCTTTTTTACAAGTTGAATACTATCATTATTAATTCCAAATAAAACATATTCCTCACCTTTTATTTGGATTGATTTAATCGATCGTACAGCTCCATCAATCTTCAAACCTGAATTTTTAACGCTATCAAAACCTCCTTTTTTATTATTGATTAAAATGGTACCATAAGAGCCATCTAATCTACTCAATTGTGTACTGATCTCATAGCTATTCCCTCCAAGAAATATATCTGGATACTGGTCATTATTGATGTCTTTTACTAAGATATCATGAACTGAAGAAATTTGGGTTTCCCAAGGAAGCTCTTTTGCCGAAAAGTTAAGGTTTCCTTTGTTTTCAAAATAAGTGGTTTTCAATGTAAAAACTTGTTTCTTTTGAGCAGTTTCAATTTTCTCTTTCGAAAAATAATCTTCAAACTTAGCTTCTGCAAAAGCATGATATGACAAAAACCTCTTGTTTAACTGAGGAATTTGTTTCGTAAGCTCATCTTTAGTGGCAATTGGAGTCTCCTTACCTTGATAAAAATAAGTAACAATAGGATCTATTTTTTGATTATCATCGAAATCAGCTAAGTAAAGTTGTAAAGGTTCATTTTCTGATGCTTTTAATCTACTATTTAACCCCCAATTACCAGCTATAATATCCATATCACCATCATTATCCATATCTTCTATTGCAATACAATTCCACCAACCATTTGTTTTTTGTAATGACTGATTTTCATCCTTTACTAAGTTTCCTTCTTTATCATTCATGAAAATGGAAATTGGCATGTAGTGACCTACAACAATCAAATCTTGATAATCATCCTGGTTGATATCAACAAATTTAGCATCATAAATTTGCCCGATGGTCTCTAAATCCTTAGATAATTCTAATGTATGATCTATAAAATTACCTTTACCATCATTTAAAAATAAGTAGTTCTTTGGTATCTTACCGTAATGTCCAGGAATACTATTGCTTCCTATAAAAATATCTTTATCACCATCTTTATCAATATCAGCAGTTATAACAACAGAGGCGTTTATTTTTATATTTTGAAAAGAGCTCTGACTTACCTTAAATTTCCCTTTATCGTTTAAAAACAATATAGGACCCGACTCATATCCTTCGTAATTTTCATTTCCTGCGTATACTGTAATAAGGTCTAAATCTCCATCTGCATCTGCATCAAAAAAGTGTTGACTTACATCTTCATACTTTTTATATAACTCAACATCTTCTTGCTTTGATTTATTAAATTCTCCTAACGCATTCTGAAGAAATAGTGAACCGGATCTAAACTTACCTCCAGGAATAAAAATATCATCTAACTGATCATTATTTACATCTACAACTGATACATGAGGACCTTCATTAGATATAGCATAGGGTGCCAGAGGCTCAACGCTAAAATCTTTAGTTTCATAATCCTGATGTTTAAACTTAATTAAGGATTCACTTTTCGCGAAAATTTTGGAATCTCTATCATCAAGTACAACAGAATCTAATGATTGATCTTGAAGCAAGTAGTTGACAGCGTTTATCTTTATATTCTTGTGTACTGATAAATTCCCGTTAGGCCATCTAATCTGAATGGAATCAACCTTGGTATGATTCTCTATTCCAAAATGTAATATGCTAGAAACAGACGATAAATAACCTCTTGTTGGGTTTATACTCGCTACTTGTAATTCATTGTTTATAAACAGTGTAGCTTTGGCTCCGATGGCATGTAAATTCTGCCCTATGCCTTTTAATTTTAGTTTGACATAATTGTGTTTTGTCAATTCATCCGAATGGTTTTCATAAACGAAAGCAACATCATCTATATTGTTAGTTACAATATCCAGATCTCCATCATTATCTAAATCTGCAAAAACAGCTCCGTTACTATACGAGGGTATATTTTCTGACCAGTCAGCGGAAACGTTTTTAAAAGTTAAATCACTATTATTACTATAAAAATGATTAGTTGTTTTTTTACTGGGTAACTCATCGATTAATGCTAAATCTTCCTTTGTCATCCCTTCTTCAATGCGCCTTTGAATATTTTCATTAGCGATAAAACTAATAAAATCCATATCATTAGTCGCTCCTTTGATACCATTAGAGATAAAAATGTCTTTATAACCATCATTATTTAAATCTACCATTAAGGGTGACCAACTCCATTCAGTTGCAGCAATACCAGAAAAAAAGGCTATCTCACTAAAAGTATTCTCTCCTCTATTAAGTTGTAATGCATTTTGCATATACTGAGGTTGATATCCGTTTTTAAGATATTGATTATAGACTGTAAAGCCATATTCAGTACCAGATGACTTATAGGTGGCTAAATCTTCAGGCAACATATCTAAAGATAAAATATCAAACAAACCATCATTGTTAACGTCTGCAATATCCGTTCCCATAGAAAAATGTGAAGTATGCTGAATGATATTGTGTTCCGAATTAATTACTTCTTTAAATGTCCCATTCTTTTGATTAATATATAAGTAATCATTTTCAAAAAAATCATTACCAACATAAATATCAGGATAGCCATCATTATTAATATCATCTGTAATTATACCTAAACCGTATCCTATAGATCCCTGAAAAATTCCTGCTTCAGCAGAAACATCATGATATGTCCCATCATCATTTCTATACAACCTATCTCCCGACAAAGAATCAACTTGCTTTCTTTTAGAGCCTCTACCGTAAGCACGATTAGGGTGTACCGAATGATTTAAAAGATACATATCTAAATCACCATCTAGATCATAATCAAAAAAACTAACTTGTGTAGAAAAGCTTGAAATATCAAGCTTATATTTTGACGCTTCATCTTTAAAAAAAGGAACACTATCTTTATCTAATCCTTGATTTATAAACAACCTGTTTTTTCCAAATATACCTCTGTAATTACCAACTTTACATACATAAATATCCTGTAAACCATCATTATTGATATCTACTACAGTAACACCTGTGGACCAACCTTCTTTATCGGCTAAAACTTCTGAGTTAATTTTTTTGAATTGAAAATGTTTTTGATTCAGATATAGGTGATTTTCTTCTTGATTGGATACAAAATATAGGTCTTCCCAACCATCATTGTTAAAATCACCTGCTGCTACTCCAGCCCCATTATAAAAATAAAGGTATCTAAGAATATTAAGGTCTGGTGATTTTTTTAACTTATTTTGGAAAGTAATACCCGTTTCTTCTTTTGAAATCAGTTCAAAAAGATATGTTTCTCTTTTATCCTTTTTACAAGAAATCAAAAGATTCATAAAAAGCAGGCTAAGTATTATATTTCTTGTGTAATGAATCAATTATTATTAGATAAGCGAAAAATATGAATTAGTAGAGCCCTTCAAGGAATGAAGGGCTCTACTCTAACAAATCTTAGCAATTTAATATGTTAGTAACCAGGATTTTGTGTTAAATTAGGATTAGAAATAAGTGCACCTGCAGGAATCGGGAATAATACTCTAAAGTCTTCAGTATTACTTTTTAATCCCCAAGCTTCGGTAAACTTACCAAAACGAATTTGGTCATTACGTCTCCAGAATTCTTTATACAACTCTCTTCCTCTCTCGTCTAGAATGTCTTGTTCTGTTAATGAACCTAAACTATTAGTAGTATTTCGAATAGATCTTAGTTCATTTACCATTGCTAGCGCATCATCACCAGAAGAACCACCTCTAAATATTGCTTCCGCTTTCATTAAGTGAGCATCTGCATATCTAAATACAATCTCATGGTTCGTAAAAGCACCATTATCAGGGTGATATTTAATCGTTCTAATACCTCTATTCTCATCATTCCCAAGTAAACCAGCAAAATCTCTAGTAAAATTAAGCGGTTGTCCTGGTCTATCTGTTAATGGATCACCATTCTCATCATACTGCTGTCCTACTAAGAAACCAAAACCAATACCTTGGAAAGAACCATCTGTTGGAACGAAACCTCTTCTTTCTTCTTGACCACTTCCTGGAATATTAATATTTGGATCTCCTTCAAAAAGATCATAAAACTCAGCAAGCGTAGAGAAACCATTCCATCCACCTCCACCATTACCTTCGGCGTTTTGGTTATAATGCAATCCATTCCAAATTCTATTACCTACACCTGTTTCTGCAAACCAAATAGTTTCGTTATCTACGTCTTGTTTAAAGATATCAAAATAACCTGCTTGTAACGCAAAACCATCAGCTGCGATAGCATCTACCGCATTCACCACAGCGGTCATATCTGCTGCATCGGGTGTACCTGATCCATTATAAATATGTTTATTTAATAACACCTTTGCTAATAAATAATTCCCTGCTGCTCTAGAAGCTCTATTTGTGGAAGCACTTGGCCCTATCACTGGTAAATCAGGAATAGCTTCATTTAAATCCGTAAGTACAAAATCTAATGCTTCTGCTCTTGTAAACACTCTAGGATCAACTTCTGGACCTTCATCTGGCTCTCTAAATGGTACTTGACCATACATATCCATAATCCAGAACATACTGAATGCTCTTAAAAACTTGGCTTGTGCAAGCTGCGCCGCATCAGCACCACTTCTTGAATCAATAATTTCAGTTGTATTGAAAACGTTGGTATTCATGTTATTCCAATTATTCAATACAAATGGGTGGATCGCACTCCATGTATGCTCGTGTAAATTTCTCCACAATCCATTATCACCCCAGTCAGTTCCTCTTGTAGGTACTAATAACTCATCTGAAGTAACCTCATTCAATGCGTATAAATCTGCTTGATTTCCTAATTGTCCATATATAGAATTGTAAACATTAGTAATCGCGGCATCTACATCTCCAACTCCAGAAAATTCACCGGTTAGATTTTCGATCACCGAATCAGTGGGCTCTATCTCCAAATCAGTACAGGAGACTAATAGCATTATTGAGAATAATGCCGATAATCCAATTTTAAATTTCTTTTCTTTCATAATCTTAATTTTTTAAAAAGTTGCATTTAAACCAAATGTATAGGTTCTCGGTCTTGGAAAGGCTGTATAATCAATTCCCGCAGTTGGTATACCATTTAACGGAGCACTTACATTTACTTCTGGATCTAAACCACTATAATCAGTTATTACAAATAAGTTCTGCCCGTTTGCAAAAAGTCTAAGGCTTTTGAAAAGTCCTTCTCCTGATAATGGGAAATTATATCCAATAGAAGCATTTTGTAATCTTAAGAAATCTCCTTTTTCTAAGAAACGAGTAGATACATCAGGAGCGTTGGAAGAAGCTTCTCCATTTGTTAAAACATCTACAGTAACGTTTCTTCCACCGTTAATACTTCCTGCAGTGAAAAATGCATTTGCGGTGTTATTATATATGTAATGACCAAATTGACCTGCAAAGTTCATAGAAGCATCCCAGTTTTTATAGTTGAAACTTGTGGTAATACCAACATTGAAATCAGGCAAGGCGCTTTTACCAACAAACTCTTGAACATCCCCGTTAGGATAAATTGATTGACCATCTGCATCAAACCCAGCAAATTCTCTTAAGAAATAAGAAAATAGTGGCTGATCTTCAGCTAATAATTGCGCAAACGCACCTGTTAATCCTTGTCCACTGATCTGACCAGATTGGATCTGACCGTCAAAGTTCTGAAGCTCATTTTTATTATAAGCGATATTAAATCCAAAATTCCAATTTACGTCTTCTTGCTGGATAATATCATAATTGATTGCAAATTCTACCCCTTGGTTGATTACATTACCATCTATATTAGTAAAGTTAAAAGGTTGTGGTGTTGGTTGAGCATTTGCTGCACTTAATAATAAGTCTTTGGTATCCTTATGATAAAAATCTATAGTACCTGTTAAACGATCTCCAAAGAATCCAAAATCAACACCTACATTGGCTTGACTTGTTTCCTCCCATTTAAGATCATCATTAACAAAAGATACCTGACTAGTTCCCGGTGCATTTATCACACCATCTTGAGCGATTCCACCTGGGCTAAATCTACGTCTGATTGTAAAGTTACCGAAACCAAGTCCATCTTGATTTCCAGTAATACCGTATCCAAGTCTTAATTTCAGTGTAGAGAATGAATCACCAATAAAATCTTCCTGATCTAACTTCCAAGCGAATGCTGCAGATGGAAAATATCCATATTGATTGTTAGGTCCAAATCTTGAAGACCCATCAGCTCTAACTGTTGCAGTTAAAATATACTTATCTGCTATCGAATAGATACCTCTTACAAAAAAGGATTGTAACTCATCTGTAAAATCGAATGTATCACCTAATACTGAAGAAACTGGTGTTGTTGGTGCAACCAAAGCCTCACCTTGAACGATATCAGGGAAAAGTCTATTTACGAATGAACCATTAGGTGCCACACCATACTGCTGGAAAGAACCTTCAATAACACTTTCGATCAGATCTGCAGAGATTTCAAGATTTTCTCCCATTTGATCCAAATCTGTTGTTCCAAAGCCAAAACCTTGTACACTTCTTCCTTTTCTTCCAAAATCTTGATAAGAAAAACCTGCTAAAGCGGATAATTTAGAATTTCCAAATTCTTTCTCATAATTCAAAGTTATATCTAAAAGTCTATTCTCTACTTCGATATCATTTAAAGTTCCTCTACCATTTTCAGGAGCTCCATTATTAAAACCAGTTATATTTCCTGATAAAACATTTATAGCAGTAGACTCTGAATTATCATATCCTACACTTACCTTAGCACTTAACTCAGAAGTAATCGCATACTCTGCAGAAAGGTTAACTAAATATCTATTTGTTTTTGTTTCATTCTGACTAAAAGTCAATAATGCTAAAGGGTTAATATTAGAACCACCTGGCTCAAACCCTGCTGAAGCAGGCCATGTTGGATTTGCAGAGTACGCAGCTCCTAACAAATCTCCTTGGAAACCTGCATTATTTGTAATTGGTGGCGCTTCATCATTTACTCTTGATAGTGTCCCTTGAAGATTTAATTTTAATTTATTGTTAAAAAATCTATGGGAAGCATTAATTCTTCCAGTAATCCTTTCTAAAGAACTTTTCTTAACAACACCAAACTGCTTTCCATATCCAAAAGAAGCTCTTACATTACCAGTTTGATAATTACGTGAATACGACAATGTATTATTAGTAGATTCAGCTTGTCTAGTAATTACATCTTGCCAATCCGTGTTAGCTCCAAAATCCTGTGCAGCACGATCTCCACCGAACTGATCAATAGCATCTAAATATTGTTCTCTATTCAGCAAATCAAATTCTTGAGCAGGTCTAGCGATACTTAGAGTAGAAGTATATTCAAAAACACCTTTTGGCGCCCCTCTACCTGCCTTAGTGGTTATGATTACAACTCCATTCGCACCTCTTGATCCATATATTGCAGTTGCGGATGCATCCTTAAGAATACTTACACTTTCTATATCATTAGGGTTTAAGAAATTAAGCGGGTTTCTTGCAGAACTAGTTCCAATCCCTAAATCACTACCTCCAGCGGCAGTATCGTCTCCAGCCAATGGAACTCCATCAACTACAAATAAAGGGTTATTGTTAGATCGAACAGAAGTTGTACCTCTAATTCTTAATGCTACGCCTGCTCCTGGCTCCCCACTCGCTTGTGTAATTTGAACCCCTGCTGTTTTACCTTGAATAAGCTGCTCTGGTGATGCAATAGAACCTGAGTTAAAATCTTCAGAAGTTACTACTGCAACGGAACCCGTGGCATCTTTTATAGACTGTGTTCCATAACCAATAACCACAACCGCTTCTAGTTCTGCAGCATTTTCCTCCATGGTTACATTAATGGTTGTACGACCACTAACTTCCACCGCTTTAGTTTGAAATCCTACGTAACTAAAAATTAATGTAGCGTCTTCTGCCACATTACTTAAGGTATAGTTCCCATCAAAATCAGAAACTGCCCCATTTGAAGTCCCCCTAACAAGGACATTTACCCCTGGAACTGGACCATTTGCATCCGAAATCACCCCCGTAACCGTGATTTGTGCAAACATCATATTCCCTGAGATAAATACTAAAAGAAACATGAGTTTTTTAAGTATCATACTTTTCATAATTTAGAGTTTGATTAAATTTAAATATTTAGTTGTTAATTATTACTACTTTTATCGTTAAAAAAATTAGTTTTATTCAATATTTTAAGTAACAGGGGCGTCTTAGTCTTACTAGAACAATCGACATAGTAACTAGAAATTAATATTTAAATAAAAGTTACAATTTTAAAACGCCCCTAATGTTACCTCTTATGAAGAAGTTGCTATCAGATAAACTCCTTCGCTAACAAACAAAAACTAATTTCACTTTCTACTTTATTCATATTTGTTTTAAAATTATATTAATCTATATCTAAAACTAATCCTTGATAAGGTCTAAGGATTAAGTCATTTTCTTTACTATGCAGATCTGCATAATTATTTATCAAAACTTTGTACTCATTCACTACACCAGAAGTTTTAAAAACTTGATCTGATTCAGTAAAATTGAGAGCAACAATAATTGACCTATTTTCCAAGGTCTTTTTGTAGATATATAGATTAGGGCTATTAAATTCTATTTCCTCGAATTCTCCAAAAACAAATACATCATGCTGTTTTCTTATTTTGAGCAAGGATCTATAAAAATTCAGAATAGAATTAGGGTCATTTTCTTGATGCTTAACATTAATAACATCACTATTTGGATTAGCTTTTAACCACGGATCAACTATTGAAAACCCTCCATTAATCTCATCATTCCATTGCACAGGAGTTCTAGCATTATCTCTACCTTCTTTATTGATCATTTCCAAAGCCACTTCCTTAGAAAATTTAGAATTAACTAAACTTTCTTCATAAAAATTCAATGACTGAACATCTTTGACTTCTTCTATGGTTTCTAAGGTTATATTAGTCATACCTATTTCATCTCCTTGATAAATATTTAAAGTTCCATTTTGGGTAGCTAACATTGTAATTAACATTTTAGCAGACTCCGAATGATATTCTTTATCATTTCCAAATCTTGATACCATTCTAGCGAAATCGTGATTTCCCATAGCGTTTGCAATCCACCCAGTGTTATGCACTGCATCTCTCCATTTTTTAAAAATTCTTTTTATTTGCACTAGATCAAAAGGAGAAACTTCTTCAAATTTCCCGTTTACAATTGTACATTCAAGAATATCAAAATGATACAACATGTCCAATTCCTTTCTGTCTGTGTTTACATACAAACCAGCTTTAGTTTCATTAATACCAACTCCTTCGGCTAATGAAAACGCATCGTACTTACTAATCACCTTCTCATTCATTTCATTCAGATATTTATGAACGGTTGGTCCATTGGCATATACATCTTCTATAATTTTCCTAAAACCGACTTCTGGAGCATCTGGATACCCTTCTGG
This sequence comes from Aquimarina sp. 433, assembly GCF_054054605.1. Classification (NCBI taxonomy): domain Bacteria; kingdom Pseudomonadati; phylum Bacteroidota; class Flavobacteriia; order Flavobacteriales; family Flavobacteriaceae; genus Aquimarina; species Aquimarina sp. 433. Next base: position 240,124 of record NZ_JBSWZK010000006.1, read on the forward strand.
TTTAGATATTAATGGAATCACGTCCATTCTAAAGCCATCCACTCCTTTATCCAACCAAAACCTCATGGCATCGTAAATCTCCTCTCTTACCTTAGGATTTTCCCAATTTAAATCAGGTTGCTTCTTTGTAAATAAGTGGAGATAATATTCTCCAGAAGCATCGTCCAATTCCCATGCACTTCCTCCAAAGAATGACTTCCAGTTATTCGGAGGACCTCCATCATCTGAAGACTTATGCCAATGAAAATAATCTCTGTATGGATTATCCTTAGACTTTTTAGCTTCCTCAAACCACATATGTTCATCAGAACAATGATTCGCAACCAAGTCCAATATTAATCTCATACCTCTATCATGAATTCCTTTTAATAACTCATCGAAGTCTTCCATGGTTCCAAATTCAGGCATAACCCCACGATAATCACTAATATCATATCCATTATCATCATTTGGTGAACAAAAAATTGGACTTAACCAAACAATATCAACATTCAAACTTTGAATATAATCTAGTTTCTCTATGATACCCCTTAGATCACCAACTCCATCATTATTACTATCATTAAAACTACGAGGGTATATCTGATAGATCGTACCTTTTTTAAACCAAGTTAGTTTCACTTAAATCTGTATTATGTTTTTAAATAATTTCATTTTACTAGTCTTGTTCGTTTTGGCATTGAAATCCTTCAAAAACACACCTAATAATCGATTTAACAAAAAAATAGTTAAAAAAATCTGGTATTACTATTTATTACATCGTTTGATTACCAAAACTACAATATTATTTATATAGAATTTCAAAAACACAAATCTTTACATTACCTATACAATGTCGATATAACAACCTTAAAATTATCACAACAATCTATTTATCAGTTACTTAATCAATAATTTTAAAATAAAGAATTCAATAATAAATAAAGAATTCAATCGATTAAGTATAGATTTTATATAGACAAGTACTTCATAAATTTCTATACAATTAAGAAAAAACAAACAATAAACTTCTTATCAAACCCATTTTCAATTTCTCTAAGAAACATATGCTTTAATTTTATTTATCATAAATTAGCGTAGGTAGTACAAATACAAAATTTGACTATTTATTTTGGGGAAGGTTGTGTAAAATGAGCGTTTTATAATACTTTACTTTACGTTAGTTTAGCGCGCTTTTTTTACGTTTACACAAAATACATAACAAATAATCTCCTTAGAAAGTAAATCAAGAACAAATAATAATACAAACGTTTGTATTATTATATTTTTAGCAAAATTAAAATTTTATTGATAATTTTTTAATACTTAATTTGATGGTTTTTAAAAAAAGAAGGGTTAAACTTGAAGATATCGCAAGAAAACTAAATATTTCTATTGCGACAGTATCAAGAGCGTTGGATAAAAACCCCAGAGTTAAAAAGAGTACTCAAGAGAAAGTATTTAAAACTGCCGAAGAAATGGGATATATGCCCAATCAGATTGCTAAAAGTTTGAGCTCTGGAAAAACCAACATCATAGGAGTACTTATACCTAGATATGACGAACCTTTTTTTATCGAAGTATGTAGAGGAATAGATCAATATGCTAGAAATCATAATTATAAAATTCTAATCAGTTCCTCGAGAAACTCGTATCAATTCGAAAAAGAAAACCTTATCTCATTCGAAAGAGGTTTGGTTGATGGAATCATTTTATCCCCTACACATGAGACAGAAAATGTTGCCCATTTAAACGATCTTACAAGTAAAGGTATGCCCATGGTATTATTTGACAATATTAGAGAAGAAGTCTCTGGAGCGGACCATGTAATGATTGATGATATAAAATCGTCTTTTGATGCTGTAGAGTTTCTTATCAAAAAAGGAAGAAAAAAAATAGCATTTATAGGAGGAATAAAACAAAAAAAAGTATTTCAAGATCGGTTTACAGGATACAAGTCGGCTCTTAACAAATACAAGATCCCTTTCCATGAAGAATTAGTCTTACATTGTAACTCCTTGGACAGAGAGTTTGAGGATAGAGAAATACTAGATTTTTTTAAACATCTTACCACCTCTCCAGATGCAGTTTTTACGTGCACTGACAATTATGGATTGTTAGCAATGAAAACACTATTAAAGACTGAAAAAAAAATACCTGAGGAAGTCGCAGTAATCGGCTTTGGAGATTTGGGACTTGGAGAAGTCTTTGTTCCAACCCTAACCTGCGTATCACAACCAAGTTTCGAAATGGGCCAAAAGGCTGCTGAACTCCTTATCAAGCAATTAAATGAACCTGAGGACATCCTTCATAAAAAAACAGTTGTTAAACTGGAAACTAAACTTACGCAGCGAGAAAGTACTTAAAGCACATTCATTAGAAAATTACATAATTTTAATCAAATTCACGATTCTGACTAAAAAATGATAATACAAACGCTTGTATTGCCATGCTAATTAGTTCAATTTCACTTTTCAAAATTTGTTTAGTAAATTGTGTATTCTATTTATTTTAAGATCACTAGATTCTTATTTCACAAAATATCTTAATTATGACACTAAAGAATTCAAAGGCTTTTCTTACTCAATTCGTGTGCTTTTTTATGACTATATCTATCGCAGCGCAAAATGATGGATGGACAATTTCCACTACTGATAATAAAAATTACACAGGAATTGTATCCGCAAACGGAAGAATCGGAATACTACCGTCTTCTAAAATATTTGAAACAGACAAAATAATTCTGAATAATGTATATGACAAGGAGTCACCACTTGGTGTTAGCAGAATTCTTCTGGGAATGAATTTTGGAAATCTTGACCTCTATATAGACAACATAAAGTTAACCAATGAAAATATTAGCAACTGGAAACAGACGCTCAATATGAAAGACGCTAGCTTTACTACAACCTTTACCTATAATTCTATTGCAGAAATTTCTTATACCGTATACGCTCTTAGAAATGTACCCTATTCTGGTTATATCGATTTTGAAGTATCAGCAACTAAGGATATTGATCTAAAAGTTATTGGAAAAATACAAACACCAGAAGAATACCTGCAACCTTTAAGCACTTTTAGAGTTCTTAGAGATTTAGAAACCACAATGCCCATCTTACAAACCGTTGCAAAAAGCAGACTAGGAAAACATACAGTAGGTACTTCTGCTACGTTCATATGGCATGATATTAATTCTACAAGAGAAAATCAACGTCCAGAATTAGTACACACCAAACTTTCTGAATACGACAATCAACTGTCATTCGAAAAAAAAGTGTCTAAAGGAAAAAATTATAAGTTTGCGTGGACCGCAGCCCAATGTTCCACACAAGACTTTTTTGATCCTCAAAGTGAAAGCGAGCGTTTCGTAATTTTCAATTTATTAACACCTAGAAAAGACCTTCTATATCAACACACAAATTTATGGACAGATCTTTGGAAAGGTGATATCATTATAGAAGGCGATCTACAATCTCAATTAGATGTTCGCTTAGCCCTATATCATTTATACGCTTTTTCTCGAGGAGACTCGGATCTTAGTATTGCTCCAATGGGATTAAGCTCTCAAAATTATAATGGTCATATTTTTTGGGATACGGAGTTATGGATGTATCCTCCTTTATTGGTACTTAATCAAGATATCGCTCGTTCATTAGTGAATTATCGATCAGACCGTCTCGAGGTAGCAAAAAGGAAAGCAATCAATTTTGGATATAAAGGAGCTATGTTTCCATGGGAAAGCGATGACACCGGAGAGGAAGCTACTCCCGCTTGGGCGCTAACAGGAACTTTCGAACATCACATTACAGCTGATATAGGTATCGCTTTTTGGAACTATTATCGAGTTACAAAAGATAAAAAATGGCTTCAAGAAAGAGGGTATCCTCTTCTAAAGGAAGTTGCAAATTATTGGGTTAGTAGATCCACAAAAAATTCGGACGGATCCTATTCCATCAAAAATGTTGTAGGAGCAAATGAGTTTGCGCCTAATGTAGATGACAATGCTTTTACTAATGGATCTGCCATCACTTGTCTAAGATACGCTTCTTTAGCTGCAACCGAAATTGGAATCACACCGAACAAGACATGGAATGATGTTGCAGATAAAATAATCATTCATAAGTTTAAAGACGGAACAACAAAAGAACACAGTAAATACTCAGGAGATAGAATAAAGCAAGCAGATGTTAACCTGTTATCTTACCCTCTAGATATCATAACTGATAAAGAAACCATTTTAAAAGACCTAACATATTACGAACCTAAACTCGCAGAAGAAGGCCCAGCTATGGCTCAGAGTGTGTTTGCCGTTATCTATGCCAGATTAGGTGATGCAGAGAATGCTTTTAGGCTTTTCAAACGAAGCTATGAACCCAATAAAAGACCTCCATTCGGAGCATTAGCAGAAGCTGCCACAAGTAACAATCCCTATTTTGCCACAGGTGCAGGAGGAATGCTACAAACAGTTATTTTCGGTTTTGGCGGCTTATATCTTACTGACAATGGAATAATTCAAAAAAATCCAATATTACCTAAAACTTGGAAAAAACTTACGATAACGGGAGTGGGAATAGATAAAAAAACTTATGTAGTGGAATAAAATTAATTCGTTGAATCTCTAAGAATCAATGAGGTTTTAACGATTTCTGTACTTGTTTTATAATTGTCCTCGGAAGTATTTAATAACCTATCCAATAGTATTCTTGCTGCCCTAGCTCCTAAATCTTCAGCATGCTGAGAGACTGTTGTCAATTTAGGATAGGAGTGCTTGGATAATATCCCATCGGTAAATCCAATTACAGAGATATCATCTGGAATTTTATATCCTAACTTATTAGCCATATTTATTGCAACTGCTGCTGCGGTCTCATCCAAACCGAGCACAGCATCAATTTCATTATTTTTAAGAAAAGATTCAATCTCCTTCTCTTCTAACTCAATATTATTTATAGGCAATTCAACAAGTGTTACCCCTTCATTATCAGCTACTTCTTCATGAGCCCCTTCTAATCTTAATCTACCAACGCTTAGATCAAAAATGGTAGAGATTATAGCAATTTTTCGACAACCTGTTTTAATCAAGTGTTGTACAGCCGTTTTGGAAGCATGCTTATCATCCACAATAACCTTATCACAATCCACTTCTGCACTTACGCGATCAAACATCATAAGTGGCACATTATCACGCTTCAAATCTTTAAGATGATCTAGTTTATTAAGCATCTGAGTTTCCTTACTCAAAGCTAAAATAAAACCATCTACACTACTATAATTAAGCATTTCTACATATTCTACTTCTTTCTCATACGACTCGTTAGTAATACAGGTTACAATTTTATACCCTTCTTTAGAAGCTTCTTGCTCAATCCCATAAAGTACTTTAGCATAAAAATGATTAAGAATCTCGGGTAACAACACTCCTATGGTATTAGTTTTATTACTTTTTAAACTAACGGCTAGTGCATTAGGTTTATAGTTGTAAAAGTTAGCTAACTCATGAACTCTATTGATAGTTTTCTGACTTATCTCAGAATCATTCTTTAATGACTTAGAAACGGTAGAAATAGATAGATTTAACTCTTTTGCAAGCTGTTTTAGGGTAACCTTTTTCCTCATGACTGTGCTATTAGAAATTCCTTATTTAAGACTGATAAGAATATTAGTCAAATTGTCTTTGGAGTCTAAATTAAGCTTTTTTCTTAATCTATGCCTGCTAACATCTACACTTTGTGAACTTATTCCTAATAGAGGAGCTATTTCTTTAGAAGAAAGGTTCATTTTCAGATACGCACACAGTCGTAAATCCTTGGAAGTTAGGTTAGGATAATTATTCGAAAGCTTTTCGTAAAATTCTTGATGTGATTTATCAAAATTAATTTCGAACAACTTGCTTTCTTTATCTGTAATATAATAGTCCACTAATCGCACTAATTCATTGTAACTATTGGTTGGCAACTTTTGATCAGAAGCATCCTGAACCTTTACAATCTTATCCTTAATTTTTTTAAGAATTTTATTTTTATTCAAATTCACGTAGGCAATCTGAGTCAGCTCTCTACTTTTTGCTTTTATTTCATCCTGTAATTTAGAATTATTAAGCTCGATGATTTTATGTTCTTGTTCTAATTTTTGCGCTCTATGTTCTTCCTCCTGCTTTTTTAATTTCATTGCTTTTTCTTCCAATAAAATTCTTTCCTGTTTTTTCATTTTATACCTATTGATCCCTCTTACTGAAATAATCAATATCAAAAACAAAATCAAATAGAGCATATATGCCCAATGTGTTCTATATATTGGAGGTTTTATACTGAAACTAAATGTTCCTAATCGATATTCTCCATTGTATTCTGCTCTTACTTTAAAAGTGTAATTTCCTTCTTTCAGGTTATAAAGCGTTCGCTCTGTACTCGTGGTTTTAGGGCTCCAATCATTATCATTTAAGCTCGTCTGGTACTCTATTGCTTGTCCATAAATTGGTAATGCGTAGTTAATCTTAAGATCATTATCAGAAAATGCAATTTTATCCCCAACAACGTATGAATTTCCACTATTTACGGAAACAAAATTTCTAATTAGGATATCACTTTTAATAGTTTCCGAAATCGTATTATTCTTTTTGGAATACATCGCAAAACCATTAAAAACAGGAATTACAGTATTTGAATAATCAACAGGAAAAACATTCAAAACATCAGGTACCAATTGATCTTTTAATTCGTGAAGCACTATTGCATTTTCAGAATTTTTTACTGCAACCTTATCATTACTTACATACCAAGTTTCTCCTCCATTTTTAAAAATTCTGGGAGCAGATCCTAGATTTGCTTGTATTTCCGTTTTAATAAAATCTTTGTTCTGATGAGAGTATGTGTATGTATGGTAGTTAGAAGTTATTACTATTTTGTCATCTACCATGGAAAGCGCTATTCTATCACCTTCAAAATCACTTACAGGATAGAAAGCCACATCCTTTAATTGTTTTTCATCATAGTCTAGCTCAAATTTGAACACACCATCACTATACAGTGCTACCCAAAGGTAATTTTCCTTATCTACCTCTAAATACCTACCGGATTTTTCAAAACCACTTAATTTATATCCTTCCCATTCTCCTTCTCTCTTTTGATATAGCGATATACCATTATAATTTCCAGAAACAATAACATCCTCTTCTTCTGAAAGTTTATATTTCCTGAAATTCCAAGCCCCTAAATCTTCTCCCATTCTGGTCAAGACTTTACCCTCTGCGGCATAAGCCCCTTTATCATGACCAACATAAACATCATCATCAACTTTTTCGATATTCCAAACCTGACCATTTAATAATAATTCAAAATCTTTATTAAAATCCGAAGAAGTGGTGTTACCTGCATAAAGTCCTTGATTAGTGCCTAAGTAAGAAAGATTTTGATCATTTACAACCGCATAAGTAGTTCCCAACTCTCCAAAATAATCATAATAATAGGTAAGAGGAGAGTTTAATTTTATATGATCTACTCCATAATCCAAAGCCAACCAAAGATTTTCCTCATAATCTTGATAAATGGATAGGATCGTATTGTTTTGGAGCCCATTTCTCTTATTAATATTATGAGATTCTCCAGTGGCTACATCTAATAAATATAATCCATTAGAAACTGTACCAAGAGCTATTCTATCATCATTAAGTTTAAGAAAAGAAAAGATCTGAGCTTTTTGAACTTCTTCTGACACAGAAAAAGTAATAGGTATGAGTTCATCATTTATTACTTTATATAATCCTTTAGTATCAGTTATAATAATTAAATTATCATCAATTTTTGTAACACCAACTATGTTTTCATTTAAAGCTGGATCGCTTACTACAGGTATTAAATTGGTTTCCTGTAGCCTAAAAACCCCATACTTTAAATCATTTACATAGATCTGATTGTCGATACTATAACTCCACTTAAAACGATATGGAGCGGGAATTTTGGTAATTATATTTCCTTGATTAACATATAAATTTCTAAAGGTTTGAAAAATGATCTCATTATTAACAAAATGTGTTCTCCAATACTCTTCAATGTCCGCAGCTACATCTTTTTTGTTATTTCTTAATGGCTGAATTGTATAATCCTCATATCCATTTTTAATCAACATCCCATGATGCTCATCAGCCCCAAAATATATAGTGTCTTTATTCTTAACAAAAAGACTTCTATTTACCATTTCTGGATTGGTGTCTACTGAAGTCCAATCAGTGCCGTCAAAAATTAAAATCTCATTCCCATTAGCAATATATACTAAACCATTTTCATCTTGTTTAATATCCCAAGATTGCGCATTAAACCCCATGTTTTTGGTGTCATAATGGGTTATCTTAGGAAGTGTTTTATTTTTTATGGATTGTGAAAAAATCGAAAATGATAAAAAATAAAATGTAATAAAAAGACGATACATGAGATGAGTTTTTACATAAGTAGGCTTATCAAATATACCATTAAAATCTTAACATACCTTATTTACACTTTGTTTATAAGATATCAATAAGCACCCTATACTTTTTAATTTTAAAATATGGGTATTAATTTTTATATTATTTAAGCTTAATTTTCTTCTTTAAATCTCCAATACTAATCTCAAAATCTCCAGGCTCGGCAATAGTCTTTAACTCCTGATTTACAAAAGAAAGCTCATCCTTAGTGATTGTAAACGAAACTTCTTTAGACTCTCCTTTGCTTAAAGCAATTTTCTCATATCCTTTCAAAGCTCTCACTTCAGGAGTAATACTGGCATACAAATCACTAATAAAAAGCAACACCGCTTCTTTTCCATCTCTACTACCAGTGTTTGTAACGGTTACTGAAACGTCAATAGAACCATCTTCATTCATTTCTTCTGCACTTACGGATAGATTACTATATTCAAAAGTTGTATACGATAATCCATCACCAAACTCATATTGCTGATCATAGTCCGAATCATAATAGTTTGGAATGGAAATGTTATCAGAGTGTTTGTGATTATAGTTTACAAATGCATGTGGATGTTTTGGATAATTTATTGGCAACCTTCCAGAAGGGCTTTCTAACCCATACAATAAATCTCCCAGAGCATCTGCTCCGTGGTTACCTGGCAAATATCCCATAAATACAGCATCTACTAAAGGCTCTATCTCGTTAAAGATGATTGGTCTTCCTTCTAGTAACACAAGCACTATTTTCTTACCTGTTTTTGCCAATGCTTTTGTTAGTTCTACTTGATCCTTTGGCAATAAAATAGAATTAATATTTCCTGGAGTTTCTGTATAGGAGTTTTCACCTAAACATAATAAAATAACATCAGTTTGTTGAGCAGCCTTTACAGCGGCATCAATATTCTTTTGATCCTCGAAAGAAACCTCTTTTAATACAGTACTATCAATACCATTGTCTTCTTTAAAAGAAACTCCCTGAACAAATGTAGCATTACCTAAACCTACAATAGCTTCAGCAATTGTATTTTTATCTTTAGCATAGTTATCTGCTTCACTTCCTTGCCAATTATACGACCATCCTCCATTTAGAGATCTCATGGTATTGGCAGTGGGACCTGTTACTAAGATTTTTGTTCCTTTTTCTAGTGGCAGTACATCATCTTTATTTTTTAGCAATGTAAAAGATTCTAAAGCTGCTTTTTTGCTTACTGCAGCAAATTTTTCTGATCCAAAATCAGGATAATCTTTAGGATCCGTGACTGGGCTTTCAAATAAGCCCAATTGCATTTTTACTTTTAATATTCTAGAGACTGCACTGTTAATTCTTTCCTCTGCTACACTTCCCTCTTTCACCAACTCTACCAACAGTTCAGCAAACTCAAAATCATGAGGCACCATACTCATATCTACACCTGCGTTTATAGACATTTTGATTGCATCTTTAATTGTTTCCGCAACTTTATGTCTTGTATGTAGATAATTAATATCTGCCCAATCCGTTACTGCAATACCCTCGAAGCCAAGTTCGCCTCTCAATACATCCGTTAACAAGAATTTGCTAGCATGTACTGGAACTCCATTTATTTCTCCCGAATTAATCATTAAGGTTACAGACCCTGCATCTACAGCTGCTTTAAAAGCTGGTAAAAAATATTGTCTTAATTCTCTTTCTGGAATCCAAGCAGGTGTTCTATCTTTACCAGACAAAGGAACGCTATATCCTAAATAATGCTTCATACAAGAAGCTACAGTATAAGGGTCTCCAAGTGTTCCCTGATAACCTTCTACCATTGCCACCCCCATGGTCTTTCCTAAATAGATGTCTTCACCAAAAGTTTCCCATAACCTTGGCCATAAAGGATTTCTTCCTAATCCCAAAACAGGTGAAAAATTCCAAGGAATCGACGAAGCTCTTGTCTCATAAGCAGAAATCTTAGCAACTTCTTTTACCAAATCTCGATTAAAAGTTGCAGCCAATGCGATCTGCTGTGGAAATAACGTTGCTTCTGTAGTGTAATTAACACCATGAATAGCATCTATACCATATATAATAGGAATTTGCCTAGGTGTTTTCGCAGCCTCATCTTGAAATATCTTTATAGTTTTATACCAATCTTGTCTGGATAAAGGAACTCCTGGAGTATTTAATATAGAACCAACTTTATAAGTATGAATTGCCTTGCGCACTAAGGCAGAATCCAACTCATAAGGCTGAGTAGAACTATACTGATTATCTCCTTTGGTAACTACATCTAAAGTAATTTGAGTCATTTGCCCTACTTTTTCCTCTAATGTCATTTCGGAAAGCAGTGAAGCAACTTTTTTATCAATCTCTGTATTCATAGAAGGTTTTTCCTTTATTGTTTTATCATTGTCTTCGGTTGATTTTGAGTTACAACTTAATACCAAAAGACTGAATACGATAATATATAATTTGTGCATCATTTAATTATTTAAAAGAAAAATTACTTTCTAGTTCTGTTTTTGAGCTACCTCCTATAAACACTTTGAAATCTCCTGGTTCTGCTTCCCATTTTTTATTAGCAGTGTAAAACTGAATCGTTTTTTCATCTATCGTAAAAGTGACTGTTTTACTCTCTTGAGGGCCAAGTTCTATCAGTTGAAACCCTTTCAATTCTTTTACTGGTCGTGTTAAGCTACCTATTAAATCTCTAAGATACAGCTGTACCACTTCCTTACCTTTTACTTTCCCCGTGTTTTTAACTGTAACAGAGACCGATAATTTTCCTCCTGCACTAAATGTTGGAGCACTCACTTTTAAATCCTTATACTCAAAATTGGTATAACTTAATCCGTGACCAAAAGGAAACAAAGCATCATTCTTTTCATCAGTATAATGTGACCAAAACACCATACCATCCTGATTTACTGGTCTTCCTGTATTTTTAACATTATAATAAAAAGGTGCTTGACCTCCATGCCTAGGAAAAGATACTGGCAATTTCCCTGAAGGGTTATAATCACCAAATAATACATCTGCTATTGCATTTCCAGAAGTCGATCCAAGATGCCAAGTTTCTAGTATTGCGGATGCTTTTTCAGCAATATTAAGAAGAGCCATTGGACGACCATTCATAAGTACAACTACAATATTTTTATTTACGGCGTAAACAGCATCAAACAACTTTTGTTGTGGCGGAGTTAATTCTATACTCACCTGACTTCTTGCTTCTCCAGATTGAAAAGCTTCTTCCCCTAATGCTAAGACAACCACTTCTGCTCCCTTAGCAACACTTACTGCATTTTCAATTCCCTCAAAATTATCTCTATTAACTTTCAAACTTCTAACGAAACTTCTTTCACCCACACCTATCTCAACTCCTTTTGCGTGTGAAATTTTTGCAGAACTAGATACAGCAGCCTTTATACCTTCTAGTAATGATACTGCCGAATTCGGTGTTGCCATTCCTCTCCAACTTCCAATAGGAGTATCTTTATCATCCGCAAGAGATCCAATAACCGCAATACTTTTTGCATCTTTCTTGAGTGGTAACATATTACCATCATTTTTTAACAAAACAATTGATTTCTTGGCAACATCTCTAGCTATCCCTAAATGCTCCTTTGTATATATCTCTGTTTTTTCACGTTCTTCATTACTATATCTAAAAGGATCATCAAACAACCCTAATTCGAACTTAACTCGTAAAATACGTCTAGCTGCATCTTCTATAAGTTTTTCATCTACTTTTCCATCTTTGACCAACTTTTCCAAACCAACTTCATAAGCTCTACCTTCCATGTCCATATCATTACCCGCATGTATCGCTATATCAGCCGCGTGTGTTCTATCTTTTGCATATCCATGAAAAATCATTTCAGCAATAGAAGCCCAATCCGAAACGATAAAACCATCCCAGTTCCAAGTATTCTTCAAAATATCTCTTTGCAAACCTTTATGACCTGTTGCTGGAATTCCATCTATCTCATTAAACGAACTCATCATTGATGCTACACCAGCATCAACTGCCGCTTTAAAAGGAGGTAATACGGTATTGTGTAATTCATATTCTCCTATACTTACTGTGTTATAATCCCTTCCTCCTTCTGCAAAACCATAAGCAGCAAAATGCTTAGCACATGCAGCAAGTGTATTCTCTTTTGCTAAATCATTTCCTTGAAATCCCTGAATTCTAGAAACTGCTATTTTCGATGCTAAAAATGGATCTTCTCCTGCTCCTTCCATAACTCTTCCCCATCGAGCATCTCTAGAAATATCCATCATAGGACCAAATGCCCAATTAATACCAGACGCAGTCGCCTCCTTTGCTGCAATTTCTGAAGACTTTTTAATAGCCTCTAAGTCCCAACTTGCACTTTCACCAAGTGGTATAGGAAAAATTGTTTTAAAACCATGAATCACATCATATCCAAACAACAATGGAATTTTTAATCGCGAATTTTCCATTACCGTTTTTTGTAATTCTTTAGTACCTGCTACTGATGTAGCGTTAAGCATAGCCCCTACTTCTCCGTTGCGAAGTTTCTCGTATTTTTCTTTATTCCCAACATCCGAAGGTGGTCCGGTTACATCCCAACTACCGTTATATAAAACAAGCTGTCCTATTTTTTCCTTTAATGTCATTAAAGCAATAACAGAATCCACTTTCTGCTCAATATTTTTATTCTGAGAAAAACCCTGTAAAGGAGCACCTACAAATAACCCCAACAGGACAATACCACAAATATTATTTTTAGCATATTCTTTAATAATTCTCACCTATCTTATTTTTTAGTTACGTCAATTAAATTTATCTTACTTACTTTCTTAATATAAATCTGATTCGTTTTTTAAAAATCAGTAAATAAACACTTTAGATTTTTATCTCGAAATATTGATAAAGCTACAACATTACATTCTAATTTGCGCTAACTAGATAATCTTAACATTATCATTACATTTTAATTCAATTATCCCATTGACATTTATATATGTCTAAAAAAATCACTGTTAATCAACGAATTGAGAGATTTAATTGTTAAAATAATAGAAAGTTATCAGGAGTTAAAAACAAAACCTAATAAAGATTAAATAAATATATTATAACAAATGAGCTTAGGGATTAACATCTAAAATGCAACAAATCTTTTAGTAAAAAAACATGCTTTTTATCTTAACAATTGAAGAGCAAAATAATTATAGATCAATATAATTCACAATTCCTAATAATGGGTGTCAATTGGTTATTTTAACGTGTATGATCGGTATATTTTTGACAAAAAAACTTAAATATTTAACATTCCCTTTTTTTTTATCTCCATAATGTTGATTTTAGACATTATGAATAAAAGATAAATTTATTGTAAGTTTTAATCTATATCTTACGACATACAATAACTATCTGTTTTAAAACAACGATTATATGTCTAAAACATATTACGATCCTTCGGATCTTAGAAAATTTGGAAAAATTACTGAATGGAGCGAAGAGCTAGGAACTAAATTCTTTGATTATTATGGAAAGGTTTTCGAAGATGGTGCATTAACGGCGAGAGAAAAATCTTTAATCGCCTTAGCAGTTTCCCATGTGGTAAAATGTCCTTATTGTATTGATGCCTACACAAAAGATGGTTTACAAAAAGGAATTACTAAAGAAGAAATGATGGAAGCTGTTCATGCAGGAGCTGCTATAGAAAGTGGGGCTACACTAGTACATGGTGTACAAATGATGAATAAATACGAAAAGTTGTCTATGTAAGATTGAGGCTGATATCTTAAAAGACAATTTTAATAAAAATGATGTATGGCTACTAAGTCACTGAAAAAAAGAAATAACGAATTAGCAGATTCTAATAGGCAATTAGAAATACTAAACAATGGTATTTTTGCTAACGGTGAACTACCAAAATTTGCTGATAAAATTGCTGAAATTGGCAAAAACCCTTTACGTCCTAATAAACTTGAAATATTACAGATCAATGTTGGATACATGTGTAATCAAGTATGCGAACACTGTCATGTAGATGCAGGTCCTGATCGTAAGGAGATTATGACCAAAGAAACTATGCAACAATGTTTGGATGTTATTAGAAAAACAGGAGCGCACACACTGGACTTAACTGGTGGAGCACCAGAAATGAATCCTAATTTTAGATGGTTTGTAGAAGAAGCCAGTAAGGCTGGAATTAAGGATTTCATAGTACGTAGTAACCTGACAATCATAAGGGCAAACAAAAAATATTATGACTTGCCTGATTTTTTCAAAAAACATAATGTTCATGTAGTTTCCTCAATGCCACATTGGACGAGAGGTAAAACCGATAAGCAACGTGGAGATGGTGTTTTTGACAAATCCATTAAAGCGCTTCAAGAACTAAATGAGCGCGGATATGGAATGCCCGACAGTGATCTTCGCCTTGATTTAGTATACAATCCTTCTGGTGCTTTTTTACCAGGTGATCAAGCTTCTATGGAAAAAGATTTTAAAAAGGCTTTGCTAGAAGATTTTGGAATTCACTTTCATAATTTGTTTGCAATCACTAATTTACCGATCAGTAGATTTTTGGATTACTTAATTGCATCTGAGAATTATGAAGACTATATGTATGCTTTGGTTGAAGCTTACAATCCTACAGCTGTAGCGAATGTTATGTGTACAAACACAATTTCTATAAGTTGGGATGGATGGCTTTATGATTGTGATTTTAATCAAATGTTAGATCTAAAAGTAGCAAGTAAAGTAAAACATATTAGCGAATACAACGAAGAAATACTTCAAAACAGAAATATTATCATTTCCCAGCATTGTTATGGTTGTACCGCTGGTGCAGGAAGTAGTTGCCAAGGAACAGTAGCTTAATTATGAATGTAAAAACCGCCATATTAGTTTTTGCAAACTCCTCTAAACAGGAGATGCTTAATAAACCAATATTTGGAGGTGATAAACTATTCTCAGCGCTAAACAGGTCTACTCTAAAAATAGTTCGAAGCACAGGAATTCCATTTTTTGTATGTACAGAGAGAGATCAGATTGGAAATAGTTTTGGAGAACGTTTTGTAAATGCGATTCAGAACATTTATGATAGAGGATATGAAAGTGTAATTACTATCGGGAATGACACACCTCATCTACAAAAACATCACTTAGTTGAAAGTGTTAAGCAACTTAAAAATAATAATTTTGTACTAGGACCTTCTGTCGATGGTGGATTTTATTTAATGGGGTTGCACAAATCTCAGTTTAATAAAAACACCTTTTTAAAACTCCCTTGGCAGTCTAAAAACCTGGCTAAGAGCGTCTCTCTTTTAATAAAAACTTCAAAAATCGAAGTTACTCAACTCGAAGTTCTTTATGATATAGATACGTTTGAAGATTTAAAAACTATTTCTAAAATTAGTTTTGGTCTATCTAAGATGATGAAGACCATTATCAATGAAATATTACGCCCTTTTGTTCAAATATTTCGTGGTGTAATAACAAGTACAGATACCTACCAACAATATTCCTTTTACAACAAAGGATCTCCACTCTTATCTTAAGACATTTATAAAGTCAATTTAGATGATTCCTATACCTTATTAGGAATTATTGCTGTTATAAAACTACAGCGATCAAAAGCATATCAACATTTTAGTATTGACCAATCAATCTCTTTGAGATTACAACATTACGAACATCATCTGTATGAAGAAAGTAACTCTTATATTTTTCTGTATACTATTACCCTTACTTGTAGCAAGTCAAGATTCCTTAAAGGAGTTATTAATGCTACACAATAGTAAGAGTATCCCTTACATTACTGTTAAAGAACTGAAATCTTCTAAAAACGATGTTATCCTTTTTGATGCAAGAGAGCTTGTAGAGTACCAAACAAGTCACTTAAAAGGTGCTATTCATGTTGGGTACGATTTTTTTGAAATAAAGAAAATAGCGAATCAAAACATCCCTAAAGACTCAAAAATTGTAGTGTATTGTAGTTTAGGAATACGATCAGAAGACATTTCAGAAAAGTTAAAAGAATTTGGTTATACCAACATATATAATTTATACGGCGGCATATTTGAATGGAAAAATGACGGTAATGAAGTAGTGGATATGAACGAAAAAGAAACTAACAAAGTACACGCATTTTCAAAAGAGTGGGGAAAATGGTTGTATAAAGGAAAAAAAGTATACAAAAGGTGAAAGAAAAGAATCTATTATTAATTTTTACCCGAAACCCCGAATTGGGTAAATGTAAAACAAGACTAGCAGCTACCATAGGCGATCATGCTGCTTTAGAGGTATATCAAACTTTATTAAATCATACGGTGAGTATCACAAAAGATCTGGATATCACCAAAGAGGTACATTATTCTGTAAAAGTTAGAGAAAATGATATTTGGGATAACCATATCTATCACAAAAAACAGCAAGATGGTGAAGACCTCGGACAACGAATGAAAAATGCATTTCAGAATGGTTTTACTAATGGATATACCAATATCATCATCATTGGAAGTGATATGTATGACCTAAATCAGGAAGACATCGAAAACGCATTTAGAGCTCTCCAAGATCATGAATATGTAATTGGTCCTGCAATGGATGGAGGATATTATTTGTTAGGGATGAAAAGAATGAACTCTGAAGTTTTTGAAAACAAAGCTTGGGGTACTGAGACAGTCCTTCAAAATACATTAAACGATTTACAACAAACCAATATAAAATTACTGGAAGAACGAAATGATATCGACTATTATGAAGATATTAAAGACATCTCGGCCTTTCAACACCTATTAAGTTATCAAAATGATTAAATACATTAAAGAAACAACAGAGTATCTACAGGAAAAAGGATTTGAAAACCCAGAGATAGGAATCATCTTAGGAACAGGACTAGGACAACTACTTAATGAAATTGAAGTTCTAAAAGAAGTAAGCTATAATCATATTCCTAATTTCCCCACTGCAACGGTAGAGTTTCATAAAGGGAAATTAATTTATGGAAACCTAGAAGGAAAAAAGGTTGTCGTAATGCAAGGTCGTTTCCACCTATACGAAGGATATTCTCTTCAGGATGTTACTTATCCTGTTCGTATCATGCAGCAGTTAGGAATTAAAACATTGCTAGTTTCAAATGCTTCTGGAGCTATTAATCTAAATTTTAAAAAAGGAGAGTTAATGTTAATTGATGATCATATTAATCTCCAGGGAGGGTCGCCACTTGCATTTAAAGGAGTAGAACAATTAGGAACTCGTTTTACGGATATGAGTGCTCCATATGATGCCAATCTTAATCATCAATTGGAAACCATTGCTAAAGAAAATAACATCACTTTGCACAAAGGCGTATATGCCTCTGTGGTAGGGCCACAACTAGAAACAAGAGCAGAATATAGATACTTGAAGATAATCGGAGCAGATGCAGTAGGAATGAGTACTGTTCCAGAAATTATTGTGGCCAATCACTTAAATCTAAAAGTAGCTGCAGTTTCTGTGCTTACCGATGAATGTGATCCTGATAATTTACAACCTGTAGATATTGAAGAAATTATTGCTATGGCAGGAAAAGCAGAACCAGAAATGATTCTTTTATTTAAAGAACTAATAAAATCCTTGTAGAAGCAGAAGACAAACCCCATTAATAGTAAAAAGAAAGTATAAAATATGAGTTATTTAGAAACCACACATGATGTTTATAAAGAAGCAGCATTAACTCCAGATGTTGGACTATGTTGTACCACAAATCCAATTTGGGAACTACCAGGATTAAAAATCCCAAAGATCATGCAAGAAATGAATTATGGATGTGGAAGTACTGTAAATGCCCGAGACCTTACCAACAATCCTAAAATTCTATACGTTGGTGTTGGTGGAGGAATGGAATTATTACAATTCTCTTATTTCTCACGCCAAAAACATGGTGTTATCGGTGTAGATGTAGTACAAGAAATGTTGGAAGCTTCTCGTAAGAATTTTAAAGAAGCTGAAGAACAAAATGATTGGTTCAAAAGTGAATTTGTAGATCTTAGATTTGGTGATGCTCTAAATCTTCCAGTAGAAGACAATAGTATTGATGTAGCTGCTCAAAATTGCTTGTTTAATATCTTTAAAGAAGAAGATCTAAAAAAAGCTATCGAAGAAATGTATCGTGTTTTAAAACCTCACGGCAGATTGGTGATGAGTGATCCTACTTGTGAGCAGCCAATGAATGAAACGTTAAGAAACGACGAACGATTAAGAGCTTTATGTTTAAGTGGTAGTCTTCCGATTGCAGAATATGTAAAAGCACTTACTGATGTTGGTTTTGGAACAATAGAAATTAGAGCACGTAAGCCTTATCGTATATTAGACCCTAAAAACTACGAAACGGATGAATTGATCTATATAGAATCTATTGAGGTAGCTGCTATTAAAGATCCAATGCCAGAGGATGGACCTTGCATATTTACTGGGAAAGCGGCTATTTATTATGGCGATGAAGACTATTTTGATGATAAAAAAGGACATGTTTTACTAAAAAATCAACCATTAGCTGTATGTGATAAAACTGCAGCAGCTTTGGGAGATCTAGGAAGAGATGATATCTACATAAGCGAATCTACTTTCCATTACGATGGTGGCGGATGTTGCTAAATTTATTAAATATGTAAGCATTCATATCCCTAGAACATTATTTGGTTTTGGGGATATGTTTTTTAGAACTTCTTCGACATTGCTTTTCTAAATTCATATATAATCAAAAACATAGAGCACCAAAGCGGACTCATATTGGTTTTCAACCCTTTTCCTTTCGAAAACCTTATAATTTGTCTGGCATAAAATCCTCCTTCGGCTGCATCTTCAAATTGTTTAATTCCCGTACGCAAAATCAAATTTTCTAATCTAGGCAACTTCCCTTTTAGAAAATCCGATATCTCATCCCTATTCGTAATAAAAGGACGAGCCATACCAATTAGATCTACTTCGCCGTTAGATAATACTTCGTTACAAAAATCATATGACCTAAAACCTCCAGTAATCATTAGTGGCAACTGACTGATTGCTCTTATTTTCTTAGCAAAATCTATAAAATACGCCTCTCTGCGTTTTGTACTCTCTTTTAGTTTTCCATCTTCTTCATTCATAGTAAAAAAAGCAAGCTTTTCATAGGTTCCTCCAGATATCTCCAGTAAATCTATCTTTTCATTATCCAACATTCGAACTACCTCTAAGGATTCTTCCTCTGTAAAACCTCCTCTCTGAAAATCAGCAGAATTCAATTTTACGGCTATAGGAAAATCAGCTCCTACTACTTTGCGAACTTCTTTGATAATAGTTAGTAATAAACGACTTCTATTTTCAATACTACCTCCCCATTGATCAGATCGCAAATTGGTATTAGGTGATAAAAACTGGCTCAACAAATATCCATGAGCAGCATGGATTTGAACACCAGTAAAACCAGCTTCTTTGGTTAATTGTGCAGCCTTAGCAAAACCTTGAATTACTTTTAGAATATCCTCTTCTGTCATAGCTTTAGGTTTACCAAAAAGCCCTAACTTTTTTAACTGAACTTCAGAAGGTGCTAAGGGTCTACTAGTTCCAAAACGATTTGTTTGTCGACCAGAATGTGAAATTTGAACCCAAACATGATTACCATATCTTTTTCCGGCTTCTGCCCATAACTTTAATTTTGGGAGCATATTTTCATCATCAAAACATACATTACCCGCAGATTCTAAATGTTTTCTATCGATAACTACATTTCCAGTTATTAGCAAGCCAGCTCTGGTAGCAGACCAATCTTCATACAACCGATTATGACCTTTAACAGGTTCATAATTCCGATTGCTGATCCGCTCGGTCATAGCGGATTTTACCAATCTGTTTTTCAATACCGCTCCGCAAGGAAGTGTCAAAACTGTACTAATCATATGGAAATAGTTCGATTACAATAATACACATTCAATAAGTAAGTTCCAATATAAGGAACTATGAATTACGAATAACATCTGTAAGGAATGGCACAGACTTTGGACTAACCTCGAGTATTTAACGAATATTTATATAAACATTTCGTTATTTGGAAAAACAAAAAATAAATTAAGTGTCAAACCTAACCATTTGGAATAAAAAACATAAAAAATGAAGACCCCAAAACTATTTGTATTCGCAATTATTGCATTCATATCACTGCAAACGAAAGCACAACAAAAATTAGATCATGCCATCTGGGATCAGATATTATTGATCAATGTATCCGATGACGGAAAAGTAGATTATAAAGGATTTATGAGAGACAGTGCAGAGCTATATAAGTACTTCAACTATCTTTCTGATAATCCACCTGCAGAAAATTGGAGCAAAGAAGAAAAGTTAGCATACTGGATCAATGCTTACAATGCCTACACGATCAAGCTTATCATTGATAACTACCCTTTAAAAAGTATTAAAGACATTAAAAATCCGTGGGATAGACAGTTCTTTAAAATTAATGGCGCACTACACAGTTTAAATGAACTAGAACACAAAATTCTTAGAAAACTAGGAGAGCCTAGAATTCATTTTGCTATCAATTGTGCTTCTTTTTCTTGCCCAATAGTATGGAATAGAGCTTTTACTGCAACTAATGTTGATAATGCTTTGGAAACACTTACTGGAAATTTTATCAACGACCCTAAAAGAAATACCATTACTGAAGAAGTAGTAGAGGTTTCAAAAATATTCAGTTGGTTTAAAAAAGATTTTAAGGTAGATGGTGAAGATGCAAAATCTTTTATCAATAAATACGCTAAAGTTAAAATTGATAAGCAAAAAAAGAAAGGATATAAGAAATATGATTGGAGTTTAAATGAGTAACTTTATACCATAAATAACAGCTGACCTTTTGAAAATTTCTATCGTCATTCCTATTCTTAATGAAGCGGCTTCTATATGTAAGCTGCTTTCGCATTTGATACAGGTTTCTTATGCTAAAGATACCATTAGTGATATTATCATTGTCGATGGTGGAAGCACTGATAATTCAAAAACCGTGGTACAACAGTTTGCAGAAAGCCAAGCTGTAAAGATTAAATTAGTAGATTCCGAAAAAGGTCGCGCTAAGCAGATGAATACAGGAGCATCGGTTGCTGCGGGTGAAATTCTGTATTTTTTGCATGCTGATTCCTTTCCTCCAAAGCATTATGATAAGGATATCATAGCAGAAATAAAAAAAGGTAATGAAGCTGGATGTTTTCGTATGAAGTTTGATTCAAATCATTGGTGGTTGCGATTTCTAGGGTGGCTTACAAAATTTGAAAGTAAACGCTGTCGTGGTGGCGATCAAAGTCAGTTTATAACCGCATCATTATTTAAAGAAATAGAAGGTTACGACGAAAATTATATCGTTTATGAAGATAATGATCTAGTAGATCGTCTTTTTGCGATTAACAAATTTGTTATCATTCCTAAATACGTCATTACTTCTGCAAGACGTTACAGAGAAGTCGGAGTTTGGCGATTGCAATACCACTTTTTAAATATTCATATGCGACGATGGCTGGGTGCCTCCTCAGAAGATTTATATAGGTATTATAAGAAAAAAGTTGTTTCTTAAATCTACTTCTTTATCTTTAGGGAAGTGGAAACAATACCAATACTTTTAGTTGTTTTACTCCTAATTGGAGCTATTCAGGGAATCATTTTCGGAATCATATTATGGCAGAAAAATGGATTGCACTATATAGCTAATAGGTTTCTGGCTACCATTTTATTCTTCTTTTCTTACCGACTTATTGTAGAGACACTAAATATATTTGGTTTAGGTCGTTATGATGTTTGGTATCATATTTTGCTAGAATATAATTGGATTTACGGAACACTAATTTTCTTTTTTGTAAAAAGTTATGTGAATCCCAAATTTGAATTTAAACAGAAGGATTGGATTCATTTTCTACCAGTATTCATTGAATTTGCCTGGAGCTTTTTTATCAAAGCTCAAAACTTTTACTGGGATGGAACCAGAGAAAGCCTTACTTGGTTAGGATATTGGGGATATGTAATATGGATGCATTATCCAACGATGTTTGTCATTTCTGGAGCACTCATCATTTTTTATAGTAGCAAAGCTGAAAAAATACTAAGTAATATGACGAGTGTCGAAGGATATAAGATCATTCCAGGAAAACTCGACTGGATCAAAAGAGTAATTTTGGTGATGAAAATATTCTCTATTATTTATGTTCTTGGAATTTTAATAGACTTTTTCTTTTTCAATTTTGCCAGTAATTTTTTCTACGGTCATCCTGTATTTATAGGCATGGCGATTATTACTTATTGGTTAGGGCTCGAAGGATTTTCTCGCAGAAAAGAAAGTGCATTTAAACCAACAACAACTGTCTCAGATAAAGAAAAAGAGCAACTTGTGACTATCAGTAATGCATTGAATCTTAAAATGCAAGAAGACCAATTATTTAAAGATCCTGAACTTACCTTAGCTTCTCTATCCGAACAACTATCTGTAAAACCATACTTGGTAACCAAGTGCCTTAATACCATCTACGAGAAAAAGTTTAATGACTACATCAATGAACTTCGTATTGAAGAAGTAAAAAGGTTAGTAAATGACTCAAAAAATAACAATTTCACCCTTTTAGCATTAGCTTATGAAGCAGGTTTTAACTCTAAAGCTTCTTTTAACCGAGCAGTTAAAAAAATAACCGGTAAACCTCCTAGCGCTTTAAAATCAAATAGTTAAATAGTCTCAATTAAAAAATTGAGTCCTTAACTTTCTTCAAAATTCGTCTCATTTAGCGAATTGAAACGATTTTGTTTATTAAATGATCAATATTTGTCTCGAACAATTCTAAAATCATAACAACATGAGACAATTAATGACATTTACAGTATTCGTATTAATAACATCTTTCTATAGCTTTTCTCAAGAAGACACAAAAGATCTACAACAATTAGTTGGTGAATGGAAACTGGATATGAGTCCGCAGGATACGACAGATTCCAATTTTGCCATGATGCGCATCGATAAGATTACTTCCAAATCCGTAGAAGGAACATTTTACAGAGAAGGTGTAAAAATGAGAGAGGGAAGAGTAAACACCCAATTAGATGTGATTTATGTAGCACTTATCTCCGGTGACAATAGTGGTGACTATAATACCACATTTTACTATAAAAATGGAAAACTTTATGGATCAACGCATGCTATAAAGAAGGACTTTTTAGCTGTTTGGACAGCAGAAAAAATAAAATAATCATGAAAAAAGTAATCTTACTATGCGCGGTTCTGTATACAGTCTTACTACCTGCGCAAACTAAATATGGAACACCCATAAATGATAAATTACCTGAGAAATTAAGCAGTTTACGCAGAGCTATCTCCGTAAAAAATTTTCCTAAATCAATTGATGCAATAAAAATTGATGATCGATATTACTGGAAACATAATACCGCTATTCTATGTAAAGAAAGTGAAATAACAATTATTGAATACGGTGCATATCTATTCTATAATGATACTTGGAATTTAAGAAAATCATATCCACTCAAAGAACTAAACAAAAATTTCAAAACCAAAAAACAGGTAATGAAACAATCTCAACCTTATACCTGGGCAAACAATTGGCGAACAGATGATACGCTGTTTGGTGGATGGGCCATGTGGTATTTCATTGGTATAACCGAAGATGGAGAAACTGTATGTGGTTATGAGAAGATTGAAACAACAGATAAACTTTTAAACTAAATCAATTATGCGAACATTTAAAAATATAGTAATCATAAGTCTAATCATAATTGGATTACAAAAGATACAAGCGCAGAATTACACTTTAGATGTAAAAAGTTCTGAACTATCATGGACTGGAAAAGCCGCCTTTAATTCTTATTCTCTTACTGGAACTATTACACCTAAAAGTGGAACGGTAACAGCCTTGGACAAGACAATTTCTTCCTTACAATTAATCATTAATATGAAAAGTATTGATCACGAAAATAATGACCTAAAAAATCACCTTAAAAACGAAGACTTCTTTGAAGTAAAGAAATATCCAACAGCTACCTTCATCGTTAATAACTCAGTTACATTAGAGAACACAGAAACTGTTTTAACAGGAAGCCTTACGATAAAGGGCAAAACAAATACAGAAAATATTCCTGTTACTATTGAAAGCAAAGGTACTGATATCTTGATTACATTTAAATATTTGATAGATAGAACTAAATATGGAGTGAATCATAATTCTCCCAGTATTTTTAAAAGAATGAAAGAAAATGCGATCGCCGATGAATTTATTTTAGAGGGGAAATTATTATTTAAATCTAAATAAGTTCTGACCGAAAATCGTTATTTTTATAAAACAACAGTATTTTACCCAACGATTTTTTAAGATTTTTGTTTGTTATGAAAGTAGTTCCACAAGCATTCTACCAGCATCCAAAGATTGAAAAAGTCTTAGTAGATGGATTATCCTGTGTCATTCTTAAAAGCGTACAGCATGCAGATCTTCAGAATGAGCGTTATTTAGCATCGCATGCATTAACATTAGTGTTAAACGGTGGATTACGAATTGAAACCAAAGAAGGAGATCTTTCGATTGTAAATAAGAATCAAATGATACTTCTCCCAAGAGGGCTATATATGATATCCGATATCGTTCCAAAAAATGAATCTTTTGAGGCTATTGTATTCTTTTTTGATGAAGAAATCACGGATGAGTTCTTACGAAACTTCGAAGTCTCAGATATTACAAATTCTAACAATAGCATTATTTTAGCATATGATCAAAATATTAGATTATTCACGGACACGCTCATTACCTTATATAGAAATAAAAATCAACATCAATTTACCAAACCGAAATTACTCGAATTATTGCATTTGATTAGCCTTTCTGATGCAGGTGAAGCTTTTGTAAATAGATTACAACATCACAAGAGAAGAGCTAAAAAAGACATTAAAGCTTTTATGGGTGATAATTATGATAAACCTTTGGATATAGAAGATTACGCATATCTAACAGGTAGAAGTATTTCGACTTTCCGTAGAGATTTTAAATCCAAATTTGGAGTTTCCCCTAAGAAATGGCTAGTTCAGAGACGAATGGAAAAGGCAGCGCTCTTATTAAAAGATACTCCTAGTTCGGTAACAGCTATTGCACAACAAGTTGGTTATGAAAACACATCACACTTCATAAAAATATTTCAAAATAAGTTTAGCCTTTCGCCTAAACAATTTCAAATCAAATATCGAAAAGATATCCTTTTATAAAGTTTTGACCGAAAAACACTATTTTTTGTTTTTTTGAAAAGTTAGCACATTTATTTTCCTAGACATTTGTACAAAATAAATATATACAGATGAAAAAAATAGGATTTATAGGACTTGGTATTATGGGTAGTAGAATGGCGGCCAATCTCCAAAAAAAAGGGTATGATCTGGTTGTATATAACCGGACCAAAGAAAAAGCAAAACATCTATTGCAAAACGGTGCAACTTGGGCCACTTCACCCAAAGAAGTTGCTAAAGAAACTGATGTGATTATTACAATGCTTTCTACTCCTGAAGTAGTAAGAGAAGTAGCTATAGGAAATCAAGGTTTTCTCTCTTCACTTAAGGACAACAGTATTTGGTTGAATTGCAGCACGGTAAACCCTTCCTTCACTAAGGAAATGGATATCATATCAAAAGAATTCAGAGTTGGCTATTTGGATGCTCCTGTAGCAGGAACAAAAGCACCTGCAGAAAATGGAGAATTGCTTTTTTTAGTTGGAGGAGATACTGCTTCGGTAAATGAAGTATCACCATTATTAACCATCATGGGCAAAAAGACATTGCACCTAGGAAAAGTTGGAAAAGGTGCAGCCATGAAAATGTTAATCAATCAATTATTAGGGCAATCGATAGTTGCTTTTGCAGAAGCAATGGTGATGGGAGAGGCATTGGAATTAGAAAAAGAAACACTCTTTAATGTGCTTCTAAACACTCCAGTAGTAGCTCCTTTTATTTCGAATCTGCGTCAAAAACTCGAAAATTCGGATTATGAAGCTAATTTCCCTTTAAAATGGATACAAAAAGATCTTCACCTATCTAGTATATCAGCGTATGAAAACAATGTAGCTGCACCTAATCTAAATAGTACAAAAGAAATTTTTGCACAAGCAAAACAACAAGGATATGGAAACTTGGATTTTAGTGCAGTATATGAATTTTTAAACTCTAAAAAATAAAAAAATGAAATTATTACGAATCGATGCTAGTTCTAGAATTGAGAATTCAGATAGCAGAAAAATGGCAGATTTATTTCAAAAACAATGGCAACAAAAAAACCCAAATAGCACTTTAGTTGCAAGAGATATTATCAATACTCCAATACCTCATATCCAACAAAAAACCATTGAAGGGTTTTACACTCCAACTGATCAACTTAGTGATGATTTAAGTAAAGCTATTAGATTATCTAACACCCTAATTGCTGAATTAAAAGAAGCAGACATCTTGTTGATCAGTACACCAATGTATAATTTTAGCATTCCTTCTGCTCTAAAAGCCTGGATTGATCATATCGTTAGAATCAATAGTACTTTTGGAGTCAATGAAGAAGGTGGTTTTTATGGAAAAATTGAAGGGCTGAAAGCCTATATCATCACCTCTGCTGGAGCTGTGTATGATTCTCAGGAAATGAAAGCCTTAGATTTTCTTCAGCCATATTTACAAACTGTTTTAGGACTTATTGGAATTACCGATATAACCTTTCTACCGTTAGAAGGAACTACTATGAATGAAGAAATTTTTGTAAAAACAAAGGAAAGTGCTGAAGAGATAATAAACCATTTATAAAAAGCAACAAATTCCCCATTTTTTCGTTCTCAATTTTATAGACATAAACCTCAAGTGTCTCTAAATGTTTGGGGAAATATTATTCTTAAAAACCTTAATTATGTTAAAAAGCATTTTAAATTTAAAAGACACTCAGACCCTTAGTAAAGAAGCGCAAAGATCTGTAAATGGTGGAGCTGTAAGAGCAACTTGCCCTACATATTCACCTCAAGAATGTCAGGCTTGTGGTGGATATCCACTGCCTAATGGTTGTTGTTTAGGAACTAGAGAAACGCATATGTGTCTAACAGGTATATTTGAATAATAAACAAACAAGGATCTAGTTTTAATTACTAGATCCTTGTTCTTTTAAAATAACTATTATTTATAAAACCTTATGTAAAAATGCTCTCATTTTCTTAATAATAGATTCGCTCTCTTCTTCTAAAGCAAAGTGTCCAGTATTATAAATATTATAATCAATATTCTTTACATCTCTTTTATAAGCTTTAGCTCCGCTCTCGGGAAAAAAAGCGTCGTTCTTACCCCAAACAATTAATAATGGTGGTTGATTATCTCTAAGATATTTTTGCCATTTTGGATATAACTTAATATTATTTTGATAATCATAAAACAGATCTAAATTTACCTTGTGAGCATTCGGTCTAGACAATCGTAAGTAATCCAAATGCCAAGTATCGGGGTTTACATTCTCTGGGTTTCTGGTTCCATGAGTATATTGCCATTCCAATCCTTCTAATGAAAATACTGGTAATAAAGCCTCTTCAGTTGCTGAATTCCGATTAGCCCAAAATACTCTAAGATCTTTCCAAGCAGGTCCTAATCCTTCTTGATATGCATTCCCATTCTGATTGATAATTGCCGTTACTCTTTCTGGATGTTTGGTAGCTATTCTAAATCCAACAGGAGCCCCATAATCCTGAATCATTAATGCATACGAAGTTAGTTCCAACTTTTCTAAAAAAGTATTAATCGTATTTGCAAGATTATCAAATGTATATTCATAATCAGTTTCACTAGGGAAGTCGCTATTACCAAAACCTGGATAATCAGGTGCTATCAAATAGAATTCATCAGATAATTGATTTAATACCTTTCGATACTGGTGTGAAGAAGCAGGAAAACCATGTAATAATACCACTGCTGGATTTTTTGGATTACCCGCTTCGCGATAGGCTAGTTGTACTCCATCTACATTGATTTTTTTATATTTCACACTATACGCTTCAGTAACTACATTATCATTACTAATAAAGCTTAGGTCAGACCCCAACATGCTACTTGTAATAGTTAATATTAGGATTAAAACCAGATGTTTTGTTGTTTGAATTTTCATTTTGTGTATGTATTTAAATTAGATTATAATTTTCTGTCAGATGCTGATATTTCTAGATCATTGATACTTGCGTATCTCTTTTTCATAAGACCATTTTCATCAAATTCCCAATTCTCATTACCATAAGCTCGAAACCATTGTTCCTTATCATTTTTATATTCATATTCAAATCGAACTGCAATCCTATTTTCCGTAAAAGCCCACAGCTCTTTTTTCAATTTATATTCCTGTTCATTCTTCCATTTATCGATTAAAAAATCTTGTACTTCTTCTCTTCCATTAATAAATTGATTCCGATTTCTCCACTCGGTATCTTCGCTATATGCTTTAGACACTTTAATTGGGTCTTTTGAGTTCCAGGCATCTTCTGCCATTTGTACTTTCTGTTTTGCTGTCTCCTCTGTAAACGGAGGTAACGGATACTTTTTTTCCATGATGATTTTATTTATTACCGAACGTTCGGTATAATTACTATTTAAAAAAATATGTTAGCCTATATAGTATTTTCTTATTTCTTCTAAAGTTTCTAAAAACAACGAATTATCAGACATTGCATTAGATACCACCAAACTTCCTTGTATACCAATAAGACTTTTTCTAGCGATCTTAGAAGATACCTCCTTATCTAAGCCAAACTCAAATCCGAAATCAGAAAAATGTTGAATCCAGGATTCCATTTCGGATTTTATTTTTTCTCCAAAAATCTCCATTCCGGATTCCATAGATAGTGATCTTAATACACAAGTTTCTTTTCCTTGATCGTATAACTCACTAATTTTTTGCAATACTAATTCTAATCTTTCTTTTGGTTCTTTAGTTGTATCCAAAAGTACTTTATAAAGATTTGTTTGTAGCCAATCCGAAGAATAAGACAACACAGCCAAACCTATTTGTTTTTTACCTTCGGGAAATCGATGATACAAACTCGCTTTCTTAAGACCAGCTCCTTCCGCTAATTCATTTAAACTAGCACCTTCATACCCTTTAGTCCTAAATACTTGATTCAGGCCTTCTATTAACTGTTGATCATCTACTTTTACTGGTCTCATAATAGTACAAAAGTAAATCTTTTTAGTTTTTTACCAAACGTTCGGTTTTTAATTAACTTACATTTAACATCAAGTATATTATTCTTCTAAAAATATTGACCTATTCCGAATACAAAACCGTTAGTAGCATCTTCCGTAACTCCATATCCATAATCGATTCTAAAAATCGCATTAAAAATTCGCTTATGCATAAAACGTAACCCTACACCTGGATAGACTCTAAAGTTTTGAGTATCTCCAAAATCTCCAAAATCTCCTCCAGGATTTCGCCAACTTCCACCATCGACAAAAACATTACTTTGTAATACAAACCAGTCTTTATCCATCAACGTATGTCTATACTCTGTATTGAGAACTATGACTCCAGTACCTCTATCAATGGTATTACCAACTCCTCTAATATTCAAATTGTTATCCACCGCAAATGGCGCAAAAGGAGATTCATCATTACTAGCCAATCCTACACGTAATCTCGATGCCCAGTTTCCTTTTTTACCAATTCTGTGATAATACATAAAATCGTTCCATCCTATTAAAAAGTCAGGGAGCACCTCTTCTGTACTGATTACATATTGAAAATTCGCAACGCTTCTAAATCCAGAAACATATTGGAAATAAAAATCTAAGTTATTGTATTCGTAAATTCCTTTGAAAAGTAATTTATTTACGTCAAAATCTAAGGGAACATCTGGTGCTGTTGCTCCGGTTCTATATGTATAATCTTCATTAAAATAGTTAACACCTAATTCAATCCTATTTTGAAAATTAAACTGGTATAATCCTAACAGTTCATAGGAAGTGTTGTTATATTTATAATCTGCCGTACCGTTATCCAAAAAAACAGGTTCTTGCGTAGTAAGACTCTGATAATTAAATGCTAAACCAAACTTTTTACTAAATAAAAAAGGGGCTCTTATATTCACCCCAAACGAACTATAAATATCATCTTGATAGAAACCTCCCAAAGCCACATTTTGCCCAAACAAATTAAATTCATACAATCCCACTCTAAAGGCAAATTCATCGTTGTTAGTGGTATATACATTAGCGCTAGGAATGATCGTAAAATTTTCTTCTACTCCATACACCACCTTATAACCGTTTTCCTTTTTATGTACCTGATAATAGGCATGCGCAATGCTTGGCAATCGTTTTAATCGTTTGATATCTTCTTCTATTTGAACAGAATCCAGCACATCACCTTCTCGAATAGAGTTCAATTTTACAATGGCTCTTGTTTTTGTTTTTTTATTTCCCTGAATAACGATTTCGGAAATTACATTTTCCTGAGCGTAGCCTAAACAACAAAAACAAAAGGTTATGAAGACAAGGGTAAGTCTTATTCGCATTTAGTTGTAAATATTTGAAGCAATTTCCTAACAAAGGTACGTCTTATTACACTGCAAATCAAAAATATTGGCCAATTCCAAAGGTAATTCCGTTGGTTGCATCATTTCCAATTCCGTAACCGTAATCTAATCTAAAAACTGCATTAAAAATTCGTTTATGTATGAGTCGTATTCCTGCTCCCGGATAAAACCGTAAGGTACTACCATCTACCAGTTCTACTAAATCTCCTCCAGGGTTTCTCCATGTTCCGGTATCTATAAAAACATTACTTTGCACTACAAACCATCCTTTTTCGTATAAGGTATGTCTATATTCTGTATTTAATACAATTGCAGCAGTACCTCTATCAATCGTATTTCCAGCCCCTCGTATGTTTAATTGATTATCTACTGCAAAAGGAGCAAAAGGGGTATCATCATTCGACGCATATGCCAATCTTAGACGATTCGCCCAGTTTCCGCGTTTTCCGATTCTTCTAAAATATTCAAAATCATTTCTTCCAATAAAAAAATCATCCAACAAGCCTTCTCCACCAGTTACAAAACGGAAATCCAATAGACTTCTAAAACCAGAAACATACTGATAATCGATATCAATATCGTTATATTCATATTCTCCTCTATACACAATTTTATTAGCAGAAAGACGGGTTGGAATTTCGGAAGGCAAATCTCCTTCTATAAAATCATATTCTTCTTTAGAAATATTAACACCAACCTCAGCTCGGTTATGAAAATCAAACTCATACAAAAAGTTCAATTCAAACGCTCTTGTATCAAACTTGTAATTGATGGTATTATTATTTTCTAGAAAAATGGGTTCTTGCGAAACAAGATTTTTATAATTAATACCTATCCCAAATTTATTGGTGAAAAGGTATGGTGCTTCCCAATAACCTCCATAGGAATCAAAAACATCTCGCTGATAGAAACCTCCAAAAATTTGATTTCTTCCAAATAGGTTGAATTCGAAAAGTGAAACTCTATACGCAAATTCTCCATTATTATCCGTCGCAATACTTAAACCAGGAATAATGGTAAAATTCTCTTCGATAGCATATGTGATTTGATATCCGGAATCTTGATTTTTCTGCACTACAACTTCGGCATTTGCTACACCAGGAAGTCTTTTCAATCTCTCAATATCTGTTGCTACTCTTAAAGAATCGTAGGTAGATCCTGGTTTTACCTTTACCAATTTTCTAATAAAGGATTTCTTGGTTCTTTTTAAACCGGTAATTTGTAATTCTGAGACAACAGTTTCTTGAGAAAAACTTCCACAATACGCAAAGAAAATCAGTGCTATTAAGATGTTCTTCATAACATTTTTTATCATCGTAGACGCAAAATATGTTATGATCTTACAGGAAAATCTAAAATAAATTAAGGTTGAAATTCTTTTTGTATCAAAAGGTTTACCCAATTGTCTTCACTAACCCCCATTAGTGTGAAATTATAAGAGCTCATAGCTTCTAACGGTGGTGGTGTTCCCATGGTGATATTAAGCACTACATTTTCAGTTTTATAATACTGAAATTGTTTCTCGAAAGTATAAGTTCCCGAAAGTAGTTCGTTATCACTATCGGAAACTACCTGAAAGTAGATAGCATTATCATCAAACACCTCATCTTGCCAAGAAAATACTGGCATATTGTCTGTTGCTAAATCGATATTTACCTGACTTGTAAATTCAGTTGGTTTCGTCTTATGCTTTAATCGAATTGGATTAGATAAGTGTAGTTTTTCTTCTTCAAAAAAAGTAATAATTACCCATTTCTCTTCATCTGTATTTCTAGTAAACTTTCGAAGATAGCCATTAAAAAAATCCGTCGATTCTATCAGGATTCTTTGGTAATTACTGTAATCGTTTTTATCTACATCGATATTAGAGGTTTCATAATATCTAATATCAGTTGCTTCGGGTCTCGGATAAACGTAAGCAATGATACTATTTTCATCAGATTCAGATCCAGAAGCACATGCAATAACATTATCTACTTCTATATCATTAGAACTTACTAATGTCGCTAAAGTAGCATTCAATGCTATCGTATTTTCATCACTGTTGCAAGCATATAAAATGCAACATAGAAGACATACGATATAATTGTTTTTACTCATCTTTATACAACTCCTGAATTAGCTTTTCTGATGGTTTGTTTTGTACGGTAAACCTATTATTCTCTTCACCTCCTACCTTTTCATGATTATGATACCATTTCCACAAAAAACCACCAGCAAACCAAGGTTCTTTCCAAAACTCTTCATACAATGCTGTTAATGCATTATTCTGACCTTGCAGATCTATATTTCCTTGTACTCTGTTTGAATCCCAAGGTTCTTTTCCTGTAAAATGTACACTTCGGTATCCATATTCTGTAAACAGTACAGGCTTTTTCACCTCAACTTGTACATTTTCTATCTTCCTTTTATGCACTTGCCAACCTTTTCTTAATTCTTCTACAGTTGGTGTTTTACTTTCTGAAACTGGAAAATACGCATCAATCCCTATATAATCCAACTGATCCCAAAAAGGTACTTTAGCAAACTGATCCCAATTCTCTGCATAGGTCAGCTTCCCTTTGTAGACTTCTTTGATTTTTTGAATCAATTGATTCCAATATTTTGGTCTTTTTTGCACAAAACTGTGTAATTCGGTACCTATACATAACACAGGAACTTTAAGTTCCTCTGCTAATTGAGCATACAACATAATAAATGCTTCATATGAGTTCTGCAAGGTTTTCCAGTCTTCTTCGGAATCCATAGAAATATTACCTGTAAACTCTCCTCTCCATACCCAAATCTGTGGTTTTAGCATTACTTTGATTCCTCGCTGATTTAGTAATTCAATCGTACGCTTTGCTCCATCCGCTCTTTCTCCCCACCATTGTCTTTCTATATTAAAAACTACTGTTGGTTCTTTCAGGTTTTTCACAAACCCAAAGGGCATTACTGCAGCCCAATTTGCATTTACACTAACTACAGGTTCTATATGTGTTTCATCAATCTGATTTGGTGAGGCTACAAAACTTATCCCGTTCATTTTTGGTTCCTGTCCAGAACAGCTACAAAAAAAAGCGAAAATCAGCGGCATAAAAAGATGTCTCATATCAATTTTTTATACCGCTGAAAATACAATATTATCTTAGAAAACCGCTCTTAACCCAATGTTAAAAGTTTCTCCTAAACCTGTTCTATCTCCTCTAACAAAATTAGTATATAAGGCTTCTATATTCAGTTCTTTTGTCAATTGATACTTAGCACCTCCGCCTAGTGCAGTGAAATTCTGATCAAAATCATTCCCTAAATCAATCAATTCTGAATGCTGTGCTAATGCTAATACTGTAAATTTAGAACTTGGAAAATAACTAAAAAATACTCCAGGCGTTAAACGTAAACTATCATTAGCAAAACTATCTTCTTCATCTCCAAAATTTAACTCAGAATTCAATTCTCCAAAAATCTGAAATTTGTTTCCAGGAAATGTATAGTCGTAAAAGAAACGGTTTTGCCAAATAAATCCATTTTGATCAAGGAAAACACCATCTTCAGTTTCATTATCCACTAGCGGAATAAAAAATGAACTTTGAATAGAAAAGTTATTTACATTCTTAAGAGGTACAAATTTTACCGATGGTGCAATAGATGTTAATCCTGATCTTGCAGAACCTCTTTCTCCATCAAATTTAAAGACATCCAAAGCATCTCTTCCTCCAACAGCATTTGATCTAAATTCTAAAATAGCACCAATATTCCATCTTTTATTATTTCCAATTCCTGTGTAAGCTTCTAAAGTACTTGTAAAGAAAGTATTTCTAGGAATGTCTCTTTCTTCTCCGTTAGGTCCGAAAAGATCTTTAGTTTCCGTATATAGGTTATTAAACCACTTAATATCATACTGACCTTTCCCGATTAATTTAGAGGGTGTTAATGTTTGAATTACCGAACCCTGATCATCATCATCCTGTGCAAAAGCAAAAGAAACGGTTAATAAGAGGCAGAAAGCGGTTATAATGTTTTTAGTAAATTTCATGATTACAATAGGTTATTAAAAATTAGTTTAGGTTATTATTTGATGTTAACCTTATATTATGATTTGTTATTTAATGATATTTAGAGACCAGTTATATGGATAGTAAGAGATTCTCGCATTTGAAGGGATCTTTTCTTTTCTAAACTGATTTACGTAATCAATTTCGGATCCGTTCTGAGTAAAATCACCTTTATACCACTCGAAAATTTGAGAAAGCTGTACTTTCTTACCTTTTACTTTTATAAAGTTTGGATTGTTTAATGCTATCGTGGTCTGGCGTTGTAATTGTTTATCTAATAAAGCTGGTGTATACGCTTCTGATATTATTGGAGGACATCCTAACCCTGCACAAACTAATGCAAAATGGAAACGTGGTTCTTTTGGGAAATTTTTACGTAGTATCTTATTCTCCAAATCATTTAGTGTAGTTTCCTTACCTGCTAACGTATATTTAGTTTTATCAAAAAATCCTTTAATCTTTAGTGGAGATTTTGTTGGAAAATTATTTACTATTCCTTTAATAACAGATAAATTATACCCATTAATGTAAAATGCCTGAAAGGTTTTTGGATCACTTTTAGAAACACTTATAGTCGCTGCCATATCTAATAGCGCATTAAGAGTTTCTGGGTTACTTTTTATTGTTTTATAATCTACTCTACCATCTGTAACATGCTTTTTAAAAAAGGCATCAGATTTAGTAAAGAATTCCTTTGTACTTTGAGAAAAACTATTTGTTATAGTTAATAATGTTAGTATATAAAGTATTTTTTTCATGACTGATTTTTTTACTTCTTACATATGAAGTTGTGTTTACATTTAAGTTTATAATTTACCTTGGTAACGGGCATTGAGTCGAAGCCTTTCTGAGCTACTTACAAATTATTTTCAAAAAACCATTCGGAAAGTGCACTTGTGTTTTATGAAGTAAATGCCGTTCGAATTCAAAAAGAAAACTTACAAAACCTCAGCTTTTTAGATTAATTCTAAATTATTGAAGCTGTTTAAGTTCTTATATTTATATACGACTTACGCACAGAAGCTTCATTTTAAGAACTAGAATTAAAATCAACTAACATAAAACTCTATGGAACATATTGCAATAATCGGCAACGGAATTTCTGGTGTGACAGCTGCAAGACACATCCGGAAAATGTCTGATAAAAAGATTACCCTGATCTCTGGTGAGACGGATTATTTTTTCTCCCGTACAGCTCTTATGTATATATACATGGGACATATGAAATTTGAACATACACAACCCTATGAAAACTGGTTTTGGGAGAAAAATAGAATAGAACTAAAGAAAGGATTTGTTTCTAAAGTAGATCATGAAAATAGTCAATTAATCTTCGAAAACGGAGAGAATCTGCAATATGATAAGCTCATCATAGCTACGGGATCCAAACCAAATAAATTTGGATGGCCTGGTCAAGATCTGGATGGAGTAATGGGAATGTATCATAAACAAGACTTAGAAAATCTGGAAAAATATGCTCCTAATAAAACAGTTTGTAAAAGAGCCGTCATTGTTGGTGGTGGACTTATTGGAATTGAATTAGCCGAAATGCTAAATTCCAGAGGTATTCCAGTAACGTTCTTAGTTAGAGAAGATAGCTTTTGGAATGGTGTGCTTCCCGCAGGAGAGAGTGGAATGATTAATAGACATATCAAGAATCATCATATTGATCTTCGTTTAGGTGTAAATCTGAAAGAAATAAAGGCTGATGATCATGGAAAAGTAAAATCTATTGTAATACAAGAAACTGGTGAGGAAATTGAGTGCAATGTTGTTGGTTTAACGGCTGGAGTATCTCCAAACGTAGATTTTTTGAAAGATTCTGGTATAGAACTAGGAAGAGGTGTAAAAGTGAATCGTTTTTTGGAAACTAGCATTCCAAACATATACGCTATAGGTGATTGTGCAGAACAGCATGAAGCTATTGGAAATAGAAGGCCTATCGAAGCTGTATGGTATACCGGTAGAATGATGGGTGAAACCGTGGCGCAAACCATATGTGGAAACAAGTTAGAATACAAACCAGGACATTGGTTTAATAGCGCAAAATTTTTAGATATCGAATACCAAACTTATGGATGGGTATTTGGTAGACCCAAAGAATATGAAGCACAATTTCATTGGATACATGAAAGTGATACCAAATGTGTAACTGTGTCTTATCATAAAGAAACGAGAGAGTTTTTAGGAATTAACACTTTTGGAATTCGCATGCGCCATGAAGTATTCGATCGATGGCTAACAGAAAAACGAGATGTAGATTACGTAATAGAGCATCTTCCTGTGGCGAATTTTGACCCTGAATTTTACAAACATTTCGAAAAAGATATTTTAAACGCTTTTCAGAAGCAACAAACCGTAAACGCATAAATCATGGCAGTAGAAAGAAATATGGCTTTAACAGGACAACCGCCTAAAAGTCTAAATACAATACAAAAGATCGGTGTTCTTATCGGAATGTCTGGACTTTTAATCCTATTATTAGCAACTTTTAATGTTAATCTACCGAATCAAGCATTATGGTTAACGGTATCGTTAGTGGCACTAACCACTGGTATTATTGTTTTTTCAAAAGGAGCTTACGATAAAAAATTGGAAGGAATAAAGAATGATGGAGTATGGTTTAAATCCATGTCTTCTCGTGGAGTTCTGGCTTGGATTGCAGGAGTATTCTTAACAGGTTTTTATATCGTTTTATATTTTTATGCAGAGCTTTTAGGTCTTGGGCAAGGTGCCGATGGAGCTAATACGGGATTGATTGGATTATTTGATCCCTTAAGTTATGCCTTAAAGAATGAAAAAGCGAGCGAATGGTTTGTATATGGAACTTTATATACCGTTGCAATCATTGCGTTTGGGGTCAAATTTATGATGAAATACAAACATAATCGCTACGAGCAATTACGTACAGTTAGTGTAATGTTTTTTCAAACTGCATTTGCATTTGTGATCCCAGAATTAATGGCACGTTTAAATTCAGATGATTTTTCTTTGCCTTATAATGATATAAAATTAATGTGGCCATTAAATTATTATGCCTTTGATCAATGGAGAGTGGATCAGTTTATTAACGCACAAACGATTGGACTGTTCTTTTTAATACTTGCTGTACTAATGGTTTTTGTAATCTCTCCTTGGCTTACTTATAAATACGGAAAAAGATGGTATTGTTCTTGGGTATGTGGTTGTGGTGGATTAGCAGAAACTGCAGGTGATGCCTTCCGTCAGTTATCTGACAAAAGTGTTAAAGCATGGAAAATTGAACGCTGGTTGATTAATGCAGTACTTGTATTTGCTGTAATTTTTACAACAGCTGTAATCTCTACCTATCTTGGATATGATAGTACTAAATATTGGTTTACGAAAAATAGTTTTCTTATATCCTCTGGAGCGTTCTTAGTTATTGTATTTGCGGCAGTTGTGTATTGGAAACGTGACCAATTAAAAAAAGATGCTTTTATAGGAGCTACAGTATCTTTAGTTATCACCTTAGGGTTCTTTGTGTTATTAGCTTTTGTAGATATTAATAACATAAAAATTAACGCAAGTTATTTGTCTTTTGGGTTAAACACAAAAGAATATGGACTTGCTGATGGCTTACGTAGTTTCTATGGCTTTGGTATTGGATCTATTTTCTCTGGTGTTATTGGAACTGGATTTTATCCAATACTCGGTAATAGAATATGGTGTCGCATGGGATGTCCTATGGCAGGAATTCTGGGAATTCAACAACGTCTTTTCTCTAAATTCAGAATCACAACCAATGGTGGTCAATGTATTTCTTGCGGAAACTGTTCTACCTATTGTGAACAAGGAATAGATGTTCGTGCGTATGCCCAGAAAGGTGAAAACATTGTACGATCTAGCTGCGTCGGATGTGGAATTTGTTCTGCAGTATGTCCGAGAGGAGTTTTGAAATTAGAAAATGACAGCTTAGAAGGAAGAATTAACTCTAACGATGTTTTATTAGGAAATGATGTTGATCTCATGAATTACGTAAATAATAAATAGTAATTATTACTAGTAGTCATAAAAAAACAGCCTAAAAGATAGGCTGTTTTTTCGTTATAGTATTTTTTTGGTTTAGTTATTAAGCGCTCATTGTATGTGGAAAATAGAGATTAATTGTAGTTCCTTTATTATACTCACTTTCGATCTCTAAAACTCCATTCTGCTTTTCTACAAGTTTTTTAGCTATACTCAAACCAAATCCAGTTCCTTTTTCATTTTCTGTTCCTGCTGTAGAATTATTTTTATCTGTTGTGAATAGGCGAAATAGACTATCAGTATCCATACCTATACCTTTATCTTCTATCGCTATTCGTATTTTACCTTCCATTTTTTCTGACTTTACAATGATATAGGAACCTCTATGTGAAAATTTGATCGCATTGGCTATTAAATTTCTCATTACAGTTTCCATCATAGCTGGGTTTATGGTAATTTTTAAATCTTCTGGAAGCTTATTAATAAGGCTGATTTGTTTACGTTTTCGTTTCATATCCGAAAACTTAAATACTTTATCTACAATCGTTGACACTTCTTTATCTTCTAGCAATACCTGAGATTGTTCTTTGTACATATGTCCCCATTCTAATAGATCCTCTAAC
The DNA here is from genome assembly GCF_054054605.1 of Aquimarina sp. 433. Lineage (NCBI taxonomy): Bacteria > Pseudomonadati > Bacteroidota > Flavobacteriia > Flavobacteriales > Flavobacteriaceae > Aquimarina > Aquimarina sp. 433. The sequence goes on from NZ_JBSWZK010000006.1 coordinate 279,704, forward strand.
AATTGGTTTCCTTTACTTGCAGATTCTTTGATCATTGCTTTGATCTTTGTCTTCTCGAGTTCATTTTCAGCTTGATCTACCATATCAATTAACCCTTCTAATTGATAAAATGGTGTTCTTAAATCGTGTCCAATAATTCTAAATAGATCATCCTTAGATTGGTTCATTTCTCTAAGTTTATCATTCTTTATACTAATTAGTCTGTTTGCTTCTTTCAACTCTCGAGATAGTTTTACCAAAATTCGTTGACAGAAAAAGGCCATTAATCCGCCACCACTTACGATAACTGCATAAAAAGCAAGCTGAACCAATGGAAGTTCTGGATATCGGAATGCACAAAAACCTATAAATATGAAATTAAAAACCAGTAATGAAATGATATGTCTAAAATGTACTAGCATACCTACCGCAAAAAGTAATAATGATACTATAACTTCAACTTTAAGAAAAAAAGATTCGATAGCAAACGCTGGATCATTAACTGCCCAGAACATGGTTGACATCATCAATAACACTACTGAATATACCGATGTACCTAATAAAGTTGATTTTTTGATATGAGATGTAATATATAATATCAAGGCAATGGACACAATAATAAGATTTACCACACCACGATAAAAATATAAACTCACTCCTCCGTTATAATACTCTGCTAATGCGTCAAGAATTACTCCTGGCATTACGATAAAGAGGGTCGTAAATAAAACTTTATCAAATTTGAAAAGACTTTTGGTTTTTTGGGGCGAAACACTCATAATCTTCTAAATTTTATTAGAAAGCCTTGATGATTGTGATAATATTACGACACTAATATAATGTGTTTATATTAGAAAACCAAATAAATTGTGTATTTCATCCTAATAAATATGTATTTCATCGATTAAACAAAAATAAAAATGTAAGAAATTTACTCTTAAAATCAAACTCAAAACACTAACAAACAAACGTTTACACTAAAAAATACATACAATTAAAGATGTGTCTTAATTTTTCATACAGTTTCATCTATAATCGAGAATCTCTTTTTTACAACAACATCCAAATAAAAAAATATGAAAGTAAAATACACTATTTTAAAATATAACTCAGTATTACTAGTTTTGATTAGGCAAAATCTATTGAAATCAATAACATGAAAATTAATAAGCGTTTTTTAGATACTAAACTATGATTACTTATATGAAGAAATAGAAATTAGGCAACCATAGGGAAAGTGAGAATTACTTTTGTACCTTTTTCTAATTCGCTATTAATGGATAAAGACCCCATTTGTTTTTCAACAAGCTTTTTTACAATTCCAAGTCCATATCCCGTACCTTGCTCGTTCGCCGTACCTGATGTCGATATCACTTGATCTTCTGAGAGTAATATTTTTAATTGATCAGAGCTAATTCCCACTCCTCTATCCTCTACAGAAATATCAACATAGTTATTTTTAATACTGCATTTAACGATAATCTTAGATTTCGGATGAGAAAACTTTATAGCATTACCTATTAAATTTCTAAAAACTGTTTCCATCATAGATGGACTAATTTTAAGCTTTATATTTTCTGGTAATTCATTGATCAGCTTAATTTCCTTGACACCACTTTTAACTTTAAAAAACTCAAAAGTTTTATCTACTACCTTAGCAATAGAAGTTTCTTCTAAACTAACTTGAGTAGTATCCATATTCTGTTTTCCCCAGTCTAATAAGTCTTCTAAAAGCTCACTTCCTTTGGTAGCGGATTCTTTAATTAAATTAGCATATTGCTGGCGTTCATTTTCATCTTTACTTTCTGTAATCAATTCTACCAATAGATTTAATTGATGAAAAGGTGTTTTGAGATCATGTCCAATAATTCTAAACAACTGATCTTTTGAAGCATTCATTTTTTTTAATTCGGCATTTTGCCGTTCTATCAAAATATTAGCTGCTTTTATTTTTTTGAAAAGTGATTGAACGAATTTCTTACCAGCATAAGCAATAAAACCACCTCCGGATACCAGCACTGCACAAAAGACAAATCTCCAAATTGAATAATCGCTACCATAGGTTAGCGCGCACATGACTATGAATATAATGTTGATTGTATTTAATACGAAAAGATGTTTGGAGTGAATCAGCGTTCCTGCAGCAAATATTACCGTAGCAAAAATCATCTGTACGTGAATAAAATTATATTCAAATGCAAAATTAGGATCAAAATAGGCTATTATAAATGTGTAATCGATAGCGAATCTTATTGTATAAAGCGAGATAACTATTAACTGTTTTTTACTAATCAAAGAGAACTTCAATACTACAATTCCCATGATCAAGATGAGCACATTAATGACATCTCTAAAAAAATACTGGCTTAACCCAGTATTTAGATATTCCATATATCCATGAAGTGCAGTACCAGGTAATATAACAAAAAAGAAAGGAGCTAATATCCTGTCATATTTCTTTGTATTTATAAACCTTAATAAATTCCACTTCATAAATTTCCGCTAAAACTTCATTAACACAATGCAAATGTGTATTTTAATTTGTCGACAAATATACCTAAAACATCGACAAAAAGTATTTATTTCTTAAAAAAATCTAAAAATAGGTAAGTTTTTTACTTACAAAAACCAAACCTCTCTTATTTTTTAAAAATATTTTGTAGGTATAGCTAAAGGTTTTCGTCTAAGCCCCTAACCAATGCTTATAATGATGAAACACCTGACATACTTAATTGTTACGATATTTCTTTTTTCGTTTCAAATACCTGCTAAAAAAGAATATCATAGAGAATTTTATGAAAGCGGTGCTCTTAAAGCAGAAGGCTGGAAAGTACAAGATCAAAAAACTGCTTATTGGTATAATTATTATCCTAACGGAAATATTTCCGAGAAGGGGCATTTCAGAAATAATCAAAAAGAAGGATACTGGTATTTCTATTCTTCTGACAAGAAACTAATAAAAGAAGGACACTTTATAAACAATAAAGCCGAAAAATGGTGGATTATTTACGATATTGCCACGAATAATAAAAAAGATAAGGTTACAAGAAAGTACCAATATCGAAATAACAAAAAAAATGGGTATTGTCTCTTATACAAGAATAACAAGCTCTTTAAAGCTGAAAAATATATTGAAAATCAAAAGATTGGAGAATGGACAGACGTTTCTAGCTTTAGAAAAGACAATCCCAATGTTTCTTTATAAATGAATCCTTTAATTAAAGTAATCATACCTGCCTTCAACGAAGAAGGTTCTATAGGCCACGTAATTAGTGAAATTCCCGAAGTTGTTTCTGAAATTATAGTTGTAAGTAATAACTCCACAGATAACACAGAAGCTGTGGCTAAGAAAGCTGGGGCAACGGTCTTAAGAGAAGAAAGAATGGGATATGGTTATGCTTGTCTTAAAGGTTTATCACATATTGCCTCTCAAGAAATTGCTCCCGAAATTATCGTATTCTTAGATGGAGATTATAGCGATTATCCGGAAGAATTATTAAAAATTATCGATCCTATAATACATCGAGATATAGACATGGTGATAGGTGCTAGAGATAAAAAATTAAGAGAGTCTGGATCCATGACCATTCCTCAGATTTTTGGAAATTGGCTAGCAACCAGCTTGATGAGATTATTTTTTGGAGCAAAATTTACAGATCTAGGGCCTTTTAGAGCTATCAAATACGACAAACTTCTAGAATTAAATATGCAAGACAAAACCTATGGATGGACTGTGGAAATGCAGTTAAAAGCAATAAAAAAACAGTTTTCTTATACAGAAGTTCCAGTAAGATACAAAAAGAGAATAGGTGTCTCAAAAGTTTCAGGAACCATAAAAGGTGCTATCTTTGCAGGCGTTAAGATTTTAAGTTGGATTTTTAAATATAGCTTTGCGTAATGGATATTGCAATCATCGTTATTTACACGTTAGCACTACTTATCATTTTCTTATACAGTTTGGCTCAGTTGAACTTACTTTTCAACTATCTCAAATCCCGTAAATTAGATGATAAGTCACCTACTTTTGATCTTTCTAAAAAAGATGAAACGCCTTACGTTACGGTTCAACTTCCTGTTTACAACGAATTATATGTAATGGAGCGTTTGTTGGATAATATCTCTTTATTAGAATATCCAAAGGACAAATTAGAAATACAGGTATTGGACGATTCTACAGACGAGTCGGTTCATACGACCGCTGCTCATATCGAAAAATTACAAAAAACTGGATTAGACATTCAACATATTCGTAGAGAAGACAGAACTGGTTTTAAAGCTGGTGCTCTAAAAGAAGGACTCAAGATCGCCAAAGGGGAGTTCGTTGCCATTTTTGATGCTGATTTCCTTCCAGGAAGTAAATGGTTACTTCAAACGATTCCTTATTTCAAAGACAACAATATTGGTGTAGTACAGACACGATGGGGACATATTAATAGAGATTATTCTATTCTTACCAAAATACAAGCTTTTGCTTTGGATTTTCATTTTACTATGGAACAGGTAGGACGTAATTTTAAGGACCATTTCATCAATTTTAACGGAACTGCTGGAGTTTGGAGAAAAACGTGTATCGAAGATTCAGGAAACTGGCAAGGAGATACACTTACCGAAGATCTCGACTTAAGTTATCGAGCCCAATTAAAAAAGTGGAAGTTTAAATATTTGGAAGATGTTGAAACTCCTGCAGAATTACCTGTAGTTATAAGTGCTGCACGTTCTCAGCAATTTAGATGGAATAAAGGAGCGGCAGAAAATTTCCAAAAACTATATTGGAAATTATTAAAAGACAAGACAGTACCTTTTAAAACTAAGTTTCATAGTTTCTTTCATTTACTGAATAGTAGTATGTTTTTATTAGTATTACTAGTTGCAGTACTTAGTGTACCTGTAATGTATATTAAAAACAGTAATCCTATGTTTAGCTGGTATTTTAATGTAATCGCCTTCTTTGCATTGAGTACAGTGATATTCTTCTTCTGTTATTGGCATACGTTCAAAAAGATTCATAATGGAGGTTTTTGGAACTTCATAGAATATGTAAAGATGTTTTTTACGTTCTTCTCTATTGCTATGGGATTCTCCGTTCATAACTCTATGGCTGTTCTAGAAGGTCATTTCGGAAAGAAGAGTGAATTTGTTAGAACTCCAAAATTCAACATTAATTCTTTAAAAGATTCTTGGAAAGGAAACAAATATATAAATAAGAATATCTCTGGTAACACCATTATTGAAGCCTTATTAATGTGCTATTTTGCTTTTGCCTTATACAGTGCATTCAAACTACAGGACTTTGGATTATTCCTGTTTCATATCATGTTATTTCTTGGTTTTGGATTTGTATTCTTCAAATCTGTTACTTCTAAACTGTGATGATTTTGAAGCTATGGAAATACCATAAGTTTTCCATTTTATATGCAACTGTTTGTTTCTTATTTTACTGGAGTTTTGCTTATCAATTAGCACGTACAGACTTTATAAAAATGTTTGGTCTTTGGGCGGGATTATTCTTGTTCACCTATCAAATTATTAAAACTAACCCAAATAATATCAAATTTTTAGCGGGTTTAGCATTAGTATTTAGAATCCTTTTTTTATTTGCCATCCCAAATCTTTCCCAAGATTTTTATCGATTCATTTGGGATGGAAGAATGCTATTAGAAGGGTTTAATCCTTACTTATCATTACCTGAAAATTGGATTTCACAGGGTAATGCTCCAATAGCTCAGGCGCAAGAGTTATATGATGGTATGGGAACTTTAAATGGTAGTCATTTTACAAATTACCCTCCAGTTAGTCAGTTCTGTTATCTAATCGCTGCAGTATTTGGCTCTAGTAATATTTGGGGTTCGGCCGTTGTATTACGCTTATTGATCATTCTTTCGGATATCGGAACTTTTTTTGTAGGTCGTAAACTACTACAAAGATTAGCTATCCCAGAAAAAAATATCTTTTGGTATTTATTAAACCCATTCATCATTATTGAACTTACAGGAAACCTCCATTTCGAGGCAGTAATGATTTTCTTTATTGTATGGTCCTTATATCTATTACAAAAAGGATATTGGTATTGGGCTGCAATTGCTTTAGCACTTTCTGTATCGGTAAAATTGATCCCTTTACTGTTTTTACCATTATTTTTCCAAAAATTCATGGTTGAACAAGGTGGATCTACAATATTTCAAAGGTTTTGGAAATTGGTAGGTTTCTATAGCATTGTAATCATAACAACAATACTCCTTTTTACTCCTTTCTTATCTTCTGAATTTATTTCAAATTTTAGTAAAACGATTGGTTTATGGTTCCAAAATTTCGAATTCAATGCGAGTATCTATTATATTATAAGATGGATAGGATATGAAACCATTGGATGGAATATTATAGGTACCGTTGGAAAAATCCTCCCATTAATTACCGTAGCAATTCTTTTACTACTTACTTTTTTTAGAAAAAATAAAGAAACAGATCAATTAATTGCTGTAATGATGATAGCGATTTGTAGTTATTATTTTTTATCTACCACAGTTCATCCCTGGTATATTGCTGTACCTTTAGTTTTATGCGTATTCACAAAATATAAATTCCCAATTTGGTGGTCGTTTGTCATCATATTTAGCTATACTGCTTATATAAATCCTGATTTTAAAGAAAATTTATGGTTTGTTGCTTTAGAATATATTACTGTATTTGGTATTTTTATTTTTGAAGTACTTAAAAACACTTCTCGAGTTTCATTAAAATCTATCTATAGTTGATTTTTAATAGATATAAAAAAGTAACAATATTGTCATTCTTGATGTTCACTAGCTTTCTCTTTTCCCAAGATACAAAAGTTATAGGAGCATCTTTAGCGGATAACTGGAATTTTTGCAAATATGTAACAAACAAACATTATTGCGAGAACAACGAGAGTAGACTGAATTGTGAATTTCAAATTACATTTTCCGAAAATAAGTATACCTTATTAAAAGACTCCATAAAAATAGACACCGGTACTTTTGAGATAAATCATCAGTACGATGAAGTATATTTCATTAATTTTGATTCTGTACAACAAGGTGAAATTTTAAATATTCTGGGAGTATCAGGCGTTCAACTTCGTAATCAAGAGGATGGTTTCACGTTATTTGTGGAACAAACTTCTGATTTATATATTTTAAAAAAATAAATTATCAACTTGAGAATCAATTTCAAAAAAATAGGAAGACGATTATTACGAATCATGGCTTTTATCGTCATACTAATCCTTGGTGTTTATATATTCTTATATGTGAAACAAGAACGTTTCTTTTTTAACCCAAAGGTATTAGCAAAAGATTACTCCTATTCTTTTGACCAACCTTTTGAAGAAATAAATATTGCTGTAGAAGATGATGTAAATCTGAATGCATTATTATTTAAAACGGATTCTATAAGTAAAGGATTAATTTTATATTTCCACGGAAATGCTGGGGCCATCCATGAATGGGGAGAAAGGGCGTATCTGTATACAGAAAATAAATTTGATGTATTGTTCGTGGACTATAGAGGTTATGGAAAGAGTGATAGTTTTTATGAAGAAGAATCTGAATTGTACAATGATGCCCAAAAAGTGTATGATTTTGCGCTTACTCGTTATAAGGAGGAAGATATTATTGTATTAGGGTTCTCATTAGGAACAGGATTTGCCTCGTACACTGCCTCTAAAAACAATCCTAAACTACTTATTCTAGAAGCACCTTATTACGCTTGGAACGAATTTATCGCTAGTATGGCACCCGTACCAGAATCCTTAATTAACTACGAAATACCTTCATACAAATTTCTGGGAGAAGTACAATGCCCAATCCGGGTGTTTCATGGATCGAGAGACTTTTTGATTAAACCTGAAGAACATTCTAAGCGATTAAAGGATCTATATCCAGATAAAATAGAACGCACATTGATTAAAGGCGCAGGACATAGTGTACATCTTACAAAACAATATTACGACGAACTAAAAGAACTGTTGGCAAGATATTAAACCACTATTCTCTTATTATTCTGATAATAGCAATATCATCGGTTAGTATCTGATTGTACTCCAATTCTAAATCACGGATTTTCTTTTCTAGAAAGTTGTCGTAATTTTTTCCTTGCTTATCTCGTGATAAAAACGCAATAATCTCCTCTTCTTTCTTTTGTTGATTAGGATTTTTAAAATTTTTAAAGGAATAAATTCCATCTGTAGAAATCGATAAATCCCTAAAGTCAGTAATTGATAATCTTTGTTCTTGGGATTGATACCAAGTATTAAAATCTTCACCTAAATGATACCCTAAATAATCAGGCTTATCATTTTGTTCGTATTCTACTGAAATGTCATCATAATGAATCAATCCATCACCAACTGATAAAAACTCTGCATTTGATGTATGCTGATCTATTACACCTATTATAAGAGTCGACAGTAATTCTTCTGTCTCTAGGCCTAAATTATTTTTTATAGTTTTTAATTGTAAAAAAAGTTTTTTGAGAATTTCTTGTAGGCATAATTGCAATTCCTTGGTATTATTATTTAAAAAGTCCTTGTAAAACTCTTCTTTAGCAATATTTCTAAGGATCTTACCAATCAGCATAGAGGCAAAAACAGATTCTTTACCCATAGTACAACCATCCATAACAGCTATTATGAATCTGTTCGTACTAATATTCTCGACTATTAAAAAATCTTCGCAATAATTGGTGTGAAAGTCTCCTATATTAAGGGTGGAATATATTTTCATAAAAACAATTCCACAAAAATAAAAAACTAATTACATCATCCTTAAATTAATTACTTCTTGTTCGGTAAGTATTCTCCAATGACCTCTAGGAAGGTCTTTTTTGGTCAATCCTGCAAAAATCACTCGATCTAATTTGACTACACCATAATTAAGATGTTCAAATATTTTGGTTACAATGCCATTTTTAGAAGACATTAACTGTATTCCTATTTCATTCTTAGAAGCTCCTTCGATATATGAGATTTCATCTACCTGGATAAAACCTTCCTGTAGTTTAATCCCTTTTTCTATTTTCTGAAAATCTTCAAATTTTAGATTACGATCTAATTCTACATGAAAGATTTTACGAACTCCTGTTTTATGATGGGTAAGTTTTTTTTCTAGATCCACATCATTCGTAAAAAGTAACAACCCAGTAGTATTTCTTTCTAATCGTCCTACAGGTTTTAGTCTGGCTTTGGAAGCATTTGCGACCAAATCCATAACGGTTCTAGTTTTTTCAGGACTTGTAGAGGTTACGAATCCTTTTGGCTTATTAAGTAAGACATATTCCTTTTTTTCAGGAGTAATGAGTCTACCATCGAACTTAACCTCATCAGTAAGCTTTACCTTATATCCCATTTCTGTAACTGGCTTCCCATTTACCCAAACACTACCCGTCTGAATATATAGATCAGCATCTCTTCTGGAACAAACACCAGAATTAGCAACAAACTTGTTTAATCTAATTTCTTCAGAATCAGAGATCTTTTTTGGCCCGTTACTTTTATTCCTTACCGAGGCATTTCCTTTTGTATACGAATTTCTTTTAGGCTTTGCTCCTTTTTTCCCACTTCCTCTTCCTTTTTTGGAATTGTCTCCGCGACTCATATCTTACATTTTTTGCAAAGATAGTTGTTTCGTATTTAGAAATAATGAAAATTAATCTTCATCTATCCAAACGGTACTTTGGCGTTCTCTATTTACACTTAATTGTGTAACATCTGGTCTGGAATAATGCCCTACAGGATCAAAATTCTGACGTTCTTGTAAGACACGATTAAAGTCTAAGGTTTCTATAAGTAATCCTTCATTATGGAGTACTGGTTCTAAAATCCACTCTCCATCAGGTCCCGCAATACAAGAACCTCCATTGCCAAGAACATCTGGAGCCTTTTTAAGGATTTCGTCTAAATGTGGTGTAGTCGCTGGGAAATCTTCCTTTCTCATTAAACTAGAAACAGAAATCACATAAGATCTAGATTCGCGTGCAATAAACCTAGTAATATCTTTGGTATTATAATCGCTACCAGGCCAAACAGCTACGTGCAAATTTTCTCCTTGACCATATAATGCCACTCTAGGCAAAGGCATCCAATTTTCCCAGCAATTCAATCCTCCTACGGTAAAAGCTTTTAGTGGATGTACTCGCAGTCCATTCCCATCTCCAGGGGACCAGGTTAGACGTTCTTCGTAAGTTGGCTGTAATTTACGATGCACGGATTTTATCTCTCCATTGCTATTAATATAAACTAAAGAAGCATACAAACTATGCCCTCCACGATCTAGAGGTCGCTCAATAATCCCTAAATAAACAGCTAAGCTATATTCTTTGGCTAATGCACAGATAGAATCTAAATCACCTTTCTCTATAACTATAGCATTCTGTGCATAATGCGCATGAATTTCTTTTTGGATCTTGTTATCAAACTGCGCACCATCTGTAAGCGAAACCCAGAATGGATACCCTGGTAATAATGTTTCGCCAAATACGATAAGCTCCGCTTTTTTAGCAGCTGCTTCGGTAATTGAATTTTCTATTTTTTTTATGGTAGCATTTTTATCCAGCCAAACTGGTGATATTTGTGCTAAAGCAACAGTTAGTAATTGATCATTCATGTAGCATATTTATTTTATCTCGTATACGTCAAGTTTTTCCTATAATTCTAAAAGTATTGCAAACTAGTTAACAAATTATTAACATTTAAAAAATTGAATTTCAATTAGTTAAACAACAAAACTAGCTTTACGGTTAAACCTTCACGTAACATTAAGTTAACACTAGGAGGCATCCAAAAATTAAACTATTCGCATACTTGTTCTTCACAGTACTGAGAATTTGATATCAAAAAATCTTATCCTCTTTCATACTTCTAAAGTAAACATATAAAAAGTACTTTTTATTCAAAGTTGAATTTATGTTAAAACGCACTAATTTTTACATAATGGTAAAGCTAACAATACATTCTAATAAAATTTAAACTTAAAAAAAGCTGTTTTTCAGATCTACATTTGTCATGTAAAATTTAAACAAACAATATCTTAAAACTCAAATCAAAAACACGTAAAAAATGAAAAAATTAGTTGTATTAGCAGTCGCAATTTTAGCATCTACTCAGATCTTTGCAAACGACAAAAACACTGAAGAAACGAACGAACAAAAATTAAGAAGTGAAATCGCACTTCTATTAGAGAAGCCTCAGATCCAGTTGGATACTGATGAAATCAAAGCTAATATTGAGTTTATAGTAAACGGAAAAGGAGAAATCGTAATCCTATCTATTGATTCAGAAAAAGAAGCTATCGAATACTACGTAAAATCTAGATTGAACTACAAAAAAATAGGTAACGAAATTAACAAAACTGGTAATAAAATATTTAAATTAAGAGTAAAGGTATTAAACCCTGAAGCTTAAGATATTTTGAATATATAAAGGATTCATCCTTACCTAAAAGTTAAGCAGCTATATAATTTCATATAGCTGCTTTTATTTTTTTACTACCAAAGTAGTCTGTCTAAAATCATATTTACATCAATCAGAACGATACTAAATACTCCAGCAACAATAATGAACTTCAGAATATTATGTAGCCAAACGTAATGTGTTCTTTTATTTGATTTCCATAGTGCAATCAAAAACGATAATAGCAATCCCAGACAAGCGTAGAAATAAAAATTCATTAAACCAATTTCATAAGAGGTTAGCAATAGATAAATAGGAACGCAAGAAGCCAGGACAAGTAGACTAATTAGTTTTTTAGATGTGGATTCTCCATAAATAATTGGAATTGTCTTATAGTTCTGTGCCATGTCTCCTCTAAGGTTTCCAAGATCCTTTACCATTTCTCTCATTACCAACATTAAAAACAAAAAAGTAGCATGCACAAAAATTACCTCATCGAAGTTTTTGTAATAAATAAAAACAGCAAAAAATGGTGTAATGGATAATATGGAAGCTACGAAATTACCTAAAAAAGGTTTTCTCTTGAGTTTATGTGAATAAAACCAGATTCCGAATACATATAAAGAAAAAAACAACACAGCTTTAAAAGAAACATAGCTGGCTAGAATTACTGAAAGAAAATTGAGCACAAAGTATCCTGTTAGTTTAGTTTGCTGACTTACCAAACGATCTAACATTGTTTTCTGTGGCCTATTGATCAGGTCTTTTTCTCGATCATAGAAATTATTAATAATATATCCTGCCGCAATTACACCTGCAGACGCTAGTACAATAACAAATAAATTAGGATCAAAAAGCACCTCTCTTAAAGGAATATCTGGTGCTAAAATGAATATGGAGGTAAGATATTGAGCAAAAACAATAATAAGAATATTGTAACCTCTAACAATAGAAAACAAACTCAATAACTTAAGAAGGATGAGCTTATTTTTTCTAGAAAACATCTTAATGGGATGCTTTTAGAAGTTGTATACTACTTCTAATTTATAGTCTTTTAGTGCAGATTGCGCTTTATCTAAATCTTGCGTAAATCCTAAGATATAGCCGCCACCTCCAGAACCACATAATTTAAGGTAGTAGTCATTGGTTTCTATACCTTTTTTCCACAATTCGTGAAATTGCTGAGGAATCATTGGCTTAAAATTATCCAATACTACATTTGATAATTGCTTAATGTTGGAGAATAAAGATTTTATATCCCCTTTCAGGAAATCATCTACACAGGCATCAGTATGCTTCACAAACTGATTTTTGAGCATTTTTCTAAAACCTTCTTGCTTCATGTTTTCCATAAAAATACTAACCATAGGTGCTGTTTCTCCTACGATACCGCTATCTAATAAAAATACAGCTCCTTTTTTATGATCTACACTTTGGGAAGGAATCCCAGCAGGCTCAATATTATCTTTAGAATTAATTAGAATTGGAAGGCTCAAATAACTATTTAATGGATCTAAACCAGAACTACTTCCATGGAAAAAGGACTCCATCAAACCAAAAATTTCTTTCAGTTTAAGTAGTTTATCTCTAGTAAGGTTTTCTAAAACCGTAATTTTATCCTCAGCATATTTATCATAAATCGCAGCAACTAAAGCTCCACTACTACCGACTCCGTATCCTTGTGGAATACTGCTATCGAAATACATTCCAGCGTCAACATCTTCCTTCAACTTTTCTAAGTTGAAACTGACTACACCTTTACTCTGCACTCCTTCGAGATAATTTGTAAACTCTTGTAGACTTTTATTAGACTTTACAGCTTCTTCACCAGGATTATCGGAAACTTTTAGAGCTCCTTTATAAAAATTATAAGGTATAGAAAGACCTTTGGAATCTTTAATGATTCCATATTCGCCAAACAAAAGTATTTTCGAGTAAAATAATGGTCCTTTCATCAGTTTATTTTCCTTTTTACTAATTTGTCTAATTATTTAGGATAAAGTTACAACAATTTAGCACCTAATCCTATTTTATCGCAAATATACTGCCCTTTCTCACAATACACAACTAACTCACTATTAATGAAATCCATCACTTCATTTTTTTCTGAGTTTGGATATAACACATGTACATTTGCTCCCGCATCTAGCGTAAAACAAATTTTAGAACCTGTATCTTTTCTATACTTCCATATTTTATGTATTACAGATAACGTATTAGGCTTCATTAAAATAAAATACGGAAGAGAAGTCATCATCATAGCATGCAAGGTTAGCGCTTCACTTTCTACTATTTCAATAAACCTATCCAAATCACCAGAAACAAGTACATCTTTAAGTTTTGTGATGTTGGTATTTGCCTGAAAAAATCGTTGTTCCGCAAAAGGATGACCATGCATTAAATCATGACCTACAGAACTACTTACTTGTTTTTCTCCCTTATCCACGAGCAATATAGTATCCTGATAATTATTAAAATTTTCATGAATGTTATGTGGAAACTTCACTGCGTAAGCATCACTACTTCCTTCAATTTCATTATGATTACCCCAAACGGTTACAGGACCTTCTATACTTCTACTAGCACTTCCTGATCCTAATCGTGAAAGAAAAGAAGCTTTCTTAAGAAACTCCATATCTGTTATTGAAGTGTCCATCGATTTTTCTAAATGCATTATACAATACGCTAATGCACTCATTCCACTCGCAGATGATGCAATTCCACTACTGTGCGGAAAAGTATTTTTAGTTTCTATTACAAACTTAAAGTCTTTTAAAAAAGGCACATAAGCTTCAATTCTTTGGAAGAAACTTTGAATTTTTGGTTTAAAGTCAGGTTTTGGCTTTCCTTCAAAAAGCAACTCGAATTGAAAATCTTCTGATGGATTCTCCAACTTTTCGTATTGCAAAATTGTTTCGGTTTTACAAACATCCAAAGTAAAACTAATGGAAGGATTTTCTGGTAATTGTATCGGCCGTTTTCCCCAATATTTCACTAGTGCAATGTTACTTGGTGATGAGCAGGAAAAGAATCCTTTGTTAGGGATATTTACACTTTTTTTTGCAATAAACTGACTATAATCGGCCATAATCTAAAAAATAATTTTGGCAAAGATACGTGGATAAGCTGTTTTAAGAGTAAGCTAGTAAAAATAAATTATTATTTTAGTGATTAACTAACTAATTCTAAATGAAGAAAAAATTACTACGTATAGGCGTTGCTGTCTTATTGTGTCTTTTAATTGGATTTTTAAGCAGCATTGCTACTCAAACATCGATTAGCACCTGGTATGTAGGATTGCAAAAACCATCTTTTACTCCTCCGAATTGGCTTTTTGCTCCTGTATGGACAGTTTTGTACATTTTAATGGGAATTGCTGCAGGTATTGTTTGGAGTAGAGGTTTTTATCATAAATGGGTAAAAACTGCGTTATATCATTTTGGGTTTCAACTTTTACTCAATGCTGCGTGGTCCATTTTTTTCTTTGGAATGCGCAATCCATTGATTGCACTTGTGGATATAATTGCCCTTTTTATCCTACTTTTGTTTACCATCAAATGGTTTAAAGTTGTAAACTCAACAGCCGCTTACCTACTTATCCCATACTTGATTTGGGTTGCTTTTGCGACTGCATTAAATTTTAGTATATGGCAACTTAACTAAACCAAGAATGAAGGAATAATTTTTTTATGAACAAAAAGTCGATCGTCTTACAGACAACTTTAGAATTAATCACAAAACAAGGAATACGGGCAACTTCTCTCTCACAAATCATTAAAGAATCAGGTGTTGCTAATGGAACAGTATATCATCATTTTAAAAATAAAGAGGAGATTATCACTGAGCTATATTTAATGCTCACACAGGATTTCGGAACAGTAGTTATGAGAAATGTTCCGGAAGATGATATTAAAAAACAATTTTCGATCATGTGGCTCAACTTATTCCACTATTTCGTTAATAACCCTCTTGCTTTTATATTTTCTGAACAAATAGCAAGATCTCCAGAGATCCCGCAATCTTTAAAAGATAAAGCGAGACAATATTATGGAGATATTGAGAATTACTTTAAAACTGGTATTCGACAAAAAATATTTAAGTCTTATAACACATTAGTAATGGAAGAATTATTTTTTGGGAATGTAGTATCACTAGTAAAAATTCATGAAAATGAGAAGGTAAAACTACTTGACAAACATATCAATCAGGCTATAGAAATATCTTGGAAAGGCTTTTTAAGAGATTAAAAATTACATTATTAGTTTTTTTATAATAAACCCTACTCTGAAATATAGAGTAGGATTTATTATAAAACTTCTTTGATGTATTAGTTAAATATGACATTGACACAAGAATCTTTATACAGTTTTTTCACTGCTGCTTGTATCGCTTTTTTGGGTTCTTTCGTTTTTCCGATGGATTTTCCATTATAATAAACGCCTCCATTTCCTTTCCATGCAAATTCTTCGCTATGCGTTTTAATAACTCTTACTCCATCTTTCTTAGTTATCTGAAAAGACTCTAATTTCTGATCATATTCTAATCCTGCAGGAAAATATACTTCGGTAACAAATTTTGTGTCTCCGTTTCCGTACATATAGCAAACACATTCACCAATATCTTTTGCTTCAGACACTCTCACCATATTATTCTGCACAATCTTCCATCTTTCATTTACTTTAACAGCAACCATATCCATTAACATAGTGCCTTTTTCGGCTAATTTTTTATCTATAAAAGATTCGAAATTAACTACTGCCGATATAATTCCGGCATTTTCTTTCTGGCTTTGAAAAACAATATTCTCTAACTTAAGTTTGAAACTATAATTGTCATCATTTATAATATCATCTAACTGGGAGGAAATATGTTTTTTATCGTACTCTTTTCGCACTAAAGCTCCTGATAAATTTACGTAGACCGTATTGCCACTATATTTTTCATCAAATAGAAGTAAGACGCTATTTTTCTTAGCTCCTTTTTCTAAATTATTCATTTTAGCTATATAGTCCATTAATAGCTTTTTAATAGGCTCATCATCTCCTGCTCTGGCTGTAAACGAACTTTGACAAATAAAAATAATAAGTAGTAGTGTAATTTTTTTCATAGTATATAAGGTAATAGTTTAACCTTTTTAATATACGAAATTTTACACAAATCTATTGGGCGTTTATCTACAAATCAACCAACTAAGGAGCAAATTTCCAATAACTTACTTAACGTTTTCAGGTTTCTAGCAGTAGATTTATTTCCTAATTTCTTTTCAAAAAAATTATTGTGAAGTTTTGTTTTTCCGTAACCATTTGCAGCATATAAATAGATGATATCAGGCGTGATTATAAATTCTTCAGGAGCTACCGAAAGCTTATTAAGTTCTATGATAGCATTTTCATTTGGGGCATCACAAAAAACCATGAAATATATTTTTTTGAGTTCAGCTTCGTCATTACTAAATCTCTCTTTGAAAGGATTTTTTGTTAGAATTTTCTGTAAAGTTTCTTGCATGAGCACTACTACCGATATCTCTAAATCAAAGTTCTTTTGGATTACTTTCTTTATTTTTTCTTGTAATTCATTAATGTTTTCAGATCCAGCTTTAAAAACAATATTTCCACTTTGTATATAGGTAGTTACCGATTCAAAACTGGCAGAAAGAAGTGCCACTTTAAGATCAGTCATTTTAATCTTGTTATGACCTCCGACATTAACACCTCTCAATAAAGCGACATAAGTTTTCATGTGTTGTTCTTTTATTCTTTCGATGTAATTGCCTGAGCCGCTATATAAGCTCCTGTCCAAGCATTCTGAAAATTAAATCCTCCCGTTATCGCATCTATATTTAAGACTTCTCCAGCAAAATATAAGTTCTTGTGTTTTTTGCTTTCAAAGGTTTTGAAATTAACCTCTCTTAAATCTATACCGCCTGCTGTTACGAATTCATCCTTAAATGTGCTTTTACCTACTACTTTATAAACTCCTTTAATCAATTCTTCAGAAAGTCTAGTTAGTTGTGTTTTATTTACATCTGCCCACTTGGTTGTATCACCAATATCTGCGGCTAACACTAAACTTTGCCATAGTCTTTTGGGTAAATTAAATTGAGCATATTTAGAAACTTGTTGCTTGGGGTGCTCGTTTTTTAAAGCCTTTAACATATGAAGGGTTTCTTCTAACGAATAATCTTGTAACCAATTGACAATGATTTCAAAGTTATAATTAAAATTATACAACTCTATTGCTCCCCATGCCGAAAGCTTCAGAATTGCAGGACCACTCATTCCCCAATGCGTAATCAAAAGAGGACCTTCGCTGAATAATTTAGAGTCTTTGACCTTTACGGAAGCATTTGTTGAAATACCTAGTAGACCTTTAATCCTTTTGTCCTTTATATTAAATGTAAATAAAGAAGGTACTGCATTTACCGTTTGAAGTCCAAGGGATTTAAGTTTTGCCCAGATTTTGGAATTACTTCCTGTAGCTATCATCATTTTTTTACTTTCAAAATCGCCTTGATTTGTACTTATTTTCCAAACCTTATCTTCATAGTAAAAATCTTTTACCACATGATTTTTAAGAATTTCTATTCCTAACCTTCTGGCCTCAGACAAAAAACAATTTATAATAGTTTCCGATGAGTCAGAAATTGGAAAAATACGACCATCATCTTCTATTTTTAATTCAACACCACGTTTATCGAACCATTCCATAGTATCACCTGTCATAAAAGTATGAAAAGGACCTAATAGCTCTTTTTCGCCTCTTGGATAGTTTTTACTTAAAGGATCTGGAACAAACTCCGCATGTGTAACATTACATCTTCCTCCTCCAGATATTCTAACTTTAGAAAGCACTTCTTTTCCTCTTTCTAAAATGGCTATCGTAAGATGTGGATCATTTTCAGCTACGTTGATTGCAGTAAAAAAACCGGCCGCTCCGCCGCCAATAATTAGGAGATCATATTGCATTAAGCAAAATTAGGAAAATCAGTTATGATAGTATCTACTTTTAGCTTTTTTGATGATTTAATATCCTCAGGATCATTTACCGTCCAGACATACACTTTATAGCCCTTATCTTTTGCCAGCTTCACCTCTTCTTCCGTTAATGAGGCAATTGGTGGATGAACAGAATAGGCTTCTAAACTTTCGGCTACTGATAAAACTGAGGATATATTTTTCTCTGTTAACACTCCTAAATTAAATTCGGAACTTGATCTTTTTATCTGAAATAGTTGAGAATGATCAAAACTAGATAACACAAAATTATTACGCTCCCAGTTAGTGTTTTTAATATAATCTTCTAAAAGCTCTATTACAGGCATCGCCGTTCCTATTCCTTTTAATTCTATGTTTATATCACATGTTGTATTGACCATATTTAATACTTGATTTAACGTAGGAATCTTGTATCCTTCGATCGTTGTGTATTTATGTAATTCCTGCAGTGTAAAGTCAGATACTTTTCCCTTACCGTTAGTTGTTCTTTGTAATGTTTCATCATGAATTACAATAAGCTCGCCAGACTTACATTTATGAACATCTATTTCAATTCCATCGACCTTATGATTTAAGGCTTCTTTAATAGACTCTATTGTATTTTCTGCAACCAATCCAGCGGCTCCGCGATGCCCAAATATTTTCATTTATTTTTATTTTAAAATTATACGATTTGAAAATGTCAAACTATCACTAATACATCCTACTTAATTTGTAATAAGATCCGAAAGAATTACTTGTGTTGATGGATTTCCATGTTTTGCTAAACGATCGATAAATTTCTGCAAATGACCACTATCTTTTACATTTATTTTCATAATCAAACAATTCTCTCCAGTAACCCTACTACAATGCTCGATTTCAGGATAATCTTTCATGATCTCCACAAAAGAATGGAAATTTTTACTTTCTAAACTCATCAGAATATAAGCCGACACAGAAAGTCCCATCTTTTTCGGATCTATTAATGTCCTATATCCTTTAATAACTTCCGTTTCTTCCAAACGCTGAATTCGTTCACCAACTGCCGATGCCGACAACCCAATTTGTCTCCCTATCTGCGCATAAGAAGCTCTAGAATTTTCTTTTAAATAACATAGGATCTTACGATCTAATTCGTCTTTCACCACAATCCATTGTTTTTGTATATTAAAAATACGTTTTCGAAGGAAATTGCACGTTATATCCCACGAATCAACATATCATCTTGCTAAGATAAAACTAAATTTACACTGTAAGAATAAAGTACTATTACTTTACATCATTTTCATAAAACCATAATACATGTTTGGAATTATCAACTTTGAAGCTTTTATACTTGCGGGAATTCTTTTAAACTTAACACCAGGCGCGGATACTATGTACATCCTTGGAAGAAGCATATCACAAGGAAAAAAATCCGGTATTTTATCTGCTTTAGGAATAACAACTGGTGCTTTGATCCATTGCTTGGCAGCCGCTTTAGGCCTATCAGTATTACTAGCGAAGTCTGCCTTAGCTTTTCAGCTCATAAAATATGCTGGAGCTATCTATCTTATTTACTTAGGTGTTCAATTATTACGATCTAAAACGGTACAAAATTTTGAAGTAAATGAAAATATTGAAAATCACATAAACTACTCTAAAATTTACGTTTCAGGCATATTAACCAATATTCTGAATCCTAAAGTAGCTTTATTTTTTCTTGCTTTCTTGCCTCAGTTTATTAGTCCTGAAGCGGTAGAAAACCATATTCCATTTATGATTTTAGGTTTAACCTTTGTGACTACAGGAACAATATGGTGTCTTTTTCTTGCCTTTTTTGCAGCCAAACTATCTGATCGAATACGTAAAAACTATAAAATAAAAACGTGGTTAGATAAATTCACAGGAATTACCTTTATACTACTTGGAATCAAATTAGCCTTCTCTAAACAATAATTTATCACATTAAAGTATGGATATTTTACAACAAATGCGAACAGAATTATTGGAGAAAAAGCTATTCGATAAAGCTCGTTCCTTTGCTTATGACTATATAGATGGGATTGAAAAGATGGATGTATTTCCATCTCCCGAAAATATTAAACAATTAAACGTGTTCGATGAACCTCTTAGTGAAAAATCAGGTTCTACTGAGGAAATTATGCATCTATTACACGATGTTGGTTCTAAAGCTACAATTGCACAACTAGGAGGACGATATTTTGGTTTTGTAAATGGAGGCGCTGTTCCCATAGCATTGGGAGTAAAATGGTTGTCAGATGTTTGGGATCAATGTGGAGGATTATTTCTTACATCTCCTATAAACTCCAAGTTAGAACAAATTTGTGAACAATGGCTTAAAACTATTTTTAATTTACCAAATGAAACGGTTGCCGGTTTTGTTAGCGGAACATCGATGGCGAACCTTTCTGGATTAGCAGCTGCACGTTTTAGATTACTTAAAAATCTAGGATGGGATATCAACATAAAAGGAATAAATGGTGCTCCGGAAATTAAAATTTTCGCCCATGAACAGGTACATGCTAGTATAAAGAAAACCCTTGCTATGCTTGGCTTTGGTAACGAAAATATCAGCTGGATACCATCAGATGATCAAGGAAGATTATTAATCGATAAACTTCCTGAGTTAGACAATCATTCTCTTTTGATTTTACAAGCTGGCAACGTAAATACTGGTAGTTTTGATGATTTTGACACTATATGTGATCAAGCCAATAAAGCTGGTGCTTGGGTGCATATCGACGGAGCATTTGGACTATGGGCGGCAGCCTCAAAATCTCTTTCTTATCTTACGAAAGGAATCGAAAAAGCATCATCTTGGGCTGTAGATGGTCATAAAACTTTAAACACTCCATATGACTCTGGAATTATAATGTGTAAAGATTCTGAAGCGTTAATATCTGCATTACAAGCCTCTGGAGAATACATTACCTATAGCGATCAAAGAGATCCACTTTTATATACACCTGAATTATCAAAACGCTCCAGAACTATAGAATTATGGGCTACCATGAAATATCTTGGAAAAGAAGGCATGGATACTATGATTACAACATTTCATAACAGAGCAAAACAGCTAGCAGAAGGATTATCTGCAAATGGTTTTATCATTCTGAATGAAGTTGTATTTAACCAAGTATTGATAGCCTGTGAAAATGATCAGCAAACAAAATTGGTTTTACATACAGTTCAAAATTCTTCACAATGCTGGTGCGGTGGATCTCGTTGGAAAGGAAGAGATGTAATACGTATTAGTATCTGCTCATGGATGACTACAAAAGAAGATATTGAAAAGACAATCAGCATATTTACTGATGCTAAAAACCTAATTAAAAACTGAACCAATTATAAAAGTATACTCCTGCATAAATAAATATTTTAGGTTTAGAGAGTGATAAAAACTATGTCATAAAAAAACGCCTTAGGAAAACTAAGGCGTAATTATTACGAAAATTTATTTTGATTTTTACTTAAAAGCTGGAATACCTGTAATATCCATCCCTGTAATTAATAAATGAATATCATGAGTACCTTCATAAGTGATTACACTTTCCAAATTCATCATATGTCTCATAATACTATACTCTCCTGTGATACCCATTCCTCCCAGAATTTGTCTTGCCTCTCTCGCAATATTTATTGCCATTTCCACATTATTACGTTTTGCCATAGATATCTGAGCAGTCGTCGCTTTACCTTCTTCTCTTAGCACCCCTAATCTCCAAGCTAACAATTGCGCTTTCGTGATTTCGGTAATCATTTCAGCTAACTTTTTTTGTTGTAACTGAGTTCCACCTATGGGCTTATCGAACTGAATTCTTTCTTTAGAATAACGAAGTGCTGTGTCATAACAATCCATTGCTGCTCCTATTGCTCCCCAAGCTATACCAAAACGAGCAGAATCCAAACAACTTAACGGTGCTCCTAAACCACTTTTTCCAGGTAATAAGTTCTCTTTAGGAACCTTTACATTATCAAATATTAATTCACCTGTTGCAGATGCTCGTAAGGACCATTTGTTATGTGTCTCTGGCGTAGAAAAACCTTCCATACCTCTTTCTACCACTAAACCGTGGATTCTTCCTTCTTCATTTTTTGCCCAAACCACAGCAATATCAGCAAAAGGTGCATTGGATATCCATAATTTTGCTCCATTTAATAAATAATGATCTCCTTTATCTTTGAAATTGGTAGTCATACCACCTGGATTAGATCCATGATCTGGCTCGGTCAGACCAAAACATCCCATAAATTCTCCAGATGCTAGCTTAGGAAGATATTTATTTCGTTGTTCTTCTGTTCCGTATTTCCAAATAGGATACATCACCAATGATGATTGCACTGAAGCTGTAGAACGAACACCTGAATCGCCTCGTTCGATCTCTTGCATGATTAACCCATAGCTTATCTGGTCTAATCCCGCTCCTCCATATTGTTCAGGTATATATGGACCAAAAGCTCCAATTTCTGCTAATCCTTTAATAATTTGGTTAGGAAATTCAGCACGTTGAGCATATTCTTCTATGATTGGAGACACATCTCGTTTTACCCAACTGCGCGCAGCATCGCGTACTAACTTATGCTCATCAGTCAAAAGTTCGTCTAAATTGTAGTAATCTGGTGCTTCAAAAAGATCAGGTTTCATAGCGTAAATGGATTATTTTTTTATGATATATTCAAAAATAGTGAGATTAATTAAAAAATAATCAAGAAAGATCTCAGATTATTCCTTTTTGCATTAAAAAATGTCAAATCTGTTAATAACCCTTGTAATAAAGCTGTTTTTGATTTTCCCCAATCATTCTTCTAATCCTGTTATGATCAAACTTACTTCAAACAAAACAAATTGTGAGAAGCGTTTATCATACGTTTTGCATATCTATTTTGAACATAAATTTGTGGTTAATTTCCGCATTCTCAATCTGATTTCTACACATTTTAGATACTATTAACATTATTAGCGTTTGTTTTAAAACACTGTATTACAGCTATTTAATCAACATTAAAGCATTATCAATCCTCTGGCATAATTCTTCCTCTTATTTAAGTATCGAAATAAAAAATAATTAAAACCTGAAATTAAAATGAAAAATTTATTTGTATTACCAGTAGTAGCTTTAGGACTTTTATTCGGAACTAGTAATATCACTGCTCAAGTGACTTCTTCAGATGAAGCTATAGAAATTACTGCTCAAGAAAAATATATTGAATTAGCTGTTGAAAATTTACCCCAACCTGTTTTAGATGCTGTTGCGAAAGATTTTAAAGGTGCGACCATCAATAAAGCTGCTGCTAAGGAAGACGCTTCAGAGTTTAAGCTAGAACTTACGAAAGAAGACGGAGAGACTGTAGAAGTATTATGTGATGCAGAAGGAAACTGGATCGGTAAAAACTAATAGCATTAAAAATCTTTAAGATTGTTTACACTTATAGAAATATAAGTTGAACTACGTAGAGTGATTGAATTTGGAGAAAGGGGAGTCTACTAGACTCTCCTTTTTTACATTTTTAAATAAAAATCTCGAGTAAGGTCTACATATTCTGGAGTATATTGGTGCCTTTCATTCTCTATAATAAGCTCATCCAATTTTACTTCCACCTCTTCAAAACCAAATAACAAAAGAGTTCTTTTAATTTCTGAAGATGGGTTTCCCTTTACTCTTGTAATTTTTTGAGGATACAAGCCTACTTTATGGGCAATTTCAATTACTACTTCCTCTTCTTTATAAGGTAAAATTACTCCAAACCTACCATTCTCGGAAAGCAAATGAGTTGCTCCTATAAATAAATGCTCAAATGGCAATGCATCTTCAAATCTGGCTAAATCCCTACTAGAATCTTCTGTTTTATAGGTATCTTTATAAAAAGGTGGGTTACTAATGAGAAGATCATACTCATCATCAATTTCCTGAAAGAATTCCTGAAAAGAAGCATGATAACAAAATAGCCGATCTCCCCAGTCAGAAGCTTCAAAATTTTCTACTGCTTGTTCATAAGCAAGCTCATCTATTTCTAGTGCATCAATAGTTCCTGCATGAGAACGCTGTGCCATCATTAGAGCAATGATTCCTGTTCCAGTACCTATATCTAGTATAGTATTTACAGTTTCTGAAATCGGAACCCAAGATCCTAAAAGCACTCCATCAGTACCAATCTTCATGGCACATCGATCCTGGTGAACCATAAATTGTTTAAAATGAAATGGTTTAGACATTATTTTATAAATAAAGATCGATCAATCCTTCTGGAGTATTTACAAAAACAGTACGCTGTTCTCTATCCACCTTATCAATGAATTCGTCATTCATAGGTATTAAAATTTCAACACCGTCCCTGTCTATTTCGAAAAGTGCTTGTGCAGTACTATCATTGATATGAGTAATAACTCCTACTTTTCCAAAAGCTCGATCTACAATACTAAAACCAATAACTTCGTGAAAATAAAATTTATTTCCTTCCAACTTAGGCAACAAGTCAAGTGGCAAATATATTTCTGCCTTCATTAGATCATCAGCATCCTCTTCGGAGTCTATATCTTCAAACTTTACTCTAAGCAAATCGCTTTTATGAAGTTTACTTTTTTCTATAAAAAATGGAACCAAATTTTTGTTATAGTTCACAAAAACTGATTCCATTTTTAGATAACTTTCAGGTTCATCGGTGTCAAGTTTTATCAACACCTCCCCTTTAAAACTAAATTTACTTACGATTTTGCCTAGATAGAAGCAATCTTCTTTCTTCATCGTCAATAATGCAACTACTCTTCCTCGTTGCTAGCTTCTTCAGTTACTTCTGCTTCAGCAGCTTCAGCAGCTACTTCTTCTGCTTTAGCGGCAGCTTCAGCTTCTGCAGCTTCAGCTTCACGCTTAGCATTTACTTCTTTTTCTGCAGCAAGTGCTTTTGCTTTTGCATCAGCCTCTGCCTTTGCTAAAGAATCTTTCTTAGCATTTACAGATCCTTCTTTTTCCTGCACCCAAGCGTTAAATTTCTCTTCAGCTTGTTCTTCAGTTAAAGCTCCTTTTTTAACACCTCCTGCAAGGTGATTTTTCAGCAATGCTCCTTTGTAAGAAAGAATAGCTTTAGCAGTATCGGTTGGCTGCGCTCCATTTTGTAACCATTTTACAGCTCCATCAACATTTAAGTCTATAGTTGCTGGGTTAGTGTTTGGATTGTAAGTACCGATTTTTTCTAAAAATCTACCATCTCTCTTTGCTCTAGCATCTGCTGCTACGATCCAGTAAAAAGGCTTTCCTTTTTTACCATGTCTCTGTAATCTTATTTTAACAGGCATAAAAATTAATTTTTGGGTACACGACCCTGTTTATAATTAAGTGCGCAAATGTAATCATTTTTAGCAAATTAGCATCGAACTTATTCTTCTTTCATTAAATAATTTAGAGCTATCGAAGAATTAACACGTTTTACTGTTCTTTCTAACAGGACTTATAGACGTTTCATGAGAAACGTAAATACCTACTTTTATTAGGTATAAAATATAATTTTGTGTATTTCATCGATATTAAAATGTCATTAATCGTAAAAAATTATGATTTTATCTTCAAAAAAATTGTTTTCTTCAGAATTTCGTGATATGTTTGTATTAAATTATTTACTGATAGTTGGTTATCTATCTCTAAATTTTTTAAAGCCCCAAGCGTATGATTAAAAAAATTACCCTACTCCTGGCATTTATATGCCTTATTTTCAGCTCTTGTAGTACCGATATAGAAGTAAATTCACCAGGATTACAAGCTACTATAGACGGAAAGTTATTTAGACCCGATATTAGAAAAGCAATCATTCATGAGGATGGTACATTAGTAATCATCGGAAACACAGGAACAGAATCAATTAGCTTCACTACTTCTTCTACAGAAAGAGGAACTTATAGATTAGAACAAGCCATTAATCAAGTAACATTCGAAAACAACGATGCTAAGTTCGTTTCTGAAGAAGGTGCTAATAATGGACAAATAGTAATTACAGAAATTCAGGACAATTTAGTTTCTGGGAATTTCTATTTTACAGATTTAAAAGGAAGCAATGGAAAATCAATGAGTTTCCAAAACGGATGGTTTTATAGATTACCTATAGAAAATTTTGTACCAGAACCTGAAGAAGAGGAAGAAGAGGAGGAAATCATAATTACCTCTGAAGAAGAAGAGCAAGAAGAAATCAACCCTTGTCTTTTAAACGCTTCTTTAACAGCCATGATTAATGGAAACGAGATGATTACTGATGATCACGATGCAATTCCTTTTGGAGTGAACAACCCTTCAATACTAATAAAAGCGAGTAATGAAGACGAGGAGATAACAATCGTTTTTCCAATCAGTGTGGAGGTTGGACAGCACTCTTTAACAGGATCAGGAGAGTATAGTGCGACATATAGCTTATACAATGATAAAGCATCAGCTGTTTCTGGTAGACTTACCATAACATCTCATGATACCGAAACAAAATGTATCAGCGGAACTTTTGAATTCGTTACAACAACAGGTGTTGCAGTGACAGAAGGACAATTTGAATACGGATATTAATCAAAACTCAACTATAGCGAAAAAAGGCGTTCACTAATTTATTTTAGTGAACGCTTTTTAATTTTTAGCATATTACATTATTTCTTATTTCTTGAAACAATCTTTTCATTGATTCCTCATAAAGGAAATCTTAAGTGGTTAATAATTCTGGATAACTTTTCAATTACCGAACACATCATTTTAATTATTTTTGATGATCACTTTGACCATAAGACAAAACTTTCTCGAAACATATTTTTATGTATTTAATTTTTGATACCGAAACAACAGGTTTACCTAAGCGTTGGGATGCTCCCATCAGTGATACTGATAATTGGCCAAGATGTATTCAGATCGCTTGGCAATTACACGATGAAATGGGTAATTGTATCGAGCATCAAGATTATTTAGTAAAACCAGAAGGATTTAATATTCCATATGATGCAGAAAAAGTTCATGGAATTTCAACTGCCCTTGCCGAGCAGGATGGTATTAGCCTAGCAGAAGTTCTGGAAAAATTCAATATTGCGTTATCAAAAACGAAGTTTGTTGTCGGTCAAAATGTAGGGTTTGATGTTAATATCATGGGTGCTGAGTTTTATAGACTTGGTATTAGCAATCAATTACAAGAGTTGCCCGTGCTTGATACTTGTACCGAAACTACTGCAAGTTTATGTCAAATTCCTGGAGGTCGTGGAGGAAAATTCAAATTACCTACACTTACAGAGTTACACGAGTTTTTATTCGGAACCTCATTTGGAGAAGCCCATAACGCAACAGCCGATGTAGAAGCTACCACTCGATGTTTTCTAGAATTAATCAGGAAGCAAGTTTTCACAAAAGAAGAGCTAGATGCTCCTTCAGATTACTTTGAAAACTTCAAACGTGTTAATCCAGAACCAATAGAATTAATAGGTTTACAACATATTAATCTAAAAAGAGCTTCTCAAAAAATCCAAGAAACACTGGATAAACAGGGAAGCTCTGACATTTCTCAACAAGAAATCAAGGACAATATTGCAGCTTTGGATGCTGTAAATTTTGTTCACCTACATAACCATACGCAATTTTCTGTCCTACAATCTACTACCAGTATTCCTGATCTGGTAAAAGAAACAGCCAAACACAAGATGACAGCTGTAGCCATGACAGATCATGCAAATATGATGGGAGCTTTTCATTTTGTACAAGCAGTTACCAATCACAATAAAAGTGTAAAAGCAGCGAATGCAGAAGCTATCGAAAATGGAGAAGAACCAACAGGAGTTGAAATAAAACCAATTGTTGGATGTGAGTTTTTTGTTTGCGAAAATCATAAAGACAAATCCCGAAAGGATAATGGATATCAAATAGTTTTGTTAGCTAAAAACAAAAACGGATATCACAATCTAGCCAAAATGTCTTCTATTGGATTTGTAGACGGTTTCTATTACCTGCCTAGAATTGACAAAGAAGTTATTAAACAATACAAAGAAGACATCATTGTCCTAACTGGAAATCTGTATGGAGAGGTTCCTAGTAAAGTACTAAACATAGGAGAAAAGCAAGCTGAAGAAGCTTTATTATGGTGGCACGAGGAGTTTGGAGATGACCTCTATATCGAGATCATGCGCCATAATCAAGAGGATGAAAATCGAGTAAATCAGGTTTTGATCAACTTTTCCAAAAAGCATAACATCAAAACAGTAGCTACAAACAATACTTATTATTGCGAAAAGAAGGATGCCAATGCCCATGACATTCTACTATGTGTAAAAGACGGAGAAAAACAAGCGACTCCAATTGGAAGAGGAAGAGGATATCGATATGGATTACCAAATCAGGAATACTATTTTAAGTCTTCTGAAGAAATGAAAAACTTATTCAAAGATCTCCCTGAAGCCATCATGAATATTCAGGAGATCGTGGATAAGATAGAACCTTTTGTACTAGCAAGAGACGTATTATTACCTGCATTTGACATCCCAGAAGAGTTCCAATCTGAAGAAGACAAAATAGACGGAGGGAAAAGAGGAGAAAATGCTTATTTAAGGCATATCACCTACAAAGGAGCAAAGATTAGATATGGAGAAATTACTCCAGAAATTGATGAGCGCCTTGATTTCGAATTAAAAGTTATTGAAAATACAGGATACCCAGGATACTTCCTGATTGTGGAAGATTTTATAAGAGCCGCAAGAGAAATGGGGGTTTCTGTAGGTCCTGGACGTGGATCTGCTGCTGGATCTGCGGTAGCCTATTGCCTATGGATTACCAATTTAGATCCGATAAAGTATGATTTACTTTTTGAGAGATTCCTAAATCCGGATCGTGTAAGTATGCCCGATATTGATATTGATTTTGATGATGAAGGACGAGGACGTGTAATGGACTATGTAATCGAAAAATATGGAGCCAATCAGGTAGCTCAGATAATTACATACGGTACTATGGCAGCAAAATCTTCTATTCGAGATACTGCTCGTGTACTTGATTTACCTCTTAGTGATGCAGATCGAATTGCAAAGCTTATTCCAAATATGTCTAAACTTGGAAAAATATTTGGTGTAGATGAAGCGGTATTAAAAAAGAAGTTTAGAAGTGATGAATTAGAAAAAGTAAATGAACTACTAAACATCGCAGAAGGTAGCGATCTCGAAGCCGAAACCTTAAATCAAGCTAGAGTTTTAGAGGGTTCAGTTAGAAATACAGGTATTCATGCTTGTGGAGTGATTATCACACCCGATGATATTACCAAGTTTGTCCCAGTTGCGCTTGCCAAAGATTCTGACATGTACTGTACACAGTTTGATAACTCTGTAGTAGAAAGTGCTGGTCTGCTAAAAATGGATTTTTTAGGATTAAAAACATTAACCCTAATTAAGGATACCGTAAAAATTGTAAAAGCAAAACATGGCGTAGAATTAGATCCTGAGAATTTCCCTCTTGACGATGAAGAAACGTACGCATTATTCCAAAGAGGAGAAACGGTTGGAGTATTCCAATATGAATCTCCTGGGATGCAAAAATATATGAAGGAACTAAAACCTACAGTTTTTGCTGATCTAATTGCGATGAATGCTTTGTACCGACCAGGACCTTTAGAATATATCCCAAGTTTTATTAATAGAAAACACGGTACCGAAGAGATCATATATGACTTAGAAGCTTGTGAAGAATACCTAAAAGAAACCTACGGAATCACAGTATACCAGGAGCAAGTGATGCTACTTTCTCAAAAACTTGCTGATTTTACCAAAGGTGAAGCGGATGTACTCCGTAAAGCAATGGGTAAAAAACAAAAAGCAGTACTGGATAAAATGAAACCCAAGTTCATTGAACAAGCTGCTGCCAAAGGACATGCTGAAGATAAATTAGAAAAAATATGGAAAGACTGGGAAGCATTTGCAGCCTACGCTTTTAACAAATCTCACTCCACTTGTTATGCTTGGATTGCGTATCAGACCGCTTATCTAAAGGCTCATTATCCTGCAGAATATATGGCAGCTGTACTATCCAATAACATGAACGACATTAAGCAGGTTACTTTCTTCATGGAAGAATGTAAGCGTATGAAATTAGATGTATTAGGACCCGATGTGAATGAATCTTACAGAAAATTCTCTGTAAACAAAGATGGTGCAGTACGATTTGGAATGGGAGCCATTAAGGGTGTAGGTACCGGAGCCGTGGCTACTATTGTAGAAAACAGAAAAGAAGATGGACCATACAGATCTATTTTTGATATGGCAAAACGCATTGACCTACGTGCGGCTAATAAAAAAGCTTTTGAAAGTTTAGCACTTGCTGGTGGATTTGATTCTTTTACAGAGACACATAGAGGTCAATATTTTCATCAGGATGGAGATGGAATTACTTTCTTAGAAAAAGCCATGAAATATGGATCTAAGTATCAAGAAAACGAAAACTCATCTCAGGTAAGTCTATTTGGCGAATCTAGTGATGTTCAAATCCCAGAACCTGTCGTTCCTCCTTGCGAAGAATGGGGGACTATGGAAAAACTTGCCAGAGAAAAAGAAGTAGTTGGTATTTATTTATCTGGTCACCCGCTCGATGATTTTAAATATGAAATGAAGTATTTCTGTAATGGAACACTTTTGAATTTTGCCGATCTAGAAAACAATCTAAATCGTGAAATCTCATTTGGCGGAGTAATCACAGGTGTGGAACATCGAACATCAAAAAATGGAAAAGGATGGGCCACGTTTACCATAGAAGACTATAACACTGCTCATGAGTTTAGAATTTTTGGCGAAGATTACTTAAAACACAGACCCTTCTTAGTACAAAGCACCTTCGTGTATGCAAAAGCTTTTATAAAAGAAGGTTGGGTTAATCGCGATACCGGAAAAAAGGGAGATCCTAGAATACAATTCAATAGTTTTCAGCTACTACACGACGTAATGGAAACCTATGCCAGAAAGCTGACAATTCAACTAGATATTAATGAACTTTCTGATACTAGGATTGATAAGCTAAAAGAATTGCTCACTGAACATGCTGGAAATCACACGTTAAATTTTGTGATTTTCGAAATGGCAGAGAAACTTAAGTTACATATGCCAAGTAGAAAACAAAAGGTAAACATCTCTCCAGAATTGTTAACCGCACTGGAGAGCGATTCTGTGTATTACAAATTAAACTAGAAACGATCCTTAATTCTGAAGTTTTTAATCCCACACTTTTAAGAAGAAGGGAAAATACCTCCTATAAAAAAGTCAATAAAAACCTCATAATGTGTTAGATAGCTAACACTTACAAGTTGTTAAGGATTCTTAAAAACTAAAGCGATCTAGTTAATTATTTCCTAAAAAATATTGTTTTTTTACATTTTGTATTCATAGCCTTTTTTTATATAAAACCCTTTAATCCAAAGGGTTTCAATGCCTACAACTCATAAAATCAACAATGCTTTTTAAAATTCAAAATTCCCCTTGATGTAAGATTAAATATTTATACCGTCTCAAAATATGTAAGATCTTAAAACCCTAATTACTTTAAACGATTGGCCAATTGTTTTCTTAATGATTTTTTCAGAATATAACTATTAAAAACACAAAAAATGAAAAATTTTAAAACCTTACTTTTAAGTATTTTCGCCGCCTCATTATTTATGGCTTGTAACAATGATGACAATCTTTTAGAAGTTGAAACGAATCAAACGATCACTGATGAAATTGCAGAAGATGCATTAGAAGAAGAAGCTCAATCAAAAGGCTTATTACAATCATTTAGAGCTTTAAAAGAAGCTAAAATATTACTAGCAAGTATCCGTAAAGATGGTGGAATTCCTTATAACTTTTTTAATCCTGCTTTACGATTCACAGACGCTCAAAATGTTTTTGTACCAAGTGTTTTAGGTATTGATTTTAGAATTGATAGAGATGTGGTTCCTGCAGGTCCCACAGTTAGACTGCCTATGTTTAAAGGTTGGGAAACTTTACCAAATGGACAAAAGAGAGAGCTTTACTACGTAATCACAGAAGTATCTGACAGACTGATGGCTAAAAAACTAGGTGTTATTTTCGCACCAAGAATGGCAGCTTCTATAGGATCCGGAGGGGAACAAAAAGGATATTTTACAAGAACAGGGCGACTTGTTTTTGAAGGATCTGTAGATTTTTCACCAAAAAGATCTTTAGTTACTGGACCAGCAGACGGTTTACTATTCGGATTTCCTCCAGCAGAAGCAAACCCAGGAGCAATTGCAGATGGTAAATGGTCCTCATATGTTGTTTTACCTAGTGGAGTAGTAATTAATGCGCAGCCAGTAGCCAACAGTACAGGTCTTCATGACAGAGTACCAAACCCTCTTGGAAATGAGCAAGAGCAAGAAGATGATTTAAACAATCCAAATTTTGCACCTGATCAAGCTTCAGTTGTTATGCAATTACTTGATGGATGGCATGCTAATAGACCATATTACTTCCATATCGTAACTGATACTTCAGATCCAGGACCTGCAACTATCGAGTTAGGAGTATTTGCACCAAGATTAGCAAATCTACCAACATTTGGATTATTCCCAGGAGGATCTATGCTACCTTTTAGTCCAACAGCTAATGGAAGAACAACAGATACTGATGGACTTGGAGTACAAGGATTAAATACTGCTTCTTTAAGTAACAGACAAGTACAAGATCCAACCAATACATTCCCTATAGATCCAAGTGATACAAGATATGCTCCGATGTGGGATGCTCACGTAACAGAATTTACCGTTCCAGAATCTGAACGTCCAATCCTACAGAGTTTTGATCAAATTAATGACTTATTAGCAGATGGAACTTTGATCCCATTTAGAGGAAATGCTAATCCAAGCCCATTAGCTAATTCTTTATCAGATTTATTAACAGCTACAGGAGCTATTATCAACTGTCCTGTTATTACGCAACCAGATGATAGTGTTATTGGTACTCAAATAGGAATACCTACAAATAACTAATATCAACTCTTAAAACCTTATGGAAAAGCTCAGCAACCAGTAAGCGCTGAGCTTTTTCTTATTTTATATAGAAATATACAAAAAAGCCGACATCAGGTTGTTGAATCACAACCTAGGATGCCGACTCTCGAAAAAAATAGTTTTTTTATTGGCAAGTCCTTACTTTCACTTCTAGGAAATCTCGGTAAGATTCAAAACAATCTTCATGTGCGTGAACATACCCTCCTATGTTATCCGTCCATTTATTCTCATAACCGGTACCTGCTTTTGCTCTATCTATATAATAGAAGATATCGTAAGCACCATCTGGTGGAGTAATTATAGTCTGTTCTCCATCTACTTTATTTTCCTTCCAAACAATTTCATCGTATGGTACACTTGCACCTTCCTTTAGTTTATATTCAATTCCTATTCTAAAATTATCTACCACTGTATTTTTAAATACTATTCGATTATGCACACGTTTTGCTGTAGTACAATTTAATGCAACATAATCTGTACTATATCCCATTTTTGCTAGACTATTATCCTTTAAAAATCTAATGGTATAAGCAATTGGAAGCCCTGGATTATTTCTACTATACACAGCATTTTCTCCTTTTATAATAGACTGTAAATCACCAAAGTTTTGTGCAGAAACAGCCTCAGAAGCCACAGAAGCGTTCCCTCCTATTGTTACTGTAGTGATAGTAGATTCATTTAAAATTTCTTTATACTTAGCCTCCACATCACCAGATGCATTAGTTACGCCACTTGCATAATTAAAAGCTCCTGTGAGTTCTGATTCCGTAGCTTCTGCTGTAGTCTCCATTCTAAACATGATGATTCTACCATAATTTACAGAGTGCACGTACGCGGGTGGTGTTGCAGAATTAAATGCATTTTCGATTCGTGATAATGGCACGTCAGCTCTAAATACATCCGAAGGATTTTCAGGAGTATCCATAGTAATTGTGTAAAAAACTTGTTTAAACACCATAACAGCTACTCTATTGGTACTTGTAGTTTCATAATTAAATTGTGCAGAAACATCTCCCGTTGCCCATTCCGTATTCATTCCAACTTCTAAACTCATCTGCTTAGAACTATAAGAAGTACTGGCTGAGTAAGAGGAGTTAGAAGGGTTTACATACCCTTCTTGATATGCATTTGTATTCCAATATTCTAAAGCCTCATCGATCTTGGATTGCACATTAGAATTCCTGGGATCCTCTACTCTAATATTTCCTGCTTCCCCAATACCTGGTAAATCTAATCGTATAGTCATCGGTGCTCTGCCTAGAGTAAAAGCCTCTGGAAGACCATCTCGCATAGTTTGATTTCCAACTACCAATGCTCCTGGCCAAACAACACCATTTGTTGGACGAAGGATTGCCACATCTTCAAAATTGGCTTTTAGGTTGTAATCCACGCTCACACAAGTAGTTTCTATTCCAGAATCAAATGACTCATCTGTATTGGTCCCACCAGGTGTTTTGAGCAATGCTCCCCCTCCAGTTTCTTCAACCCCTAACAATTCACTTGGATTATATTCCAAATTATTAATGAATTCATTGATTGTATTTGCTTCTGGATTTACAGGTTCGGAAGGCAAACTATCTTCATCTTTACTACAAGAGCTACATGCAATGCAGGCATAAACTAAAGTGATTAATATAAATGCTTGGGGCATTTTTAAAATTGAAGTTTTCATGAGTTTTCTTTTTAATGATTCAACGATTCAAAACTACTGGCAAAGCGTTTTTAGTCCTAATTTTAGGTATGGACAAAGCATGGACATCTATTGAAAACCAATGAATTAACTTAAAAAAAACGGTTTCTTTTATGAAGACTAAACTAAAGAGTTCTCCATGTATTTAAGACATTGAAAGAGGAGACCTAAGGGAAAAAGCAACTTAAAAGTCTTGCAAACTCAGTTTTACACTTTCTTTCAGAATATGCAGTATTCTACAATCATAATATTTATTAATTACCTTAGTTGTCAACTAAATGACTCGCTTTTATGAAATTCCAATCTCTTCTCATCACAGTATTCATCTTTTTTACCCAACTAGTGATTTCTCAAAATCTAAAATTGATTGACAGTTTAAAAAATGCTTTAGACAATCACAGCGAAGAAGATAGTGTTAGGGTGGATATTTTAACCGAGCTCCATGAGAAATTAATGTTCTCTGCACCTTTAAAAGCTAAAAAATACGCAGAAGAAGAACTAAAGATTTCAAAAAAAATTAATTACAAAATGGGGATAGGCAAAGGTTTATTGCACTTAGGTGATTTTTATACCAATCGAAGCAATCTAGATTCTGCTCTTTATTATTACAAACAAGCAAAACAAGAATTTAGCAATCGCAATTCTTACAGAGGTACTTTATTTGTTAACTATTCCATTGCGGACATCTTGCGGAGCAAAGGTGATTTTGAAAGCGCTATTCATATAATTCTGGAAAACCTTGAACTTATAGAAGAAAATGAAAAAGTGGATAAGGCCAAAGCAAAATTTAAGGGTGCACAATATAATAGCCTTGCTACTATTTATATGGAAAAAGGTAATTACAAACTTGCTTTAATTGAAGCTTTAAAAGCATTGGAACTTTTTACAGAAATCAATGACGTCATGAGAAAAGCTGATATTCTAAAACTTTTAGGTGATTTGGAATACGCAACGGAAAACCACAAAAAAGCACTTACCTATTTTAAAGAAGCAATGGCAATTTATTTAGCTCAAAATGATGAGATTTATCTATCCTATGCAAAAAACTCAGCTGGGAATGCCTTAAAAAAATTAAATCGCATAAACGAAGCTCAAACACACTATGAAGAAGCTATAAAACTAGCAAGAAAGCATGAGGCAAAATCCCCATTAGCCAATGCACTTTATAATCTTGGTGAATTATTCAACATTGAAAAAAAATACGAAAAAGCAAAAGCATCTTTTATAGAATCCAAAGAGATTACAGAGGGAGAAGACATAAAAATTGGGATTATAAATGCATATAAAGGATTAAGCAATACCTTTAAAAATGAAAACAATATTCCTGAAGCTATTAAAAACATTAATCAAGCGATCAACATAGCCGAAAAAATTGGTACCATGTCGAATCTTCAGGAATTATATGAAAAACGCTCTAACCTTTTTCGATTACAGAATAAAAATAAAGAAGCACTTTCAGACCTACATGCATCTCAAAAAATAAGAGACAGTTTATTTTCAGTGAAAAAATCGCAACAAATAGAAGAATTACGAACTATTTACGAAACAGAAAAAAAAGAAGCTGCCATTACGTTACAAAAGGAAGAAATAAAAAATCTAAATCAACAAGTAGAGATTAGTAATCTTCGAAAAACGCTCTATGCAGGAGGAATGATATCTTTTATTGTGGTATCAGGATTGCTATTTTTTGGATTCAGACAACGAATTAAAAAGAATCAAATAGAACGAGAAAAACAAGAAGAAATATACCGGCAAGAAATTGAATTTAAAAGAAAAGAACTTACCTCCCAAACGTTGCATTTGGTTCAAAAAAGTAGCTTTATCCAAGAACTCAAAGAAAATCTAGAACGTATTAAAAACTCTCCTGAACTTTTTAAAGTAGAGTTTAGAAGATTGGTAATGTTATTAAAAAAAGAAAGTGCTGAAGACAAAGATTGGGAAGTATTCAAGTCATACTTTGCAGATGTACACAATAATTTCGATAACAAATTAAAAGCAATTCATAATGAAATCACTGAAAAAGAAATACGATTAGCCTCCTTTCTACGAATGAATCTTACTACTAAAGAAATTGCTACCATGCTAAATGTACTACCAGATAGTGTACTAAAATCAAAATATAGATTAAAAAAGAAACTTCAGCTCGGAAAAGAAGAAGACCTCTATGAATTCTTAAATACTCTATGATAAGAACAATATTGCGTTTAATAATAATTAAAACTTAAACTTCTTTGCATTAATTCGAACTTATTATCGTTCTTAAAAAATAACCCAACTATTATTCTTTAATTGAGCAAGCAAAAGATTCAGAAATATCTTCCTACAGAACAATTTAATAGTATATTTGGTATCAACAAAATCAATAGCACTATAGTCAAAACAAATATTTTGATTGTAAGCTTTGGGATAAATATTGACTAATTTTGTGAAATTAATAAATAACAAGAATTAATAAACAATAAATAAAACTATGGCATTAGAAATAACAGATGCTACTTTTGATGAAGTAGTACTTAAAAGTGATAAACCAGTATTAGTAGATTTTTGGGCAGCGTGGTGTGGTCCATGTAGAATGGTAGGTCCAATAATTGAACAGATCAGTGAAGAATATGAAGGTAAAGCTGTTGTAGGTAAAGTAGATGTTGATGCAAATCAAGAATTTGCTGCAAAATATGGTGTACGTAATATCCCTACAGTATTAGTTTTCCAAAACGGAGAGGTAGTTGGACGCCAAGTTGGTGTTTCTCCAAAAAATGTATATGCTGAAGCACTAGATTCTTTAATCTAGAGAATAATATTAGAGATAAAAAAGGGTTGACGGATTGTCAACCCTTTTTTATTGAAAACAGATTAGTATCCGTATATTGTTAGCACGAAAGTATTCGTTAATCTCATAACTCGCAAAGCAATATGAATATCCAAAATGAAATTAATAGCACCAGTGGTTTTACCAATTTAGAGCTTTTAGCCAAACAAGTGGTAGAAGGTTTTATTTCCGGTATGCATAAGAGCCCTTTTCATGGATTTTCTGCTGAATTTGCCGAGCATAAAGTATATAATAACGGAGAGAGTACTAAGCATATAGATTGGAAATTGTATGCTAAAACTGATAAATTATTTACTAAAAGGTATGAAGAAGAAACAAATCTAAGATGTCATATCATTATTGACAATTCTTCTTCTATGCATTACCCCCAAATCAAACAACATCATTTAGAATCCCTAAATAAGATAAGTTTTTCAGTATTAGCAACAGCTTGTCTTATGAACATTCTTAAAAAACAGCGTGATGCCGTAGGTCTAAGCATATATAGTGATACCTATGATTACTATACGCAAGAAAAAGGTAGTGAGCGACATCATCAGATGCTTTTAAGTAAGTTAAGTCAGATAATTACTACTCCAAAGGATACTAAAAACACAGACACTTATACTTTTTTACATCAAATAGCAGAAAAAATTCATCGCAGATCTCTCATATTTTTATTTACGGATATGTTTCAGGCTACTTCAAATCCAGAAAAACTATTTGAGGCTTTAAGACATCTAAAATATAATAAACACGAAGTTGTGTTATTTCATACCTTCGATAGTACTAAAGAATTAAATTTTGATTTTAGCAATAGACCTACTCGATTCGTGGATGTAGAAACTGGTGAATTTGTAAATTTATATGCAGACAATATCAAAGAAAATTATCAAAAAGCTGTGAGTTCTTATTTCTATGAACTAAAATTAAAATGCTCTCAATATAAAATCAAGTATGTAGAAGCAGATATCACAAAAAATTTCGACAAAATTCTTACCACCTATCTTGTTGAAAGGCAGAAATTTGCGTAGAATCACAAAAAAATACTTAAAAAAAGTTCAAAAAACATTTGCGGGTATTAAAATGAGGTGTATATTTGCATCCGCAATAAGGCAATGGTCTGGTAGTTCAGTTGGTTAGAATACCTGCCTGTCACGCAGGGGGTCGCGGGTTCGAGTCCCGTCCAGACCGCAACAATTGCAAAAGCTTCAATTACGGTTGAAGCTTTTTTTTGCAATGTACAATGTTGTGTTGTCCCATGCCAGTTGCATGGGTGGTTTAGTAAACCAATGAGAAGCTTTTCCTGAAAAAGGAGAGGCTTTTTTTAATTTCTTTTGTATCCACTTCCACTTACAGTTAGATCAATCATTCTTTTCATTAGTAGGTCATATCTTTTTAACCACTTGAACAATCTATAATATAATTTAAAAATGTAAGTTTTTTCTTGTTAAAATATTTAATTTTTAAATTAACTGTGTTAAAATTGCATTTTTTTACGATAAAATACACAAAAAATTTGGAGCTAACCAAAAAATCACTATCTTTACAAAGTGAAAATGAGTTAGTGCTTTCGTTCCCCCCAAGATGAAAGTTTTTATAAAAGTGAGTTTTAATTTTAGAATAAGCCCCTAAATTAAGATGATTTGTGTGAAGAAAAAGAGTGCGTTAAACGCACTCTTTTTTTGTTTTAATATATTTTATTAGAAGACAACAGCGATCAAAATATCGCTTCCCAATGTTCCCACACTTTATTAACATATAA
The DNA here is from genome assembly GCF_054054605.1 of Aquimarina sp. 433. Classification (NCBI taxonomy): domain Bacteria; kingdom Pseudomonadati; phylum Bacteroidota; class Flavobacteriia; order Flavobacteriales; family Flavobacteriaceae; genus Aquimarina; species Aquimarina sp. 433. The sequence continues at coordinate 319,313 of NZ_JBSWZK010000006.1, forward strand.
AATGATAAAGGCGATAGACACGATGAACTTCACAAAAGTACCTGCAAGAAAACCTAGAAACGATCCAAATGCAGCTTTTAACGCTTTTGATGAATCTTTGCTATCCTTTATAAGCTCTCCAATAAAAGCTCCAGCAAAAGGTCCTATAATTATCCCAAATGCACCTAAAAAAAGTAATCCTATTACCAATCCAATAGAACTTCCTATCATTCCGTATTTTGTGCCGCCAAAACGCTTTGTTCCCCATGCAGGAACGATATAATCTAATATCCAAACGACAATAGCAATTCCCAGAGTAATTCCGAGAAAAGTCCAGTTCTGTGGGATCACATCTGTAAAATGAAGTATCAACAAACCAATCCATGAAGTAAAAGGACCCGGCAACACTGGAAGAAAACTACCAATGATACCAACCAAACATAATATAAAACCAATGATTACTAACGCTATATCCATAGTAAATTATTAGACTATCAAAAATGAATATTGTTACTCTAATATTATTTTTTTTCTAAAATACTTAAAACTGTAGTAACATCAAATTAGCTAATAAATCATAATTTTGTAGGAAACGAAGTACCCTTAGAAACCTATTCTATCCCCGAAATGAAAAAGTATATCTATATAACCTTATTGGTTACTTTATCCAGCTTCTATTCTTATTCACAAAATAAGCCCACAACACTTAAGTGTAAAAACAAATCCATAGAACGCGTCCGAAAACATTGTATTTGTAAGGATATTGAGCAATACGTGAAAAAAAATTACGACATCCTCGCTGTTTCTTCATATGCTAAATCAGGAATTAATCGCATCTATACAAGGTTTAATATTTCTAATAAAGGGAAAATTGAAAATATTGAAGTAAAAGGATTCTCTCCTGAAATCGAAAAAGAAGCTATAAGAACACTTCTATCCTTCCCGGATATTATTCCTGCAAATACCATATCCGAAGCTAATACTAATGTAAATGACTCTTATACCATAATGATTCAGTTCGAAATCAAAAATACCATCACAAATCTTTAGTAACACTAACACCCTATTATTGATACATTTATAATAGTTTCCATTCCAAAACGAGCTGTTTTTACAAGTAAAGAAGCAGTAAAAGGGCTATTTTTTTAAATTTTTAAACTAAATATTTAGTTAAAAAGAAAAAATGTATATATTTGTCATTCAACTAATAGATTAGTTGAATAGATATAGATATCTATAGAACAACTGGGGGACGTCGACCTGAGTCTACTATTTTTGGAATACAATGTAGTAGGCTCTGGATTGACACGATAACAATGTTTATGTAAAAGAAAAAATATGCTCCACTACCTACTTCAAATCCTTATTTTTCAATCATTATTCCTTTTGGTTTATGACGTTTTTCATAAAAAGGACACCTTTTTTAATTGGAATCGTTTATACCTAATTGTCACTCCATTTTTATCATTAATACTTCCATTTATAGAACTAGACTTTTTGACTTCTAGTTCTACGGAAATTGTTGTTACTAATATCGAGCTTTCCATCATTGTTCCTACCGAAAAAATAATCTTTAATACCAATGTAACCAGAACAGATGCTGGTACAAATGGAATACAAATAAATTGGTGGATAGTGACATATTTAGCAGGAGTTTTGCTAAGCTTTATAAATCTGCTATTGAAGTTTCACAAGCTTCATATCCTTAGAAACGTATCACACATATCCAAATCATTTAATCAGAAAATAGTAATTCTTCCAAATAGTATGCACGCGTTTTCTTTTTGGAATACAATTTTCATTGGAGATTCTCTAACCGAGGAAGAAAAACAACATATTATATCACATGAACTTGTTCATGTAAATCACAAACATACTATTGATCAAATAGGAATCGAGCTCCTAAAAATCTTATTATGGTGGAATCCTTTGGTATATATCTATCAGGCAAGAATTACACTGTTACATGAATACATTGCAGATGCCATTACCATTCATAAAGTAAACCAAAAAAACTATATAGAACAATTATTAAATTCTGCTTTTCAAACAGAGAAAATCACATTCATTAATCAGTTTTTCAATCAATCATTAATCAAAAAACGAATATTTATGTTACAAAAGTCCCAATCAAAATCTATTGCCAAATTTAAGTACCTGCTTTTAATCCCTGTACTAACAGGGATACTTACCTACACCTCTTGTAAGGATGGCTCTTCTATTAATGAGTCAAACGAACCGAAGACTATTCCAGTAACAGAGGTTTCCTTTAATAATGATAAAAAAGCTGTTAGCAATCAACCTGCTTGCCTTAATAAAGGATCTAAATATGACTATAAATTAGATAATTACTTAAAAATTGAAAATGGTAAAAATGCGGATATTATTACTAAACTTATCTTATTAGAAACAAATGAGATTGTTAGGACTGCTGTAATCTACAAAAATCAAACACACTATGTAAGAAACATTCCTGAAGGTATATATAGATTAGATGTTACTTATGGAGAAAATTACATAGAAAAACAAACCGATGGAATCTGCAATGGTAGTTTTCAAAAAGAGATCTTATTTGAAACTGGAGAAGATATATTAGATTTCGCCACCATTATAACAGACCAAGGCAAAAATGTACCATCATATTCATTATCCTTGGATTTACTCCCAGAAGAATTAAGAGAAAACCATGATCACAGTACATCTGACGAAATCGCTAGTGCTAAGCAAGAAGCTGCACAAAAAAAAGCAATGGATATAGCTCAAAAAATGGCGAAGGAAAAAACTGCAGAAAAAAATGACATTGCTATTCCTACCCGAATTTCGAAAGAAAAGGCAGAGCCTAACTGTGCTAATAGTGATGCCTCTAAATTTAACATGAAACTAGATAATTATTTAAAAATAACAAATGGAAAAAATTCTGAGGTCATTGTAGATATTGTTAATCTAGAAACTTTAGAAAGTGTAAGAACAATACATCTACCTAAAGATGCTCAGCATTATGTTCGCAATATTCCAGAGGCTACCTATAATTTGGAAATTGTTTATGGTACTGATCTTAAAAAAACGAATACAGACGGAAATTGTAAACTTTCTTTTGATAATAAAATAGTAGAAGAAAGTGGGAAAGAAAAATTAGATTTCAACATTGTTAAATCACCAAGTGGTATTAATGTTCCGTCTTATGCTATTACATTAGATGTCTTAGACCAAATAAAATAAATATCTTAGAATAACTGGAAAGAATTAAACTTAAAAGATATGTTACAATACATTATTCAAACTATATTATTTCAGCTAATATTTTTAATAGCGTATGATTTATTTCATAAAAAAGACACCTTTTTTACAGTTAATCGAGTATATCTTTTAGTGTCTTCACTTCTTTCCTTAATGCTTCCTTTTATTAAGGTAAAAAGTATTCAGGAAACCATACCCGATGATTATGTGGTGAATTTACCGACTGTGTTTATTGGTGGAGCGCAACCTATTAAAAATACAGTTGTAGAAACAACAAATACCGTTGCTACTGCTCCGCTGAATATCAACTGGTGGTTGGTTATTTACATTATAGGAATTGCGATCACCTTGTTTTTATTTATCAGAAAAAATTTCATTATATATTCTTTAAATAAAAAATCAACCAAGGGAACATTTAATACCTTTCCTATTAGGATATTGCCCAATAGCAAAGATGCATTTACATTCTGGAATACTATCTATATCGGTAGCGAATTATCGAAAAATGAAAAAGATCAGATCTTAATTCATGAAATTGTTCATCTAAAACAAAAACACACCTTAGACCTTCTTTGGTTTGAGATAATTAAAATCATTTTCTGGTTTAATCCTTTATTATACATCTATCATTCTCGAATTATCACTTTACACGAGTATATCTCTGATGCTTCTGCGATTAAATTACTAGGAAAAAGACAATATTATGAGCAGTTGCTCAATGCAAACTTTGAAACGAAAAACGTACAATTTGCAAATAATTTCTTCAATCATACATTACTTAAAAAAAGAATCATCATGCTTCAAAAAACGAAATCAAAATCAAAAGCTAAATTCAAGTATTTGGCTATAGTACCATTACTAGTGGTAATGCTTACTTTTACTGCTTTTTCACAAAAAGCGGTTGCCTTAGCAAATATTTCTTCAGAAAAAATTACCGATGAAATTCAGGAAATCACTAACTCATTTTCTAATACAGATACTACAGACGAAGTCCAAATCGCCAATGAAGTTCCTGTAAAAGAAATTATTGTGCCTTCTGAAACCGAAGACTCTAAAATAGAGGAAGAATCTAAAACACTTCCTGTAATTAATAGAGAAGAAACAAAAGCAAAAAAAGCTACTACAACTATCGCTAAGGATTCTTTGTCGGAGGTAGATCAAAAAATTGTGAACCGACTTTTAGAAATAAAAGAAGATATAACGATTCATAACAAAAGTTTCGCTAGTAGAGCAGTATTATACTCACAGGATCCAGGATCCAAAGGAAATGGCGGGTTCTATTTTGTACAAAAAGACACTCCATTTCATGAAAGCTTTAAACAAGTAGCATTTAGCCTACAAGAAGGCGAAATCTCCGAGCCGTTTAGAACTCCTTTTGGTTGGCATCTCCTTACCGTAGAAAAAATTAAAACTGATGGTGTAGATGTTAGACATATTTTAATTATCAGAGAACAAAACATTCCTTTTGCCGTAGTAGAAAAAGTACCAGCTACTCAAAATTGCAAGGACTTGGCCAGTAATGAAGAGGTAAAGAAATGTGTGTCTGACGAAATCAAAAAATATGTAAATAAACATTTCGATATGAACATCCCAGAAAACCTTGGTTTAAAGGGTATAAACCGCGTTTATGTTAGATTTAAAATAGATACTTCAGGAAATGTTGTAGAAGTAGAATCTAGAGGTCCAGCTATCGAAGTAGAAGAAGAAGCGAATAGAGTTATTAGCTCTTTACCTAAAATGATTCCTGGAGAACATAAAGGTGAAAAAGTAAATGTGTTATACTCATTACCTATCGTATTTCAAATTGGAACCGAAGTTGATCAAAAGGATAAAAAAAAAGCAATAATTAAAAACAATATCAACGAAGATACTGTCCTAACCGAAAATCTTTCTAATGACGAAAACAATGAAGTAGAAAAAGGATATTATTTAGTAACGGGAATTTTTAAACGTAAACCTTACTTTGAAAAGGGAATGGCAAAACTTAAAAAGATGGGGCTTGACCCAAAATGGTTTAAAAACCCTAAGGATACTTATCTATATGTATATCTAGATAGATATGATACGCTCGATGAAGCCAAAGTAATGTTACATTCCGATTATGACGGAAAATACGAAGGCGATTTATATATCCTAAAAATTCAATAATAAATTAACAAAACACAATACCCTTATAAAAGACAGATGAAACAATTAACAAAAGCAGAGGAAGAAGTAATGCAGCTTTTATGGCAACTTGGAGAAGGAAATGTAGCGGCCATTATCGAATGCATGCCAGAGCCTAAACCTGCATATAATACTATTTCTACAATTATTAGAATTTTAGAAAACAAAGAATTTGTATCTCATCGAAAAGAAGGAAAAGGATATATCTATTTCCCTTTGGTTAAAAAAGAAGAATACAGTAATCAATCATTAAACAAGTTGATGAATAATTACTTCAATGGTTCTTTTAGAAATATGGTCTCATTTTTTGTTAAAAAGAATGATATGAATATCAAAGATTTAGAAACCATTCTAAAAGAAATCAACAAAGAAGATCATGACGCTTCGTAGAGATATTAAATATTACATCTTTATTGTTACGCTACTTGCTTTTACCATTGCTAAAGCTCAAAAGAGTTCATTAAAGGCAGCGGATAGTCTATATACAATTGGTAATTATACCGAAGCTATAAAAGCATATCAGAATATCGAACCAAAAGATGACTACATCTTACTAAAAATTGCCAAAGCACATAAAGCAAAAGGAACCTATAATGATGCTTTAACTTATTATGAAAAAGTACTTCAAATAGATACGGAATTATTATCAGCAAAACTGGAATATGCTAAACTATTAACCACTACCAGAAAGTATAAAAAAGCTGATAGTGTATATGCCGGTTTAGTTACCCAATATCCTGATAACCCAAATTTTTATTATCAATTAGGTTCTGTAAAGAAAAAACAAAAAGATAGTACCGCGATTGTTTATTTTAAAGAAGCTTTTAAACTAGATAGTACACACCAAAAAAGCTGTTTCGAAGTAGCAAAACACTTTCTTAAAAAGAGAAATTATAATAAAGTCGAAGATATCGCCAATAAAGGATTATCCTCTTATTCAGAAAATCCTGAATTGATCAATATTTTAGGACAAAATTATCTTTTGAGGAAGCATTATTATGAAGCAATCCCATATTTTAAGAAACTAATCTCATTAAATCATGGTAATGAGTATGTACATGCTTCTTTAGCGCTATGCTATCATAAAAATTATGATTATAAGTTAGCGATAATCCAATATCAGGAAGCTCTGAAATATAATGATCAAGTGCCTCTTAGATATACCAGAATGGCTGAAGCCTACACCAGATTAAATATGTATAATGAAGCATTAGCTAATAATACAAAAGCACTACTATTAAAAAATCTTCCTGTAGAACAAGAATTTTTTAATGTTGCGATGAGTCATCGCCATTTAGAAAATTGGGAAGAAGCGATTAAATATGTAAAACTAGCCCTTAAAGAAAATCCAGAATTCATAAAAGCCCAATATCAGCTAGCCACCTTTGCAGATGCTTATTACAAAGACCCAAAAGTAAAATTAGAATACTATAATGTATTTATGAAAAAATTTGGGGAAACTAAAGACGCCAGAAACTTCTATGGATTTGTGGTCAATAAAAGAATTACCCAACTCGAAAAAGAAATTCAAGCTTCTGAAAAAGCTGTAGTGGAAAACTAACCATTCCATCTGGACTATTCATTTTCAGGCAATAGAAATGCTTAAGCAACGATCTTTTAATAAAAAACTTTAATTTTAGGAGCTTTATATACACATCTTGTATTTTTACACCTCATAAAATTAATGAATGATTAAAAGGGTATACTACATATATGTTTTCATCTTCTTATCATTTTCCTGTGATAAATTATTGGTAAAAAAAGAAAATCAAGAGGACGTTTTTAGAGAAAAATGGGGTGAAATTGACAAAAACCAAGTAGATAAACCTCCTCTTTTTGAAACTTGTATCAATGAACCCGAAGAAATAGATGATTGTTTTCATCAAACTATTATCAATCATATAAAGTCCGAAATAGCTGATACTAAAATTTCAGTAACAACATCCATAAATGATACCATATGGATACCATTACTAGTCGATAAAAGAGGCAAAATCAATTTAGAAGAATTTACGATACCAGAATTAATCACAGAACAAATCCCAAACTTTAAAGAAATTCTTATAAAAAGCATCAAAACGTTGCCAAAAGCAGACCCCGCTATTGTACGAAGTACTCCAGTTACCTCTAGATACAAATTACCACTAGTTATTCATATGAATTAATAAGCTATTGCTTAGTTTTGTAGAAACGAGAATTTCTTGGAAAACGAAAAAATCATACTAGGTATTGATCCTGGAACTACCATTATGGGATTTGGATTGATAAAAATTATCAATAAAAAAATGTCCTTTTTACAATTAAATGAGCTACAGCTTGGTAAATATGATGACCATTATTTAAAGTTGAAACTTATTTTTGAAAGAACAGTAGAGCTTATTGATACATATCATCCCGACGAAATAGCCATCGAAGCGCCATTTTTTGGAAAAAATGTACAATCCATGTTAAAACTAGGACGTGCACAAGGAGTTGCTATGGCAGCTGGATTAAGTAGAGAGGTACCTATAACCGAATACTCCCCAAAAAAAATAAAAATGGCAATTACTGGTAATGGTAATGCCAGTAAGGAACAAGTAGCTAAGATGCTTCAAAACCTTCTAAAAATCAAAACACTTCCTAAAAATTTAGACTCTACCGATGGATTGGCAGCTGCCGTTTGTCATTTTTATAATATGGGAAGAGCAGATATCGTAGGGAAAAGCTATAGCGGTTGGGCTGCTTTTGTGAAACAGAACGAAAAGCGAGTTAAAAAGTAATTTTCCCCTTTTTCATTACAAAATATCCTGCACTACTATATATATTTGTAAATCAAAATTTTAAAAACCTAAATCTAATTATGAAAAGAATTTTACATGTAACATTGATAATAGTCTTATTATCTTTTATGAGTTGTGGATCTGATGATTCCGACGCTACTTTATCTTTAACAGAATCATTTAATTTAACTGTAGATTCAGAAACTATACCTATAACGACTTGGCAAGCTTTAAGAACTTTCGACAATATCGAAATCTTAGGAGATGCAGATGACGGAAAAAGTTTTTACATGCGAATTAATGAAAATGGAGTTCTAGATAGAGTAGATTATGATGACTTCGATAATGGTTTAGATTTTTCTTCTTCCTATTACAATCCTTCAGAGACATTTATCGTTCAGAACATATCTATAGATGAAAATAATAAAATTATAAATATCTCTTTTGAAGGCACTCTATACGAAAATGATTTAGATGTGTTTTCTCCTTCTTCTACTGTCGAGATTACTCAATCATCAATTAATATTAAGTTTGTTGAAAACCCAACGGCCATATCGCCAGATCAAGATACATTTATCGATGCAAAAATTAACGGAGAACTATTTCAAAGTATGAAACATGCTACATCTACTGGTATTGATAGTAACTTAATCTCATATAGCGGTGATAGTGATGGTATAGCATCTATAAATATTAATTTTAACAAAGTAACTACAACAGCAGGAACATATAATTTCACTTCTAATGATCAAGCTACAAGTGTAAGTTATAGTACATTTGATCCTTTTACAGAAGAGTTTGGAGAGTTTATCGATTATGAAACATCTGGAACATTAATTATTGAAGTGTACACTCCAAGCACACCAACTTCTTTGGGGCTTCTTAAGGGTTCATTTGAATGTACCGCAACAGCTAATGGTCAAACCGTAAATATTACAGAAGGAAGGTTTAATTTTACATTTTTCTAAAACAATTGTCTGGTATATACATCCATATTCCTTTTTGCAAACAAGCTTGCCATTATTGCGATTTCCATTTCTCAACTTCTACTAAAAAGAAGGATCAAATGGTGTTTGCTTTGTGCAACGAGATTAAACTAAGAAGATCAGAAATTGACGATCACCAAGTTATTGAAACGATATATTTTGGAGGAGGAACACCAAGTATTCTTACTGTTCCTGCTTTGAAATTTATCATAGATACTATCTACGAAAATTATCTAGTATCAGATGATGTAGAAATAACCGTAGAAGCAAATCCAGATGATCTTACAGAATCCTACGTAAAAGCCATTGCCAGTACAGAAGTAAATCGACTAAGTATCGGTATCCAATCTTTTTTTGATGAAGATTTGAAACTTATGAATCGAGCGCACAATGCCAATGAAGCTAGTAAGAGTATATCTCTAGCTAAGGAATATTTTGATAACTTTTCTATTGATTTAATTTATGGAATACCAGGAATGTCAGCCGATAGATGGAAAGAAAACCTAAAAATAGCATTAGACACCGATGCACCTCATATTTCTAGCTATGCACTAACAGTAGAACCCAAGACAGCTTTGGCTTCATTCGTAGAAAAAGGCATTATTGCACCCGTAGAAGATGAACTTGCTCAAGAGCACTTTGACATCTTAGTAGATACGATGGAGCAAGCAGGATTTGAATATTATGAATTTTCTAATTTTGGAAAACCAGGATATTTTAGTAAAAATAATACCGCATATTGGCAAGGAAAGCATTATTTAGGTATCGGTCCATCAGCGCATTCGTATAATGGTAATGAACGAAGTTGGAATATTAATAACAACACAAAATATATCAAAGCGCTGCAAGAAAATGAGCTTCCTAGAGAAGTAGAAAAGCTAACCACTACCGACAAGTACAATGAATACGTAATGACAGGATTACGAACAATTTGGGGTGTTTCTCTTGAAAAAGTGGAAAATACTTTTGGAATTACCTTTAAAGAATACTTACTAAAACAAGCTAAAAAACATATAGAAGAACATTTATTGTTTTTGGATAATGACACGCTATCAGTTACTAAAAAAGGAAAGTTTTTAAGCGATGGGATTGCAAGTGATCTTTTCTTATTAAATTTAGGCTAACTCAGAAGATAGAGGAACACATTTTCATGATCACAACCATTCAATACCAGAAGACTTCTTATCAAATTGATTTATCTAAACCATTGGATATCTCCATCTCATTGAGAGCTACGGAAGATAACGTAAATGCCTGGTATATCCCTGCTCCAAAAATAGAACCTGTAAAAGATGGTGATTGGGTTGGAAAAGTTTCTGAAGGAGCTTCTACTAACTTTAATAATATATACTTTAATCCTCATGGACATGGAACACATACAGAATGTGTTGGACATATCACTCCTGAATTCCATAGCATTAATCAAACTTTAAAACAATTCTTTTTTACGGCTGAACTTATTACGATTGACCCAGAAATTAACGACGATGATTTTGTAATAACAAAAGAACAAATCAAAAAAGCATTGCTTTCAAAACCAGAAGCACTTATTATACGAACAACCCCTAATCATGCAAGTAAATGCAACAAACAGTATTCTTACACCAATTGGGCGTATTTATTAGAAGAAGCAGCACAATTTATAAGAGAACAAGGAATCAAACATCTTTTGATTGATCTACCATCTGTAGATAAGGAAAAAGATGACGGGAAATTATTGGCGCACAAAGCTTTTTGGAATTATCCTCAAGACACCCGATTAGACGCAACTATTACAGAAATGGTTTTTGTAAAAGATCAAATAAAAGATGGAGCATACATGCTTAACCTTCAGATAGCATCTTTCGAAAATGATGCTTCTCCTAGTAAACCTGTTTTATATAAAATAATACAATCATGATGAAAACCACTTTGCAGTTAGAAGAGCTGGCTATGCTTGTTTTAGGCATATACCTTTTTAGTTTACTCTCATTTTCTTGGTGGTTATTTTTGGCTTTATTTTTGGTACCTGACATTGGAATGTTAGGATATATTATCAATACTAAAATGGGAACTTTTTCATACAATATATTCCATCATAAAGGCATAGCTATTGTAATCTATCTGATTGGCGTATACCTATCCAACGAATACCTATTGTTATGCGGAATTATCCTATTCTCTCATTCCGCCTTTGACAGAATTCTAGGATATGGTCTTAAATATGAAAAAGGATTTAAATTTACCCATCTAGGTGAGATTGGGAAAAAGAATTAATATGGAATTATTATTTATTGGATTATTAATAGGTGCTATTTTGGCGTATTTTATTTTTGCCAGATTTAGTGCTGTTAAAAAAAGAGCTAGTGTACAAACACAATCCACTATTCTTATGGAAAAGATAAGAAGTGTTTGCAAACTTGTTACGGTAGAAGGCGATTTTGCAGAAATATACCACTACGAAAGTGTAAAAGAGAAATTCTTTAATATCATAAGAGGCAAGAAAAAGGCATTAATCCTAATTGATGCAAAAGCACATGTAGGATTCGATCTTTCCAAGATAAAATTAGAAAGCGATACCAAAAACAAAAAAATTATTTTAACCCAATTTCCACAAGCCAAATTACTTACTATTGAAACGGATTTTAAATATTATGATAAGAAAGAAGGTTGGTTAAATCCTATGACTTCTAATGATCTTACCGATATTAACCAGGAAGCAAAACAATTTATTATAGATAAAATTCCTCAAAGTGGATTGATAGAAGCTGCCGGAAAAGAATTATTAACTGTAATATCTCTTATGGAAACCGTTGCGGAGTCTATAGGTTGGAAATTAGATTATTCTGCTTTAGAACTCAATCATGAGTTAGACCAAAAGCTTCTTAACTAGAAAATAATGAGCATTACAATCTCTACGGATAACTCAAAACTAAATATTGATTTTATTCATCAATTTTTAACGAATGCCTATTGGTCAAAAGGAAGAACCAAAGAAGAAGTTCAAAACAGTATAGAACATTGTCTTAATTTTGGCGTTTATCTAAATGGTGAGCAGATTGGTTTTGCTAGATTGTTAACAGATTATACAGTTTTTGCATACCTTATGGATGTATTTATTATTGAAAATTATAGAGGTAATGGATATTCCAAACAACTGATCAAAACGATCGTAGAACATTCTGAACTCCAAAAAGTACATCGGTGGATGCTTGCTACTAAAGATGCGCACGGATTATATAAACAATTTGGATTTGAAGAATTACCAGATCCTAATTTGATGATGACAAAATGGACATAGAAGCTTTTAGAGCATATTGCTTATCAAAAAAAGGTGTTACAGAAGAATTTCCTTTTGACGAAAATACACTGGTTTTTAAGGTAATGGGCAAAATGTTTGCCTTAACGGGATTGGAAAGACTTCCCTTTAGCGTAAACCTAAAATGCGATCCCGATAAATCTTTAGAACTCCGAGAATATCATCCAGAAATCGAACCTGGATATCATATGAGTAAAAAACATTGGAATACTGTTAACTTTTCTGGCAGTTTAGCTACTCATATGTTATGCGAATTAATTGATCACTCTTATGACTTAGTTGTTAGTGGACTGACCAAAAAAGCAAAACAAGAATTAGAAAACCTTTAAAACAAAAAAAGAAAATCCATATCATAGTCTTTTCGGCTTATAACATTTTCTTTTTACACATACAATGAACAAACCGCACGAATTTTATGACTCGCAAATAAAAAGTCATAGCAACTCTTTAAGTAAGATAAAAAAACAATTAGCTATTTCTAGTACCATTAGACTTCTTGTTTTTCTAGGGATTATAGCCGGAATCTACTTTGGATATCCTAATACGCAGATCATTCTGGGAAGTATTATTGTAGGTATTGTGATTTTTATTGTTATGGTAAATCGTCATACTAACCTATCCTATACCAAAAATAAACTCCAAAAATTAATCGATCTGAATCAACTAGAGTTAGACGTTTTTAATAACGACTATAGCAAACTTCCTGCAGGAAAAGAATTTATCGATGCTACCCATGAGTATAGTCATGACATTGATCTATTTGGAGAACGGTCTTTCTTTCAATACACTAATAGAACTGCTACCATAGCTGGTAAAAACATGCTTGCTGAGCTACTAAAAAGTAATAATATAAAAGAAATAAAAGACAAGCAAGATGCTATTAAAAACCTCTCTAAATTAGCTTCCTGGCGACAAGAGTTTACAGCTATTGCCTCTTTGGTTGAAGTCTCTATATCCATATCCAAAATTCAGTCTTGGTTACAAAAATACACACCCTTTGTTCCAAAAATAATGAAAGTACTTCCTGCTATTGTTTCTACAATCTCTGTTATATTACTGGTGTTACTTTTCATAGAGGTTATTACGTTTCAAATGTTTCTCATTTGGTTTTTTATTGGCCTAGGAATCACAGGATCTCAACTAAAAAAAATAAACAATTTGTATAATGATGCCAACAAAGCAAAAGATACCTTCGAACAGTATTACAAACTAGTTGATCTTATAGAAAAAAGTAAATTCGAATCGAAATTATTGCAAATAAAACAGCAAAATGTCATCAATGAAAAAGAAAAAGCTTCATTAATTCTAAAACAGTTTGCCAGTATACTAAATGCCTTTGACCAACGAAATAATATGATGTTCGGAATTTTTGCAAATGGTCTTTTTCTTTGGGACATCATACAATGCTATCGAATTGAAAAATGGATAGCTGCTCATCATCATAAGGTAGACCAATGGTTTGAAGTCATCGCATTTTTTGACGCTTATAACTCCTTAGGGAATTTTGCTTTTAATAATCCTGATTATGTATATCCAAAACTGACAAAAGAGGGAAACATCATTGAAGCTAAAGCATTAGGACATCCAATGCTAAAAACCTCTAAACGAGTTGATAATGACATTACTATTAATAAAGAAGAGTTTTTCATTATCACTGGTGCTAATATGGCTGGTAAAAGTACTTTTTTAAGAACTGTAGCGCTACAGATTGTGATGTCTAACATAGGACTTCCCATATGTGCAAAATCTTGTTCCTATAGACCAATTAAATTGATCACAAGTATGCGAACTTCTGATTCGTTAAGTGATGATGCTTCATATTTCTTTTCAGAATTAACGCAACTTAAAAGAATTGTAGATGCCTTACACAAAGACGAATATTTTATCATTTTAGACGAAATCCTAAAAGGTACTAACAGCAAAGATAAAGCTGCGGGATCCAGAAAATTTGTAGAACGATTGGTAAAAGCAAATGCCACGGGTATCATAGCTACTCATGATTTAAGTTTATGTGAGATAGCTTCCGAATTGAACTCTGTAAAAAACAGGTTTTTCGATGCGCAAATTATAAATGATGAACTATTTTTCGACTATAAATTCAAAGATGGGATTTGTCAAAATATGAATGCTTCCTTTCTATTGAACAAAATGGGGATCGTTTAGTCTTCTTTTGTAGGCAGAAGGAGTAATACCTTTTATTTCTTTAAACTTTCTATTAAAATTGGATAAGTTTTTAAAGCCACTGCTATAAGAGGCTTGGGATATGGTAATCTCTTTTTCTTTGGATAATAATTTACAAACATTTTCAATTCTAACTTCTATCAAGAATTGAAAGAACGTTTTGTTCGTTCTGGTTTTAAAATATCTACAAAATGCATTGGGAGTCATATTAGCAAGATCCGCTGCTTCTTTCAAGGAAAAGTCTTTACTAAACTCATCCATCACAGCTTTAAAAACTTTTGCCATTCGTTTCCCTTCATTATCAGTATATACCCTTTTAGAAATAAATGAGGATATCGTTTGAGTATGAGCCGTTTTTAACAACTGTAATATCTTTAAAAACACTGTAAAACGATCAAAACGATTCTCTTTTTCCAAAATTCTCAGAAACTGTTTTTTAAGCTTCTGCTTTTTAGAAAGTACTCTAATTCCGTATGCCGAACTTCTAAAAAAATCCGAAAGATCTTCAAACTCTGGGAGTTCAAAAAAGGATTTACCAAAAGATTCTCTAGTAAAAAAAAGTGAAATCATATACGATTCTTCATCCGAAGAAGCGCTTTTTAGCACATGTGGTACATTACTACCAAAAACCAAAATATCATTTGGCTTATAATCTGTAATAGCATCTCCTACAATTAAGCTACCTTCCCCTGATATGATAATAGATATTTGTATCTCTTCATGCTGATGCAGCTTATCATATAGCACAATTCCCCTATCTTCCTGAATAAGCAACGTATCTGTAGAAGATTTTGGTATTTTAAAAGGTAGGGCTTTCATTTACAGACAAATATATTCCAATATTAATCATATTAATGTAAATTTCAATAATATAAGATAATATAGTATTAGTTTTAGATAATTTCACCATATCCTAAGCTGTAATTTGACAATATCTTTGAATAAAAAAACAACAATGAATATAAAATGGGAAGGTGTGATGCCTGCAGTAACTACAAAATTTACTGATCAGGACACTTTAGACTTACAGATGTTTACAACCAATATAGAAGCTCAGTTAGAAGCTGGTGTCCATGGTATTATATTGGGTGGCACTTTAGGAGAAGCCAGTACACTTACTGACGCGGAAAAAAGCACTTTGGTAAAAACTACTGTAGATATCGTTGATAATAAAGTTCCAGTGATTATCAATATCGCTGAGCAAAGTACAAAAGGTGCTATAAAAGCTGCTAAGAAAGCTAAGGAAGATGGCGCGAATGGACTAATGATGTTACCTCCAATGCGATACAAAGCAGGAGATCGAGAAACGGTAGTATACTTCAAAGAAGTAGCTAAAAATACTGACTTACCCATTATGATTTACAACAATCCTGTAGATTACAAAATCGAGGTGACACTGGACATGTTTGAAGAACTTTTGGAAATGGATAACATTCAGGCGGTGAAAGAATCAACAAGAGATATTTCCAATATTACTCGCATCAAAAATAGGTTTAATGATCGACTAAAGATTCTATGCGGTGTGGACACACTTGCCTTAGAAAGTTTACTTATGGGTGCTCAAGGTTGGGTAGCTGGATTGGTATGTGCATTTCCTAAAGAAACCGTTGCTATTTATGAACTACAAAAAGCAGGCAGAATTAAGGAAACCTTAGCAATATATCGCTGGTTTTTACCATTGTTAGAATTAGATATAAATCCTAAATTAGTACAGAATATCAAACTGGCAGAAGTTGCTACTGGTATTGGAACTGAAAATGTTCGCGCTCCTAGACTTCCGTTAATTGGAGATGAACGAAAAATGGTTTTGCAGATTATAGAAAATGGAATCAAAACAAGGCCTGTTTTACCAGATTACAAATCATTAGCAAGTAACCGGTTTTAAAGCTACTGCAAACAAACAATAAAATTATTACACTCATTAATGTATCATTTATGATAACGGGCAAAAACTATATAGGAAATCAACTTTCATCTGAAGGATCAAAAACATATAAGACCTTTAACCCCAAGTTAAATATTGAGAACACCCCTCTTTTTCATGAAGCTTCATCAGAAGAAATAGAAAAGGCGGTTTCTTTAGCTTCAAACGCCTTTGAAATCTTTAAAAAGATTTCAGGAGCAAAAAAAGCTGAATTTCTGAATGCTATTGCTGATGAAATTTTGGCATTAGACCAAGCTCTTATCGAGACGTATATGTCTGAAACAGGCCTGCCGGAAGGAAGAGCAAAAGGGGAACGTGGAAGAACTATTGGGCAATTACGAATGTTCGCTGAATTGGTATTAAATGGATCTTGGGTAGAGGCTACTATCGATACAGCGGATCCAGATAGAAATCCAATACCAAAACAAGACATTCGAAAAATGCTTGTACCATTAGGACCTGTTGTAGTTTTTGGTGCTAGTAACTTTCCTTTGGCTTATTCTACAGCTGGTGGAGATACCGCCGCTGCATTTGCAGCAGGATGTCCAGTTATTGTAAAATCACATCCTATGCATGCAGGAACTGGAGAATTGGTTGCTAGTGCAATTGCAAAAGCAATTGAAAAAACGGGAATGCCAAATGGAGTTTTTTCAAACCTTAATAGTTCGGGAATTGAAGTCGGCACGCAATTGGTACAACATCCAAAAGTTAAAGCCGTTGGTTTTACAGGAAGTATTAAAGGAGGAAGAGCGCTGTTTGATTTAGCGTCACAAAGACCAGAGCCTATTCCTGTTTTTGCAGAAATGGGAAGTATTAATCCTGTCATTTTATTACCAAAAGCCACAGAATCTAGAGGTAAAGAACTTGCCAAAACCTATGCACAATCCATAACTCTAGGAACAGGACAATTTTGTACAAATCCAGGATTAATAATAGGCATTAAAGGATCTTCATTAGATAAATTCATCGAATCCTTATCCAATGAAATCTTAACAATAGATCCTTCTTGTATGCTACATCCTAACATCGTAGACAATTACGAAAGAAATAAAAACCGCGCATTAGAACAGAATGGATTGATAACGACAGCCGATTATCATGATGATGTCGCAGTTAATCATGCAAGACAAACCATAACTACAGTAGAAGGTAAAACCTTTTTAGAAAACACTACATTACATCAAGAGGTTTTTGGACCATTTTCTATGGTAGTACAATGTAAAGACATCGAAGAATTAACTGCCGTAATCTCTAATCTAGAAGGGCAATTAACAGGAACTATTTTAGCAGAGAATGATGAGTTAGATACATATCCTTTTATCGTCAATGCCTTGCAAAACCGAGTAGGTAGAATTATTTTTAACGGAGTACCTACAGGCGTAGAGGTTTGCCCTTCTATGCTTCATGGTGGACCTTACCCTGCTTCTACCGACAGCAGATTTACCGCAGTAGGAATTCACTCGATAAAAAGATGGGTTCGACCATTTAGTTATCAAAGTTGGCCCAATCATCTTTTACCAGATGAATTAAAAAATGAAAATCCTTTAGGTTTGTCTCGTCTAGTAAATGGTTCTTCAACTAGTGATCCCATCTAATCATGTCTAGAACTGTTTTTAAATGTATCGACGCACATACCTGCGGAAATCCTGTGAGAGTGGTCACTACAGGTCATCCAAATCTAAAAGGGAGTTCTATGAGTGAAAAAAGACAACATTTCCTTCAAGCATATGATTGGATCAGAAAAGGATTGATGTTCGAGCCTCGTGGTCATGATATGATGAGTGGAAGTTTTTTATTCGAACCTCAAAATCCTGAAAATGATTTTGCCATCTTATTTATCGAAACCTCTGGTTGTTTGCCTATGTGTGGTCATGGAACTATTGGTACTATTACCATTGCTATTGAAGAAGGACTCGTACAACCAAAAAATCCAGGAATCATAAAAATGGAAGCGCCAGCAGGTTTGGTAGAAATCAGTTATCAACAAACCTCAAATAAGGTGGATTGGGTAAAGTTGAAAAATGTGAAATCATATCTAGCTAGCGAAGGCCTCAAGATCCAATGTCCAGAGCTAGGAGAAATTACTTTTGATGTCGCCTATGGTGGTAATTATTATGCCATCATTGATCCGCAAAAGAATTTTAGTGGTATACAAGATTTTACTGCCTCTAAATTGATCCAGTTTTCGCAAATACTAAGAGAGAGTATTAATAAGAAATATCCTAATCAATTTATACATCCAGAAAATCCAACTATTAGAGATGTAAGCCACGTGTTGTGGACAGGAACTCCCTTAGACGTTAAATCTTCGGGTAGAAATGCTGTTTTTTATGGTGATAAAGCAATTGATCGCTCTCCTTGCGGAACAGGAACCTCAGCAAGAATGGCTCAATTATACGCAAAGGGAAAACTAAAAAAAGGAGAAGAATTTATTCATGAAAGTTATATAGGTTCTAAATTTATTGGAAGAATTGAAGAAGAAACAACATTAAATGGTAAAAAGGCCATTATTCCAAGCATACAAGGATGGGCGAAAATATACGGATACAATACCATTATTATTGACGAGGAAGATGATCCTTATGCGCATGGGTTTCAGGTAATTTGATAAGATGTATTAATAAATCAATGAAAAAATGATATAATGAAGTAATTTATGATTTTAGAAAATAATCAAAAAGAGGTTAAACTAACATATGGAAAAGGTAGAATTCATTGAAAAATTTAAGGATCGAACTAAAAAATTATCTGTAGACATAATTCTGATGTATAATAATTTGAATAAATCAGAAGCCACTAAGGTTATTGGTTATCAAATTATAAAAAGTGCAACCTCGACAGCAGCGAACTATCGAGCTTCGTGTATTGCTAGATCCAAAAAAGAATTTTATTCTAAAATTTCAATTACAACTGAAGAGGCAGATGAAACCGTATTTTGGTTAGAAGTTTTAAAAGATTCGGGATTAGCATCTGAAAAATTAATTAATCCACTCTTAAACGAAGCAGAAGAAATTCTAAAAGTAGTATCAAAAGCTAGAAAAAACACCACATTTAATTAAATTATTTATACCATTAATTAGATCATTGTTTCACTAAACCATTCATACATTGAAAAATTGTATCATTATTGGAGGAGGTATTATCGGATTATCATCCGCATATTACTTACAGAAAGCTGGACATAAGGTTACTATTATTGATCAATCCTCTATGGACTTTGGAGCTTCTTATGTGAATGCGGGATACCTAAGCCCAAGCCATATTATTCCGTTAGCAGCTCCTGGAGTGATGAAAAAAGGATTAAAATGGATGTTTAATCCTGGAAGTCCATTATTTATTAAGCCACGTCTAAAATCAGATTTTTTGCAATGGGCATGGGCATTTAACACTTCTTGTTCTGTCAAAAATGTAACTAGAAGTATACAGCCTATTAAAGATATTACCCTACTAGGTCAGCAATTATATTCGGAAATAAAAAAAGAAGAGAATTTCAATTTCCAACTAGAAAAAAAGGGACTTTTAATGATTTGTCAAACTCACAAAATGCTAGACGAGGAATTAAAGGTCGTGGATTTAGCAAAAAAAGAAGGACTTGCAGCAAGAGAATTATCCTTAAAAGAATTACAGCAAATAGAACCAAATGTACAAATTGACGCTAAAGGTGCTGTTTTATTTGAGTGTGATGCTCATACTACTCCAACTACTTTTATGGAAGAAATGAAAGCGTATCTAAGTAAAGCTGGCGTTACTATTCTTAAAAACGAAAAGATACGAAGTGTACAAAATGATGGAGAAAAAGTAATTTCGATAACGAGTGATTCCAGCACCTATACAGCAGATGAATTTGTAGTAGCCGCAGGATCCTGGTCAAAATTACTTTGTAAAAAACTAGGCATCAAACTTCTTTTAGAAGCAGGCAAAGGATATCGAATTAACTGTACTAGAGACCTTGGTATTACTATGCCCGCTATATTAGCCGAAGCAAAAGTAGCAGTAACTCCAATGGATGGTTTTACCCGATTTGCTGGAACTATGGAAATAGCTGGAATTAATCATCATATTAATACAGTTAGAGTAGATGCTATTGCCAAAGCAGCTAACAAGTATTATCCAGACATCACTATATCCAACTCCGAAAAGAATGATGCTGCTTGTGGCTTAAGACCCGTAACACCAGATGGAATGCCTTATATTGGAAAATCTGGAAAATGCAAAAACCTAACAATAGCTACAGGACACGCAATGCTTGGTTGGAGTATGGGAACATCTACGGGAAAACTCGTTTCAGAAATTGTTTCGGATAAAAAAACATCATTAGAGATAGAAGTGTACCATCCAGATCGAAGGTTTTGAGTATCTTTAGGATCACTTTACACAAACTCAAATCTCATGACTGTATCTAATTACAACCTACTTTCGCTTATCCAAAAAACAACTTTAATTGTTTTAATATCTAACTTCTTTTCATTTTCATTAAATGCTCAGCAAACATTAACCAATACGCTAATGCATGATGGAATACAAAGAGAATATATTTTATATATCCCTGCCAGTTATTCTGGTAATGTAGAGGTTCCATTGGTTTTTAATTTTCATGGATATGGTTCAAACCACACCCAACAAATGAACTATGGGGATTTTAGATCTATTGCAAATAGGGAAGGTTTTTTAATAGTACATCCGTTAGGAACCGTTGATAATAATGGAAATACTCATTTTAATGTAGGCTGGGGAACTAGTACCGTTGACGATGTAGGATTTACTGCAGCGCTAATCGATGAAATATCATCAAACTATAGTGTTAATCAAAAACGAATTTACAGTACTGGCATGTCTAACGGCGGATTTATGAGCTATAGATTAGCTTGCGAACTCAGTGAAAAAATTGCTGCTGTTGCTTCTGTTACAGGAACCATGACTGTGGGCCAACAGAATAATTGTACAACTTCACACCCAGTACCTATCATGGAAATACACGGAACGAATGACTCAACAGTTCCCTACAACGGAAATGGTGGTTTTGAATCTGTTGAAAACGCACTTAATTTTTGGGTAAATGCTGTAAATACGGATTCTACGCCTACG
The DNA here is from genome assembly GCF_054054605.1 of Aquimarina sp. 433. Lineage (NCBI taxonomy): Bacteria > Pseudomonadati > Bacteroidota > Flavobacteriia > Flavobacteriales > Flavobacteriaceae > Aquimarina > Aquimarina sp. 433. The sequence goes on from NZ_JBSWZK010000006.1 coordinate 340,928, forward strand.
ATCACAAATATTGATGATATTAATCCCAACGATAACTCTACGGTAGAATATTATGTATATCCTAATGGTGATAACGGAGTACAAATAGAACACTTCAAAATAATCAATGGAGGTCATACATGGCCTGGAAGTGCTTTTGAAATTGGTCCTGTTACCAATAAAGATATAGACGCGTCTGAGGAAATTTGGAAGTTCTTTTCTAAATACGATATTGACGGTGCGGAGCAACTCTCCGTAGACGAATTTAATGAAGTTGACTTAACTGTGAACATTTATCCAAATCCAACCAGTAATTATCTTACCATAAACACAATTTCTTCTGAACCTATACCGTATACGATGTATTCTGTATCAGGAAACGTAGTATCTACTGGAGAAATAGGTGCTGTTGATCAAAAAATTAACCTAACAAATCTAGCTTCGGGTATCTATTTTATAACCATAAAAAATAGTTCCTATAAAATATTAAAAACGGAGTAATTAGGTGTATATTTTAGTTTGCAACTATAGCTAAACCGAATGAAAGAACTGGAAAAATATAAATCTAAATTGATTGGCAAAAAGCTAATTAAAGTTCTTCATTCCGACCAAGGAGAAGGAATAGAACATTTAAACGGACTTGGAAACGCATATTACTTCTCAACAGTTTTAGAACTCGAAAATGGAGAAAAATATCGATTTGGTAATGACTGGATTGACGAGTGGGACGAATCAGAAAAATTAATGGAAGTTACTCACCAAAATTGGGAAATCAAAAAAAATACAAAGTTCCATGATTTAGAAATTTCTGACCTAATAATTGACGAGTACCACGATGTTTACATAAAACTTGAAAATGAAGTCCTCGTATACCATAAAATAGATTATGGAGACAAACTATTTTTTGACAAATACTCTAAATTATTTGACTCCAATGGAAAATTGAAAAGTAAAAACACAATTGCTAACAAAGGCAATAATTCATTGTGGCAACGAATAAAAAGAATTTTTAATCAATAAATTTGGCTAATTTCAAAAACGGAATATTTCTTACAGCAAATTCCACACCGAAATCATAGCTGAGACATTATGCAAAATTTATGAAAAATACCTCGTTTCTAATATTAGTTATTTTATTTTTCACTTTTTCTTGTAAAGAAGAAAGGGTAAAAAACACATCCAGTCAAGATATAAAAGTCGGAAAAGATGATAGAGATGTTGTTATTTTTGATCCACAAAATTCAACGATGAATCAAGCTATGCTTAAAGGAAAAAAGACTTTTGATAAGTTTATTGAAGCGTTTAATAATAAAAAGGAAAATCAAAAGCTTTTTTCGGTTAAAGTAAAAATAAATGATTTATCAAACACCGAATATCTCTGGATTTCAGAATTAACCTTTAAAGAAGAAAAAACGTTAAAAGGCGTATTACAAAATGATCCTTATTATATAAATAACATAAACATAGGCGATACTATTACAATTGATTTTGAAAAAGTTGTGGATTGGTCTTATATTGAAGATAATTACTTAATAGGAGGTTACACCCTAAGAGTTATGTTCGAGAAGTACAAAAAAGAACAAAAAAATGAAATCTTGAAACAATTGGGATATCAAATTGACTCTAAAATTGGAATTTAAAATTGAAAAATCTTCATAACACTCTACAAAAACGGATTAAAACTCATTTTATATTAATCCTTGTAAATGATTAACAAAATGTTAAACTTTTTGAAATACAAATCTGATAACTTATTTGAAAAGGTAAATACGGCAAAAGGTATTACTGAACTATCAATAAGGTTTCCAGAACATGACTTAGAAAAACACGGTCAGAACTTTTTGCATTTCGAAAAACTAAAAAAACTTTTCTTGCAATCTGATGTTAACAATGTGAGTTTAATACCGAATGATGTTGGAGAACTTAAAACAGTGAAAAAATTGGAAATTCTAAATTTTAATTATAAAGAATTTCCCGAATGGATCTTAAAACTTTCTAAATTAGAGTATTTGACTTTTAGGGGCAATGACATTGAAAATTTACCAGAGTCAATTTATGAATTGAAAAAATTAAAATATTTTCGACTTGAGAACTGCCGTATAAAGAAGCTACCCGAATCAATGTTTAATATGAATAAACTAATTCATTTATCCCTTGCAGATAACTTCAATCTAGAAACCATAAATAGTTATAATCTTCCCAAAAACTTGAAGAAATTAATAGTTTCACCTTCAAATTTGTCATCAAAACAAAAAGAGATGGTCAGTGATAGTAGACCGAAATTGGAGATTTATTAGTAAAAAAAAAGCATATAATAAGGTCCATAAATCACAGTGACTTTGTTACAACTATTCATACACGCAACGTTAATAATATCATGAATTGGAGGATAATAAAAGAAATACAAAGAGAATACGCCGACGGCTCCTATTATTTAAAAGCCGAAAGAGACTGTGTGGAAGGTACTCTTGTTTTAGAAATTAGTTTTATAGAACGATTTATGTATGATTTAACAGTAAATTTATCTAGAAAAGATCCGAAACGGAAGTTCCTTCTTTTCAAGAATTCAAAACCTGAAACGCTCTATAATTGTTTAGTATTTTATAATGAGCGCATAGAAAAGCATGGACATCAAATAATGAGAATGACAGAAGATTCTCCAATTGAAAAATTAAAAAGATTAGATTCCTTCCAAAAGGATGCGGTTCTTAATTTCAAAATAAGAGAAAAATATGATATTGATCTTACTACAAATCTTCCTGAAAAAGAAAATACCTAATGCAGTATATAACCATTGGTTCACTTTAGGTTACTAAAGTTTACGAATATTTACAGACAGCAACTATACATTAAACACAAAACACACCTTTACAGAATGTCTGTTTGTCTTTTATAAAAGGCATCTTGTTGTTTTTGCATTAATTCTCTAGCGATTTTCTTTTTGTATTGGTACAACTCATCTTCTTCAGCGATATCATTGTAAACTCTATCATTTACCGTATGATCAGTTTCTAGTAATGCTTTACGCTGATCTGCTTTCTGAGCCGTCCATGTTTTGACCTCACCTTCTAGATCTTCAATTTTAAAATCATATTCCCCTTTGGGAGATAATAATTTAGCAAAAATTGGAGAGGTTTCGATCGCTAAAAACAACAAAAAGATAAAGAAAGATGGTAACCAAGGTAATTTGCCCAATGCATTTACCCTTGCCATTAATCCATCAAAATTATCAATAATTGGTTGGGAGTCTTCTACCTGTTTTTCATATGCTTGTGCAAGTTCACCTTTTTGTGTTTCTAGATTTGCAATTTTTTCAGCATTCGTTTTCTTTAACTCCACTAAATCTGCCAATTGCGCATCATGCTTTTCTCTTTTTTCTTTGTAAACAGGACCTTTACCCACGAGCTCTGTTCCCTTTCGCCCTTCTGCTTCGGCAATATATGTTTCATACAATTCATTGACTTCCGCTTCTTTGGTAGTCACTTCTTTTTTTAGCGCTTCAATTTCAGTGTCAATCCCTTCTACAACAGGTGTATATTGCGTAGCTATCTGTTCCTGATTTGCCAAGGTAAGATCATTTTTTTGCTCTAAAAGCACTTGATCTATTTCCTTTTCAAAAATCTTTAATTCTAGAGGTTTAGATATCACTACTGCTATGATGACTGCCAAGATAATTCGAGGAGAAGCCTGTAACAGTTCATCCAAAAAACTATCCTTTTTCTTAATAGTAGAAACGATAAATCTATCCAGATTAAAAATTAATAGCCCCCAGACAATTCCGAAAAACACTGCTGTAAAATAATTATCAAAAACTGTGTATAACGCATAACTAGCGGCTAAAAAAGCCATTAATGCTGTAAAAAATACGGTTGCTCCAATACCTGCATACTTATTTTGTTCTCCGTTGGAGCAATTAGCCAAAATATCGGCATCTGTGCCAGAGCACAGAATAAAAAATCGTTTTAACATAATCTAAGGGTAATTTTGATTGACAATAGACTTATAACGCTGATTACTAATCAAATGTTGCACAAAAACCCCACCAAAGTGAGGTTTTAATGCGTTTTTATGTATTGATGAATGATATCTAAATAATTAATCTTTGATAATCACTTTAGATTTACCGTTATTAGTAGAAGCATCAATGGATAACGGATTACCCGAATCCTCTACTAATTTGAGTGCTTTTTTAGCGGAGATTTTCTTTCCGTTATAATAGAATTCCGCGTCGTTTTTTGCCATGTTTTCTATTAATTTAGCAGGAGTCTGGCGTTTAGCTCGTTGTTCTGCTTTTCTAGCATTCATTTCTGCAGCGCGCATAGCACTTTCACTTGCCAACATTTGTGCTCTAGCATTCATTTCTGCCTTGCGCATTTCTTGTCTTGCTTGTTGTTCTGCTTTTCGAGCTTGCATTTCCGCTTCACGTATTGCTTTTTTCGCATCCAGTTCTGCTTTATAGGCTTCAAATTCAGCTTTTACTTGCTCTTTTTGGGCTTTTCTTTCAGCCTCTAGAGCTAAATTTCTGGCTTTCGTTTCTTCTTTTCGCATTGCCTTCTCAGCCTTTCGAGCTTCTATTTTAGCTTTTCTCATATCTTTTGCCGACAATTCTCTCAATCTTTGTCGTTGTTCTAATACCTCTGCTCTTTGTTTCTCTGCTTGTTCAGCTGCTTCAGCTCTGGCTCGTTCTGCAGCTCCTATTAACTTCTGCATTTGCTCCATTGCGATAGCTCGTTTTACTTCAGCTTCTTCAATTCCAGCAATTGCATCTCTTCTATTTTCCTGCTCTACTCTTTCTGCTTCTGCAATTAATCGCTGAGATTCAGCTAACACTTCCATTTCTTCTGCTTTTATCTCCTCTAATGCTCTTTCTTGTTCCGCTTTTTGTTTCGCAATCTGAGCTTCCACTCTTTTGACATAAGCTTCTTTTTCTTCTTGAGTCAAGTCAGAATCTTCTGCAAACATTACCTCCACATAATTTCCATTCACTTTTGAAGGAGCTTCTGGAGCTGGTGGCGGAGGAGGTGGAGGAATATCACTTTTCTCACCTTTCTTTACTTTCGGAGCTTCTGGTGCTGGTGGTGGAGGCGGTATATCAGGAAACTGCTCCGACCTTTTGCGTTGATCCGGATTCATCTTTGTATAAATATTTATCATACGATAAATCTCACTATGCTTTACGCTAACTGGTTTATTCCCTTTAATCTTGGAATTTAAATCCTTTGCCCATATATTATATTCTTTTACCATTTCTTCAGTTACTCCATCCTGAACGTCTTTCTCTTTCCAATTTTTGGAAATGGTCATAGTTCTTTTCTCAGAAGTATTTTTAGTTGATGATGGTTCAAAAGATTGAGGTTCTTCAACATAACCTTCATTTTTAAACTTAACATCACCCATGCCAAGGTCTTTAAGCGCATCTAATAATGGAAGTATAAACAAATCCTTATTAGCTTCTTCATGAAAAGTTATATTAGCATTCGCATCTTTTTCTGAAGCATTATTTTTTACATATTCTTTTGCTAAATTTCTCACTTCATCAATACTAATTTTCTTTTCTCCATGATAAAGATTGTTATTGGCGTCAATTGTTAATTCAAAATCATCTGTAACTAACAGTTCTGGGACTTCTTTGATAATTTCCTTAGCTACAATATCATTATTAAATGACAGTAAACCAATTGCTAGTAACGGTAATACGGCTAGCATCTTTAAGATTGCCCTCTTGCGGGAAAAATTTTTAGTCATCATCTGTAATCGTTTTTTTGTTAATGAATAATTAATAGGACTCGATAATTCAGCCTGATTAGAGCTGTTTTTGTAATTAACGAGTAGGTCAAAATAACTCTGTATTGAAAATTGTTGTTTTAATACATTCTGATCTGCTAAGAACTCATGATTTAATCTGATTGATTTTTTGATAAAAATAAATACTGGATTAAACCAAAAAATTACTTGCAATAATTCTACAAACAGTATATCTAAGGTATGCTTCTGAAGCACATGTGTTTTCTCATGAAGAAGGATTTGTTCTGGAATAGCGTTTTGTTGAAACTCTTTTTTGGAAACAAAAATAAAGTCAAGAAACGTATGCGGAACAATGGAGTTTCCAACCAAAACGTTTACATGAGATGTCTCCTTTAAACGTTCATTTCCTCTCACTTTTTTGCCTATATCGATAAGATTCTTACTGAAACGAATGCCAAAAATCAACACGCCGATACCGTATATACTCCATATGATAATTGATGTATAATCAAGTGGTTCTTTTACGTCACTTAGTTCAGATACATTCATCATCAATGGAGCTGTCCCATCTACCACTATTTCTGGTTGCGGAGCAACTTCTACCTCATAAGTAAGTGTAATAAGAGGTACGCTAAAGGCAAACACTAAACTAAAAAGAAGATAGAATCTCTTTAAAAAATGGATATTCTCCTTTTCTAAAAACAACTTATAGAAACCCCATAAGAGCATCAAACACAAAGAAGATTTAAGGATATAGGCTATCATTTTTGTTTCTTTAAAAGTTCTTGATCCACTATTTTTTTAAGCTCCTCTAACTCGGAAGTAGACAAATTTGTTTCGGAAGTAAAAAACGAAGCAAACTGTGAAGCAGAATCATTGAAGAAATTCTTTATTAAGCCATTCACATGCTTAGAAAAATAATCTGTCTTTTTTACCAACGGATAATATTCTCTCGATTTACCATATAATTTGTAATCTACAAAACCCTTGTCTTTCATTCTTTTTAACAAAGTTGCCACTGTAGTTGTAGCAGGCTTTGGTTCCGGAAAGGCATCGAGTAAATCTTTCATAAAAGCTTTCTCCAGTTTCCAGAGATACTTCATTAATTGTTCTTCTGCTTTTGACAATTGCATTCTTCTACATTATTAGAATTAACTCTACAAATGTAGAATAAAAATTTATATTTCCAAACATCCTTTTTCTAAAAAGTAAATAATCCTCGGGGCAAGCCCCGAGGCATTAGATTAGAATAGATCTAACTGATCTGTTTTATGTAACACTTCATATTCTTTTTCCTTGCCTTGATTTTTTACATATTGAGCAATGATTTTCT
>NZ_JBSWZK010000007.1:0-327328 GCF_054054605.1 Aquimarina sp. 433
GGTTTACTCCAGTCTAAGGTACCATGTTTTCTCAACCAAACCAAAACAGTACTTCTTCCCTGTATACCATAAGCTTTTTGTGCTTGTTTATAGGTCATTTCGCCTTTTTCTACTTGAGCAACTACTGATAATTTAAAGCCTAAATTATAATCTCGTTGTGTACGCTTCTTCCTTGGTTCTTCTGAATGTGTCATAAATAAGTCTAAATTACGTCAACTTATTTCAGGACGAGACACTTTTATGCATAAAAAAGCCTATCATACTAGATAGGCTTTTTAAATAATTATGCAATTTTTCCAATTTGTTTGCTTTCCCTTATTTCTATATGAGATAAGAAATGTTATCTTCTTATGGCATAGCCACAAGAGGAAGGCAATTCTTTAATAAAATTCATCATAATTTTAAAACTAAATCTAAAGTGCGTGTGTAAAAATCTCATAGTCCTTTCTTTTATTATTAAACGCTCGATGATCTAGATACCCTACCTTTTCTTAAAATAATTGCGTATATAAATAGCCTAATAGAGTAGCGAATTATATAGAAGCTATAACTATTAGATTTAATAGGAGATACCTGTTTAAGAGGGTTTCAAGGTTTTTTTATTAGTACTGATATTTTTTTCGGACTAGGTGTAACAATTAGAAGAGAATTGCATCAAAGAGAAAATTAAAAAAGAAAATCATGAGAAATTTTAAAATCACTTTAGTTCTATGTATGTTAGTTCATATCACATTTAGTCAGGCTCCAGCAATAACGGTTCAGGTATCTGGTTCAGGAGCACCTGTACTGTATTTACCAGGTTTTACAAATCCTGGATCTGTTTGGAAGGAAACAGTATCTAATCTAAAAGGCACTCATGAACATCATTTGATATCTTACGCAGGATTTGATGGAAACGCTCCTATCGAGATGCCTTGGTACCTTACTATTAAGAAAGAGTTAGTTGATTACATAGAGAAAAAACAGTTAAAAAATGTAATTATTATAGGTCATAGTATGGGAGGTAATTTGGCAATTGATATTGCCGCAGCTATTCCAAATGATATAAAAAGTTTAATACTGGTAGATTCTATTCCTTGTATGAGAGAATTGATGATGCCAGGCGTTTCAGTGGATCAAATCCAATATGATAGTCCGTATAATAACCAAATGCTAAACATGAATGAAGATCAGTTTAAGCAAACTGCTACGATGATGGCCCAGAATATGACCAATAAAAAAGATAAAGTTGATGTTTTATTAAATTGGATACTGAGAGCCGACCGAAAAACATACGTATATGGGTATACTGATCTTTTAAAACTGGATTTACGAACGGTGCTAGATAAAGTAACTGCTGAAACATTGATTATTGGGGCAGCTTTCCCAACAATTGAAGTAGCAGAGTCGAACTATAACAAGCAATACGCTACTTTGTCTAATAAAAAAATAGAAATGATAGCAGATAGTAAACACTTTATTATGTTTGATCAGCCAGAAGTATTCTATCAAAAGGTAAATGCATTTTTAGGTAATGAGTAAAAAGCAGCAACTTTTCGAAGATATATACAAAGATTCTTATCCTATGATTTTGCAAATGTGTTTAGGGTACATGAAAGGGGATATGGATTTGGCTAAGGATCTTTCGCAAGAAGTATGTATCAATATTTGGAACTCTTTAGATGATTTTAGAGGAAAGTCTTCCTATAGAACCTGGATATATCGAATTACAGTAAATACCTGTTTACAACATATACGAAAAGAAAAGAAGTCTAAGAAAGTGGCAATTGATCAAATTTTACACGCAATTCCTGCAGAGCCTCATGAAATTGATCCAACCAAAAGCAAGAGTTTATATATAGCTATTGGGAAATTAGTAGAAATAGATCGTTTACTTATTATGATGGTACTGGATGGTCAGGATTATGATAGTATATCAGAAATAATGGGGATCCAACCAACAAACGTTCGAGTAAAGATCCATAGAATTAAAAAAAGATTGAAAAAAATATTAGAACATGGAGAATGAATTTGAAACCTTGCAGAATCAATGGCAAAAAGATAAAAATAGTATCGAAAATGATGTTAAGGAAAATAGGATAGAAGAAGTATTATCAATAATTCGAAAAAAGAAGACTTGGAGTACAAAATTTCATTACGGGAATATTGTGGTACTTTCCATTGTATTGTTAGGGATTACAGCATTTTTCTATTTTGTAGCTCCTGTAGAAAAAGTGCTTAGTAGAATAGGGGTAAGTTTGATGATAGGAGGACTATTGATAAGAATAATTATTGAATTTATCAGTGTATCCAAATCCAAAAAAATAAACATGTTAGATCATGCATTACATGCTACAGAGGATACTATAGCGTTTTATAAGTTTAGGAGAAAAATTCATGGACCCGTAACAATAGTTATCGTAGCGTTGTATACGATTGGTTTTTATATGATTAGTCCAGAGTTTAGTTTGTACTTTGAAAATTGGCAAATGATTTTGATCGACGGTTCATATATAGTTGGAGCTGTTATTTTGATAATTACAATCCGAAAAAACATTAAAAAAGAGATAAGGATATTATCAGAGATCGTTGGTTTAAAAAAGAAAATGATAGATGGAGCTGCTACATCATAAATATTGTTAATTGAGAATGTAAATTAAGCGACCATCCATGTGATCAGCAACTTTTCCATAGGCGATTAAAGATGCTCCCAAGGTCCAACGTTTGGATTTTCCAATACTGTACCAAAAGGAGTATCGCTGATATAGCCAGTTGCCTTGTATGTTTTTTGGACGTGTCAAGTAAAAACCAAAAGATTGTAAAAAGTAAAAGCTACCAATAGAAAATTGATGTCCTGCAGTAATGGCAGAAGAAAAAGCAGAATCATCAATTCCTCTTTGTTTAGCGATTTCTCGATCAGAAAAGTCATACCAAAGCTCCACTCCAGCATTAAGCCCGTTAATGCCTGATAAAGGTTTTAGAATTCCGCCAGTTAATCCGATTAAAAGATGATTAGAAGCCTCAGCTTCTCTATCGGAAGATCTAAGACTTGCAAACGAACCCATATAGTAATCTAGGGAGGTTTCATAAGATCGCAATGATTCGGGTTTTCTTTTTAAAGGAGTGTCATTAATAATTCTATCAATTCCAATAGAAAAGGTTGGGAAATTCATTCCTTTATTAGGTTGTTTTTGCCCTCCATTAGAAATATGATTATAATTAGCTGATAGGTTGATCGCGTACTTATTATTAAGATGATAATTAAGGTTAAGTGATAACGCAAGAAAAAAACTCAAGTTTGTACTAAATAGTACATTTTCAGGATTCGTTTCTTCATCAAAAATGGTATCAAGATAGGTAGCTCCAACCGACCCTCTTAACGAAAAACGTAAAGGTCCTTTATAGGTGAAATAGGGTTCTACAAAGTAAATAAGGTTGTAAGAACTGCCAAGAATATCCGGATTGTTATAATTAAAGTAAGCAAAAGAAAAACCAGATCTGCCATAACAAAAGCAAGTTTTCCATGCTTTGTCACTAGTCTTTAACCAACTATATTCTAATTGAATTCCATATGGGTTGGTTTGTGAAATTGGTTTTAATTCAGGAGAATGAGCAATGATAAAACCATAATGCGATTTTAAACCATAAAAAGTAGGATTAGTCTGTGCATTCATAAAACCATAAATACATAAAATAACTATGGTTGTTATTATCTTTTTCATGGTGAATCAACTAGCTATTAAATTTACTGAAAATTACACGGTATTAAAATCGAATTCTTAAATTTATTGAAATGTTCATGTACCTATAGAACCACAGTAATCTAGCAAAATCTTGAAACCAATACATACTATCGAAGATGTTATCATCAATTTAGATGATATTATAGCAATATCAAAGACAAAAAATGACCCTTTAGGGTATTTTGCAGCATTGTATAGAAGAGTTACTATTAGAGTGAAAGAAGGAATTGAAGCTGGTTTTTTTGATGATGGAGCGAGAATGGAATTATTAGATGTAGTCTTTGCCAAAAGATATATTCATGCTTATTTCTCTTATCTGAGGTTAGAAGAGGTAACCGATTCCTGGAAAATAGCTTTTGAAGTATCCCAAGATTATTGGCCTATTGTAATACAACACTTGCTAGTCGGTATTAATGCGCATATAAATTTGGATTTGGGTATCGCTGCTGCCGAAATTTCTAAGGGGAAAAATATTAATGATCTTAAAGGGGATTTTGATAAAATAAACGAGATCCTATCATCATTAGTTATAGAAGTTGAAAAAGACCTATCAGAAATATGGCCAACGTTTAGAAAAATACTTAAGCTCTTTGGCAATATAGATAATTTTCTAATTGATTTTAGTATGGAGTTGGCTAGAGACGGTGCATGGGAATTTGCTAAGGAATTAGCAATGACTTCTGAAGAAACTTTCGATCAGAGAATTATTTACAGAGACCAAAAAAATAAAAGAGAAAGCATTTATTATTACCAATCCAGGTTGGACTGTTCGAGTGATTTTGGGTATCATGAGAATTGCAGAAAGCGGATCAGTTGCAGATAAAATTCAAAAGTTGATAGCCTGATATAACGAAAATTTTCGTTAGAATCTGTGTGATTTATCTTTCAAAATGAATCGATGAAACACTGATCGTTGGTTTATACTTGTAAAAATTGATAATATTTCGAATTATTTCCCTCAAATCATCTTAAAAGCTTCTTAAGTTTTAATTTTTCATTACCATTTTACCCAAATAATCAACGAAAACGTTTGCGTTTTAAATTTTACTGTGATCCCTTGTGGAATCTAATATGAAGCGAATGTAATACTTTTTTATATTGACAAAAAACAAACGATTTATTTGATGATTTAATATTGTTTAATTTGTTTTGTTAAGGTATTCGTAATTATGTTTCTAATTTAGTTGCATTCTTTTTAACTAAATATCATATTATGAGAACACAAATCAACTTTCTAAACTTTTTGCTCTTACTATTATTTGCGTTTGGTTGTGAGACTGAAGATGAGTTAATCGAAGAAGCTGTAAATACCACAGATGCTACAGAGAATATAATCGAAGGAAAAGCTGGACCTTGGGTAAGACAGTTTACAGATAACTTCAATAGTAATGGAAATTTAAATAAGTGGCAAAGAACGCATAATCGAACGGATTATAATTCTAGTATCTGTCACTACAGGAATTGGAATTCCGAAATTGCAAGCCTAGATGGTAGAAGTTGTCTTCGTCTACAAGCCTATCGAGTAAATAGTAATCGTTATGAGTCTGGACACGTAAAGTCTTATTTCGATTTTCATCCAGGAAATAATCAAGAATATCGATTACGAGCTAGTATTAAGCTCATTGCTAGAGAAGGTAATAATTATAAAGGGTTTGCCGATACTTATGGTGTATGGCCTGCATTTTGGACAGTGAATGAAACCAATTGGCCTACACGTGGAGAAATAGATATTATGGAAGGGTATTCCTTTGGTAATCGCGCAGATTTTGGTAGTAATTTATTTTATGGTAGCAATGTTGGTCAGAACCAACTTGGAACCAATGCCACAAGAGAATACAGTGTCAGTGAAGGGTGGCATACTTACGAACAACGTTGGATTAATAGGAATGGAAACATTACAGTTAAAATCTATGTAGACGGAAGTCTTAAAGCAAACTATACCAATAGTGTAGATAATGATCTTAGATTACAGAATTTTAGAGATCACAATATTATCCTTAATCTAAATGTAGGATCAGATGCAAGATTTGGAATTTTTAATAATTCTCAAATTAATGTTTTCTGGAATACTTACATGTTCGTGGATTATGTAAGATTGGATAGAAGAACAATTTAGCAGTTGTAAAGACTATATATTTTGATGCTTACATGAGCTGTCTCAGATGTATTTTGAGGCAGCTTTTATGTATTCGTCCTTGAGATAGTAGGTTCTGATGTAAGAAAAGCCTAAAAAAGATATACTATTAAATTTTGGATACTTCCACTAGTGTTAGATTTGTACACAATTACATTTTTTTCTTACTCTCTATTCTAACTGGCCCCATATCCAAAAGAGAGTTTTATAGATACCATTTTTAGGCTTTTCGCTATATTTTGATTTTGGCTAATTCAAAAAAATATAACTCTTACTATATGTATCAAAAGTAGTAACTAATAAAATCTGTAAAAAGAGGAAAAAAGCTAATTTTAAAGGGGTATCTTACCCTTTTTTAAAATTCAATTTGTTTCAGGACTATCTATAGAACCAAATATATAAGAGCTTTTTTATGAGTGGATTGTAAATGGAAAGAGTGTACAGGTTTTGAAATATTTCCTATACATTAGACAGGTAATTTTTTACAAAAAAAAGCATGAATCAGAAGAGATTCATTAATGAAGTAATTAGTTAATTTTACAAAGCATACAAACAAATAAATATTTACTAATTATTATGTCTAAGTATCAAGTAATCATTGACGAGTTATATAGAAATCAACAGGTTTTTGAAGCACTTCTTAAAAAAGTTCCTAAGGAAGCATATCTCTGGAAAGATAGACCTAATAGATGGTGTTTATTAGAAATTGTTTGCCATTTATATGACGAAGAACGAGAGGATTTCAGAGCAAGGACTCAACATATATTAGAAACTCCAGAAAATGAATTTGTTCCGATTGATCCAGAAGGATGGGTGCAACAAAGAGATTATATTAATAAAGAATATGATGCTGTATTAAGTGATTTTTTACGGGAACGAAGTATTTCCATTAATTGGCTCAGGTCATTACAAAACCCGAAATGGAATAATGTAACAATTCATCCTGAATTCGGGGAGATGACGGCTTATCAATTTTTAGCAAATTGGCTAGCACATGATTATTTACATCTTAGGCAGATTACAAATCTAAAGCTAGACTACCTTAAGGTAAATACAGAAGAAAATTTTGCCTATGCTGAAGGGATTTAATCTTTTTAAAAAGATTTTGAAAAATAAACCCCAACACCATCACCTGTAAATTGCGGTACCAGAGCCATATCATCTGTTTTCTTAAAAGGATTCCAAGAAAATAAATGTTCATAATGGTAAACTAATCTAGTAGTTAAAATTCCTATACCGGCACCGACTAATACATCAGATAAATAGTGTTTATTATTCATCATTCGTAAACTACCGGTGGTAACAGCAAAAAGGTAACCACTATAAGCTAATAGTGGACTAGAATCTATAAACTCTTCGTATAATACCGCAGCAGATACAAAAGCCATAGAGGTATGTCCTGATGGAAATGAGTTTAATTGCGAAGGATCTCCAGGTCTTGCCTTGTCAACTTCTTTTTTTAGAATGGTGGTAGCAGCACTCGTAACTAAGGTAGAAATTAATAAATTTTTTGTTTGATCAAACCAATGGTTTCTAGCTTCTACACCAAAAATATCTGCAGCATACATCTGAACTATGGGAGCATACCTGGTATAATCATCTATATTCAAATAAAAGTCATCTCCGGTATATCCTCTGATGTCCCTTTGCAATGATTCTTCAAAATCACTTGTCGTTAATAAAAGTCCTGAAGCAATTAAGGTAAAAGGGATGATCCTTTTAGTAAATAAATTTCTTTTTGGTTTATTCTGTTCTACTTGATCGTTAGTAATAGTAAGATCAGCAAGGTCTGCTGTAGGTAATTCCGTAAACTGCGCTTCTGCCGTATGGATACATAGGCATATCAATAGTAGGTATAAACTAATTTTCATAGGCTTTTTTTTGGGGTTAGGTAGCTTTGGGGAAAGCTTTTCTAAATATACTATTTAAATATTAAAATAATGTTAAATAACGACTCTTATACAAACGTTTTTTTTCGAAATTATTGTTTTTACGAAGTGTTAAAATATTTAAATCCAGTGTTTAAGCTGGTTTTGCAGATTTTTAGAGGTATTTAGGTAAATCATTTAGATTGATAAAAAACAACCATGATGCTCAAAGAAATATTTTACATTACCAGTTTTATAGGATTCCTTTAAAAAAGGCTTATATTTGCACGCAATTAAATCTTAATTGCTATGACAGCACACGAATCCAAAATCGTTGGCGAAGGACTTACATATGACGATGTACTTTTAGTCCCTGCCTTTTCGGAAATACTGCCCCGAGAAGTAAATATTCAAACAAAGTTTACTAGAAATATTACGATCAATATTCCAATAGTTTCTGCTGCTATGGATACAGTAACTGAAAGCCGAATGGCCATTGCCATGGCTCAAGAGGGTGGAATTGGAGTGCTTCATAAGAATATGACTATTCAGGAGCAAGCCATGAAAGTTCGTAAGGTGAAAAGAGCAGAAAGTGGAATGATTATAGATCCTGTTACTTTGCCTTTGGATGCTAAAGTTATCGACGCTAAAAATAACATGCGCGAGCATAGTATTGGCGGTATTCCTATTGTAGATGCTGATAATAAGTTATTAGGAATTGTGACCAACAGGGATTTACGTTTTGAAAAAAATGATGAAAGGCCTATTTCTGAGGTGATGACCAGTAAAAACTTGGTTACGGTAGGAGAAGGAACTTCTCTTCAGGAAGCTGAGGTTATCTTGCAGGACAATAAGATAGAAAAATTACCTGTAGTTAATGATGATAATACCTTAGTAGGATTAATCACTTTTAGAGATATTACTAAATTAACATTAAAGCCTATTGCAAATAAAGATGGTTTTGGACGTCTTAGAGTAGCGGCAGCAATTGGAGTAACAGGAGATGCTGTAGAACGTGCGGAAGCATTGGTAAAAGCAGGTGTAGATGCTGTAGTAATAGATACTGCTCATGGCCATACCAAAGGCGTGGTGTCTGTTTTGAAAGATGTAAAAAAGAATTTTCCTGATTTAGATGTAATTGTTGGTAATATAGCTACTGGCGAGGCAGCAAAATATTTAGTAGAGGCTGGTGCCGATGCGGTAAAGGTAGGGATTGGACCAGGGTCAATTTGTACTACTCGAGTGGTAGCAGGTGTTGGATTTCCACAATTTTCTGCTGTGTTAGAAGTGGCTGCAGCAATAAAAGGATCTGGAGTTCCTGTCATTGCAGATGGAGGAATAAGATATACAGGTGATATTCCAAAAGCAATTGCAGCAGGAGCCGATACCGTAATGTTAGGTTCTTTGTTAGCTGGTACTAAAGAATCTCCTGGAGAAACTATTATCTACGAAGGAAGAAAATTCAAGTCGTATCGTGGAATGGGATCTGTAGAAGCGATGAAAAAAGGATCAAAAGATCGTTATTTCCAAGATGTTGAAGATGATATCAAAAAATTAGTTCCAGAAGGAATTGTAGGAAGAGTTGCATATAAAGGGGAACTTTTCGAAAGTATTCACCAATTTGTAGGAGGACTACGCGCTGGTATGGGGTATTGCGGATCTAAGGATATTGAAACGCTGCAGAATACAGGACGTTTTGTGAAAATTACCGCAAGCGGAATTCATGAGAGTCATCCACATGATGTAACGATTACTAAAGAAGCTCCGAATTATAGTAGATAAAAACTTTTTAGAAAAATAATGATAAAAAAAAGGCTTCGATCATCAAAATCGAAGCCTTTTTTTATAGATTTTCAATACACTATTGAATCGGAATACCTAATTTAGTCATTACTGTTTTCGTAAGATCAAACTTTGGATCTACATATGCTAATCCACTACTAGTAATTGTTAATACTTGAGTGTATCCTTCTGCTTTAGCAACTTCTTCCAAAGCCTTACCTATTTTTGTATACAAAGGTTGTAACAATTTGTTTTGTTCTAATTGAACTAGTTGTGCTCCATTTTGACGAAATTTAGCAATATCATTTTCTAAAGCGATAATTTCTTCTTGCTTTGTCTTCTTCATAGGTTCGGTCATAGTAGCCACACCTTCCTGGTACGCCTTTACTTTTGCTTGATATTCATCGGCTTTTACCTTAAGGTCTGCTTCTAATTTAGCATTATATGCCTTTAAATCTTCCTGTACTTTAGTAAGCTCAGGCATTTTAGAAAGAATAAAATCACTATCAATAGTACCTACTTTTGATTGAGCGAATGCCTGAATGCTTATAAATAATAAAAGGACTGGAAATAATATGTTTTTCATTGTGATATTTTTAATTCTTGTTTTTTAAAGTTTTGCAAATATATAAGGTCTAAGGCAATATACGTGCCAAGACAAATATTTTTTAAAAATCTACTTCTGATAAAGCTGTCCACGATGAGGTTTTAGTGCATCTCTGACTTGTTTCATTTCAGAATCAGTAACAACCATGAAAGCGATACTATGAAATTCGTTAATCTCCTGAAAACCTGTGATATTAAGAGAGAGTTTTTCTATAGAAATATATTCCTTTAAATGGATGACATGGTGCTCCGCGGTCTTTTGAGCACTAGGACCTCTAAAATCCCATATAAGTTTTAATTTTCTTTCCAAAAGATAAAAGTTATTGTTTGCTAGTAGATAATTCCGTTACATTTTGTTGCGAAGATACTACATGAATATGAAAATAATTACACTAGAATAGATGAAGTTTCTAGATGGATAAACCATAAGTTTTGGATAAAGAATGAATCAGTTTGGATGTGTATTTTTTGATCGTTATTTTAGTATAATAGTTGAAAGCTACCACGGATATCAGGAATTATTAATTTTTTGAATGGTTTTCATACGATATAAGCATCATATACGTTACTACAAATAGCTTGTAAAACACGTTAATATTGTTATTTTTGTCCGATTGGGGACTTTATTTTTAAGAACTATGCACAAAAAATCTATCATACTTTTTTTAGGAGTAATTTTCAGTACGTTACTATATGGCCAAGAGAAAGATCAAGTACTTCTAACAATTAATAACTCACCGGTCTACAGATCAGAGTTTAAAAGAGTATATCTAAAGAATATCGATTTAGTAAAAGATGAATCCCAAAAAGATGTTGATGAATACTTGGAGTTATTTATCAATTATAAGCTAAAGCTAGAGGAAGCAAGATCCCAAGGTCTTGATAAAAAAGAATCTTATGTCAAAGAATTAGCAGGGTATAAAAAACAGCTCTCAGCAAGTTATTTAACAGATACCAAAGTATCCGATGCGCTGGTAAAAGAAGCTTATGATCGTTTACAACAAAGAGTAAATGCTAGTCATATTCTGGTACAGGTTAGACCAGACGCACTTCCAAAAGATACGTTAGCAGCTTATGAAAAAATAACTGAAGCAAGAAATAAGGTTATAAGCGGTGAAGATTTTAAGAAAGTAGCAGTTGCCTATAGTCAAGATCCTTCGGTTAAGAAAAATGGAGGCGATTTAGGATGGTTTTCTGCATTCCGAATGGTTTATCCTTTTGAAGATGCTGCGTTTACAACAGAAGTAGGAAAGGTGTCTGAGCCTTTTAGAACTCGTTTTGGTTACCATATCGTTAAAGTAAATAATAAGGAAAAATCATTAGGAGAAGTAACGGTTGCTCATATTATGGTCGCATTTAATAAAGATAAAACCGAAGAACAAGCGGCAAAAAGAATTAAAGAAATACAAGCGCAACTAAATGAAAAAGCGTCTTTTGAATCTTTGGCAAAACAATATAGTGATGATCGTAATACTGCAATAAATGGTGGTAAGATCAATAGATTTGGGCAAGGAGCGCTAAATTCAGAGAGTTTCGAAAAGGTTGCTTTTGGTTTAAAAGAAAAAGGAGAATTATCAGAACCTGTAAAAACAAAATATGGTTGGCATATTGTTAAGTTAATAGAGAAACATCCACCTAAGACATTCGAAGAGTTAAAAGGAGAACTTACACAAAGAGTTAAAAAAGATAGCCGATCTAAACTAATTACAGAATCATTTATCAATTCGCTTAAAGAAAAATATGGTTTAGAGAAAAATGAGAAAGCATTAAGCTATTTTAAAAAAATAGTTCCATCCACTATTTTTAATGAAAAATGGAATTTCTCAGAAGATGATGCTAACCTAAAAAAGAACTTGTTTAAAATAGGAGATCAAAATTTTACCTATTTGGATTTTGCGAAGTTTATACAAAATAAAGGTACCCGTAAGTCGAATACGAAAGAAGTAGCCGTTTTAGTAGACAGAATATATGAAGATTATGAATCTGCTATGTTACTTCAATATTATGAAGAGAATTTAGAGCAAGATAATCAGGATTTTGCTAATGTGATTTCTGAATATAGAGATGGGTTATTGTTATTCGACTTAATGGAAACTAAAATATGGAATGCTGCTAAAACCGATTCTCTTGGCTTACAGAAGTATTATGATTCGAGAAAGAACGACTATATCCAGAATGAGAGTTATAAAATAATGAAAGCTTCTTCCGCTAATAAAGAACTCATTACTAAAGTAGAAAAACTCTTGAAAAAAGGAAAAGATGTAAATGTTATCAAAAAAGAAGTAAATACTTCAGAAACCAATAAGGTCTTATTTACCGAACAAATAGTAGAAAAAGATGTAGATGATTTAGCAGGTAAATTTTCTGGAAAATCTGGAGAAATAATAAGTACAACAGAGGATAATTACATTACACTAATTAAAGTTATGGAAGTTATACCATCCAGAATTAAGACTTTCGAAGAAACAAAAGGAAAAGTAATTAATGATTTTCAGGAAGATTTAGAAAAGCAGTGGTTAAATGAATTAAGAGGAAAATATTCAGTAGAGCTAAATGAGAAAACTCTTAAGAAAATTAAAAAAGAACTGTCAATCTAAAATGCGATATCCTTCGATCATCATAATACTTCTAGCCTTTGTGTGTTGTGGTAAAATAGACCACTCCACAAACAGAGAAGTGGTGGCCCGAGTTAATGAAACCTACCTTTATAAAGATGATATAAAAGATCTTGTTCCCAAGGATACTTCAAAAGAAGATAGTACCAATATTATAAATAATTATATCAATATTTGGGCTACAAGACAGTTATTCATAGATCAGTCCAAAAGAAATTTAACAGAGAGTGAATTACAAGAATTCGATAATCTTGTAGAGGACTATAAGAGTACATTATATATTAACGCTTACAAAGATGCTGTCATCAATAAATCTATTAATATGGAGGTTACAGATGATGATATGGCGTCTTATTATTCAGAAAATATAGAAAATTTTGTGCTCAATGAAGAGTTAGTAAAATTACGTTACTTACATTTGCCACCTGATTATAATAATATTGTTGCAACGCAAACACGTTTTAATCGTTTTAATGATGAAGATCGAGATGAATTGCTAGATAAAAAGTTAGAGTTTGTTACATCTTCATTTAATGATTCTATTTGGGTTCAGTTTGATCAGGTATTGAATAAAATACCGGTTCTTAAAAATCAGGATAGGAATAAGATTTTGAAAAACGGTAAATATGTGCAATTGCGCGACTCGTTGGGAGTATATATGATCAAAATGAAAGAAGTGCTTACCAAAAAAGAAACAGCACCTTTAGAATATATAAAACCAACAATACGACAGATTATACTCAATAAAAGAAAGAGGGAGTTGATAAAAAAATTAGAAAAGGACATTACGAAAGATGCTATTAAAAACAAACAATTTGAAATCTATAATTAAAAACGTTATTTGTCTATCAGTACTACTGATGTCAAGTACAAGCATAAAGATTTATTCGCAGGAGATTATTGAAGACGAGAAAAAAGAAGAAATAGCTCAAGAAGATACATCTGATAAGTCTTTTCAGAAAATTAAAATTGATGGTGTGGCTGCCGTTATTGGTGAGTATGTAATATTAGAAAGTGATATCACCATTGCATATCAGCAACTACTAAGTGAAGGAGTATCTGCTGCAGATGTAAGTCGCTGTGAATTAGCTGGAAGTTTATTCGAGAATAAATTGTATGCGCATCATGCAGTGCAAGACAGTGTTATTGTAACTGATGCAGAGGTGAATTCCATGGTAGATCAGCAGTTAAATTATATGACAAGAGAATTAGGTACTCTCGATAAGGTATTGAAGTTCTATAAAAAAGAAAGCGAAGCCGATTTTAGAAAAGAACTTTTTGAAATTAATAAAGGAAATAGATTAGCAGAGCAAATGCGATCTAAGATCGTGGAAGGTATTGAGATTACTCCCGAAGAAGTAAGAGAGTTTTTTGATGAAATTCCAGAAGAAGAAAGACCTTTGTTCGGTACAGAATTAGAGCTTGCGCAGATCGTAATAGAACCACAAATTCCTGATGAAGAAGAACAGAAGGTAATCGACAGATTAAAACAATTTAGAACTGATATTGTAGAAAACGGAAGTAGTTTTGCTACAAAAGCGGTATTATATTCACAAGATCCTGGGTCAAAATCTAAAGGAGGGAAATATACTTTAAATAGACAGACTCCTTTCGCAAAAGAATTTAAGGATGTTGCATTTAGTTTACAAGTAGGAGAAGTGAGTGAACCTTTTAAAACTGATTTTGGTTGGCATATTATCCAGTTAGATAAGATCAGAGGTGAAGAGATTGATGTTAGACATATTTTATTAATACCAGATGTAACCAGAGAAAGTGTAGAAGTAGCTCAGAAATTAGTAGACTCTGTTAGAACAGCAGTAGTATCTGGATCAATTGGCTTTAAAGAAGCTGCAAGAAAATTTAGTGATGAAAAAGAAACGAAAGAAGATGGAGGACAATTATTAAATCCAACAACAGGAGATACTCGTTTTGAACTTACCAAAATTGATCCTATATTGTACGATCAAGTATCAAAACTAAAAACCAATGAGGTTTCATTGGTGATTCCTGATCAAGATCGTCAAGGTCGTAAAAAGTTTAAATTAATAACGGTTTTAAATCGTTATGATGAACATATAGCCGATTATGCTAAGGATTATCTTAAGATTCAAGAATTAGCACTTAGAAAAAAGCAAATTGAAGCCATACGAGAATGGCAGGATGAAAAAATTAATGATACCTACATAAAAATTAATGGCGATTACAGAGACTGTGAGTTTAGCGGTAACTGGTTAAAAAAAGAAAAATAATATGTCTGACGTTGCAGCAGTAGAAAAACTGGTAAGCAAACATACCGAACTCAAAAAAGAAATTGCAAAAGTTATTATTGGTCAAGAAGAAGTAATCGATCAGATTCTTATTTCGATATTTTCTGGAGGTCATGCCCTTTTAATAGGAGTGCCAGGACTGGCAAAAACTTTGATGGTTAATACTATCTCAAAAGCTCTAGGATTAGATTTTAAGAGAATTCAGTTTACCCCAGATCTTATGCCAAGTGATATCTTGGGAAGTGAAATTTTGGATGAGTCTAGGCATTTTAAATTTATTAAAGGACCAGTATTCTCTAATATTATACTTGCTGATGAGATCAATAGAACACCACCAAAAACGCAAGCTGCTCTTCTAGAGGCAATGCAGGAAAGAGCGGTAACCGTAGCAGGACATCATTATAAATTAGATTTACCGTATTTTGTATTAGCAACACAGAATCCAATAGAGCAAGAAGGGACTTATCCGCTTCCAGAAGCGCAATTGGATAGATTTATGTTCGCGATAGAATTAAAATATCCAAGTTTTCAGGAAGAAGTAGAGGTTGTTAAAAGTACAACGAGTGACGCCAAGGTAACTATTAACCCTTTATTTACTTCGCAAGAGATTATAGATTTTCAACAGTTAATCAGACGTATACCTGTTGCTGATAATGTAGTAGAGTATGCGGTAAAAATGGTTTCAAAAACAAGACCAAAAGAAGATACCGCAACTGATTTAGTAAAAAGCTATATTGATTGGGGCGCAGGACCGAGAGCTTCTCAGAATCTTATATTAGCAGCAAAAGCAAATGCTGCGGTCAGAGGAAAATTTTCTCCAGATATGGAAGATGTGCAAGCGGTAGCTATGGGGATATTGCGCCATCGTATGATTAAGAACTACAAGGCAGAAGCCGAGGGAGTAAGTATTGAAGATATTATAAGAAGTTTATTTTAGATCGTTAACTACAAATTGTTCGGCCAATAAATAAAATAACTCCGTTATCATTATTATTATCGATTCGTGTCCATGCTCAACAATATTGCAATGAGACGAATTGCAAATTGTATGGAGATGTTCTCTCTAAGTAGTACAGCATATAAAAATATTTGAGAAGGTAAGCCTACATTGTTAATTACAGGACCCACTACTGAAAATAAAGAGGGCAGTGTACATCGCTAAAACCTTTCAGAACTTTTCCAATAGAATTGATAGTGTTTTAGTGGATAGTTTCTCATTAGATGAATTGAAACAAAATTTCAGAATTTTTTCAAGTACAACTGAAAAAAATATCATTTTAGGTTTAAATAAATTAGCGGTTGTTTTCTGCCAAAATATCTTATTCAAGATAGTATAGTAAATTATGATAGGGCTGTGAAGGATTTTTTAACTTGGAAATATGGTAATTCCCATAGAAAAAACGAATTTGATTTCAAGTTTTAGCTATTCACTTCAATCTAATTTTATAAAGATATCATTAGAAGATATTAAAAAGCCCGTTAAGCAGGTAACGGGCTTTTTGCTATTATGAACAATTGAATTTTACGGGAATGGATACTTGGGGAAAAACCATTTCCTAATTTTTTCAATTTGAAGGTGCGAAAATAAAAGGTATAGGGGAATATTCCCTTTTTTTAACTTTTTTTTAATTCAATTTAAGTCTTTGTATAGAAACATGCTCGTGTTTTGCTAAAAAGTAAAGAGAAAATAAAGATATATCTTCTATTTAGAAAGCATAGACTTTTACTATACATAAAGAATTTACTTACAAATCGAAATTTCTAAAATATTTTTTAAACCTTTTCTTATATAAATAGTCTAAGTAGTGAACGTTCGAAATAATTTAGTTTAATAAAAAAAATAGATAGATGAAGAATATTGTAACCTGCATGATTTTGTTTTTGGGAATTTTTGTAGCCAAAGCACAATCAGAAGAAGTAACAGATAGAAGAGAAGGTCATAGACAACATAGAGAATTGAGAAAAGAATTCCATGAAAGTTTATCAGAGGATCAGAAGATGCAATTAGAACAGCAGAAAGAAATGCATATAGGACATAGAAAAGCTATGAGAGCAACCTTTAACGAAGAGCAAATAGCAATTGTAGAGAATGAAGATCTTTCTAGAAAAGGAAAGCATAAAGCTTTGACCCCTACTTTAACGGACAAGCAAAAAGCATTAAAAGAGTCTCAGAAGAAAGAAATGAAAGAAGCTAAAAGTAAGTTTGAAGCGACATTAAATAAAGAGCAGTTAGAGACCTACAAGAAAATGAAAAAGAAGAGAGGAAAAAGAGGAAGAAAAGGTCGCCATAGAAAGGAACATAAAAATGATGATCAATAGTCGATAAAGTGCAAGAGTAAAAAAGTGAAGTTGGTATAACTTCACTTTTTTTGTGTTTTTAAGACAAAATTGATGGTTTTAGGAGCGATTATTTGTCAACTAACTATAACGTTTTCGTAATTCTATAAAATGACGTGTAAAATATTAGATAATTTTTTTAGTTGATTGCTATTTTAACCCCAGTATAATTAATGATTTACATAAATAGATGCTATATTTTTTTTAATAATGTAAAAAAATATCATTGGAGCTTTTCATTTCATAAAAATCCTTTAAAATTTGTATTTTCGTCGGACTTGTCATTACATAAATTTTAGCGATTTAAGATTTAGTTTCGCGAGTACTAAAAGTATAATGAAAAATCTACAGCAAAGGGTTTTCTTTATAAACTAGTAGCATTCGTTTTTAATGAATCGATATAATTTTTGTGTTTAGCTTTTATAGTTAAAAACAGGTGATAAAGTAAACATAAAATGTAAGGATCGTATCTATTTCTCTGCGGAGTATACAGTTTTTAAAGATGCTATCAAAGAATCAAAATTGTGATACTTTTTAGCAGTAACAAGAGAATTTTATTTATATTCTTAGCATTTTAGATTAAACCAGGAAAGAATTCTATTTTAAATTGTATGAACACTTATAATGATTACATCAAAGAGATTGAAGAAAGAAAATCTCAAGGTTTACATCCAAAACCAATTGATGGAGCTGAGTTATTAAGCGAGATTATTTCGCAAATCAAGGATAAAGATAATTCTCATCGAGAAGATTCTCTAAAGTTTTTTATTTATAACACATTACCAGGTACTACAAGTGCCGCTGGTGTAAAAGCAAAATTTCTTAAAGAAATTATTCTGGGCGAAACGGTGGTTGAAGAAATTTCACCTGCTTTTGCCTTTGAGCAATTATCTCATATGAAAGGAGGTCCTTCTGTAGAAGTTCTTTTAGATTTAGCATTAGGATCTGATGCATCAATTGCAGATGAAGCGGCTAAAGTTCTAAAAACTCAAGTATTCTTGTATGAAGCTGATACAGAGCGTTTAGAGGAGGCCATGAAATTAGGAAGCACAATTGCTAAAGACATTATAGAAAGTTATGCAAAAGCAGAATTCTTTACAAAATTACCTGAAGTAGAGGAGAAAATAGAAGTTGTAACATATATAGCTGGAGTTGGAGATATTTCTACGGATTTACTATCTCCTGGTGCAGATGCGCATTCTAGATCGGATCGTGAATTACACGGACAATCTATGTTCGAGCACAATAAAGATATGCAAAATGAACTATTAGCATTACAAAAGCAACATCCAGATAAGCGTGTCATGTTAATTGCCGAAAAAGGAACGATGGGAGTTGGATCTTCTCGTATGTCAGGTGTAAATAACGTGGCATTATGGACAGGTATTCCTTCAAGTCCATATGTACCATTTATTAATATCGCTCCGGTAATTGCAGGAACCAATGGTATTGCTCCAATTTTCTTAACTACTGTTGGTGTAACAGGAGGTATTGGTATCGATCTTAAAAATTGGGTAAAGCAAAAAGATGAAAATGGAAACACCATTGTAGATGAAGAGGGTGATCCAATCTTAAAAGAAGTATATTCTGTTAAAACAGGTACAGTTTTAACCATCAATACAAAAGAAAAGAAATTATATAACGGAGGTACAGAATTAAAAGATATTTCTACTGCGTTAACTCCTCAGAAAATGGAGTTTATCAAAGCAGGAGGTTCTTATGCTGTTGTTTTTGGTAAAAAATTACAAACTTTTGCATGTAAAGCTTTGGGTATTGAGGTGCCTCAAGTATATGCGCCTTCTAAAGAGATTTCTATAGAAGGGCAAGGGTTAACCGCTGTAGAAAAGATTTTTAATAGAAATGCTGTAGGAAATACTCCAGGAGTTACGTTACATGCAGGATCTAATACTCGTGTAGAAGTAAATATTGTTGGATCTCAGGATACTACAGGTTTAATGACTTCTCAAGAGTTAGAAATGATGGCTGCTACTGTCATCTCACCTATTGTAGATGCTGGATACCAATCAGGATGTCATACAGCTTCTGTATGGGATGATAAGTCAAAGGCTAATATTCCAAGATTAATGAAGTTTATGAATGACTTTGGTCTCATTACAGGGCGTGATCCAAAAGGAGTATATCATGCAATGACCGATGTGATACATAAGGTATTAAATGATATCGCTGTAGATGATTGGGATGTAATCATTGGTGGTGATTCTCATACAAGAATGGCAAAAGGAGTTGCTTTTGGAGCGGATTCAGGAACAGTGGCCTTAGCATTAGCAACAGGAGAGGCTACCATGCCGATTCCTGAGTCGGTGAAAGTGACATTTAAAGGCGATATGGTTCCTTATATGGATTTCCGTGATGTAGTGCACGCTACGCAACAACAAATGCTAGATCAATTTGAAGGTGAAAATGTTTTCCAAGGAAGAATTATCGAGGTACATATTGGTACACTTACTTCTGATCAAGCCTTCACATTTACGGATTGGACAGCTGAAATGAAAGCGAAAGCATCTATCTGTATTTCTGAAGATGAAACGTTAATCGAATCATTAGTAATCTCTAGAGATCGTATTCAAATTATGATTGACAAGGGAATGGATAATGATAAGCAAGTATTACAAGGTTTAGTGGACAAGGCGAACAATCGTATTGCAGAAATTGAATCAGGAAATAGACCAGCCTTAAGACCAGATGCTGATGCTAAATATTATGCAGAAGTAGTTATTGACTTAGATAAGATCGTTGAACCAATGATTGCAGATCCAGATGTTAATAATGAAGATGTTTCCAAGCGTTATACACATGATAATATCCAGCCGCTATCGTTTTATGGTGGAACAAAGAAGGTTGATTTAGGCTTTGTAGGATCTTGTATGATTCACAAAGGTGATATGAAGATTTTAGCACAGATGCTAAAAAATATAGAAGCACAACAAGGTGAGGTTAAATTTAATGCTCCATTAGTAGTTGCGCCTCCAACCTACAATATCGTAGATGAGTTAAAAGCAGAAGGAGATTGGGATGTATTAGCTAAATATTCAGGTTTTGTATTTGATGATGCTGCGCCGAAAGCTGCAGCACGTACCAAATATGAAAATGTATTGTATTTAGAGCGTCCAGGATGTAACTTGTGTATGGGTAATCAGGAGAAAGCAGAACCAGGCGATACGGTAATGGCAACATCTACACGTTTGTTCCAAGGTCGTGTTGTTAGAGATTCAAAAGAGAAAAAAGGAGAGTCTTTATTATCATCAACACCAGTAGTAGTGTTATCTTCAATTTTAGGAAGAACTCCAACATTAGAAGAATATCAAGCAGCTGTTAAAGGAATTGTATTAACGAAGTTCAAACCTTCTCAAAAACAATTAGTGGTTTAATAGCTATTCGTGAATATAACAAAAGCCTTATTATGAAAATAGTAAGGCTTTTTTTATGACAAATGATTTGCTGTTATGGTATCATTAAGTTAATTTTTTAACTAGAATTCTTCAGTAGATTAAATACTCTTTTTATAATCATTCTATTTTCATAATACCATTTCGTAGTCCTGCTATATTTCGTATCTTTCAATACCTAATTTAAAATTAACGGAAATATATATTAGTCTTATGGCATTCGATATTAATATGATTAAAAAGGTGTATGCTCAAGTTGCTGAAAGAGTAGACGCTGCCCGTGAGGTAACGGGTAAACCATTAACATTAGCAGAGAAAATTTTGTATTCGCATCTTTGGGATGGTAAAGCTAAAAGTGCCTTTACCAGAGGTAAAGATTATGTGGATTTTGCACCAGACCGTATAGCATGTCAGGACGCAACTGCACAGATGGCATTATTACAGTTCATGCAAGCTGGAAAGAAAAAGGTGGCTGTGCCAACTACGGTACATTGTGATCATTTGATTCAGGCAAAAGTAGGAGCAACAGTAGATTTACAAACCGCTTTAAATAATAGTAACGAGGTTTTCAACTTTTTAGAGTCTGTATCTAATAAATATGGTATCGGTTTTTGGAAACCAGGAGCAGGAATTATTCATCAGGTAGTATTAGAAAATTATGCGTTTCCTGGGGGAATGATGATTGGTACAGATTCTCATACTGTAAATGCAGGAGGATTAGGAATGGTAGCCATAGGTGTTGGAGGAGCAGATGCTGTAGATGTAATGGCAGGAATGCCTTGGGAACTTAAATTTCCAAAGCTAATCGGAGTACGCTTAACAGGTAAATTATCAGGATGGACAGCTCCAAAAGATGTAATTCTAAAAGTAGCAGAAATTCTTACTGTAAAAGGAGGAACAGGAGCTATTGTAGAATATTTCGGACCTGGTGCAACGGCAATGTCTTGTACAGGTAAAGGAACTATCTGTAATATGGGTGCAGAGATAGGTGCTACCACTTCTACCTTTGGATACGATGAGTCTATGGAACGTTACTTAAGAGCTACCGATAGAGCAGATGTTGCTGATGCTGCCAATGAAGTGAAAGAATACCTTACTGCAGATCCAGAAGTATATGCAAACCCTGAACAATATTTTGATCAGGTGATAGATATCAATCTTTCTGAATTAGGACCATTGCTTAATGGACCTTTTACACCAGACTTATCTACCGAAGTAGGTTCTGCAATGACAGAGAAAGCAACAGCCAATGATTGGCCGCTAAAAGTAGAATGGGGATTGATTGGTTCTTGTACAAACTCTTCTTACGAAGATTTATCAAGAGCATCTTCCATTGCACAACAAGCATTAGATAAAGGATTAAAAACAAAAGCAGAATTTGGAATTAATCCAGGTTCTGAGCAAGTTCGTTTTACTGCTGAAAGAGATGGGATTCTTAGTGTTTTTGAAAAATTGGATGCTAAAATCTTTACAAATGCTTGTGGACCTTGTATTGGGCAATGGGGGAGATATGAAGATCCAAAGAACGCTCCTAAAAATAGTATTGTCCATTCTTTCAATAGAAATTTTGCAAAGCGTGCTGATGGAAATCCGAATACACACGCTTTTGTAGCTTCTCCAGAGCTGACAGCAGCTATTGCAATTGCAGGTCGCTTAGACTTTAATCCTCTTACCGATAAGCTAATCAATGAAAATGGAGAAGAAGTTATGTTAGATGAACCTACAGGATGGGAATTACCACCAAAAGGGTTCGAAGTAGAAGAAAATGGATATCTAGAACCAGTTGCTGATGGTAGTGGAGTAGAAGTGGTTGTGGATCCAAATTCAGAACGTTTAGAATTGCTAACTCCTTTTGAACCTATTGGCGATCAAATCAAAGGAGCTAAACTATTGATCAAGGCCTTTGGGAAGTGTACTACTGATCATATTTCAATGGCTGGACCTTGGTTACGCTATAGAGGACATTTAGATAATATATCTAATAACTGTTTGATTGGAGCTGTAAACGCTTATAATAAAAAGACAAACTTTGTAAAAAACCAATTAACAGGAGAATATGATGGAGTGCCTACGGTACAAAGAGCCTATAAAGCAGCAGGTGTTCCAACGATTGTGGTTGGAGATCATAACTATGGAGAAGGTTCTTCACGTGAGCATGCAGCAATGGAGCCAAGACATTTAGGTGTTGTAGCTGTTATTGTAAAATCATTTGCTCGTATTCACGAAACCAACCTGAAAAAGCAAGGAATGTTAGGACTTACTTTTGTAAATGAAAGTGATTATGATAAAATCCAAGAAGATGATACCATTAACTTCTTAGATTTACATGAGTTTGCACCAGAAAAGACATTAAGTCTAGAGTTTGTACATACAGATGGGTCCAAAGATATAATCGAAGTAAACCATACGTATAATAATGCTCAAATCGAATGGTTTAAAGAAGGATCAGCGTTGAATTTGATTAAGAAGCAGAACGCTTAAACATATAATCAAATAGGATTAAATAATACTCCTGAAGATGATTCTTCGGGAGTTTTTATTTTATAAAGGGTAGTAATTTTATAAATTTGCGTATATGATACGCCAAAATATTAAAGTAGCGGTAGATGCAGTAGTCTTTGGATATAAAGACAAAACATTACATGTGTTATTAATAAAAAGAAATATAGAACCCTTTAAAGATTCGTGGGCTTTGCCGGGTGGTTTGGTTCTTGAAAATGAAAGCTTAGAAGAAGCAGTAGAACGAGAATTAAAAGAAGAAACCAATGCTACCGTAGACTATTTGGAGCAATTATACTCTTTTGGAAAACCAGGGAGAGACCCTAGAAATAGAGTGGTCAGCGTAACCTACTTTGGGTTAGTAAAACCAGAACATCATACGATCAAAGCAGATACAGATGCTAGTGATGTTGCTTGGTTTGATATCAATGAGCTACCTGAATTGGCTTTTGATCATGCTACTATCCTTAATATGGCTAAAAAGCGATTACAAAATAAACTTACCTATGAACCCATAGGTTTTGATTTGCTGGCGGATAAATTTTTGTTTTCGGATCTTGAAAAACTCTACATGACCATCTTGGATAAACAAATCGATCGTAGAAACTTTCGTAAGAAAATTTTAAGTTTTGGAATCTTAGAAGAATTAGCCGAAAAAGTATCCGAAGGAAGAGGAAGACCTGCAAACCTCTTTAAATTCAATCAAAAACAATACTTCAAACTAAAAGAAGAAGGTTTCCTTTTCGATATTAAATAATCCAACAGTTTTTAATGATTACTTATGTTCCTTCCCTTTGAAGGGAAGGTGTTTTTTCTAAAGTAAATTTACTTTAGAAAAATGGAAGGGTTGATAATTGGTATAATTTAAAATGCATCAAAAACCCTTTTTATTGTAATTTTTACGCAAAATATTTTGTAGATATATTTTTCTATTCTAAATTTGCGTAAAAATAACACAATTATGAAGTTTTTACATTTAGATCCATCGTTTACACCTTTTGGAAAGTCAATTGAGTTTAATGCATTTGTTTTTAATGGAGGAGAACCACATATCAAAATCTCAGAAAAGAATATAGGTAATGCGATAACTATCACTCATCGGTTAAACTCATTTAATGATCTAGGATTGTTATTGGTAGCTACAGATGCATTACGAAGAATGGATGTAAAAGAGATCAAGGTGTTGATTCCTTATTTCCCAGCAGCAAGACAAGATCGAGTGATGGTTTCTGGTGAAGCATTGAGTGTAAAGGTGTATGCAGATATCATAAATGCTCAGAATTATAGTGAAGTAATGGTCTTTGACCCACATTCAGAAGTGACATCAGCATTATTGGATAATGTAAATGTGATTCAGAATTATGAGTTTGTAAAACAGTGTTTGAATCATATTGATGAAGAGGTGTTATTGATTTCGCCAGATGGAGGTGCTTTAAAAAAGATCTATAAAGTATCTGAGTATTTAGGAGGCATAGAAGTGATAGAATGTTCAAAGAAGAGAGATGTAAAAACAGGAAAGTTATCTGGATTTAGAGTATATGAGGAAGATTTAAAAGGAAAGCATTGTGTAATTGTCGACGATATCTGTGATGGAGGAGGAACATTTTTAGGGTTGGCAACTGCTTTAAAAGAAAAGAATGCAGGAAAATTAGGTTTGATTGTAAGTCATGGGATTTTTAGTAGAGGTTTTGAAGAACTAAAGAAATCTTTTGATACAGTTTTTACCACCAATTCTTTCAAGGATGTCGATGAAGATGGAGTAGTTCAGTTTCCAGTGGTTAAATAATTGAAGCTAATATCAAACAGTCATCCTGAGCTTGTCGAAGGGTTTGACAATGAAAAAAAGAATAAAGTAAAATATAATATAACCATGAACCTAATCACAGCACCATCTACAATAGAACTTGATAAAAACTTCAGCGTTTTTTTAGCAGGAAGTATCGAAGTTGGTGTTGCCAAACGATGGCAAGACATAGTGATTCAAGAATTATCTAATCAAAAAGTAACCTTACTTAACCCAAGAAGGGATAGTTGGGATCAAAGTTGGAAACAGACTATCGATGATCCAGTATTTAATAAACAGGTAAACTGGGAGTTAGAAGCATTAGAAAAATCGAATATGATCATAATGTACTTTGATAAAAATACAAAGTCTCCTATTACCTTATTGGAATTAGGATTGTTTGCCAAAAGTGGAAAGTTAATCGTTTGTTGTCCTGATGGATTTTGGAGAAAAGGAAATGTAGATATCGTTTGTGAACGATATGGAGTACAACAAGTAATGAGTTTAAACGAATTGGTTCGTGAAATAAAAAAAAGAATACAATGAAGTATACGATACAAAATATACAGGAACAATTTAATAAAGGGAAAAGCCTGAAGTATCTATTCTTTTGGGGACATACTCCTAATAAAGATGGTAGTATCGGTAAAAGCTGTTTTAGTCAGTGGTGGAATAATGCTTTTGAGGTAGAAGGAGTACGCTATAAAACAGCAGAACATTGGATGATGGCTAAGAAAGCCATTTTGTTTAATGATGAGACGATGTTACAAAAAATCATTGACTGTAATCATCCTATGGAAGCTAAACAATTTGGTAGAAAAGTGAAAAATTTTGATCCAGAGATTTGGAATCAGCATAAATATGAGATTGTGAAAGAAGGAAACTTCCATAAGTTTTCTCAGAATGAAGAAATGAAACAATTTTTACTGGATACAAAGAACAGAATCATTATAGAAGCAAGTCCAAGAGATAGAATATGGGGAATTGGAATGGGACAAGCTAATGAAAAAGCGCAAAACCCCAATTTATGGAGAGGACAAAACCTACTAGGTTTTGCACTGATGGAGGTAAGAGATGAATTAAATAAAGAAAGTTAAAGTAGAATAATAATTCGTCCTATTGAAATTTCAACGTAAAAAACGAAGTGAACGCAGCGTAAAATTAAATTTTTGTGGCATCAGAATATAAATTTAAAAACTTGTTTTCCTATGAAAACTTAAAGTTCAAGTAACTCAAAAAGGTTTTAATTTAGTTTAGAGAAGAGAACGATGTTTTTAGTTGAAATTTCATAAGACTAGACTTTTTTGTTTCTTTTTTCGGCAATGGAAAAAAGAAAATAATAATAGATAAAATGAAACTTGAATTAAAAAAATATAAAGAACAAGAACCGTACTGGCCACAAGAAGGGTATCATATTATGGCACAGTATGACGATGAGAAAATTATAGTGTATCAATCTTATAGACCTGAAATAGGAAATTTTGCCGTGCAAAATCAATTCTTTGGAGGCGCTTTCAGTCTGGAAAGAATGACATGGATAAAACCTAATTTTCTTTGGATGATGTATCGCAATGGTTGGGGAACTAAAGAAGGGCAGGAAGTAGTCTTAGCACTTCATTTAAAAAGAACAGCTTTTGAGAAGTATTTAGAGAATGCTGTGTATTCATCTTTTAAACCTGATCTATATGAATCGTATGAACTATGGCAAAAAGATGTAGCAAAATCCAATGTTCGACTGCAATGGGACCCTGACCATAATCCATATGGAGCCAAATTAGAAAGAAGAGCTATCCAAATAGGATTAAGAAAGGAATTTATAAGATCCTTTGCCAAAGATGATATTCTAGAGATCGAGGATATTTCAGACTTTGTTAAAGAACAATATGAATTTGTAAAATCAGGAGATTTAGAGCAATTAGTGACGCCTTTGGAAAAACCTATGCTTTTTGAGAATGAGGAATTAAACAAGTATTTGAAATTGAAATAAAGAATTGAAGATGGGAAGAGTTCAGGAAATACGAGCAAACTATGATAGAGAAATAATTACAGTGTATCAGGCATATAGTAAAGCGATTGCCTTACCTGCAATTCAGAATAATAAGTTCGAAGCTCCATTTTCTTTTCATAGAATGACTTGGATAAAACCTTCCTATTTATGGTTAATGGCTAGAAGTAATTGGGGAACAAAATCCAATCAGGAATATATTCTTGCCATAAAAATAACAAGAGCAGGTTGGGAGAAAGCATTGTCATTAGGGGTGTTGACGGATCCGGATAAAGCCATTTATAAAAACGGATCGGTATGGAAGCAAGCATTTGAAAATGCAAAAGTTCATATTCAATGGGATCCTGAAAGAACACTGAAAGGAGCCAAAATGGACATACGATCCATACAAGTTGGAATTGGTAGAGATCTAATCAAAGAGTATAATGAGGAATGGATCCAGGAAATAGTGGATTTGACTCCCTTGACACGGAAAATAAAAGATCTGATTAAAAAGGGAAAATATAAAGAAGCGAAAAGACTAGTTCCGGATGAGAAAGTGTATGCAGTATCTGAAAGTATACAACAGAACATTGGAATTAGGTAAAAATAAATAGAAATGAAAACAATGTTAGAACATATAAAAGGAGGAATATTTGGAATAGCTGTTGGTGATGCGCTGGGAGTACCCTATGAATTTTTGGATCGGGATCAAATGGATAAGAGACCTGCACGCGATATGATTGGTTATGGTACGCATAATCAACCGCCAGGAACTTGGTCAGATGATAGCTCGTTAACATTTTGTCTAATGGATAGTTTATGTAATGGATATGATTTGGAAGATATTGCATCCAAGTCTGCGGCTTGGTTCTATGAGAACTTATGGACACCTAGAGGTTTTGTTTTTGATATTGGGATTACAACTAAAAATGCGATTTATCAATATAAAAGAGGAATGACACCTGATTTATGCGGTGGATTAGATGAATACTCTAATGGAAATGGATCTTTAATGAGAATTTTACCGTTAGCTTATTATTTAAAGAAGGAAGAAGATATTGAGATAAGATATGATGTGATAAAAAGAGTTTCATCCATTACACATGGACATTTGCGCTCGATTTTTTCATGTTTTATTTATGTTGAGTATGCTTTATTACTGCTAAATGGACTTGATAAGTTTGAAGCATATGAAAATATAAAGCAACCCGTACTAGATTTTGCTAAGCAAAATGATTTCAATCCAAAAGAGATCACCCTTTTCTCAAGAATATTGGAAGAGGATATTTCAAAACAAGATCGATTTAATATCAAAGGTACAGGATACGTGTTGAGATCCCTTGAGGCAAGTTTTTGGTGTTTACTTACTTCAAATTCGTTTGAAGAAGCAGTTTTGAAAGCAATCAATTTAGGAGAAGATACCGATACTACTGCTGCTATCACAGGTGGTTTAGCGGGAATATACTTTGGATATAATAAGATTCCAGAAACCTGGAAATTTCAATTAGCTAGATTTGAAGATATCGAAAGTCTTATAGAACGATTTAGTTATAGTTTAGAAAATAGAAGTTGATTGAAGATATGATATTTGTCCTACTGAAATTTCAATGTAAAAAATGAAGTGAGCGAAACGTAAAATTAAATTTTTGTAAGACCTGAATGAAAATGAAAAAAAACTGTTTTCCTGTGAAAACTCCAAGTTCAAATAGTTCAAAAATGGTTTTAATTTAATTTAGAGAAGAGAACGACATTTTTAGTTGAAAATTCATAAGACTAGACTTTTTTGTTTCTTTTTTTGGCAATGAAAAAAAGAAAAATAAGAATAAAAAATGAAAACAATAACCTATATAAAAGGAGATGCAACAGTTCCACAAGCAAAAGGAACAAAGTTGATAGTTCATATCTGCAACAATATTGGTGGTTGGGGTAAAGGTTTTGTAGTAGCAATATCAAAACGATGGCCAGAACCAGAAAAAGCCTTTAGAGAATGGTATAAAAACCGAGCAAAAAATGATTTTCAGTTAGGAGCTATTCAAGTTGTACAAGTTTCTGATGACAAATATATAGGTAATATGATAGCTCAAGAAGGAATCAAAACCGCTAGAAGTAAAGGAGTTCCTATCCGATACGAAGCTGTGCAGCAATGTTTAGAGAAAATAGTAGTCGAAGCAAAAGAACTAAATGCAAGTATTCATATGCCAAGAATTGGTTGTGGATTGGCTGGTGGCAAATGGGAAAGAATGGAAACTATAATTGAAAAAACCTTATTGAAGAATGACTTAGATGTGTATGTCTATGATTTTGGTTAAAATTTAAACGAATAAAGCTATGTATACTTTAGATAAAATACCTTTTTTTCAGGAAATAGAAGGAAGTAATAATATTCTTTTAGCAGGAATGGGTGGTGGTTTTGATATTTATGCAGCAATACCACTGTACTTTAGTTTAATAAAACAAGGTAAAAAAGTAACGATTGCTAATTATTCATTTACCAGATTAAATGATACTTCGTCAGAATCAGTATTTCCATTTTGTTACAAGATAAGTCCAGGAGATCAGATTTACGCTTTCCCAAGATATTTTCCGGAGAAATATTTAAAGTTATGGTTTCATCTACAAGGAAATTTGGTGGATATCTATGCGTTTGAAAGAACTGCAGTACAACCCTTAAAAGATGCTTATCAGTTTTTAGTAGATAAACATGAAATAGATACTGTAATTCTTGTAGATGGAGGAACTGATTGTTTAATGTTTGGAGATGAAGAAGGATTAGGGACTCCTCAAGAAGATATTTGTTCTATGGCTGCAGTATTTCAGACCAAAGTTGATAAGAAATTATTATTGAGTGTAGGATTTGGTGTGGATCATTATCATGGAGTTTCACATTACAGATTTCTAGAAAATTTAGCAGAATTAGATAGAGAACAGGCTTATTTGGGGTCTTTTCAGGTATTAAATTCTATGGTTGAAGGTCAAAAATATAAAGAAGCTATTGATTTTGTAGATAGTAAAATGAAAGGAATGGAAAGCATTGTTTCCAATTCAATTATAAGTGCTTTAGAAGGAAATTATGGAGATTATCACAGAACATCAAGAACCAAAGGAAGCGAATTATGGATCAATCCATTAATGACTATTTACTGGAGTTTTAAGTTAGAAAATGTGATGAAGAAGAATACCTATTATGAATATATAAAAAACACAAATACAGTAGTAGAATTTAGAGCTAAGCTAGCTGACTATAGAAGAACGCTAGTGGACTATAGAGAAAAAAGACAAATACCTATTTAGAAATGAAACTAAAAGTACTACAAGCGGATATTACAACTTTTGAAGTAGATGCAATTGTCAACGCAGCCAATACTTCTTTATTAGGAGGTGGTGGTGTAGATGGAGCTATACATAGAAAAGGAGGAGTAGAGATTTTAGAAGCTTGTAGAAAAATCAGAGCAACACAAGGAAAGTGTAATCCAGGAGAAGCAGTTATTACTACTGCCGGTAATCTTATTGCGAAGTATGTTATTCATACTGTTGGACCAGTTTGGAATAATGGAGGAAAAGATAAAGAAGAGACTTTATCTAAATGTTATAATAATTCACTTCGATTGGCAGTAGAGCATAATTGTAAAACGATTGCTTTTCCAAATATCAGTACAGGAATTTATAAGTTTCCAAAAGAATTGGCCGCCAATATAGCTATTCATACGGTAACAAATGACCCGAATCTGACACATATGAAAGAAGTACTATTTGTGTGTTACGATGAGTTGAATTTTAAAATATATCAGAAAGTTCTAGAAGTGAACTAGCTTTTTTTATAAATAATCCTATAGCTAATGTTGTCATCCTGAGCTTGTCGAAGGGTTTTTAGGCAAAGAAAATAAGAACAACAGAAAAATGAAAACAAAAACTTTATATAGACCCGTTGGATTAAAAGAATTAGAGCTAATTCATCATAGTAACTGGAAGCAGTTTCCACCAAGATTGAATTGGCAACCTATCTTTTATCCTGTGATGAACGAAGCGTATGCTATAGAAATCGCTACTAAATGGAATTTGGATGATGAAGGTTCTGGATATTCAGGTTTTGTAACAGCATTTGATATGAATGCGGAATTTATTTCAAAATATAAGATTGAAAATGTAGGAGGACCGATTCATAACGAATTATGGGTTCCTGCAGAAGAGTTAGAAGAATTTAATGATCATATAGTAGGAGAAATTAGGATAACAAAAGCATATTTTGGAAAGAAATATGTCCATCCTGAAAATGAAGAATTAAAAAGAATGATTAGAACACATGAAAACAAATAATAAACAAATAAGTAAGTTTTTAAGCCTCATCCTTAGGCATAATCCTGGAAAAATAGGGTTAGTACTAGATGAAAATGGATGGGCAGATGTAAATGAGTTACTAGAAAAAGCGAATAAAGATCGTCATCAACTTACTCCAGAAATATTAAAAGAAGTTGTTGAAACGAATGATAAAAAACGATTTGCTTTTAATGATGATGAAACCAAAATCAGAGCGAATCAAGGGCATTCGATTAAGGTAGATTTGGAGTATACTCCCATAGAACCACCAGAATTCTTATATCATGGAACGGTAGGTAAATTTAGAGAAGCCATTAAAAAACAAGGTTTACTAAAAATGAGTCGACATCATGTTCATTTGAGTGAAGAAAGAGAAACTGCTACACGTGTAGGTGCAAGAAGAGGATTTCCTATCATATTATCAGTGCGATCAGGAGAAATGCATAGAAATGGAATCGAATTCTATCAATCAGATAATGGAGTTTGGTTAACGGATACCGTACCTCCAGAATATATTGAGTTTAAGACTTTAAAATAATGAATTTAGAAAACATTCTTTTAGGAATCGCAATTGGTGATGCATTTGCTGCGGGAGTTGAATTTCAGGATAGAAATTGGATTAGAGAAAATGTGGATTTCACTAAGTTTGTTAATGCTCGTGCAAAAATAAATGTACCTGAAGAAAAAAAAGTAAGATTTATTAGTAATTACAAACCTTGGGATTATACTGATGATACAGAGATGACATTGGGATTGATAAAAGCAATAGTTTCTAAAAGAAAGTTTTCCGAAGAGCTTTTAATAGAAAAATGGAAAGAAGAATATGATTTAGGAATCGAAAAAAAAGGTTTTGGAAGAAATGGTCATGGTTCAATGGACTGGTTTTATACTGGTAAGAAAACAATTCAGGAAATAAGAAGTTTTCAGAGGAATAGAAATAATCCTGGAAATGCACCAGCAATGAGATCAGTTCCTTTAGGATTGTTGCAAAGTGAAATTATTAATAGGTATTGCGAAATTAATGCAAATGCAACCCACCCTAACATCAATGCTATAATTTCAAGTCAATGTATTGCTCGAGCAACGGAATTTATTTTAGTCAAAAAAGGAGATCAAAAAGATGTTGTTAAATATTGTTTTGAAACTGTTGATTTAAATAAAGAATATGTTGATTATTTTAAGATGATAGATAAATTAACGTCGTATAAAAATCTTAAAGAATCAGACTTTCAGATACTATGCGGAAATCAACCAATTAGAAAACCTTATTTCCTTTCAGGAATCCGCGGGGTGCCATCTGACTCAAAATATACAACGGGTTCTGTATTATATATTTTGCAACATAGTAACAGTGCAATGGATGGATTGAAAAAATCAGTTTATTTGGGAGGGGATGTAGATTCGTTGGCTTCCATAGTAACTGGAATTTTAGCCGGACGCTATGGGGTTAGAAGTCTACCAAACTTTATGTTAGAAAATATTGAAGCAGAACTGTACTTAAAGAGAATTGCAAAAAAATTTGGCAAGTACTTACAAACTAATTAATAAAAAAGTATGGACCTATCAGGTTTTCAAAACCTCATAGGTCTTAAAATCGAAATAAATGATTAAAGAAGTACTACATCCGGAAATATATCTAATTAAAGAATTTCTAAGCAAAGAAAAATGTGATCATTTTATAGAGAAAGGAGAACAGGTTTCTTTTGAAGAAGCAAAAGTGGCTATAGATGGTAGGCAAGTTAAAATAAAAGGAATTCGTAATAATCAACGAATCTTATTCAAAGATCAGTTATTGGCGGATCAATTATGGAAAAAGATGGAGTCTCAAGTGGTTTCAACTTTAGGGAAGTACAAGGCGTGTGGACTTAATGAAATGTTTCGTATCTATAAATATGAAGAAGGGCAACGTTTTAAAATGCACAGAGACGGTAGTTATAAACGTAATGAGAAGGAATGTAGCTTCTTTTCATTTTTGATATATCTTAATCAGGATTTCGAAGGAGGAGAAACTCATTTTGAAAATGGTATTACTATCCACCCTGAGATCGGAGATGCTTTATTGTTTCATCATCCTTTACGACATGAAGGAAAACCAATTCTATCCGGAGAGAAATATGTACTTAGAACCGATATAATGTATAAGCTAGAAGAATGAGAACACTTGTAATTGGAGATATACACGGAGGTTATAAAGCATTGCTTCAAGTTTTAGAACGTGCCAACGTAACAAAAGAAGATACATTGATTTTTTTAGGAGATTATGTAGATGGTTGGAGTCAATCTGCAGAAACGATTCATAAACTGATAGAATTATCTAATACTAATGAATGTGTATTCATAAGAGGGAATCATGATCTTTGGTGTGGTTTGTGGTTGCAGAAAGGAGCAACAAACCCTGTTTGGCTTGCTAATGGGGGAGAAGAAACCATACAGAGTTATATCAGATCTGGCCACTTAGCTAATTTTGAACATAAAAACTTCTTTTTAAAAGCCCTAAAGAATTATCATATTGATGATCAAAATAGATTGTTCCTACATGCAGGTTTTACCTCAATGCATGGGGTAGATAGAGAAGAATATGAATCCAATTATTATTGGGATAGAACGTTGTGGGAAGCAGCATTGTTGGCTGATAAAGTCGACGAAAAGACATTAGATGATGTGTTAACAAGTCCAAAACGATTCAATCACTATAAAGAAATTTATATCGGACATACGCCCACAACAGATTATAAAAGAGATACTCCGATTAAAGCATATAATCTATGGAATATAGATACAGGAGCAGCCTTTACTGGAAAACTTACCATTTTAGATATCGATACCAAAGAATTCTGGCAGAGCGATCCACTACCAACCCTATACCCAGACGAAAAAGGACGTAATTAGCTCATTATCTTCTTAAGGTAAAATGACTTCTATAGGTTTCAGATCCATCTTTCAGTTCCGCTACGAACCAATAATCGGTTCCTGGCATAGGTGTGCCATTGTATATTCCATCCCATCCTTGTCCATTAGGATCTATTTGAGCAAGCAATCTTCCATATCGATCAAAAATAAATAAATCCATATCCGGTACGGTATTATCAGAAATAACATTCCAGAAATCATTAAAACCGTCATTGTTAGGAGTAAAAAAAGCTGGAAAACCTATAACGAGAATAGTAGCTGTAAGTTCGCCACATCCATCTGTATTTCTAACAGTTACTGTGTGAGTACCCAAAGAAACATTAGAAAAAAGGTTGCTGTCCTGATAAAATCCATTATCCAAAGAGAATTCATAAGGACCACTACCACCTGTTACCGTTGCAAGAATACCGTTTTCACTAGAAAAAAGTCCATTGGTAAGACTAAGAGATAACGACTCAGGTCCTTCAGTAAAATTAACCGTTACAGAAGCTTCTCCAGCACAAGTACCACCGGTATTACTCGTGTATTCAACTAAATATTCTCCGGGATTTTCTGTAATGAATGAAGAACCGGCAGCACCAGGAATAATTATTCCATCTATGCTCCAAACAAAGGAAAAAAGAGAAGGATCCAGATTTGTTTCTAAAATTGGAAACGATTCTCCATCAACAGGCTGTCCAGTCTCATCAATGCATATGGGTGAAGGAGTATCGAATACTACTTGCGGACAAAAACAGTCTGGTGCCATCACAGTTTCTGTGATCGAACAAGTACTTACAATTGAGGAGGTAATAGTGATAACAACATCTGTATCAAATGGGATATCGAAAATGATATTATTCGTCATATCTATGGTTCCTGCAGAGGCGGTAACCGAAATATTAGCTCCTGTTTGATAGGTAATTTCATAAGTGCCATTACTACATTGCGTAGTAACTGCAGAGATGGTAGGTAAGGGGACAGCTTGCACGGTAACTGTTGCACTGTCATTACCACATCCATTTCCAGAATCGATTGTATAGGTATAAATTCCATCAGGGTCCGTTCCAGGAGTAAATACACCGGTACCACTACTAAGTGTTGGAGACCAAGTTCCTCCGGTATCTGGTGTTCCTCCAAGAATAGTAAAGAGATCAATGGGAGCATCTGTTTCGCATATATCTAATGTTTCAGACTC
Organism: Aquimarina sp. 433; assembly: GCF_054054605.1. Lineage (NCBI taxonomy): Bacteria > Pseudomonadati > Bacteroidota > Flavobacteriia > Flavobacteriales > Flavobacteriaceae > Aquimarina > Aquimarina sp. 433. The sequence goes on from NZ_JBSWZK010000007.1 coordinate 35,409, forward strand.
TCCTGCATTCGGCGCACTAATTAATGTTACAGTTACATTGGCTGAATCATCAGGGCAGTTCGTTCCGGTAACGGTATATGTATAGATACCAGGAGGATCTACAGAAGGATCAAAAACTCCAGTTCCACTTGCCATTGGTGGTGTCCAAGTACCGCCAGTTGTAGGAGTAATTCCAGTAAGTTGCGTATATAAATCGATTGGTGTACTGGTTGGGCAAATATCTAAAAACCCATCCTCGCCAGCATTCGGAGAATCGGTTCCGGTAACGGTCACATCATCTGTTAAAGTTATTTGCTCACCATCACAATTGGTATATACAATCTCAGCAGTATAGGTAGTATCCGTGTTTGGACAAACACTGATAGTAGAGGTATCACCAATTTCCATTCCTGAAGAATCAAACCAAGAAATTTCATAATTAGGATCCCCATTTGGAGTAAATCTCCATGCTTCGTTACTAATGTCAAAAGGACCATCGGAGGTATTTCTACCAGGAGGAACAAAAGCCACAGTTCCTGGATTATTTTGTATTCCAATGACTGCATTTCCACTATTCCATGATGTACAAAAAGGTTTATCCTCTACATATACTTCGATAACATTGGTAGTTTCATAAAGTACCATCTGGAAAGTAGAGGTTAAGCTATTACAACTAGGGCTAAAATGAGCTACGGAAGAGTAGGAAACAACTAAAGTTCTACAAGGAGAAGTTCCTAATAATTCCCATCCAATTTCTGGAGAAGTACTGGTTATAGAGGGATCAATATCATGAGCTACTCCAAAAATATTAGCTTCGCCCAGAGTTGGATTCAAGTTTTCGGGTAAATCCTCATTAAATTGCCATTCATTACTTTGGTCTAAAGCATCCACTTCAAGTCGTATCACACCATTTGAACCAACTTGAATCTGATTATAAGTATCTCCAAAAAAACAAAAATTAAAAGGTAAATCGATAACACCTGACCAAATATCATCTACACCAAGACTTATAGGATTGGCAAGTCCTGTAAAAGGAAATGGAGGCGCATAAGGAACCGATGATACTTCGTAGCTAGTGGTAAGTCCGGTTTCTAAAAAATTTGCGGAAAGCTCTACACAAAGATTTGTGCAATCCGTGCTTTGATCTGGTCCAGCATCTAAATTAGGACATCCAGGAGCTTGACTATATATAGAAGAAAAACAAAGTAAAAAGCTAATAGTAATAGCTAACTTTAGGGTAAAGGTTTTCATGAATAGGAGTGGTTTTAAGATAATGTTGAGTTTTGTCGGTGAAAACTTCAATCAATCGGAGCGGAAATAAAGAGATATCATTGGTTTAAGTTTGTTTTATGAGTAATTAAGTATTTGCCTCTTTTGAAAAGGGTAAATACCATGTTCTAGTCAAAAAAATCATGTATGCTGCATATCCAACGACAGTAAATCCAGTTCTAAATCTGAGATATTCACCAAAATAGGCACATTGGTAAATCAGATTTCTAAAACAAGAATATGTAGAATAAAAGGGACGTATTCCATCATATTCTCTTATGCATATTTAAAAACGTTCGTAGGAAAGATTTTAGTGTGTAAGTTGTTTCTGTTACGAATTGTAAGGTTTTTCTAAGTCTTGATGTGTTTCTAATATGAAGTGTTTTTTTGATACTAAAAAAAGTGCTATTTATCTGATTTTTATGGTTTATTTGAAGGAATTGTAGAATATGAACTTTTTCTATTTAAGTCTAAATTAACTTTTTTAACACGAAATTAATGGTTGACCAATAAGTGTAAGAAATTCTTCAAAAGTAGGGTGGTTGTAAAAAAGTTAACATAGTTTCAAAATCTATTTAGTAGTCGCTTCTCGTGGTTATTAGCTTGTGAAAAATATAAGTTTAACTGAAAACAGGGTAGTTCTAAATTAAAATAATAAAGACTTTTATCCCTTCAAAAAAATAGAATACATGATAATCATGAAGCACTTAGTAAATACCGTAGATAAGAAGGCTATAAAGGGTACTTTGGTATGGTTTCTAAGTATTATTATATCTAATAGTATAAATGCACAACATATGGAAGATTTCATAGAATATGATTCCTTTATAATCGTTGATAAACCTCAGGAAAAGTATAAAGGTATTTACAAGGATGGAATACCGTACGAAGGATATTTTTCGAAAGGAGATTCAGAGTTTCCAAGGGTGGATTATTACGAAAAAGGAAAACCCAAATTTCAATATTCATTAGATATTTATCAAATGGCATTAAATGAGGAATCTGAAGAAATGGAAGTTACTGAAGAAATGACTGAGGAATCATACAATATGTATCTTAAAAATCGGTATAAACCAAAACTAAATATAAAATCAACCTATGAAAATGAAAAAATAGTTAATGGGTATCGTTATGAAGAAATAAAGTCAGGTTTATTGACAAGAAAAATAAAAAATGCTAAAACCATTGCTTTATTTGTGGATGTTTTTGCAATGCACTTTTATCAAAGAATTCATATCATTTTAGATGATGATCGGATATATATAAAGTCACCAACTATGGAAATGTCAGAAGGAAGCTTGGAACTACAGCTATACAGAGAAGATAATACCTGGATAACCAAACAAGAACTAAACCAAGAAACAATAGGATTATATTATTTTGTCATCGGAGAACCACAAAAACTGCTTTCTGATACTACATTTTTTATATACGATCAGGAAGGGAATACCTATGGTTACGGCTATAAAGAATTTGAAAATATGGGAAATGGGATGAATCTAATGGATATAAATAGTATGTATTTTAGTAATCCTGACATGTTTCGTACAAAGAATATAGAAACATTTTTTGAAGATTTTATAGACTTATATGTTGTTCAAATGTCGAAGGAAGAAGTAAGGCCAGAAGAACCTGAAATATACAAAGGTTATATACATACTGATGAAAACGCTGAAATTATAAAGGGAATTCGATTTTTTGAGAATAAAGGAGATATGTATTACGAAAAATACGGAAAGGGTGATATATTAGAGCATAAAAAAGTAAGCTTACTTGATTTTCAACATATATTCAAAACGTATCTAGAAAATAATCGTTAACTACATGATTTGTCACTTGATATTTATAAAAATATCACTAAATATTTCGGTGTTTTAAAATTAAAAACTATATTTGCGTATAATTAACGCAAAATAAATAAAATATGAATCCACTATTATTGACAGACGGTTATAAATTAGGTCACAAAGAACAATATCCAGCAGGAACTACTTTAGTGTATTCTAATTGGACTCCAAGAAAAAGTAGAATTGAAGGGATTGATCATGTCGTTTTTTTCGGACTACAATATTTTATAAAAGAATATCTTATTAAACGATTTAATGAGAATTTTTTCGATTTACCTAAGGAAGATGTTGTTTCAGAATATAAAAAATATGTAGATAATTATTTAGGTGTTGACTACGATGTTTCGCACATCGGTGAGCTTCACGATTTAGGATATTTACCAATAGAAATAAAAGCATTGCCAGAAGGTACTGAAGTACCAATTCGCGTTCCTATGTTCACCTTGGTAAATACCAAACCTGAATTTTTTTGGTTAACGAATTATTTGGAAACATTACTTTCTAGCATTATTTGGCAACCTTGTACGTCTGCGACTATAGCAAAGCAATATCAAAAGATTCTTAGCAAGTATGCTACGGAAACCGATAAAGAAAATTTAGAGTTTATAACGTGGCAAGGACACGATTTTTCAATGCGTGGAATGTCTGGTACTGAATCTGCTATTATCAGTGGGATGGGGCATGCTCTTTCCTTTTCAGGAAGTGATACCTTACCAGTCGCTAAAGCTTATGAATTATATTACAATACAGATGTAACAAAAGAATTAGTTATAGGTAGTGTAAATGCAACTGAACATAGTGTAATGTGCGCTGGAAGTAAAGACGATGAAATCGGAACTTTTAGAAGACTTTTAAAAACATATCCTACAGGAATATTATCAGTAGTTTCAGATACCTGGGATTTATGGAAAGTTCTCACAGAATATCTACCTGAGCTAAAAGACGAGATATTAAATCGAGATGGTAAACTAGTTATTCGTCCTGATTCTGGAGATCCTGTAGATATTATTTGCGGATGTGAACATGAAAATGAAGTTGTTGCAAAAGGAGTTGTCGAGTTGCTATGGGATGAGTTTGGAGGTACCATTAATGCACAAGGGTATAAGGTATTGAATCCTAAAATAGGAGCGATTTATGGAGATAGTATTACAATAGATAGGGCTACCCAGATTTGTGAACGTCTTAAAGAAAAAGGGTTTGCTTCTACTAATGTAGTTCTCGGAATTGGAAGTTTTACTTATCAATATAATACTAGAGATACTTTTGGTTTTGCCATGAAAGCAACCTACGTAGAAGTAAACGGAGAGGGAAGAGAAATTTTTAAAGACCCTATTACTGATGACGGTACTAAAAAATCTGCAAAAGGCTTGGTGCAGTTGTATGAGTCTGAAGGTCGAATTCATCTAAAAGATCAATGTTCTTTAGAAGAGGAAAAACAAGGATTACTAAAAACTGTTTTTAAAGATGGTAAGTTGATTATGGATGATAACCTTTCTACGATAAGAGAGCGAATAAAGCAGTAAAAATAGATTTCAACTAATAAACTCCCAAAAAATATATTGGGAGTTTTTTTATGGATAAGTTTAGGGTTTTATTCCAAAGAGCTGTTATATTATTAAGGAGAACAGACATTTTTAGCACGATATATTTTGTTAATTTTTTGTAAGGATTGATTTTGGATTACGACGTCTATTTTAATATCAATGCTTTGATACGTAACTAACTTATAAAAACACAACATCATGAGTGCAATTTGGTTTTTTGAGGATGCCAATCTCTTTAAGGTATTATGTCCTCATAAATTTAAAAATTACAAGAAAGATCACGATTTCGACGCCTACAAAAAAAGTGATTATATCTATTTTGAAGAAGACTCTGCTAACAAAGTGTATCTAATTGAAAAAGGGAAAGTAAAAATTGGATACTACTCCGAAGATGGAAATGAAGTCGTAAAAGCAATTTTAACTCGAGGAGAGCTTTTTGGGGAAAAAGCTATTTTAGGAGAAGATCGAAGAACGGAATTTGCTCAATCCATAGATAATACTACTTCTATTTGTCCTATTGGTGTGCAAACAATGCATGATTTAATGCGAGACAATCAAACATTTAGTTTGAAAATATATAAGTTTATCGGATTGCGATTTAAACGTTTAGAAAGACGTTTGCAACTTCTTCTGTTTAAGGATACCAAAACAAGGTTATTAGAGTTCTTAAATGAGCTTAAGGAAGATTTTGGTTATTGTTGTCCAGATACTGGAGATACTGTTATTCATCATCCTTATACACAAAGAGATATAGCTAATCTTATAGGTACTTCTAGGCCCACTTTAAACATTCTTATGAATGAATTAAAAGAATCTAATAAAATTGATTTTAATAGAAAGGAAATCCGTTTAAAAATTGTTGCTTAATGTTAGCTACCTAACATTTTAAAATGTTTTATGAATTTACTTTTACAGTAATAATAATTATAAAACAAAAGCAATGTTTAAAAAACTGATAATAGGTATGCTAGCGGTTGGATTGATCGCAGTTTCCTGTAATGAGGATGATGACACTATACAAGTAGCAAACGCTGGAGAAATTTCTGGGGGACCGTTTGAATTTGATGTAGATGGAGAACCAGATATGGTTTCCGGAATCACCTTAGATGATACAAACGCCTTTGGAACAGGAAGTACTTGGATCGTTACAGATGATCAAGGACTTATTCTAGGTTTACCGCCTACATTAACAGCTGTAGAAGGAGTGAATTTTGATAGTGCTGGTGCTGGAACATGTTTGATATGGTATGCTAGGTACAATGGCGAAATTTCTGGATTAGAAATGGGAATGAATGCCAATGAGGTTACTGGAGATTTTGATCTTTCAAACTCTATTACCGTAATCCGTAATCAAGTAGCAAATGCAGGATCTATAGAAGGTGGTCCATTTGAATTTGACGTGGATGGAGAAGCGGATATGGTATCTGGAATAACTTTAGATGACACTAATGCTTTCGGATCAGGAAGTACTTGGATTATTACGGATGATCTTGGAAATATTCTTGGGTTACCACCAACATTAACTGCTGTAGAAGGAGTGGATTTTGATGGTGCAGGCGCTGGAACTTGCTTGATCTGGTATGCAAGATACGAAGGAGATATTTCTGGATTGGAAATGGGAATGAATGCTAACGATGTTACAGGAGATTTTGACCTCTCTAATGCGATCACAGTTGTTCGTAACCAGGTGGTAAATGCAGGAACACTTTCTGGAGGACCTTACGAATTTGATGTAGATGGAGAACCAGATATGGTATCCGGAATTACCTTAGATGATTCTAATGCTTTTGGAGATAATAGTACTTGGATTATTACAGATGACCAAGGAAATATTTTAGGATTACCACCAACATTAATGGCAGTAGAAGGAGTGGATTTCGACGAAGCAGGAGCTGGTACTTGTTTAATTTGGTATGCAAGATATAATGGTACAGTAACAGGATTAGAAATGGGAATGAATGCTAATGACGTAACAGGAGATTTTGATCTTTCTAACGCAATTACAGTAGTTCGTAACCAAGTAGTAAATGCAGGAACACTTTCTGGTGGTCCATATGAATTTGATGTGGACGGAGAACCAGATATGGTCTCTGGAATTACCCTAGATGCTTCTAATGCTTTCGGTGACAATAGTACATGGATTATTACTGATGATCAAGGAAATATTTTAGGATTACCACCAACATTAATGGCGGTAGAAGGAGTAGATTTTGATGAAGCAGGAGCTGGTACTTGTTTGATTTGGTACGCGAGATATAATGGCACAGTAACGGGATTAGAAATGGGAATGAATGCCAATGATGTTATGGGTGATTTTGATCTTTCTAATGCGATCACAGTAGTACGTAATCAGGTAGTCAATGCGGGATCTATTTCAGGAGGACCTTACACATTTACTGTGGATGGAATGCCAGATACAGTATCTGGAATTACGTTAGATGATACGAATGCTTTTGGAGATAATAGTACTTGGATTATCACAGATGATCAAGGAAATATATTAGGACTCCCATCAACATTAGCACAAGTAGAAGGAGTAGATTTTGATGCAGCAGGAGTTGGAGTATGTTTAATCTGGTACGCAAGATATAATGGAACAGTAACTGGATTAGAGATGGGAATGAATGCAGCTAACGTTATGGGAGACTTTGATTTATCAAACTCAATAACGGTAACAAGAAACTAAAGGTATTCAGAAAAAGAAAAATACGGTATCGAAGATAATGTGAACTTAACGTTGCATCTCTTCTCTTAAGAAGCGTAACACAATAGTTCATTGTTGTTTTTTTGTTAGTTTTAAAGCGCGGTCTCTGGCTGCGCTTTATTAATTTATATACTTTTGTAAGGAAACGGTTTATCTAAGACCAATCCTAAAAAATAGCACACATTATATCTTATGAAATTTGATAAAAAGAAAATATCCAACTTAATTTTTGTAGTCATATTATTACTGTTTTTTATTCCTAATACGAGAGGAATGATGCAAATTTTTCTTACCAGAATATTTTCTTTTAGTCCTAGTTTAGTTGCGGTAGAGGATCGCGCACAAATAACATCTTTTGATTGGAAATTACATGGTGTAAATACTCAATCTATGAACTTTAAAAGTGCAGAAGGAAAAGTGATATTATTAAATTACTGGGCAACATGGTGTCCTCCTTGTATCGCAGAGATGCCTTCTCTTCAAAAGCTATATAACGATTATAAAGATAAAGTGGTTTTTGTTTTTCTTACCGAAGATGATGATCCCGAATTGAATAAATTTATGAGTGATAAGGATTATAATTATCCGATTTACCGATCGTTATCCGCGCATCCGGAGCCTTTTGTACATAAGCCAATACCAGGGACATACCTTATTGATAAAAAGGGAAATATTATTATTCACAAGGTTGGGGCTGCAGATTGGAATACTGAAAAAGTTAGAGCAACGATTGATCAACTTTTATCGGAATAATTATTTTTTAAAATATTTAAAAGGCACAAATAACATTCCAAAACATTCTCCTTTGTCTTTTCCTAAGTGCTTGTGATGTATTTTATGGGCCCTTCGTACGCCTCTCGCGTACCAATGGTTAGCATTACGAAACATTTTGAATCGTTGATGAATAAAAATATCGTGTACGAAAAAATATGCAATACCATAGGCTAAAATACCAAAACCAATGGGTTTTCCCATCCAAAAAGTAGCGGGGTCGTGCAACATAATACATGACATGCTAATAACAGCATAAAAAACAAAGAACAAATCATTACGTTCCCACCAGCTATTATGATCTTTATGGTGGTGATCTTTGTGTAGGGGCCATAAAAATCCATGCATAACGTATTTATGAGTAAACCAGGCCATAAATTCCATTGCGCAAAACGTACTAACAAAAATTAATATCCAGATTAGAATATTCATTACAAATTATAAATAGGTTTGATCAAAAATACTATTAAATTAGGTTCATTCTATAATCAAAGTAAGATTTAGCTAATAATCCAAATTTTTGATAATTAGGAACTCTTATTCGAGTATTTTTTATTTCTACCGATGGAGTAGATTCTAATTTGTTTAGTAGTTTTTTATAGTAGATGTAAGCTGTGTATACACCAAATTTAGCCTCTACAGGTAATTTCATAATACCTTCAAAACCTTTGTCAAAGTCTTCTTGGATTTCTTCGATGATTCTGGATTTCGAAATTTCATCTAATCTTGTTAAATCTGTGTTTGGGAAGTATGTACGACTTAATTCTTCAAAATCTGCTTTTAAGTCTCTTAAAAAGTTTACTTTCTGGAAGGCTGAACCTAGGTGCATCGCACTTTTTTTAAGTTCATCGTATTTTTGTTGATCTCCTTTTACGAAAACTTTTAAGCACATAAGTCCAACTACATCGGCAGAACCGTAAATATATTCTTCGTACTCAGAAGTTGTTAAATAATCTGTTTTATGTAAGTCTAAACGCATACTCTTCATAAAGGCTTCATATAATTCCGGTTCGATATTGTATTCGTGAACAGTTTTCTGGAATGAATTAAGAATAGGATTTAAGCTTATTTTGTTTTGGATAGCTTTATACATTTCCTTTTCAAAATCGTTAAATAAAGTCTCTTTATCATAATCATGAAAACTATCTACAATTTCATCGGCAAATCTTACAAAGCCATAGATGTTATAGATATCCTGTCGGATGGAGTCTGATAACATTTTAGAAGCTAAAGAGAAAGATGTGCTGTAAGAGTTCGTAACTAGCTTACTGCAACTGTAAGAAACGGAGTCAAATAAAGCTTTCATAGAAGGTAGTTTTAGTTTAATTTTTAGATAAGAAAAAATTAATGTTAGGTCTATTCATAATGATAAGATGAAGTGCGAAATGTGGTTATCATACAACCTGTAATTTGGGTTGTCTGGAAACTTTACATTGTGATTCTATCAATCCTGCTACTAGTTTACCAGAAATTAGTGATGGCGGTACTCCTGGTCCGGGAACAGTTAGTTGTCCTGTAAAAAATAAATTCTGAACTTTTTTACTTTTCAACTTAGGTCTAAGAAATGCGGTCTGCAATAGGGTGTTTGCCATACCATAAGCATTTCCTTTGTATGAGTTATATTCTTTTATAAAGTCCTTTACACAAAAGGACTCTTTAAAGATAATATTATTTTGAACACTTTGTTTCGTTAAATTTTCAAAACGTGTTATAATTTTATTAAAGTATTTTTCTCTTAAAGCTTCCGTATCTTCTATTCCTGGTGCTAATGGAATTAAGAAAAAACCATTTTCCATTCCTTCTGGAGCTGTACCACTGTCAGATACCGAAGTGAAGTTCGCATAAAATAACGGGTTTTCTGGCCATTTAGGATCATCATAAATATCTTTGGCATGAACATCAAAATCAGTATCAAAAAACAAATTATGATGCTCGATATTATTTAGTTTTTTGTCAAACCCTACATAAAAGAGTAGAGAAGAAGGTGCAAAAGTCTTTCGCTCCCAGTACTTTTCTGAATACTGTCTATATTTTTCATCAAGAAGTGTTTCTCCATGATGGTAATCTGCTCCACAGAGAACTATATCTGCTTCGATGGTCGAAGCATTAACAACTACACCAGTAGTCTTACCATTTTCTACTAATATTTTGCTTACTGGAGTGTTTGTATGAATGGTAACACCTAGTGATTCGGCTAGTTTTTTCATTCCCAATATAACCTGGTACATTCCGCCTTTTGGATGCCAAGTTCCTAATCCAAAATCAGCATAGTTCATAAAACTATAAAAAGCAGGAGTGTCACTAGGTTTTGCACCGAGAAATAAAACTGGAAATTCTAAAATTTGAATTAGTTTCTTATTAGTAAATTCTTTTCTTACTTCCTTAGAAATAGTACTAAAAAACTGACCTACTTTCTTAATTGTTTCTTTGGTTACTAATTCTATTGGTGAAACACCAGGTCGATATACCAAGTTTTTTATCGCAATATCATAATTGCTTCTGGCTGCATCAATAAATTTTTTGAGCTTCGCTGCACTTCCTTTTTCTTCTTTTTCGAAAGCTGCGTATATTTTATCAAGAGTATCTTCTATAGAAATACTTTTTCCATCTTCAAAAAACACCTGATATGCTGGGTCTAGTTTATCCAATTTGTAAAAATCGGATGCTGAAGTATTAAAATCATGAAAAAATTTTTCAAAGACATCGGGCATCCAATACCAAGAAGGGCCTATATCGAATGTAAAACCTTCTTTTTTTAATTGACGTGCTCTACCACCAACAGTATCATTTTTTTCATAAATAGAAACTTCATATCCCAATTGTGCCAAATAGCAAGATGCGGAAAGAGAGGAAAAGCCAGAGCCTATTATTACTACTTTTGGCGTCATATTGGTTGGTTTATTTGGTAGATTATAATTCTTTAATTAAATCGTTTATGGATGAAAAATAACGATGGTTGGGAGCACTAGTTTTCGATATGTGCATGGTTTGTTTACCTAACATCCAAAATTCACTTTCTCTTTTTGTGCAAACCACTTCATTGAATTTTTTAACGTAGTCTTCAATTTTATCTTTCTCTGGTCTTACAGTAAAATAGGAGAGAAATGTGGTGTTTTCGTGAAAAGTTAGCATATTAGGTAGACTATCTAAAGGAATACTTGGTCCCAAGTATATAGCTTTATATCCTTTAAGTAGAATTTCATAATTGATATACAATAAACCTAATTCATGAATTTCATTTTCTGGTAAAAACAATATGAATGCTTTATCAGTTTGAGTAGCTTTAGAATATTGTAATTTCTCAATATTGATAAGTAGTTTCTGTTTTATCAAATTAGTAATGAAATGCTCATGAGATGGACTGATAGTATTTGTTTGCCATAACAAACCTATTTCCGTCAATAACGGTATGAAAACATCTGTAAATATTTGACGGAAAGTTCTTTTCTCCGATAATTGTTCATACGTACCTAAAAACAGCTGTAAATCATAGTTAAGCATTGCTATTTTAAGAGAGTTGATAGCTTGATTTTTGGTACTAGTATCAGAAACTATGCGTCTCACATATTCATCAATCTCTTCATTATTTAATTTAGAAACTCGAGATATTTTATATCCGCTGTTTACTAAATACGTAACATTAAGAAGTTTCTGTAAGCTTTTTAAACTATATGTACGAATGTTAGTCTCAGTTCGGTCTGGAGATAATAAGTTGTATCTTTTTTCCCATATTCTTATGGTATGCGCTTTTACTCCGCATAAATTTTCCAGATCTTTAATACTAAAATTTTGCTTTATGTTGTTCACCTTTTCATCAAAATAGTTAAACAAATTTAAACAAAAATCTAGCTACTTTGTAAATTGTCCTTGTTAAATTATTAACGATTATTGTTAAAAAAAGATATGAAATGCATTATTCGCAATAGGTTACTGAAAAAAATATATCAGCAAAATTATTATTATCGAGGACTGTTTTTTAAAAAAAATAATGTCTAATTGTTTGTAAAACAGTTTTTTTTAAAGATTTAAGTATGATGGTCTTAATGATTATTTCGCAGGTTATAGATTCATAATTTTGTATTTAACCTTTTTTAAAATAAATCCGGCAAGAGTTTTTACTTTTGCCGGATCAACGCTTTTAATTACTTTTCTATGTAATCCATTGGGTCTACATTTTTTCCGTGATGACGTACTTCGTAATGAAGATGAGGTCCTGTAGATAGTCCAGTGTTACCACTTTTTCCTATAATGTCTCCAACACGTACTTGCTGATTTTCTTTTACATCAAAACTATCTAGGTGTGCATACCAGGTTTCGAAACCGTCGGAATGTGAAATTACTATCAAATTACCCCAATTCCCTTCTTTCTTCGCAACTTTTACTGTTCCATTTGCTGTAGCCACAATGGGTGTTCCGATTTTTGCTCTAATGTCAATCCCTTTGTGGATCTTGTTTTTCTTCAGTTGTGGATGATCAAACTTTTTACCATAAACGGCCGTAATATGATCTTTGGATCCGTTTTTAACGGGAAAGATGGAAGGAGGTATTTCTACAATTATCTCTTCTGTGATAATTTGTTCTAATACATTCGTTGTGTCTAATTCTGGTTTTATAAAAGCTGTTAGCAGTATAAATAAAACAGGCGTAAGTAAAATGTATCGGATGATTTTTTTTGGATTGGAATTGGTTTTTGTGATCATGTCTATTCGTTTTTTGATTAATGAATGATTAAAATAACTGTGTAATTTTGAATTGCGTGTACTTCCTAAATTTTTGATTAATAATTCTAGGTATTCGGATTTTTTTACTTGATTACGTACCACATATTTGTCTGCCTGAAATTCGTGAACGGATTGTAATGTTTTTCTGAATATATAAGTAAAAGGGTTGAACCAAAATATGGCTAGATATAGCTCCGTAAGCATTAAATCCAATGTATGGTATAGTACGATATGAGCTTTTTCATGTTCAAGAACTGGTGTTTCGATAGTTTGAATTTGATCTTTTGGGATAAAAATCCATTTGAAACTGGAGAATATGTGTGAAGCGTTAGTAAGAATTATCGAGTAGTTTTTATGTAAAAGTGTTTTAGACTTTTGTTTTAGTTGAAATAGTTTAATTATGGATAATAATAATTTTAAGACACAAAAAACAGCTCCAAAGAGATATAAGGTAGTTAAGACCAATAGGATATTACTGTTTTGGAGCGTAAAAGTGTTTTTTTCATAATTTTCTTCTAGGATAATATGTTCGAAAGACACATATTCTTCTAAATGCGGTATGATGATTGCTTCTGGAATCGTTTCAAAATGTATATGACTTAGTAAAGGAATACCTAACGATAACGGAATAATAGATAGCAGTATGATTCTATTAATATTATGGAATGTTAGCTTTCTAAAAAATAAGTGATAAGAAATATACAATACTGCAAAACAAAAACTTGACTGTATAAGATAGATGATAAGGCTAGTCATTTTGCTTTTTTAATAGTTCAATTTTGTCTTCTATCATTTGTTTCATTTCTTCTAATTCTGAAACATTTAGGTCCTCATCTTTTGTAAAAAAAAAAGCAAATTTACTTACAGAACCACTAAAAAAATTCTTTACCACTCCCTTAAAGTGGCTTTTAAAATATTGCTCCTTACTTATGAGAGGATAATATTCTTTAATTCTTCCGTATACGTTAAAGCTGATGAATTTTTTAGTAACCAGAGTTCTTATTACTGTAGATATTGTGGTATAAGCTGGTTTTGGTTCTGGAAATTGTTCTACGATATCTTTTAGGAAAGCTTTTTCTAGTTTCCAAAGGTATTTCATAACCTGTTCTTCTGCTTTTGTTAAATCCTTCATAGAGCAAATATAACTATATTTTTAGTAATTAAACTATAAATTTAGTAATAAAACTATATTTATAGTAATATTTATGTTTAGGGTAGGTTATTGAAGTAATTTAAATTACTGTTTGGTACGAGTGTTCGGATTTAAATCAGTTTCGCTAATTTTTTTAGATAAAAAAGTTGGGATAGTAAATCAAGGGAATGTGTTAGTGTTCTATTTCGGAAGAAAAAAAGTGCCCAGAGCGGGAGTCGAACCCGCACGCCCTAATGGACACATGGCCCTCAACCATGCCTGTCTACCAATTCCAGCACCTGGGCATTATAGATCACAATATAGTATAAAACTAAAAAAGTATCACAAGAGATTGCAATACTTTTTAGTGACCGGGCTGGGGCTCGAACCCAGGACCCTCTCCTTAAAAGGGAGATGCTCTACCAACTGAGCTACCCGGTCATTGATATGGTAATATCATTATTTTTTTAAGAACTTAAGATTATAATTATTTATAAAAAAAATGATCTAATCTTTCTTGTGACCGGGCTGGGGCTCGAACCCAGGACCCTCTCCTTAAAAGGGAGATGCTCTACCAACTGAGCTACCCGGTCATTACATTCTTTTCCTGAATGCGGGTGCAAATATACTATCATTAATTTATTTTTCAAGAAGAATTTAATATAAATTTACATTTTATTTTAAATGCCCTTTTTTAAAGGCGTAAATAACCTAAAATTTTGTTCATGAATATTGTCTTATTAGGATATATGGGATGCGGTAAATCATCTATTGCCAAAGCTTTAGCTGATCAATTAAAAATGAATAGTATTGATTTGGATGATTATATAGAGGATCAGGAAAATAAAACGATTACTCAGATTTTTGCGGATCATGGAGAGATTTATTTTAGAAAAAGAGAGCATCAGTATTTAAAAAAGCTATTAGAAACGCACACAAATCATATTATTTCGCTTGGAGGAGGTACTCCTTGTTTTGCTGGTAATATGGAGCTTCTAAAAGGCAATGATCAGAATAAAAGTGTCTATTTGAAAACTTCGCTTGAAGAATTAGTAGATCGTTTATTTATAGAAAAAGAGAAGAGACCTTTAATAGCACATATAGCTACAAAAGAGGATCTAAAGGATTTTATTAGAAAACATCTGTTTGAACGTTCGTTTTATTATAATCAGGCAGCTCATATAGTTTCTACAGATGCGAAAACGGTTGATCAAATAGCAGAAGAGATAGAGTCAACATTATTCTAAGGTTGCTATATCATTGTCTCCAAAAGTAACATTAACGTGTTCATTCAATGATGTAGATAAAGAAATTCCTTTAAAGTCAGCTTTAATTGGATACTTTTTGTGGTTTCTATTTACCAAGACTGCTGTTTTAAATCTGGTAAGAGGAACATCTAAAAAATGTTTTACTCCATAAACCAAAGCTGTACCGGAATTAAGAACATCATCTGCCAGAACTAATGCTTTGTTTGTATATTCAGAAGGAGAAAGTGAAGTCTCTACCGTATTTTGAGGAGCTGATTTATCCATAGTAACCTTACATAGTATTACCTGGATATCAGAGATTTCTTCCAACAAAGACTTTAATCGTTGTGCAAAAATATAGCCGTTCTCTGCTATCCCAGCAATTACAATTTCTTTTTCACTAACATTAGTCTCATAAATTTGATAAGCGATTCGCTTTATCTTATGCTGAATTTGTTCGTGAGTTAGGATAATATTGTTTTTGGTTTGCATAAGGATATATTCTATTGTTTTGCCTAATTAGACTTCAAATATAAAAAACAGTTCGCTACCCTTTCTAGGAAGAATAGAATTATAACAATTTTCTAGGGTTTTAATTTTGAATTGTGAAGAAAACAAAGAAGTGTATTCTTGCTTGGTTCCGCCAAAAGGAGGACCAGATTGTTCAAAAACACGATTAAATAAAACTCCCACCAATTTCCCCTTGTTTTTTAGTAATGACCTCATTTTAGAAACGTACTCTCTTCTTTGTTTGGGCACTAACGCACAGAAAAATGTTTGTTCTATAATCAGATCGAATTTACCTTCAATCTCAAAAAAATCATTGTGTATGATATGTTTTTTAGGAAAGGTGGGATTGTTTCTTTGAAATTGATTTAATGTTTCTTTTACAAAATCTACTATATATACATTTTTGAAACCTTTGGAGTGCAAGTAAATGGCTTCATAGGCATTTCCACATCCTGGAATTAGTATTTTTAAATCTTTGTTTTTTAACTGGTCAGCATATGTTGCGATAGGAGTAGAGACGTAGCCTATATCCCATCCAGTCTGATTTTGTTCATATTTCTGAGTCCAAAAAGCTGCGTCTAATTTCATTCTTCGCTATCGTTATCTGATGGTCCTTCAAACCAATCATCAATATCTCTTCGATCTTTCTTAGTAGGTCTACCCATTCCCTTTTTGCGATAATAATCCTTAGAATAGTTTAAAAGGTCTAATTTTTGCAACGCTTCTTCTGGAGTAACGTCTTTACGATATATGTCGACTAGTTTAGCACCTAGTCGGCTTTTTGGTGTGTCTAAAACGATAAGTTCATAATTTACTTGGTTCTTGCGGACAGTAATTTTATCTGTAGGATATATTTCTCTAGATGGTTTTATAAGATCTCCATTTACACGAACTTTTCCTTCTTTACAAGCTTTTGTAGCTATGCTACGTGTCTTATAATACCTGATACACCATAAATATTTATCAACTCGCATAAAAAATGATTAAAAAATGCGTTTATCTCTAATAATAGTTGAGCAAAAGTACAAGAAAATTGTATCTTGCGCCTTCAAAAAAGCAATCAGATGAGTATAAAAAGATATATTCTAGCCATAGGTGTTGTTATGGCAGCTTTATATGCATGTAATAATGACGATGATGATGGTATTATTGCAGTACCACCAAGGGATGAAGCAGAACAGGAAGCAGATGAGGCACCAATTATCGAAGATTATTTAAAAACCCACTTTTTTAGATTTGTAGATAATGAGTTTAATCCAGATTACCAGGTTATTCAGTTTGATACGATAGCAGGAGCGAATAGTGCTGAAACCTCCATATGGGATTCAGGACTGTTGCAAACCAAAACTGTCACTAGAAATGATGTTGATTATACATTGTATATCATGAGTCATAATGCTGGAAATGCTGAACAAAGACAAACTAGATTTGCGGATTCCACTTTTGTGACTTATCGAGGAGAGGTGTTTTACGACTATGAAGATGATGATGGAGATGGTATTCCAAATGATGGAGATGTAGATGCAGATGGAGATGGAGAACCAGACATGGTAGATGAAACCGAAACGAAGACAGATAGCGATGGAGATGGAATTGCAGACGATAGTGATGTTGATAATAATCCAGGTGAACCAGACTCTGATGGTGATGGTGTAATAGATGCCAATGATCCTGTGGATAATAACAATCCGAACAGAAGAGTTTTTGATAGTGCTGTAAATCCCTTATGGTTTGATCTAGTTTCAGTGGTTGATGGTTTTAGAGAGGCGATTACTGATTTTAAAGGTGCTTCTGGTTTTACAGAAAATAGCGATGGAACAGTTAGTTATGGCATGGATTTCGGTAATTTTACGGTTATCATGCCCTCTGGGTTAGCATATTTTGCTGAACCTCAAAATGGAATACCGCAATACGCACCACTTATCTTTCATGTGCAGTTATACGGAAGTGTTGAAGCAGACCATGATAATGACGGTGTTCCCTCTTATTTAGAAGATTTGGATGGAGACAGATTGGTGTTTGATACGGATGATGATACAGATAGTAATGGGTTTCCTAACTATTTAGATCCAGATGACGACGGTGATGGTACTTTAACTATCGACGAAGATTTGGAGCCTGATACAGACTTAACTGTGGATAGAGATGGAGATGGAGATCCGACAAATGATATAGGAGATGGAGATCCAACGAATGATGATACTGATGGAGATGGAATTCCAAACTATCTAGATACAGATGATACAGCTTCAAGAGAAGATTAAATAAAAAAACTCCGGTACTAACCGGAGTTTTTTTATTCTTATTTCGTTTTTTAATTAATTAAAGATCTAATGCCAAACTAAGTATAAATTGATTAGGTCTAGAGTCTACTCTAATGGTTTGCCCAGTATTTTCATCAATAGATTGCGCTTGATTTTCAGAAATACCTCTTTCGTATCTAAGATCAATATTAAGGCGTCTTATTTGTAAACCTACTCCAAATTGAACACCTACCGTAAATTCATTCTTAACATTGCTTAAACGAACATCTTCGAGGTTGTTGTCTATGATATATTGCAAAGAAGGACCGCCAAAAACATGTAATGGGCCTAATAGATATACTCCAGCTAGAATGGGTAAATCTAATTTTTTTAGATCATAATCTAGTTCGCGATTGTTAAACGAATACGAGCTATTGTTTTGTGTATACTGTAGCTCTGGTTTTAGGTAAAAATTATCGGTAATATCGCCTCTTAGAAATACACCGATATGATAACCAACACGATCATCTGCGTTTTCGGAAAGTAAATTATCCCCTGCATTGGTAAGATCTGTGAATTCAATCTTACCGTTATCTCCGTAGTTGAGACCTGCTTTTACCCCAAAATTTAATCCTTTGTCCTGACCAATAATTGTAAATGAACTAAAAAGAATTAATAACACTAATACATTTTTCATTTTAAATGAGTTTTAAAAGATGAATAAATAACTAACTATTTTTTTGGTTGCGGTCAGTGTTTCTAGTATAACGAAAATAGAAACGTATTATTCTTAATAGTAATCAAAAAGCCTTCCATTTTTGATGGAAGGCTTTTTATTATGAATTATGGAAGAAAATATATTCTCTATTTTCTTTTAATTACTTTTTCAACTGCATTTACAATAGCTTCTGCATTTAATCCATACTTAGCCATTAGTTGATCAGGAGTACCACTTTCTCCAAAGGTGTCGTTAGTAGCAATAAACTCCTGAGGAACTGGATAATTCTGAGCTAGTACTCTAGAAACACTTTCTCCAAGTCCGCCAAGGTAGTTGTGCTCTTCTGCAGTTACAATACAACCTGTCTTTTTTACAGAATTTAATATCGCTTCGTCATCAAGAGGTTTAATGGTATGGATATTAATTACTTCCACACTGATTCCTTTAGCTTCTAGTGTTTCGGCTGCTAACAAAGATTCCCATACTAAATGACCAGTAGCAACTATCGTAACGTCACTACCTTCTTGTAAGTGTACTGCTTTTCCTATTTCAAATTTTTGATCTTCTGGAGTGAAATTAGCAACTTTTGGTCTTCCAAAACGTAAGTATACAGGTCCTTCATATTCTGCAATCGCTATGGTAGCGGCTTTAGTTTGGTTATAATCACATGGATTAATTACTACCATTCCTGGTAGCATTTTCATTAAACCTATATCTTCCAAAATCTGATGTGTAGCACCATCTTCTCCAAGTGTCAATCCTGCGTGAGATGCACAGATTTTTACATTTTTTCCACTATAAGCAATAGATTGTCTTATTTGATCGTATACACGACCTGTAGAAAAATTGGCAAATGTACCTGTAAAAGGAATCTTTCCTCCTATAGTTAATCCAGCAGCAATTCCCATCATATTAGCCTCTGCAATTCCAATCTGAAAAAAACGATCCGGATTGTTAGCTATAAATGCATCCATTTTTAGAGAACCAATAAGATCTGCACACAATGCAACAACATTCTCATTTGTTTTTCCAAGTACTTCAAGCCCCGCTCCAAAACCTGAACGAGTGTCTTTTTTTCCTGTATCTATATATTTTTTCATGAATAGTTTTTTTGAGTGATTCGTTATAAAATCACTTATATCTTAATAGTCTCCTAAAGTTTCAGGATTTTGTGCTAAACCAATTTCTAATTGTTCATCATTTGGAGCTTTTCCATGCCAGGCATGTGTATGCATCATAAAATCAACACCATTCCCCATCACAGTATGCATTAGTACGCAAACAGGTTTACCTTTGCCTGTTCTACTTTTTGCTTCTTTTAAGCCATCTACTACAGCTGTGATATTATTTCCTTCTTTAATTTCCATAACATCCCATCCAAAAGCCTCAAATTTAGCTTTAAGACTTCCTAAGGCTAATACATCATCAGTAGATCCATCAATTTGCTGACCATTTAAATCAATAGTAGAAACTAAATTGTCTACTTTTTTTCCAGCAGCATACATGGCAGCTTCCCAAATTTGACCTTCTTGTAATTCACCATCACCATGAAGACTATAGACAATATGATCGTCATTGTTTAGTTTTTTGGCTTGTGCAGCACCTATAGCTACAGACATTCCTTGACCAAGAGATCCTGATGCAATTCGGATACCTGGAAGTCCTTCGTGAGTAGTTGGATGTCCTTGAAGCCTACTATCGATTAATCTAAATGTATTTAGCTCTTCTACTGGAAAATATCCACTGCGAGCTAATACACTGTAATATACAGGCGAAATATGTCCGTTTGATAAGAAAAAAAGATCTTCTCCTATTCCATCCATATCGAAACCGTCTTTTCTGTCAAGAATTTCTTGGTAAAGAGCTACAAAGAATTCTGTACATCCCAAAGAACCACCTGGGTGCCCTGAGTTTACTTTGTGAACTTGTCGTAAAATGTCTCTACGAACCTGAGTCACAAAATCTTCTAATTGTTGTGTTTTTGGCATTGCTATGCTGATTAGCTTTATGATTAAGGCGCAAAAATACAGGTTTTGAGTACTGTAGCAAAATGTGGATGCAGCTTTTAATTAAGATCCTATTGTTAATAACGAAAACTTTTCGAAAATGAGACTTTATCAAAGTAGTTTTAGTTAGTTATCTTTGCGCTCTACGAAATAGAAATTATGCAATTCGACCTATTATCAACAGATCCACAAAGCAAAGCAAGAGCAGGAAAAGTAACAACAGATCACGGAGTAATTGAAACTCCAATTTTTATGCCTGTTGGTACCGTAGCTACAGTAAAAGGAGTGCATCAACGAGAATTGAAAAATGATATCAATCCAGATATTATTTTAGGAAACACGTATCATTTATACTTAAGACCACAAACACCTATTCTTGAGAAAGCAGGTGGTCTGCATAAATTTATGAATTGGGATAGAAATATTCTGACGGATAGTGGAGGATATCAGGTGTATTCATTATCAGCGAATCGCAAAATTAAAGAAGAAGGGGTAAAGTTTAAATCACATATTGATGGTTCTTATCATGTTTTTACTCCCGAAAATGTTATGGAGATTCAACGAACCATAGGGGCAGATATCATAATGGCTTTTGATGAATGTACTCCATATCCTTGTGATTACAATTATGCAAAAAGAAGTATGCATATGACACACAGGTGGTTAGATCGATGTATGCAACATCTGGAAAAAGTTCCAGTTAAATATGGATATGATCAGACTTTTTTTCCTATCGTGCAAGGAAGTACTTATAAAGATCTAAGAAGACAGTCTGCCGAGTATATCGCTAATGCTGGAGCTGAAGGAAATGCAATTGGAGGTTTATCTGTTGG
Organism: Aquimarina sp. 433; assembly: GCF_054054605.1. Classification (NCBI taxonomy): domain Bacteria; kingdom Pseudomonadati; phylum Bacteroidota; class Flavobacteriia; order Flavobacteriales; family Flavobacteriaceae; genus Aquimarina; species Aquimarina sp. 433. The sequence continues at coordinate 56,933 of NZ_JBSWZK010000007.1, forward strand.
AGAGCCAGCGGAAGAAATGTATGCTATGACAGAAGTAGTAACAGAAATATTACCAGAGGATAAGCCTAGATATTTAATGGGAGTAGGTACTCCTATAAATATTTTAGAAAATATTGCACTAGGTATAGATATGTTTGATTGTGTAATGCCAACTCGAAACGGAAGAAATGGAATGTTGTTTACAGCGCATGGTACCATAAATATTAAGAATAAAAAGTGGGAAGATGATTTTTCTCCTGTAGATGAAATGGGAATTACCTATGTAGATACAGAATATTCCAAAGCATATTTAAGACACCTATTCACGGTAAACGAAATGTTAGGAAGACAAATTGCTACAATTCATAATTTAGGATTTTATTTATGGTTGGTTCGTGAGGCTAGAAAACATATCTTAGCTGGCGATTTTTATACATGGAAAAATATGATGGTAAAACAAATGGATAAAAGATTGTAGTTTGAAAATATTAGACTGGTACATACTTAAGAGATATTTAGGAACATTTTTTACAATGATCCTATTGTTCATTCCTATTGGTATTATTGTAGATCTTTCTGAGAAAATCGATAATATGTTGGAGCATAAGGTGCCATTCGCTGCGGTGGTTTCTTATTATCTTGATTTTACTGTTTACTTCGCTAACCTTTTATTTCCTTTATTCGTTTTTTTATCAGTAATCTGGTTTACTTCCAAACTGGCTAACAAAACAGAAATTATTGCTTTTTTAAGTTCTGGAGTATCATTTTGGAGATTTCTTAGACCATATATGATTGGAGCAATTCTCATTTGTTTAGGAGCATTAGCAATGGGACTTTTTTTAGCACCAAAAGCTAGTCAGGGATTTAACGAATTCAAATATTCTTATTTAAAGAAAGGTAAAAAAGTTCAGGAAACCCGAAATGTATATCGACAATTAAATGATAGTATATTTTTATATGCTAATGACTTTAAACCTCTTAAGAAAAAAGCGACCAATTTTACTTTAGAATATTTTGATGGTAATAAATTAGTCACAAAAATTTCTGCCAGAACCATTACTTACATCGAGAAAGATAGTATATATGAATTAAGGGATTTTGTGAAACGAACTATTCTTGAGAACGAAGACATTATCGAAAAGGCGAGAAAAAAAGATACTGTGTTACCTTTTAATATAGATGAGTTTACACCAGTAACTTATGTGGCAGAAACGCTTAACTATATGGAGTTAAGTAAGTTTATTGAAAAAGAGACTAAAAGAGGTTCTTCGGATATCAATAGATATAAAGTAGTGGCCTACAAAAGATGGAGTATTCCTGTTTCGGCATTTATATTAACTGTCATTGGGGTAGCAGTTTCTTCTATGAAAAGAAGAGGAGGAATGGGAATAAATCTAGCGGTAGGAATTTCATTAGCTTTTGTGTTTATCTTTTTTGATAAAGTTCTTGGAACCTTGGCAAATCAATCGGATTTTCCACCTATAGTAGCAGTGTGGTTTCCAAACGTTTCTTTCGGAATATTAGCAATCTATTTATTGTATAATGCCAAACGCTAAACTTCAAAATTATTTGCATTTTCATTTTATTGTTTTCGTCTGGGGATTTACCGCAATACTGGGCGAACTAATTACCATTGAGGCTTTACCGCTGGTTTGGTATAGAATGTTAATGGCTTCAGGTTTTATTTATCTATTTATTCTTTTCAGGAAAGTTTCACTTAAGATATCAAAAAAACTCTTTATGGTTTTAGGTATTGCAGGTGTTATTATTGCATTACATTGGATCACATTTTTTGCAGCCATAAAAGCATCTAATGTTTCCATTACATTGGCAGTATTATCTACTGGTGCCTTTTTTACTTCAATTTTAGAACCAATATTTTATAAGAGAAAGTTGATCTGGTATGAAGTGGTTTTTGGATTGATGGTGATTTGCGGATTGTACATCATATTTAATGTAGAAGGAGATTATGTCCTTGGAATTATGTATGCAATCTGTTCTGCATTCTTATCGTCAGTATTTTCATTAATTAATGGAAAAATAGCGCAGCAATATTCACCATCCATGATCTCGTTTTATGAATTGTTAAGTGGTGTTGGATTTATAACAATCTATCTTTTTGCTATTTCTTTTTTGGGAACGGAAGGAGAAGGATTTTCTAGATCATTCTTTCAACTATCTACTTCAGATTGGATATATCTTATCATATTAGCTTCTGTATGTACTGCATATGCCTTTATTGGTTCGGTGCAAGTAATGAAGTATTTAAGTCCATATACTGTTATGTTAACCATTAATTTGGAGCCTGTCTATGGTATTGTACTAGCGTATCTAATTTTTGGTGATGCAGAAAAAATGAATCCAGGATTTTACTACGGAGCACTAATAATTTTGGGGACTGTGGTGCTAAATGGAATTTTTAAGAATCTAAAAAAAATAAAAATACAAAAGTCTTAATACTAGTTTAGGAAGTATTGTTTTATATTTGTCTGCTAACCCTAGTTAAAAAAAACAAAATATATTCTTGATATGGAATATTTAGAATTTGAACTCCCCATAAAAGAACTCGAAGAACAATTTCAAAAAGCCTGCGCTATTGGAGAAGAAAGTGATGTAGATGTTACTGATACGTGCAAGCAAATTGAAAAGAAGTTAAATGAGACTAAAAAGGAAATTTACAAGAATCTTACTGCTTGGCAAAGAGTACAGTTGTCCAGACACCCTTCTAGGCCTTATACCCTAGATTATATCAATGCGATATGTGGAGATTCCTTCTTGGAACTACATGGTGATCGAACTGTAAAGGACGACAAAGCGATGATTGGTGGTTTAGGTAAAATTGGCGATCAAAGTTTTATGTTTATTGGTCAACAAAAAGGATTTAATACCAAAACGAGACAATATAGAAACTTTGGTATGGCAAATCCAGAAGGGTACAGAAAGGCTTTGCGTTTGATGAAAAGTGCAGAGAAATTTGGTATTCCTGTTGTAAGCTTCATTGATACTCCAGGTGCATATCCTGGTTTAGAAGCAGAAGAAAGAGGGCAAGGAGAAGCAATTGCAAGAAATATCTTGGAAATGACACGACTCAAAGTTCCTATTATTGTTATAATTATTGGCGAAGGTGCTAGTGGAGGAGCTTTAGGAATTGGAGTAGGAGACAAAGTATTGATGCTAGAAAATTCTTGGTATTCTGTTATTTCTCCAGAGAACTGTTCTTCTATATTGTGGAGAAGCTGGGAACAAAAAGAAATTGCAGCAGAAGCCTTAAAATTAACCGCTAAAGATAGTGTAAAACTGAAAGTGGTTGATGAAATAGTTAGAGAGCCTCTTGGAGGAGCTCATAGCAATAGAGAAGAAACTTTTAAGGCAGTACGCGATAAAATAATATCATCTTTAGAGGAGATGAAAAACTTATCACCAGAAGAATTGGTAGAAAAGCGTATGGATAAATATGCTAATATGGGAGTCTTTAAAGGCTAACCCCTATTAAATCACTTGACAAAAAAATCTGAAGTTTTTGACTTCGGATTTTTTTGTGTTTATTAACAATATAATTAAGTTATTAACAGTTCAATTGTTGATGACTGGTGGACATTCATTACCTTTGTAAAAGGTCCATCTCTTTACAATTTTTTTACATTCGTGGTTATGGAAAAAGTACAGCAAACTCAGCAATCTAATTACGGTCGGGGGAACGTTATATCGCTGGAAAAAGGAAAAATACCTCCTCAAGCAGTTGATTTAGAAGAAGTTGTGCTTGGAGCGATGATGATTGATAAGAAAGGAGTTGATGAAATTATCGATATCCTAAATCCAGAAGTATTCTATAAAGAATCGCATAAATATATTTTTGAAGCAGTCTTTAAACTATTCGAAAATTCTGAACCAATCGACTTATTAACGGTTTCGAGTCAATTAAAGAAGGATGGAAAATTAGAATTAGCAGGAGGGGAATTTTATCTTATTCAACTCACTCAAAAGGTAGCCTCTTCGGCACATATCGAGTTTCATGCTCGTATAATTTTGCAAAAATATATTCAAAGAAGTTTGATTAAAATATCAAATGAAATAATCGAAGAGTCTTATGATGAGACTACAGATGTTTTTGATCTTTTGGATATGGCAGAATCCAGATTATATGAAGTTACCCAAGGGAATATCAAAAGATCTACAGAAAGTGCTCAGAGTTTGGTAATTCAGGCTAAGAAAAAAATTCAAGAGATTTCTAATAAAGAGGGAATGAGTGGTGTTCCTTCTGGTTTCGATAAGCTAGATAAGCTTACTTCTGGATGGCAACCAAGTGATTTAATAATCGTTGCTGCACGTCCTGGTATGGGTAAAACAGCGTTAACCTTATCGATGGCACGTAATATGGCCGTTGGAGCTAATACTCCGGTAGCATTCTTTTCTTTGGAGATGTCATCTGTACAGCTTATAACACGTTTGATCTCTTCGGAAACTGGACTTTCTTCAGAAAAACTTAGAACTGGTAAGTTAGAAAAGCATGAATGGGAACAGTTAAATGTAAAAGTAAAAGACTTAGAAAAAGCACCACTTTTTATTGATGATACACCATCACTTTCGATTTTTGATTTAAGGGCAAAGGCAAGACGATTGTCTTCTCAGCATGGTATTAAAATGATCATCATCGATTACTTGCAGTTAATGACAGCTGGTGGGAGTGGAAAAAACGGTAACCGTGAACAGGAAATCTCTACCATTTCTCGAAACCTGAAAGCTTTGGCAAAAGAATTGAATATCCCTGTGATTGCACTTTCGCAGTTATCTCGTGCTGTGGAAACCCGTGGCGGTAGTAAACGACCGCTTTTAAGTGACTTGAGGGAATCTGGAGCGATTGAGCAGGATGCTGATATTGTTGCCTTTATATTTAGACCAGAATATTATAAAATCGATGAGTGGGATGATGAAGAAAGATCACCTACACAAGGACAAGGAGAGTTCATTGTAGCAAAACACCGTAATGGTGGTTTAGAAAATATTAGGTTAAAATTCATTGGTCACTTAGGTAAATTTGATAACTTAGATGATTTTAGTACTCCTTTTGAGTTCCATTCTAAAATGAATGACGGTAAAGAAGAAGATGATCCTTTTAGTACAAGTCATCTTCCAAGCGCCGACGAAGCTTTTGGGAGTAGCATAAATGACTCTAATGATGATGACGATGTACCTTTCTAAAATGAATTGTAAGCTATTAGTTTACAGTTTTTTATTCTTTTTTACTTTTCAATCATATGCTTCTTATGTATTGATTCCTATGGATGCTGAAAGTCAGCAAAACCACCTAAAGGCCTATGGTATTACTTATTGGACTCTTAGTAAAGATTTAAAAGTAAAATGGTTACTTAATTACAGAGGCGGTTCTTTTTTATTACCCGATACAGAAGATATCAAAAAAGAATGTACCATAAGAGGAGTTTCTTATGAAGTATTAAGTAATACAAAAACAGAAGAGATTTTAGAAGAAATCAGCAGCCCTTCCAAGAATATGGAAGCTGTAGTCTTAGAAAAAGCACCTAAGATTGCTGTATATTCTCCAAAAGGAAATCAACCTTGGGATGATGCGGTAACTATGGTATTGACTTTTGCTGAAATTCCTTATGAAACGGTCTATGATAAAGAAGTTTTAGAAGATAACTTGATCTTATATGATTGGTTACATTTACATCATGAAGACTTTACAGGTCAGTATGGTAAATTTTATGCTACCTATAGAGCACATCCTTGGTATATCAAAGAAAAAGCTGCTGCAGAGAAGTTAGCAGCAGATTTAGGGTATGATAAGGTTTCAGAAGAAAAGTTAGCGGTAGCATTAAAGATAAGAGATTACGTTGTTGGTGGTGGTTTTATGTTTGCAATGTGTAGTGCCACCGATAGTTTTGAAATAGCTATAGCAGCAGAAGGGGTTGATATTTGCGAACCTATGTTTGATGGAGACCCTAGCGAGCCGGGGTATCAAGCAAAAATTGACTTTTCTAAAACTTTTGCTTTTAGAGATTTTACTCTAGAAAGAAGTCCTAATGTATATGAGTTTTCCTCCATAGATATGACTAGGAAAAGACGTATTCCTAAGCGAACAGATTATTTTACATTAATGGATTTTTCAGCAAAATGGGATCCGATACCTACAATGCTTTGTCAAAATCATACAGCGCTAGTTAAAGGATTTATGGGGCAAACTACTGCCTACGATCCTACAGAAATAAAATCCAATGTACTTATTCTCGGAGAAAACAAAACGAATAATGAGGCCAGATATATCCATGGAATCAAGGGGAAAGGATTTTTTACGTTCTACGGTGGACATGATCCAGAGGATTACCAACATAGAGTGGGTGATCCGAAAACGGAATTAGAATTACATCCTAACTCTCCTGGATATCGTTTGATTCTTAATAATGTACTCTTTCCAGCAGCTAAGAAAAAGAAACAGAAAACCTGATTTTTATTTTTTCTAAACATTGTACTGATTTTTTTCGTTATTACATTTTCACTGAATACAGTGTATGACGACCTATGTAGTGTTATTAGTTTTATCCCTGTAATGTACAGTATTGTATTGTCTGTACATGTTTTTTAGAGGAGAATAAAAGAATTAACACAATGAAAAAAAGATTATTTTCAAATTATATTCTAGGAATTACATTAGTAATCAACAGTTTTATAACTCAGGTAGTAGCACAAACCCAAGTAGGGCAAGATGTGGATGGAGAAGCAGCTAGCGATACTTCTGGTAGATCAGTTTCATTGAGTTCTAATGGGAATATATTAGCGGTTGGAGCAACAGATAATGACGGTAATGGTTCTAATTCGGGTCAGGTGCGTGTTTTCGAAAATGTAAATGATGTATGGACACAAATAGGAGATGATATTGATGGAGAGGAAGCAGGTTTCAAATCAGGAAGATCCATAAGTTTAAGTGGCGATGGAACTAGAGTTGCTATTGGAGGATCAAATTCTGGTCAAGTTAGAGTATTTGAGCGAAGTAGTAATACTTGGATACAGTTAGGGCAAGATATCGATGAGGAAGCAGGTGATGAAACTATTAGAAATGTCAAGTTTAGTCAAGATGGTACCACATTGGTTGTTGGAGCATGGACAGATGTAGTAAATACAGTAAATGCAGGTAGAGCAAGAGTCTATAGATTGGATAATACCAATAATTGGGTGCAATTAGGTGCAGATATTTATGGAGAATCCGAAGGCGATGCTGCTGGTTCTATTAGTATTAATGGAGATGGAACCATCATTGCTATTGGAGCGCAAGGGAATGACGGCAATGGTAATCGTGCTGGACATGCTAGAGTGTTTCAATGGACAAACAATACTAATTGGGTACAACTTGGGCAAGATCTTGATGGAGAAGAGCCTGGAGATGCTTTTGGAAATAAACTAGCTTTGAATGCTTCAGGAACAATTATAGCTATGGGAGCCGAATTTCATGACGCGTCTGGAAATCCTGGAGATTACTACGGTCAGGTAAGAGTTTTTGAATGGGATGGAAATGGTAGTTGGGTACAGAAAGGTTCAGAAATTATAGGTGATCGATATAGCCAATCTGGACATTCTCTGACTATTAATGCCGAAGGAAATATTTTAGCTATTGGAGCACCTTCTGATAATAATGGAGCAGGCAGTGGTGCTGGATATGTAAGATTATACAAATGGGATGATGAAGATACCCAATGGAGAAGAATTGGTTCAGAAATCAGAGGTGAAAGAGCATTGGATGGAGCAGGTTCTTCAGTAGCATTAAATTCTGATGGAAGTCTTGTTGCAGTAGGAGCGACAGGGAATGACGATAATGGCAATAGATCAGGAAATACCAGGGTGTTTTCAGTGGATGTTATTTCGCCTTTAGGATATAGTGTTAGTATTGATCAGAGTTTAATTGAGCCATCAAATGAAACTAACGTAAGCTTTACTTTTATGAATGCCGAAATAGGAACTTCTTATATGTATAGTTTTAGTAGTTCAGGTGATGGAAATATTGATACTATCAATGGTTCCGGAACTATTTCTCAAAGTAATGAAACAGTTTCAGGTATTGATTTGAGCAGTTTATTGGAGGGAACTATCACTCTACGTGTACGTTTGATTGATCCTACAGGGAATCGAGGAACTTACGTTACTAGTAGGGTATTAAAGGATGATCTGCTTAGTGCCCAGGAATTTGATACATTGAGAATTGCAGTCTATCCTAATCCCACCAATGGGGAAATAGTTGTAAATACTAAAGTGAACCATATTGATGTATATAATCTTCTTGGTCAAAAAGTTTTTGAAACAGAACAGAATCGTTTTGATATTTCTTTTCTAGAATCTGGAGTATATCTTATCAAAATAGCAACAGATCTGGGAAGTCTGGAGAAAAAAATTAGTAGACGTTAGTTTTTAAGAGTAATTTATTTTAGTAATTTAATAGAAGAAAAATGAACTTAAAATAGTGCTTTTTAGAATTTTAACTTTATGGTAAAAAAAATAATCATGATAATTGCGGTTGTATTTGTTACAATAGGAGCGCTCTGTATTTATGGAGTATATCGTTTTTTTAATCCTTTTGGTAAAGAGGTAAACAAAGAATTGTCTGATTCTTATTACTACACTAGAGATAACGAAGGAATTATTTATAGCCCTATGGGTAATTGGTTCGAGCTTGGAAAAGATGAAATGCAGGTAGATATGGCTTCATTTCAAGTGCTGGGGAGAGATTATGCTAAAGATAAAAATCACGCATATTTTAAATCAAGAGCAATTAATAATGATATAGATCTTGCATCTTTTCGAGTGCAATTAGGGTATACCCCTATGGATAAAGATCATGTATATATTTTAAACGATAATTACTATCATATCGGACAAGAAGATAAAAAAGCGCTGAAGATCTTGGAAGGCGCAGATGCAAATACGTTTACTCAGATAAGTTTTGATTTTGCAAAGGATAAAAATTTTGTATATCAGAATTATATAAAAAGAGATTCTCTGGATGTTGCATCTTTTCAGGAGATCAATAGTCATTTTTGCAAAGATTATAATGGAGTGTATTATTATTCTTATGGCGATCCATTACGAAAGATTGAAGAAGCGAATATTAATGAAATCGTTTCTTTAACGAATTATTATATCCGAGATAATAGAAACGTATATTTATATGTGGGGTATAAGGATACAGGAAGGTTTGATCAAGTGGTATCAATTCCTTTTAAAGATCCCGAAAGTATTGTTTTTTTTGAAGATGTAGAACTAATTAAAATAGATACAAATGTTTACTACCGAGGAGATGTAATTGAAAATGCAGATGTAGCTACTTTCGAGGAGGTAAAGCATGGCTATACAAAAGATAAGAATTATGTTTTTTTTCTGGGAAAGATTATGGAAGGAGCCGATGCGAAAACATTTAAATATAATTCGAGAACGTATACTTTTTCTGATAAGAATCATACATATGAAATGGGTAAGATTTTAAAAAAGTAGAAATAACACGGATGATTATTGTAAGGTTGATTTTAGAAACCGACTACAACTTCTTAAATAATAACCTTACACTCAAAAAATGAAAAAAACAATAGTATTTTTACTAGCACTTGGAGTTTTATTTTCTTGTAAAGAAACTCCAAAAGAAGAAAAAGAAGTTATCGTCGAGGAGAAAGTAGAAGAGGTCGTTCCTGATCGATCTGGAGATTTTCCAAAAGATATTGCAGCAGTATTCAAAGCTCATGGGGGAATTCAAGCTTTTGATAAACAAAACACGTTAATTTTTGAACTTTCTAAGCCAGAGGGCAATGAGAAACACACTACGGATCTTAAGACCAGACACGCACGCATAGAAACAAATAAATTTGCTTTAGGTTTTGATGGAAATGAAGCTTGGATAGAACAGGACTCTACTTATTTTAAAGGAAACCCTCGATTTTATCATAATTTGATGTTTTACTTCTATGCTATGCCATTTGTATTAGGCGATGATGGTATTTCTTATGAAAAAGTAGAAGATCTCAAAGTAGAAGATAAGACATATCCAGGGTATAAGATTTCTTATGGCGATGGAGTAGGAGACTCTCCGAAGGACAATTACTTTATCTATTATGATGCAGCATCTCACCAAATGAAATATTTAGGGTACACAGTGACTTTCTTTAGTAAAGAAAGTAGTGAAAAAGTAAGTCTCATAGAATATTCGGATTGGACAGACGTTAATGGGCTATTATTACCAAAGACACTAAAATGGAGAGCTTATGATGATGGTGTAGTAGGAGATGTAAAAAGTGAAAGAGCTTTTGTAAATGCGATAGCAAGTGAAGAAAAATTAGATACTTCTCTGTTTAGTAAACCAAAAGAATAATTTCTGAGAATTTAATTCTTAAGAAACATTATAATAAACTCTGTTAGGAATATTCTGACAGAGTTTTTTTTGATAGAAAGAACTTTTTTTGATAAAAATGAAAAGGAGATTTTTATAATTTGATAATTTTTGGAATTAATTACTACTGTTAATTATAAAATACACAATAATTGAAAGATTTTTAACAAGATGTCTACATGTAGGTTTTAATACAATTATTAGAATTAACTAATTTTATATCCTTTATCTATTTTGATTTACGAAAACGATATAGTAACACACGCAAAACTAATTTTATGTATAAAGAACTTACCACAAGTAATAGGATTTTGATGGGGCCTGGACCTTCAGACGCACATCCAAGAGTACTTAAAGCGATGTCAACACCGCTAATTGGTCATTTGGATCCTGAGTTTGTGACAATCATGGATGAAGTCAAAACGATGGTACAAGATACTTTTATGACTAAAAACCATATGACATTTGTAGTATCTGCTCCGGGAAGTGCGGGTATGGAAACGTGTTTGGTAAATTTATTAGAACCAGGAGATGAAGCTATTATCTGTATCAATGGAGTTTTTGGAGGAAGAATGGCAGACATTGCTGAAAGGTGTGGAGCTACGGTACATAAAGTAGAAGTTCCATGGGGAACGGCAGTTTCACCTGAAGATATTAAAAAAGCCTTGGATATATGTAAGCAACCAAAACTAGTAGCGCTAGTACATGCCGAGACTTCTACTGGAGTGTTACAGCCTTTGAAAGAAATTAGTGACTTGGTTCATAATGCAGGTGGATTATTGATGGTGGATGCCGTAACTTCATACTGTGGTATGGAATTGAAAGTAGATGATTGGAATATTGATGCAATTTATACCGGGACACAGAAAAATTTGAGTGCGCCTCCAGGATTATCTCCTGTTAGTTTTTCGGATAAAGCTGTCAAAGCTTTAGAAAATCGAAAAACCAAAGTACAAAGTTGGTTTTTAGATTTAAGTATGGTTAAAAATTATTGGGGTGGTGCCAAAAGAGCCTATCATCATACAGCTCCTGTTTCTTCTGTATATGCATTAAGAGAAGCACTTAGGATTGTTTTAGAAGAAGGTTTGGAGAATCGATGGAAAAGACATCAAGAAGTACATCAAGTGTTGAAAACAAAATTGGAAAACTTAGGGTTTAACTATTTGGTCGAAGAATCTTACAGACTTCCGAATCTAAATGCAGTTTATCTACCCGAAGGTAATGATGAAGCAATGATTCGTAGGAAACTATTAGATGATTATAATATCGAAGTTGGAGGAGGATTAGGAGCTTTTGCGGGTAAAATATGGAGAATAGGGATTATGGGAGAAAGTTGTACACTTAATCACGTAAACATGCTTATCAGTGCTTTAGAAGATATGAAAGAGTTTAGCTCTTAATTTACATACATTCAGGGAGTTGGTTTTCACTGAATACTGGGTATGATTTAGGGTAGAGATTTGCAAAATTTGTAGTAATAATATAATAAACAAATTATTTTAATCTCTTAATACCTTAATTATATGAGTTCTATAAGCGATGACCAAATGGTCATGGAAATCTTAAACTTTTTTTATCCTAGAAATACGATTTCAGAGTATGATGTAACCGATAGTTTGGGGGATTTGGCAGCAGAAATGTATGCAGAAGCTTTAGAAGCATCAGCCGCAATGCATTTAGTTCCGAGACCAACCTATACACCATCGCTATCTTGGTTAGTTAAAGAAGGAGTAAAAACATTTTGGAGATCCAGAGGAGAAGATGAAATTTATGAATCCGTAAGAGTCACTGTCGCACTCAAATATAAGAGTGAATTCAGCATGACGAAGATGGGGATTTAAAAAAAGAGGCACAATTAAGTGCCTCTTTTTTAATGTACTATTGCATATTTATCTGCTATACTTACCACTATAGCGTTTCCATAGTTTGGTTTGGTGGCTTTCTAAGCTGATATCCCTTCCTTGGATAAAAGCTTTTTCTAATTGGTTGGTACGCATATCCAAAGCATCACCAATGCTGATAAATAAGGTAGCATCTTTACCTACTTCTAGCGTTCCTACCATATCATCAATTCCTAAAATTTTGGCACTATTACCCGTAATTAACTGCACAGCTTTTTCTTTTTCTAATCCATGAGCAACAACAGTTCCAGCCTGGAAAGGAAGGTTACGTGCATTGGCACGTTCCATCTGACCACTATTCTGCAATGCTACTAATACACCTGCATCAACTAATAGCTTAGCATTTTTATACGGTAAATCATAGTCATCATCTTCATAATTAGGTGTAGAATGCGTTCTGGTCAATAGTACAGGAATGTTTTGTTGTTTTAGTTGGCTAGCTACTTTGTAGGCTTCATCTCCGCCAACAATTACTACTTTTTGCAGTTGCTGTTCTTTTGCAAAACGTAGTACATCTAAAATAGCTTTTTCGGTACCAACGTGTACAAATAAGGTTTGTGTTCCTTCAAATATTCTTTGCATTGCCAGATGAGGTAAGTTTTCGTTTCCTACCTTGGATTTTATAGTTGCTTTTGCCTGAGTAACAAAATCGGTAAGTGTAGTTACTTGCTCCTGGTATTTTTTATTGGGTTTAAAACCGGGATCTTCTCCTAGCCACCATCTACCTCTGGTAAAAGGATTTGGCCAATTCATATGGATCCCATCATCTGTTTTAATAGCGGCATCTTCCCAGTTCCAGGCATCTAATTGTACAATAGAAGAAGTACCAGAAATCCATCCACCACGTGGTGTTGTTTGCGCAATCAATACACCATTAGGACGCATACTTTCTACAATCTTACTTTCTGCATTATAGGCAATAATACTTCTGATATGAGGATTAAAACCTCCAATCTCGCTATCATCATCGGTAGCACGCACGGCTCCAATTTCTACCAATCCTAGAGTAGAATTTGGTGCTATAAATCCTGGATATACATGCTTACCAGTAGCATCAATTACTTTTCCTTTGGTAGCAATACTCCCATTGGTACCAACATTTGTAATTTTACCATTTTCGAAAATAATAATACTATTGGCAATCACTTCTCCATTACCAATATGAGCGGTAGCTCCAGTAATCGTAATTGCTTCGGTTTGACTTTTTGCCGGAGTTTGTTGTGCAGTTACATTTCCAAATGCAACGATTAACAACAAGAATATATATGATAAGTTTTTCATTTTGTAATCGGTGTTTAGTGAATGTGTTCTACAGTATCGCAGTGAAAATGTTGTTTTTCCTTTTTCTTAGGCGGTTGTGTCTTTAATCCACTATTTTTTGCTTGCAATAACATGGTAGATAACTCATTTCTTTCATTAGCAATAGATCTGCGCATGGATTTATCTTTTTCCAAATCGAAATAAGTAGCTCCTTCGATCAATGTTTTTTCAGCCTTGGCATAGATAGAAAGTGGGTGATCGGTCCATAAAACCACATCAGCATCTTTTCCTACTTTAATACTTCCTACTCTATCATCTATATGTAACATCTTCGCTGGATTTAATGTTACAAACTTCCAAGCTTCTTCTTCGCTAACACCTCCGTATTTTACGGATTTAGCAGCTTCTTGGTTTAAACGTCTCGACATTTCGCCATCATCACTATTAATGGCTACCAGAACTCCTTGATTATGCATAATCGTAGCATTGTACGGAATTGCGTCATTTACTTCATACTTATACGCCCACCAATCAGAGAAAGTAGATCCTGCAACACCATGTGTCGCCATCTTATCTGCCACTTTATAGCCTTCGAGAATGTGGGTAAAGGTGTTGATTCTGAAATTGAATTTTTCAGCTACTTTCATCAACATATTGATTTCACTTTGTACATAGGAGTGGCAACTGATAAAACGTTTTCCATTAAGAATCTCTAATAGGGTTTCCATTTCGATATCCTTACGATATGGTTTTCCGCTATTTTTTTGTTGCTCATATCGTTTAGCACGAGTAAAATAATCGATGTATAATTGCTCTACACCCATACGTGTTTGAGGGAAACGAACTCGTTCTGCATCTCCCCAGTTACTTTGTTTTACATTTTCACCAAGTGCAAACTTTATAAATTTAGGAGTGTTATTATAAATCAGGTTTTCTGCACTTTCTCCCCATTTTAGTTTAATGATAGCGGATCTACCACCAATTGGGTTTGCGGATCCGTGTAATATTTGTATAGAGGTTACCCCACCAGCAAGGTTTCTGTAGATATTGATATCATCTGGTGATACCACATCTTCTATGGTTACTTCTGCCGTAGAGTTATGTCCAGCTTCGTTAATAGCTGCTGCAGCAATGTGAGAATGCTCATCTACAATACCACTGGTAAGATGCTTTCCTGTAGCATCGATAACTTTAGCATTTCCTGCACTTAGGTTTTTACCAATGGCAGCAATCTTTCCATTTTTAATGAGAACATCTGTTTCTTTTAGAATCCCTTCGCTTTCATTGGTCCAAACAGTAGCGTTTTTGAAAAGTATATTTTCAGACTTTGGCAATGCTGCATTACCGTATGCAATGTTAGGATAGGTAACAGATACTACTTTTGGAGCTTCTTTAGTAGCTTCAGGTTTCTTTTTAGAAGCTTCTTTAGCTTCTTCTGGTTTTTGCTTTGCAGTAAAAGATGTTTCGCTACCATTAGGAAGTACTGCTTTTCCAGTCCAAAATTTTGGATTCTTATTAATAGCTCCTACAATACGGGTATATTGGGTTTTACTAGTGTCAGCATCTGTAAAAGTCAGCGTTACCCAATCATTGGTATAGGTAATTTTACTTCCCAGTTTTGTTTCTCCGAGTTTAACTTCTGCCTTTGGTTTTGTAGGTTTTCCAGTTATGGAAACATCATAAGTCTTTCCAGCTACCGATAATTCATATGAACCTGTAATATCTGTAGTATTCATATCATTCACAATATTTTTATGACCTTGTACCCAGTTTTCATAAATAATATTGTCCTTAGAAAATAGTTCCTTACTAGTAATTAAAAAATTGGCATGAGCTCCTTTTTTAAGCATTCCTAGTACATTTTCTTTTCCTAAAATTTGAGCAGGGATTGTAGTTAAAGCTGCTAACGCGGTTTTTTTATCTAATCCATGTTTTAGTGCTTTTTCTAATCTTGTAGAGAGATCACCGATCTTTTTTAGTTTATGGGTAGTTAACGAAAACTGAACTCCATTTTTTTGCAGAACAGATGGATTGGAAGGCGCTTGGTTCCAATGACGCATATCGCCCAGACTTACTAGATTTGCCATATACGGATCCGATACATCATAGGCATCCGGAAAATCAAGAGGAATAATATATTTGGCATTCGTAGCTTTTACTTTGTCTATTCGAGCATATTCATCACCACCACCAACAATTATATATTGTATGTTAAATTCATCTCCGATTTTATCTGCTCTAAAACCATTGATTCTACTACCAGCTTCAAAAATCTGTGGGAGGCTTTTATTGTTATTTAATGCCTCTATGGATAAATCTTTATAGTCAACATTATTATTAGCATACCATTTTGCATCTAAATATACTTGTCTAAGCAAAGCCATAGATCCCATTAACGAGGTAGGGTATATCTGTTTACTTTTATTACTTTTTGAAAAAGAAAGTAATTGAGAAGAAGCATCACTTAACAATCGATCTCCTTCAGTTCCTTCATTATTAAGAGCTACTAATAATCCAGTTCCTCGGATAATTCCATCAGGCATATGAGTATTTACAGTTCCAAAACCTGCTTTTATAAACTCATCAGCTTTCTTTTTATCATATTTAAATTCGTGCAACGGATTTGTCTCAGGGCGGATATGATCATTCCAATAATATCCCTCTCTAGTAGCATCGTATTGAGGACTACCGCCAAAAGGATTCCCTTGTCTTTTTGGTTTTTGGATTCCAAAGTTGGTAAAAGGATCAATAAAAGACGCATAGATATGCTTTCCTTTTAGATCGATCACAATACTATTTTTCGGAATAGATAATCCTGAACCTACTTGAGCAATCTTTCCTTTCTGGATGATAAGCATACCATTTTGTATCTCGGATTCTGGAGAAGTGTGAATAGTCGCATTAGTAAACACCGTATAATTAGAATTAGATGTTTTTACACCGTCATTTTTTGGGAAGTATTCTTGAGCATGAAGAATCGACCCCATCAATATCACCAAGAGTGATAAAAATAGTTGTTTCATAGAGTTTGCGTAATAATGAATTGGTCTAAAAGTAACCGTTACTGCGGAAAGACCTTACTAATTAGTATTATTTTAACAGTTAAAGGATATATGTAATCTCATTAAGTAATATTGAAAACTATAATTTGTCCTTGTAATAGTTTACTAACAAGGCAACTACATAGCTATAGGTGTCAATCCCTTTAGGTTGATTGTTTGCCTTTAGATAGCTGTCATAAGTACTTTTAAAAATAGGTTCTAGAGGGTTTTGGTATTGCAGCCAAAATTCATTCACCTCTTGATAATTTTTTCGGATTCCAGGTCTTAATTTTTCGATAAGACAAAATGCTTTCTGTTCGTCTCGTAAGTACAGATCATTCAGACAAAATTTTAAAGCAAAAGTAGTTCCACTATAGTTAAAATAAGGATCATCATAGTTCATAGTAGTTAAAGCCGCAAGAAAATTTGCTTCATTTTCTTTAGCAAACCCCAGTTGGTGAGCTTCTTCATGACAGCTAGTAGTTGGAGATTTATAATCTAGGATCAAACCATTCACTTGTGCTTCATTGGTTATTGGATTAAGGTAACCGCTAAATCCCATATATGTTAGGGGAACACTTAGTAATGATTTTTTAATACTCTTTGGCGAATATTTCAAGTTTGGAACAACTTCGTTGATTTGCTCATATGCTGGAATGGTTTTTTCAAATATTTCAGCTTTGCTGTATGGCATTACAATGGATAATGAATCATTAGGCTCTAAGCGTTTATGAATAGTATTGGCTCGTTTAATTAGTTTTTCTGATACAGATAAAAGTTCAGCTTCCGTATATTGATCTTCGATGCCTAAAATCGCATGCATGGGTAATCTGTAATAGTTGATTCCCCATAATAAGTGAAAAGCAGCGTATACTACGGATAGGGTAGCACCCACATCTAAAAGAACAGTTTTCCATTGTACTTTTTTTCTAAAAACTCTTTTAAACAAAAAGCGGATTAGGAGTATAATCAAAATGCTATATCCGATGTCTCCAAAAGAAAAGGGAATCCAACCAAAGGTAAATCGTAAAGCCTTTGATATATAAACATACAATCCATTGCTGTAAAATCGATCAATAAACTCAGGAAAAAAGGAAAGGATTTTAAGAAGGATAAACTGTACGGGTAACAGTAGAGTAAGATATAATTTTGTTTTTGATTGCATGAATTATAAATATCAGGTTGTAAATCTACAACATTTCATAAAGCATTTGAATTAAGATTATCATAATGTACATTTGTCAAAAAACACAGAATACACATGAATTTAGAAATAAGAAACCTGGAGCCAAAAGAGCTTTGGAATAAATTTGCGGATCTAAATGCCGTTCCAAGACCTTCTAAAAAAGAAGAACGCGTGATCGAGTTTATGAAAACGTTCGGAGAGTCTCTAGGGCTTGTTGTAGAAATAGATAAGGTTGGGAATGTTTTGATAAAAAAACCTGCTACACCAGGAATGGAGAATCGGAAAACTGTGGTGATGCAATCACACCTAGATATGGTACACCAAAAAAATGCTGATACTGTTTTTGATTTTGATACACAAGGAATCGAAATGTATGTAGATGGCGATTGGGTGCGTGCAAAAGGAACAACCTTAGGAGCAGATAATGGATTAGGTGTAGCTACTATTATGGCTATTTTAGAATCAAAGAATATTGTACATCCACCTATAGAAGCATTATTTACCATCGATGAAGAAACTGGAATGACGGGTGCCATGGGATTACAGCCGAATTGGTTACAAGGTGATATTCTTTTAAACCTAGATACAGAAGAAGATGATGAAATAGGAGTAGGTTGCGCAGGTGGAATTGATGTTACTGCAGAAAGAACATACAAGGAAGAGGTTACGCCAGATGGAACTACCGCTTTTAGAATTTCGGTTACCGGTTTAAATGGAGGACACTCAGGAATGGATATTCATAAAGGCTTAGGAAATGCCAATAAAATTATGAATAGATTACTATTTGATGGTTTTGAAAATTTTGGACTCAGAATTCATGAAATAAAAGGAGGAAGTCTTCGTAATGCAATTCCTAGAGAAAGTTTTGCTACTGTGGTTGTAGATACGATACATTCGGAAGCTTTTCAATTTGAAACATCTGCTTTAATTGCTACGATACAAAAGGAACTATCATTAGTGGATCCCAATTTATCTATAGAATTAGAACAAGTAGAGGCTCCAAATAGCGTAATGGAATTAGGTGTTCAGGAAGGTGTTTTAAAATCTTTATATGCTGCACATAATGGAGTGTATGCGATGAGTTTATCAATACCAGATTTGGTAGAAACATCCAATAATATTGCAAAAGTAACTATTGGTAGTGAGGCTATTAAAATCGAATGTTTAACCAGAAGTAGTGTAGAGTCTTCGAAATTAGATATGGTTAATAAACTAAGAGCTACTTTTGAATTGATAGGGTGTGAAGTAACTACCGATGGAGATTATCCAGGATGGGCACCAAATATGGATTCTGCCATTTTAAAGGTTATGGATGAACTGTATCAAAAAATAAATGGAGAAAAAGCACATATTGCAGCTTGTCATGCCGGTTTGGAATGTGGTATTCTGGGACAAAATTATCCAGATATGGATATGATTTCTTTTGGGCCTACTATTTTAGGAGCGCATTCTCCAGATGAAAGAGCGAGTATTTCTTCTGCACAGAAATATTGGAATTTTGTAAAGCAGATTTTAGAAAGTATTCCTGAAAAATAATAGCATGTCTACTATTAAAATTAAAAAATCCCATATCATTTGATATGGGATTTTTTTTACATTTTATTAAATTCTAGTGACCGTGACCGTCATCTTTAGAATGAGCTTGAGGAGCTTCAGTTTTATCTACAATGCTTTCTATTTCAAGTTCAAAAATTAAATCTGTATTAGGAGGGATTGGAGCTCTTCCTCTTTCTCCGTATCCTAAATGAGAAGGAATAAATATTACTGCTCTATCTCCAACTTTCATTTGTTGAACACCTTCTTTGAAACCGGCGATCATTTGAGCTTCTGGAGAATAAGGCATTTCTATAGGAGCATATCCCATAGGATGTTGTGCTCTACGACTCTTTGGGTCGTATGTTCCCATTTCTTTGTCTATATCAATCATATTAGTATCAAATACCCTTCCGTCTGTAAAGAAACCAGCGTAATATAATTTTACAACGTCTGTTGGTTTTGGTTGAGCACCATCACCTTCTTTTAAAAACAATATTTCTAAACCACTTTCTAATTTAGTTGCTTTCTCCTTTAATCCCTTGTATTTAGCAGCAGCTTTTTTACTATTTTCTTTGATCAAACGTTCTTTTGCTAATTTTTCTTCTTCTAGCACTTTCAGTTTGTCTTCGAGTTCTGCCTTTGTATCAAATGCTTTTGCATCTTTACCTTTTCTGATGATATTAACTTGTTCCATTCTTACTTCAGAAACAGGTTTGTCTCCAGGTCTTTTTGTTTCTACAACCCCAATGCTATCTACGATATCTTGTCCTGAAACGATTTCTCCAAAAACAGTGTGTTTTCCATTTAACCAAGGAGTTTCTTTTAATGTAATAAAAAATTGACTTCCGTTAGTAGCAGGGCCAGAGTTGGCCATCGATAAGATTCCTTTAGACTTATGTGTTAAAGAATCTACAATCTCATCTGGGAACTTATATCCTGGATCACCAGTACCTGTTCCTAGTGGATCTCCTGTTTGGATCATGAAATCTTTAATCACTCTGTGGAAAATGATTCCGTTATAATATTTTTTTCCTTTATAAAGGCTATCTACCATAGTATTGGTTCCTTCTGCAAGGGATACAAAATTAGCTACTGTCATTGGCGTGGCATCGTAGTATAATTTTGCAACGGCTGTACCTTTATTTGTTATGATTTCTGCATAGATACCATCCCCAAGTTCTGGATATTTTTCTTTGCAACTAGTTAGAGTTAAAGCGACAATCGCTAAAAATAAAAGACTTAATTTTTTCATTTTTTTAGTTAAGGTTTAATTTTCTTTTGTTGACTGTTTTGTGATTTTGTTGAGAGTTACTCTGGATACTAACGGAATATTTGTTCCAATCTTATGATCATCCCCATAATATCCATATGCTTGATAAGAAGGAAACAAGAAAACAACAGTTTCTCCTTCTTTCATGAGTTTTAATCCTTCTCTTAATCCAAAAAAAAGATCTTCTTGATCGATAGCATAATTTACAGTATCCAACTCTTTTTGACTATAAATAATTTCTCCATCCAAATCTTTTATGTCGTAGGTGAAGTTTACAATATCACCAAATTTAGCAGTAAGTGATGATATGGTATCCTTTTTCTCATAGTAATACCAAAAACCACCATCTGATGTGATATAATTACGAGAAGTATCTTGTTGGATTATTTTTTGAATTTTTGCTTCTTCTCCTGCTATAAGTTCCTTGTTCCTGTTAATCGATTCATTGATAAAAGATCCTGAAGAAACACTAATAGGCTTTCTGGCTTCTGGAGCTTTACAAGAGAAAAATAAGGCGAATAAGCTTACTAAAAGAAAAAAATGTCTCATGAATTTAGGGCATTTTTATAAGACGGTAAGATACTAATAAATTTCTCAACCGTGTCTTGAAGTGAGAGATTACTTTTTCCACCAGCAGCATTATGATGACCACCACCTTCAAAGTGATTTCTTGAAAATTCATTGACAGAAAAATCACCTTTAGAACGAAGAGAGATCTTTATGATGTTTTCACCTTTATTTTCTATAAAAATTAAAGCAAGTTTGATGCCTTCTATGGATAGTCCCATGTTTACAAATCCTTCCGTATCTCCTTTTTTGAAATTGTGATCATCTAATTCCTTTTGAGATAATGTAATATAGGCCGCTTTATATTCTGGTAACACTTTTAAATTTTTTAAAGCTACCCCTCTTAATTGTAATCTAGAATAGGTGTTACTATCATAAATTAGTTCATGGATTTCAGTATTGTTAGCTCCACGATCTATTAAATCAGCAATTATTTTATGAGTTGTACTGGTAGTTGATCGAAAACGAAAAGAACCTGTATCAGTCATGATACCGATGTAAATACAAGTCGCAATGTCGGCAGTAATTTTGTTTACATCTCCTAAATTATCGATAAAGTGATAGATCATTTGACAAGTAGAACTCATCATAACATCACTGTAGGTATAGACGGCATAATCATCTGGTTGCTGGTGATGATCTATCATGATATATGTAGTGTCGGTTGTTTTTAGCAAGCTTTCCATATTACCAGTTCTGGAAAAATGGTTAAAATCTAAAGTGAAAATGATATCAGCTTCTTTTATCTTTTCGGTTGCGACTTCGGTATCACTATCGTATTTAATAATGGTAGACTCACCTGGAATCCATTTTAGAAAATTTGGATAATCATTAGGTGTAATTACAGTAGCATTATGTCCCAAACCAGATAAATAGTGGTAGAGAGCTAGTGTTGATCCAATAGCGTCTCCATCTGGGTTTTTATGCGGAATGATTACGATGTTTTTGGAAGTACTTAAAAGTATTTTTACTTCCTTAAATTCACTTGTGTTCATAGGTCTGCGAAGATACTATTTATTAATAATATGGTAATAATGGAATACTTACTTTTACCATACGTTAACTCTTTACACAATGAAATACTTACTATATTCTATCTTTTTTTCTCTGTATACCATAAGTAGTGGTTATAGCCAAATTAATGAAGAAAAAACAAAAGAAGATTTTGTGATTGCTTTTGGTAGTTGTAATAAACAAAGTTTACCACAACCTTTTTGGAGTGAAATTTTAAAGAATAAACCAGATTTGTTTATTTGGGGTGGAGATAATATCTATGGAGATTCTGAAGATATGTCTAAAATTAAAAATGATTACAGACTTCAAAACAGTAATCTTGATTATCAACTATTAAAAAATAATGTACCTATCATGGCTACTTGGGATGATCATGATTATGGGAAAAATGATGTAGGAGCAGAGTGGAAAATGAAACGCGAAAGTCAACAGTTGTTTTTAGATTTTTTAGAAGTTGAAAAAGAAGATGAGAGGAGAAATCAAGAGGGAATATATACTTCCAAAACTTTTAAAACGTCTCATGGGAGTGTGAAGGTTATTGTTTTGGATACGAGATATTTCCGATCTCCGCTATTAAAAGACCCAACAGGTAAAAAACGTTATATCCCGCATGATGGCAATAAAGGAACAGTATTAGGAGAAAAGCAATGGAAGTGGTTAGAAGAAGAATTGAAGACTACAAAAGTTGATTTCCATGTCATTGTAAGTAGTATCCAGTTTTTGTCTGGTGAACACGGTTGGGAGTGTTGGGCTAATTTTCCAAATGAAGTAACTAGGTTAGAACAATTAATAGTAGCGCTAAAAGTTAAAAATTGTGTACTGTTATCTGGTGATCGTCACATATCAGAATTTTCTAAAAAGGAATTATCAGATTTAGGATATCCTATTGTCGATTTTACATCTAGTGGACTCACCCATTCATATTTGGGTTTTAATGGAGAACCTAATCAATTTAGAGTAGGAGATGTTATTCATACACCTAGTTTTGGTATCTTAAAATTTAATTTCGAAACAAAGGTAATTACCATGCAGATGAGAGGAAAGAATAATAAAGTGCTACAAGAAATACAACAACAGTACCTATTGGATTAATTGTTTTTATGATGGAGTAGGATAAAGTTCTTACTTTCTGAGAATATTTCTTGTTTTTGAAGGTATTATATATACTTTTGCACAAAATTTTATAATTGGCTATATAGCCGAAATTTAAAAAAGCAACATTTTCTTTTTTTTTGAAAATGATATAAAAACAAAATTTTAAAAATGGCAACAAATAGAACTTTTACAATGCTTAAACCGGATGCGGTAAGAAAAGGATACATCGGTGCGATCCTTGAACAAATAACTGCTTCTGGCTTCAGAATTGTAGCAATGAAATTAACGCAATTAACTACTGACGATGCAAAAGCTTTTTATGCTGTGCATAGTGAGCGTCCTTTTTATGGAGAGTTAGTGGAGTATATGACAAGCGGTCCAATTGTAGCAGCAATTCTTGAAAAAGAAAACGCAGTAGAAGATTTTAGAACCTTAATCGGAGCTACAAATCCAGAAGAAGCTGCAGAGGGTACTATTCGTAAAAAATATGCTACTTCTATCAGTGAAAATGCTGTACATGGTAGTGATAGTGATGAGAATGCTGCTATCGAAGGAGCTTTTCATTTCTCAGGAAGAGAGCAGTTCTAAGAAGCATAGAATTAATCGATATACTAGAAACCATTCTGATACTTTCAGGATGGTTTTTTTATACATCAACTTATGAAGTTAAAGTAGTAGAATTCTACAGATTTAGACATCATGTTAGAACTATACTATAGGTGGTTTTGGTTCATTATTTTTTGTTGATTCATAAAAGGAATTTCAATAGTAACAATAGTTCCTCTTTTTATCAAAGAATCGATATGTAAAGTGCCTGATAGTTCTTGTATGCGACTTTTGATATTTGTTAAGCCTATTCCAAATGGTTTTTTAGAAAGATCAAATCCTTTGCCATTATCCTCAAAAATAATACTTACCTGATCACCAATAGGATTAATTTGAATTCCAATCTTATCAGCATTAGCATGTTTAAGAGTATTGGTGATGAGTTCCTGAAAAATGGAGAATAATTCATTATGAAATCTCACATCCATTTGATTAATATAATCTTCTTTATACGTAGAAATATCTATGATTAAATTACTGGATGTGCTAATTTTATCTGTGTATTCGCCTAATAGTTCTGTGAAATTACTATCTGCAATTTTTTTTGGAATAAGATCATGCGAAAGCACTCTAACTTCTTGATATGTGTCCTCAATTTGTTTATATACTTGCTTCAGACCAGAAGAATTATTTTTAATTGAGCTAACCTGTAGTTTGATAGCAGCCAAATTTCCTCCTATTCTGTCATGAAGTGTCTGTGCAATTCTCTTTCTTTCTTTGAACTGAACATTGATAGAATTTTGAATAAGTCTTAACCCATGGTTTTTAATCAAAGCTTCTACCTTTTGTTCTGCCAATTCTTTTTGGTTTTTATTCAATAAGTTTTGACTTTTCAGTTTTTGATAGTAAAGCACAAATAATCCTATTAAGAGAATTACGACGATTACAAATGCAATGAGTATGGTGTGTTTTTGTGATTGTTGTCTATTTATTTCTAATTCTCTTAGCTCTTTGTCTTTTTTTAAGATAGATATTTCGTTCTCTTTCTTAAGAGTTTCGTATTGCACTTCTAGTCTAGAAAGTTCTTCATCTTTTTGTAGCTGATTTACCGAGTCATTAAGTCTGTATTCCTTTTCTGTATATTCCAAGGCACGTTCATAGTTCTTCTGGAGTGTGGCAATCTCTTTCAGCTTTTGATATGCTAATATCTGTTGTTGGAAATATTCTCTGTCCTCAGCCAGTTCCAGCACATCTTGGTAATTTTTTGATGCCTTATTATATTGCTTTTTCGCTATAAAAATTTCTCCAATGTTGATCTTATTATTGAGCATTATCAAAGGATACGTATATTCTTCTGCTATTTTAAGGGATTTTTCGAAATAACTTAATGCTGTTTGATCCTTATACATATCTAGATAGATACTTCCGATATTAAGTAAGGTTATAGCAATACTTCTGTGGTGAGTTTCTTCGCTATAAATATGTAAGGCTTTATTTTGATATAAAAGTGCTTTTTCAAAATTACCCATATCCAAATGACAAATGGCTATAGAAACATATAAGTCGGGATTTGGGTTTTCATTATCAAGGATCATAGCATTATAAATTTCTAAAGCCTTATCAAAATCACCTTTCATTCTGTAGGTAATTCCTAGATTTAGAAGCAGTTTTTGTTCAATTTCTGGATCATCAATCAACTTTACAGTTTCTAAACCTTTTAGGGCCCATTTTTTACTATCATCAAGTAAACCTTTATCTCTGGAAGCATTAGAAAGAATTAAGTGAAACCAGTTAGTTAATGATACTCCAATAGAGTCTTGTCTTTTCTCAGTTAGTGCAACTCCTTTTTTTGCGTAAAATATGGCAGAGTCAGAGGTGTAAGAGTAATAATGATAATGACTTAAATTTTTATAAGCTAAAACCTTATGATATTCATTTTGCGTTCTTGTTAAAACTTCATGGCTAATTAGAAAAGCTTTTCTTTTGTCTTCTCCTTCTGTATTGGAATAATCTCTAGCTTTTTCTAATAGTTGATAATCATAATCTATGTCTTTAGATTTTTTATTTGTTTCAATCTGAGCATGAGTTACGAAACAGATACTACATAAAATTAGTAGAAAACTAAACTTAGACAACGGGAACATTTAAAAAAATTAACTAAAAAAAATAATAGGGTTTTCTCATTCCGGGATGAAGCTATGAAACACTTGTGTAAAGCGATTATTCTTTATTTCTTCCCCAAAACGAACTCTAAAAATAGCGTATTTATTGTTCTAATAAATATCTTTCCTACTAAAATAACTTAAAAGTGATTAATGTTATTTATTGAAAATCTCCAAGCTATGAAGCTTTAAAAGATATTTTTGGTGTCTATCGAATCAAAATATGTAAAGGTCATTCATTCTTTTGATAATTATATAAGACAACTCTGGGGATTCTATTTTCACTGAATCCCGTGATTTCTAAATCTTATATATTATTTACTATTGAAGTCTAATTATAAAATCTCTTTTGAATGAGTATTATTTCTAAAATTGTATTAAATGTTCGTGCAAGTAATACGAATACAGAATCATTGGAATTAAGTAAAATAATTGATTCCTCAGAAATTCCAACGGATAACCTATCGGAAAATGATGTGGAACAAATTTTAGATCTAGTTTTATCTCTACTAGAAGAATCTAGAAATAAAATTTTGGAAGAATATACCTATGTATATGAGTTTGAATATCAATTTTATGACGAAAAAGATGAATTGATTCTTGCCAAAAGTGCTTATTCCTATTTTGATGAACTGATAGAAAAGGCAGTCTCATTTGAAGCTCTCCACAATAAATTATGGCAGTTTATAGATAGATCCTACTATAAAGAAAATGATGCACGATTCTGGAGAGATAGTGAAACTCCTGTGGGTAGTACAGCAGCCTCTTTATTGGCTTTATATGATAAAAAATATATCGAAAATTATATAAATTTTCTTCGTACGAATGATATGGATCATGAAGTAGATCAATATGGAGATATTAATACTATTATCGAAAAATATGGAGTTTGCGAAGAAACCCTATCATTAGCAATAGCTAGAGCTTGTAGTGTTTGTGGTCAACATGGATCTGAACAATTTGAAGAGTTCTTAGAAGAAAACTTTTTAGAGTATATAAAATCAAACTTTGATCTGTTTCTACAAAAATTAGAAGAAGAATATCAGTTTAAAGAGATTTGGTTTATGGATCTAGATTATGATGAGTTTTGGAATCCAGGAAATATGGAAACTGATTGGATAGATATGATTTTAAAGATTCTTAATGAAGACCAAACGGAAAAACTTAGATTGTTTTTTAAGGAGCACTTATAAATACTACCAAAGAATTCTAAAACTTAGGTTAGGTGTGATTCCTAAAGAGGTAATGTCATCATTAATAAAACGGTTGTCAAGAGAATTAGTGGTTCTAAACTCTCTGTTTAACAGGTTTTCTCTATCATAAAGGTTTAAGATAGAAAGTCCAAGTCTGTAATTGATGGGTGAAGTTGATTTTAGTTTGAAATCGTAGATCGCGGAAAAATCAAGTCGATGATAGATCGGTAAATTATTTCCATTGATTTCTCCGAAATCTAATACTACGAGCTCTCCGCTTTCGTCAACTCCGTCTACATTGGTGAAAGCCTTTCCAGTATGCCATAACCAGCCTAACGAAAACTGAAAGTTATTGATTTTATAAAAGTGAGACCATTTTATAGTATGCTCGATATTCCAATTGCCAGGAAAAGACTCATTATTATTGATATCATCAAACTTATTTGTAGTATTTATATAGGAATAACTTACCCAGGTTTTGTAATTATTAAAATGCTTCTTTAAGAACACATCGATTCCATAAACGGTACTTTCACCATTATGATAGGTATTATCAATAGGGTTTATAAAACCAGCGGTTAGAGAAGTTATATCATCAATTTGTTTATAATATCCATCAACATCAAAATACCATTTATTCTTTTTAAAACTGCTTCCTAAGGTAAATTGATAACTGGTAATAATAGGAAACTGTTCTTTATTGGCTAAAGTCCACACCTGATTTTCTAAGGACAAATCACTAACAACAGACTCTCTGATTTGACTTGCCGCTTGACTTCTATATTCGGCAGTTGCATTTATTTCCCAGAATTTTGAGAGATTTTTTTGCAAGAAAATTCTGGGTTCCACAAAGGATTTTTCTAATTCCGAGTAATTGTTGAATCGAAGACCAGCAGAAAGATAAAAGCTATTTGGAATCTCGTATTTGTACTCGCCATAAATACTGTGTGTATTTAGTGAACGATTATCCTGATCTAAAATTAACTCATAAGTGGGCGTAGTAGTAACAAAAGCATACCTAATTTTATTATTAGCATACTGATAACCTCCTAAAAGTTTTTGATAATCCGATATGTTATATGAAAAGTCAAGTGCTGCGCCCAAATCTTTAACACTATTCTTTTTACTTTCAGTTTCTGTTATGCTTCCAGAATCTCTAGTTATGAATTCATAATTCAGCAAGTAACTGGTAAAATAACTACTTGCTTTCATACCTAAATTAGGGCTCCATTGGTGTTTCCAACTAATATTGTATCCCTCGTTTTCGGTGACTAAATTATCATTAAACGACATCGAAGTATCACTCCTCTTAAAATCCAGATCATTTTTACTATAAATAGCGTTTGCCTCAATTTTATCAACCTCAGAAAGCTTCGCGATCAGATTTGCATTGTAATCCGCATAGAAAAAATCATTTTTAGCATCGTTTAGCTCTACAGTCTCAGCAATTGTGGTATTCTGAAAGACTCTGTCTGCAAACTGTTTATACGTAAATGTTTCGAAAACATCTGTGTAAGACCTTCTTCCAGATACTTGTAACGAAACTTTATCTTTTATAATAGGAGTATGAATGACGGCATCAGCATTAATCATATTAAAACCTGCACCACCCGAAAAGCGTTCAGCTACCTTATCCTCAGTTTTAATATCTATAATCCCAGAAATTCTATCTCCATATTTTGCACTAACTCCACTTTTAGAAAAATCAACCTCTTTTACTACATATGGATTGAATGCGGATAACATCCCGAAAAAATGTCCCTGATGATAGGTTTTTATACCGTTCCAAAGTACTAAATTTTGATTAGGAGCGCTTCCACGAACATATATTCCAGAAGCTGTTTCAAAAGGGCTATTAACACCTGGCGTTTGTTGGATGCTCTGTAAAATATCGGGTTCTGTTAAACCAGGTAAAATCTCAATATCTTTAAGATCTATATTAATTACTCTTTTATCCTGGGTAATTCCCTTAGTAAGATATTCCTGAATAATAACTTCATCCAATGTTTCAATGGCATGGATCAGATAAATGGTATTACAATCTTGGCGAATAAACTCTGATGAATTAATTACTTTTTGCCGAAATCCTGGAGCACTTATAAGTACTGGTGTATTAAAAGGGACTTCAGTACTTTCGAAGTACCCTTTTTCATCGGTAGTAATATTTGTTCTGGAGGCCTTTACAAATACCCGTATCTTTTCTAAAGGTTCGTTGTTTTCATCAAATATATATCCGCATATAGAGTGTGCGTCTTTTTTGGAATAAGTCCGCACAGTGATAAAATTATTCCCTGTAATTTCAAACTTTAATTGCGTTTGCTTTTCTAATCGACCGATCACTTCTTCTATAGTAGTGTCTTTTGTAGTTCTAAAGGAGACTTTCTTTTGTGTTAGAATAGCATCTAAGTAAGAGAATTTTACTTGATATTGTTCTTCTAATAAAAGTAGTGCAGCCGAAAGGTCTACGTTATCCGCATCAATAATGTAAGAAGCTTTTTCTTGCGAAAAAGCTGATATACCTAATAAAAGTATGTAAACATAAAAAAGTCTGGTCATGCTCTTAATTGTCTAATACCACGGTTTTATTGTCTTGCAATAGTTGGTATTGCAAACCTAAGGTACTAAAAACCGTTTTAAGAGCAACATCGATATCATTGTTAGGAAAAGTTCCTGTGTAAATGATAGATGTATCTAACTGTTTTGTTTCGATGTTGATATTATATTGTTCTTCTAATTCTTTAAAAACATATTTTACCGGTACGCTTCTAAATGAACTAATATTGTTAATCCAAGAAGGTTCTAATGCTTCAAAAACCCAATTTTCGGATGCAGATTTCGCAATTTTTCTGTATCCTTTTCCTGCTGTAAGAATTATTTGTTCTTCACCACTTTGGACGCGCACTTTTCCTTCAAAACATACAGCTTTAAAAAGGGAGGCTTGTGAATCTACACTAAACTCGGTTCCCAAAACTGTTACGTTGCCGTTTTCTGTATTTACTGTAAAAGTGCTTCCTTTTTTAACTTTAAAATAGGCTTCACCGTCTAAAGAAACAGTCCTATTGTTTTCCCAGTCATTTTTATCAAAACTAACTTCTGATTTTGCGTTTAAAATTATTTCAGAACCATCTGGTAAGGTTACTGCTAACTGTTCTCCATAGGAACTACTTATAGAATCATTGGTATTGAAAAAGAAAAGACCAAAAATAATTGCAATTGATGCTGCAACAGCGGCATAAGGCCAAAATTTGATAACAGGCTTTTGATTACTTTCAATAGAAGTTTGTTTTCCAGATTTGATAGTATTCAGTGCTGTATCGATATCATATTCAGATAAATCTAAGGCGTCAGCACCCGCTTTTATCTTTGCGTAGTGCTTATATTCTGGATGGGATTGGAACTCACGAAGTTCCTCTGGAGAAAGCTCTCCGTTAATCCATCTGGATAAGAATATATCATCATTTTTATTATCTAACATAATCTGCCTTTATATATAAAAAACGTTCTATTTATTAATTACCCTACCCCTTGCTATTAATTTTTTTTAATTTTTAACAATTTACCTCATTTATAATTTAGATGTCACCAATCTTTTTTCTTAAACTTAATAAAGCTTTGTGCATTAATTTTTCAATAGCCTTAACGGAAACATTAGATAACTCAGCAATTTCTCTATAAGTTTTTTTATCAATTCTACTTAAAAGGAAAACTTCTCTTTGTCTTTCTGGTAAATCAGCGATAGCATTCTTCAGTTTCTCCATATATTCCTTTTCTAACATCACAAATTCCGGAGACTCATTAGTAACATCAGTTTTACGCTGAGTTATATAATTCTGATGTTTAAACTTTACTTGTTGATGCCTAGCAATACTAATTCCTAGGTTGGTGGCTACAGTATAAACATAACTTTTTGCTTTGTCTAAAGGTACTTTAGCACAATTGTTCCATAATTTAATAAAAGCATCTTGAACAATATCTTCTGCCTGATCTAAATCACCAAACTTATAATACAGATAACTTCTCAAAAGTTTTGCGTGACTTTTGAAAAAATGATCAAAGGCTTGTTCGTCACAAGTAGAGTTTTTACTATCAGACATTTGGGGATTCATTTGTTGTCAAAACTAGATTTTTTTCTGGTATCAAAAAAAAGAAATTTTAAAAAAAACAAAAAAAGAGGGGTGGGGTAGTTTTGGTATTGGGCGTTTTACTAGTGTTATAACAAACATCTCAATTGAGCATAACTTATTATTTACTTAAAAAATTAACATGAAAAATCTTAGAATTTTTAGCTTACTTATGTTTGGGCTTATGATTGCATTTTCTTCTTGTGAACAAGAAGATGATAATCAAAACACTGAATGTCCTCAGTTATCTTTTGGACAGGATGGGAAAAAACTAGTTGCTGATTTTGAAGGAATTGAAGATCTTGATACATACGAATGGTTTGTTGATGGAGAATTGGTAGAGACCGAAAGTCAGCAAAATGAAAGAGATAATACTTTAGACCTCTCTTCTTATAATCCAGGTACCTATAATGTTTGTATTAAAGCGGAAACACCAGATTGTCCTGAAGGAACGGAATTTTGTAGAGAAATTACCATTGAAGAAGAGATGGATGGATGTCCAGATCTAAAATTTACTAGAGATGGAGAGTATTTATTTGCAGATTTTGAAGGAATAGACACTTTAGAGTTTTATGCATGGAAGGTGACAGGTGAAAATCTAGAAAACGGTGAGATCATCGAAAACGAAGGAACAAGTAATCAAGGAGATAATAAGTTCTCTTTAGAAAATTTAGAAGAAGGAACTTATACTGTATGTTTAATTTCTGAAAGCCCTACTTGTACAAGCACAGAATATTGTGAGGAGATCACAATAGAAGGTGATGGAGATGGACAAGGATCATGCCCTGATCTAACTTTAAGCTCAGAAGGAAGTATCGTAGTTGCTTCTATCTCAGGAACAGATGATATCGAATCATTTAATTGGTTTGTTAATAATGAGCCTTTAGCAGCAGAAGATCTTCAAATCCAAGGAACTACAATTACTTTAGATCTTAGTGATTACAATCCAGGTTCTTATGAAGTATGTGTAAAGTTTGAATCTAATGATTGTGCTCAAGGAATCGAAGCATGCGTGTCAGCTCAAGTAACAGATGATAATAATGGCGGTGGAGATGATGGCTGTCCTGACCTTTCTTTTATAGAAGAAGGACCATTTATGTTTGCAAGCTTTGCAGGAATAGATCAATTAGCGGTATATGAATGGTTTGTAGATGGAGTATTGGTAGAAACAGAGGATCTACAAAGTCAAGATAGAGATGATAAACTTGATTTGTCTTCATACAATCCAGGTACTTACAGAGTTTGTATCAAAGCAGAAACAAATGACTGTCCTAACGGAACAGAGTTCTGTAGAGATGTTGTAATTCCAGAGCCTCAGCCTGTAGATTGTACTATTTTTAAATTAGAATATGTGACTACAAATTCTGCAGAATTTGTGAATGCAAAAGGAGTAATTTTATTTGGTTTAGATGATAACTCTGTAGTTTGGGAGATTGATGGTAATCAAGTTACACCAACTACTGCCACAGGACATTTCTTAATACTTCAAGATCACCTTCAGCAGCCAGGAAGATATGAGATTTGTTATAAAGCAGAATCTTCTGAATGTGGAAGCTTACAAGAATGTGTTGAGATTGATTTTCAGGGGCTTTAATTCATATGCGAAGTGATGGTTTATTAAGTTCAGTCAGTTGAATAAATAATCACTTATTTGTAGGAAGAGACCGTTTTTACGGTCTCTTTTTTTTTATTCGTAGATACTTTAATATCCAATATTAATAGGGCTTTAGGGTGGTTTTTAAGATTTTTATGACAAATTTTTAACTTTTTTTAAAGTAAGGGGTAGGGTATTGGTTTTGTGCTGCGTTTCATTATTGTAAAGCAAGTAAAAGCTTCTAAATAATTAATATAAAATAACCCCTAAAATTACAACAATGAAAAAACTTAGTATTTGGTGTGTAATGATTTTTACACTACTTGTGGGATTTACCTCTTGTGAAGAAATTGAAGAACTAGAAAATTGTCCAGATGTAACAATTAATGTAGATAATGTTGCTGGCAGTGCTGTTTATCGTTTTGCCGCACAATTAGATGGCATCCAGGATGTAGAGCTTACTTGGTCTATCGATGGAGAAGATGTAGCAAGTGGAAACTTAGATGATATAGCAAGTCAGATTTTTGAATATCAGTTTGAAGAAGGAACATATACTGTTTGTGTAAGAGTAGCTAGTGATGCTTGTCCTATCGAGGTTTGTAAAGAGATTGAGGTAGACATCGATGAAACAAACCCTTGTCCGGATTTATTCTTCGAAACAAGACAATTGGATAGACCTAATAGCTATAAGTTTATTGCAGATTTCCCTGGTATTGAAGAAACTCGTTTCGAATGGTTTATCAATGGAGAAGTAGTAGTAACAGATGGTCAAAATGCAGATAACTATCTATTCTGGGATTTTGAGGAAGTTGGAACTTATGAAGTATGTATCAAAACAGAAACGCCAGATTGTCCAGAAGGAACTTCTTATTGTAAAGTAATTGAGGTTCAGGAAGTAGACGAAAGATGTCCAGAACTATTCTTCATTGCAGAGCAAGATGGAGATAATCCAGCATATTATTTTCAGGTAGAGTTTGAAGGAGCTGATCAGATTGAATGGTTAGGTTGGTATATCAATGGAGAATTTGTAGAAGATTCTAATAATGGAGATAATAATAGATTCTATTACCAATT
Source organism: Aquimarina sp. 433 (assembly GCF_054054605.1). Classification (NCBI taxonomy): domain Bacteria; kingdom Pseudomonadati; phylum Bacteroidota; class Flavobacteriia; order Flavobacteriales; family Flavobacteriaceae; genus Aquimarina; species Aquimarina sp. 433. The sequence continues at coordinate 90,853 of NZ_JBSWZK010000007.1, forward strand.
TGCACCAGGAAGATATGAAGTATGTTTAAAAACAGAAACTCCAGAATGTCCACAAGGAACATCATATTGTAAAGTTATTGAAATTGAAGGTGATGCTGTTTGTCCAGAGTTGTTTTTCGAAGCCGAACAAGATGGAGATAATCCTGCATACTATTTCTATCCAGGAGCATTTGACGGAATAGAAGAGTATCCAATGAGTTGGTCGGTTAATAATGAGTTTGTTGGTACAACTCAGAGTCATGATGAACCATTTTACTATCAATTTGCTCCAGGAAGTTATGAGGTTTGTGCGGCAGTAGAAACGCCAAATTGTCCACAAGGAGTAACCTTCTGTAAAGTAATCGAAATAGAAGAAACTGGAACCAGCTGCCCAAATTTATTTTTCACAGTAGATCAAGAAGGAGATACACCTGGATATAATTTTAGAGCAGAGTTCGAAGGAATGAGTGATATTTCATACGAATGGACTATCAACGGAGATGTTGTAGATAGAGAGATTGTAGATAGTAATGAAAGAGATAATTATTTATACTACCAATTTGGATCAGGAACATACGAGATATGTATTATAGCAGAAACTCCAGATTGTCCAAACGGAACTATATTTTGTAAAACAATCGTCATAGAATAGTTAAGTCAGTTAGGTTGGATTAATTAGGTTGATTCCCTGGAAGTAAGATCATTCTTCCAGGGAATTTTGTATATACCAACCAGATGTGTTAGATTGTGAATCCAATGAACTAAATAATTTTTATTTAAATTGAGGTAGGGTATACTGATTTTCAGGCGTTTTACTTTATATAAAGAGAAATATTTTGAGAAAAATTCATACATATAGTTTAAGGTTATTGCTAATAAGCTTCGCTGTATTGTTATCAGGATGTGTAAATGATGATTCTTTTTTTCCTGAAGAAAACAATAATAACGTAGTATCCAGTACTTCCTTGGTTACGGTGCTTACTAATTTTGGTTCCGACAATTCGTTTCTATCAGAAAATGAACAGTGTTTCCGATTTGTCTATCCTATTACGCTGGGTTATAATACGGATTCAACTATCACCATAGATAGCTATGACGGATTAGTGGATGTAATTGCTAGCCAAGGACCAAATTTTAATATAACTGGTTTACAATTTCCTGTTTCTATTGTGTTCAAAAATACAGATGTAACCGTTAGTTTAAGTAATGAAGCTTCACTGTTTAATGTTTTGTCAGAATGTGAGTTTGATACTGTAAGAGATGATTTTGACCAGTTTTTTAATAGTTGTTTCAAGTTTGATTATCCAATCACAATGTTTGATAACGGAGGTGTTGAAATAGAAATATCGTCTGATGAAGCATTTCAAGCTTTTTATCAAAGTCAAGGAGCTCTATATCAACCTAATTTCAAATTTCCTATTACTCTTTTAGTAGGAGCTAATTTAGAAAGTACCACTATTGATACGTATTTTGGCTATTATAGAATTATTAGCACTTGTGAAACTCGTTGTCCTCAATTAGATTTCACATTCGAACTTACAGATACATTTAATCTAGGCTATAGATTTGAAGCAAGTTTTCCTGATATAGAAACGATAGGTACCTATGAATGGTTTATAGATGGACAATTTATAGAGATAGATGGGCCAAATGTGCAGGGCGATAATCTCTTATTACGAGATTTTGATGGTCCAGGTACTTATGTCGTTTGTATTAAAGCAGAAACACCAGAATGTCCAGAAGGAATTGAGATTTGTAAAAATATAGAAGTCGCTGAGTTTTGCCCGGATTTAAATTTTAGTTTTGAACAAGAGCAAGGTACATTACAGTATAATTTCACCGCTAGTTTTACAGGTATCGAAGAGTTAACTTACGAATGGTTTGTAGACAATGAAGTAGCGGAACAAGATGGCGGTGGTAATGGAGATAATGTTTTTGTTACAGAATTAACTCCTGGAGTACATCAGGTATGTATAAAAACCACTACACCATCATGCCCAAATGGCGCTGAGGAATGTAGGGAAATTCTTGTGGATCCAATTTGTCCTAATTTATTTTTTAGTTTCGAACAAGAAGGGAATACCACTGGTTATAATTTTACTGCGGATTTTCAGGATATTGGGACCGTTAATTATCAATGGGAAATCGATGGTGAAATAATAGAACAAGACGGTGGTCCAACAGGTGACAATATATTCTTCTTTCAATTTGATCCTGGAACATATGTCGTATGTATTAGAGCTGAAACGGAAACTTGCCCTCAAGGAACACAATTCTGTGAAGAAATAGTAGTTCAGTAAAGATTTTTTTGCAAAAAGGGATATCAAAATAGCAAAAATATAAGACCAAAATTTAAGATGTTGTAAGAATTACATTCGCAAATTCTTAAATAGATAATTCTTTGTGGATAAGGGGTTTATGAGCATTTATTGGAAGCGCTTTCCGTAACTTTGTCCAAAAGTAAAGGAAATGAGATATCATACAAGAAAGATCGTAAAACCGGGCGATCTAAATCCAAATAACACTCTATTTGGAGGAAGATTATTAGAGTGGATCGATGAGGAAGCTGCTTTATATGCAGTGATTCAATTAGAAAGTAATCGAGTAGTTACCAAGTACATGTCGGAAATTAATTTTGTGAGTTCTGCTTTGCAAGGAGATATTGTAGAAATAGGAATGGATGTTGTAAAATTTGGAAGATCTTCATTAGTGCTAAAATGTGAGGTACGTAATAAATTGACTCGCAAAACAATTATTCAAGTGGATAATATCACTATGGTATATCTAGATGAAAACGGAAAACCTGCACCACACGGAAAGACGAAAATAGAATACGTCAGAGATAGATTAGCATTAAATTAGTATTACTTTGTTAAATTCTGTAAAAATAGTGTTAGCAAGAATAGAGATGAATAATCTTAGTATTCGAAAGAATGGAATTATGATCTAAAGCGTAAACAGAAGTAACTCGAAAAGAGAACCTCTGTTTACCTGTTAGTTATTGAATTGACCAGTTATCCGCCATAATATGCTTCACATTCAGCAGACATGTCATAGAACCATGTTTCTGGTTTATCACAATTTTCATAATTAATACCTCCGCTAATTACCTTTTTGTGCTCCTTTTTAAGTACAGTGATTCCTTTTAAATTCAAAATGCTTTGTAACATCATAAAATGATTTATTTAATTAATACTAAATATTAATGCAATAAATGGGGAATTTGTTTCTTGTCTAAAAGGTAAAAAATGATAGTTTAACAATACTTTATGCTAAACGTAGTTTTAGTTATCTGAGAACTAGTTTTTTAATTAATGAACGTCCCAAAGCTTCATTAAGGTTGGTAATGATCTTTTCTTTTCCATAGCTTAATTCTTCTCTAAGAACGGAAGAAGTAAGTTCAACATATAGGGTTTCTCGATCTAGCCTAATTTCGAGTGTATATTTTGTAATAGCAGGTCCCATAATTTGCTCCCAAACATCTTTTACTTCTACCTTATCTAATCCTTTCTGAAGTCTATTTTCACTAACAAACTCCTTAAGTACATCACTAATCCTAAGATGGTCATTCTGTCTTCTGCTCATTACAATTCAATCTTTGTATAGGGTTTGTAAAAATAACGATTTCCGGCTTCATTCTGGATAATCATTTGATCGTTTTTTGCTGAAAGCAAGGCTTCTTTCCACTCAGATAATGGAGTTTTGTAATGCATCCAAATACTATCGTTTTCTACAGTTATAATAAAGGACTCGCTATCTTTTGTGGTAATAAAATTACCATTTAATTGCGGTTGCACTTTTTTTCTTATGCCCTTTTTATCTTTTACTTCAAAAAAGTCAACCATCTGACTAAAATTGTATTGTTTTTCTATACCTTCTGCAGTAATGACCTTTTCAATTTCCCAATACCCAGAAATGTTGGATATTGTTTCTTCTGGATCCTGTTTTGCACAGGAAACAAATATTAGGATTAATAGGTATATGCTGTTCTTCGTCATTGATTCTGTTAGTTTAAATTAAGATTCTAACTTTATTATTTTATAAGATTGCGATATTTTTTTTACCACATTTTCGGTACGATCCGCATGCGTATCGCTGATAAATAGTTGTCCGAAATTTTGGTCATCTACTAATTGAATGATATGTTCAACTCTTTTTTCGTCTAGTTTATCAAAAATATCATCCAATAGGAGTAGAGGGTTTACTTTGCTTTGCTTTTTAATGAAATCAAATTGGGCTAATTTAAGAGCGATCAAAAATGATTTCTGTTGTCCTTGACTACCAAATTTCTTAATAGGATGTCCCTCTATCTCAAAAATCAAATCATCCTTATGAACTCCTACACTTGTGTATTGTAACATTCTATCTTTAGAAAGATGTTGTTCTAAGAGAGTAAGTAAATTGTTTTCTGCTAATTTACTTTGATATCTTAAAGATACAGCTTCTTTTCCCGAGCTAATAGCTTCATATCTGTTGATAAAAATGGGGATGAACGTTTCCAAAAACTCAGTCCGTTTGTTGTAAATCACACTTCCTAATTCATCGAGTTGCTGATTATAAATTTCTAGTGTAGTAGGATCAAAGGTATTGTTAGCGGCGAAATATTTTAACAGAGAGTTTCGTTGAGAAACCACCTTAGAGTATTTAAGTAATACTGATAAATATGTGGTGTCACTTTGTGATATAACACCATCGATAAATTTACGACGCGTATCGCTACCTTCGGTAATAAGATCTCGATCTGCAGGAGAGATAATTACTAATGGTAAGAAACCGATGTGCTCGCTAAATGTATCATAAGCCTTTCCATTTCTCTTGATTACTTTTTTTTGACCTTTTTTTGCACTAACGATTACTTTTTCTTCCCGATCCAATTTTTCATATAAACCTTCGACCACAAAAAAATCCGTTCCATGTTTAATGTTTTGACTCGTTATTGGATTAAAATAGCTTTTACCAAACGATAAATGATAGATGGCATCTAAGATATTCGTTTTTCCAACTCCATTATGTCCAACTAAGCAATTAATCTTAGTGTCAAAATCGAAATTAACGGATTCAAAATTTTTATAATTGATTAAAGAAAGGGATTTTAGAATCATAAACCACTGATCGTCAGCAAGTAGTGACTTTTTTGAAATTCTCAAATAAGAAGTGCAAAATATTAAAAAATAACAAATATTTTCGCTTTTAATTATGAATAAAAATTTTATTTTTGCCCTTCATTAAATAATATTTATGGCAACTTATAAGAAACGAGGATACAAACCAAAAAATAAAGCAGAAGAAGTAGAGCAAATAGAAGATCACTCTACAACTGCTGAGGTATTCAATACGCTTGATGAAGGTGCTTCCCGAACTGAAGAATGGGTTGCTGCCAATCAAAAATATATATTTATCATTGTTGGGGCTATCGCTGTTGTCGTATTAGGATATTTAGGATATCAAAAGTACGTACAAGAACCAAAAGAATTAGAAGCATCTAACGAGATGTTTAAAGCACAACAGTATTTTGATGACGCCGTAAACGGTAACACTACTGTAAGTGACTCTTTATATACATTAGCCTTAAACGGAGGAGAAGGTAAATATGGATTTTTAGAAATCATTGAAAATTATGGTGGTACTAAAGCCGCTAATTTAGCGAATTACTACGCTGGATTTTCATACCTTAATATGAATAAGTATCAAGAAGCAATTGATCATTTAGATAAGTTTAAGAGTGATGATGAAATGCTAGGACCTCTTGCTTTAGGAGGAATTGGTGATGCTTTTGCTCAATTAGATCAAATGGGTGAAGCTTTATCTTATTACGAAAAAGCTGCGAATGCTAAAACAAATGACTTTACAACTCCAAAGTTTTTATTGAAATCAGCGGTTACCGCTATTTCTTTAGGAAAGCCTGATGTGGCAATTACTTATTTAGAAAGAATCAAAGAAGAATTTTCTAAGAGTGTAGAAGCGAATCAAGCTGATGTTCATTTAGGAAGAGCTCAAGGAATGCTTAAGTAGTTTGTAATTGACGGTTTTTAGTTCTAGGATTAAATTTTAAAACTATCAACTGATAACAATAAACTTAATATGGCTACAGAAAATAAAAATTTATCGCAATACGATAAAGCTACAATCCCAAACGCGAAAAATTTTCGGTTTGGGATTGTTGTTTCAGAATGGAATGAAACAATTACAGAAGGTCTTTTCCAAGGAGCTTTTGATGCACTAATTGATTGTGGTGCCATCAAAGAAAATATTGTTCGATGGAATGTGCCTGGTAGTTTTGAACTGATTTACGGCTGTAAAAAAATGCAGCAATCCTATGATATGTTGGATGCTGTGATTGCGATCGGAAGCGTTATCCAAGGAGAAACAAAACATTTTGATTTTGTATGTGATGGCGTTACCCAAGGAATCAAAGACCTAAATATACAGAGTGATATTCCAGTTATCTTTTGTGTTTTAACCGATAATACGATGCAGCAGTCCATAGATAGATCTGGAGGCAGGCACGGTAATAAAGGAACCGAAGCTGCTATTGCTGCTATAAAAATGGCTCAATTGCGTAAAGACGCAAAATTCTAACACATCATTTTATAGCTGATTTTTAATATTCTTATCAAAATTTTAAAAGCGGCACTATAGTTGCTATTTGATATATTCGATGTTATTGTAATGCTAAAAGCTTTAGATTGCTATGCATTTTAAGTATATTTGGATAATATAAAAAGAAAGGAGCAACACGTGAAATTAAGTATCCCTAAAAGAAAAACAAATCGAAGATATAACTATACTCCTAGATATTATAAGGGTAAGAGTGAAGGAAATATCTATGATTTCGAAAATAGAATTACTAAATATCGCGATACACGAAATGCTATTGATTTTGGTTCTCAATGGAGCGAAGATAGAAAAGCAAGTCGTAATAGAGGAAATAGAGAATTTAATAAACGAGTAATTCTTATTGCCTTAGTGTTGACTTTTATTTTTTTATATATAATTGATTTTGATTTATCCATATTTACTGCCGGACAATAAATGTCAGATATTATCCAACTATTACCGGATCACGTAGCAAACCAAATAGCTGCGGGAGAAGTAGTGCAACGACCAGCCTCTGTAGTCAAAGAATTATTAGAAAATGCTATTGATGCAAAGGCTTCACATATCAAACTAATTATTAAAGAAGCTGGTAAAACGCTCATTCAAGTGATTGATGATGGTATGGGAATGAGTGTAACCGATGCCAGATTAAGTTTTGAGCGTCATGCTACTTCCAAAATAAAAAATGCTGAAGATCTTTTTCAGTTAAATACCAAAGGGTTTAGAGGAGAAGCATTAGCTTCTATAGCGGCTATCGCCCATGTGGAGTTAAAAACCAAGCAAGAAAAAGATGAGGTAGGAACGGAAATAAAAATAGAAGGAAGCGAAGTAGTGTCACAAGAAGTTTGTGTAACTCCGAAAGGAACTTCTATAAGTGTTAAGAATCTGTTCTACAATATTCCAGCAAGACGTAATTTTCTAAAGTCAAATGCTGTAGAGTTACGTCATATTATCGATGAATTTCACAGGGTATCTATGGTGCATGCAGATATTAAGTTTGATATGTACCACAATGGTAGTGAGGTTTTTAGTCTACCTGTCACAAATTATCGACAGCGAATTGTACATATTTTTGGAGCGAAAACGAATGAAAAATTAGTTCCTGTCGAAGAAGAAACGGATTTGGTGAAAATTACTGGTTTTGTTTGTAAACCTGAATTTGCTAAGCGTACAAGAGGAGAACAGTTTTTCTTTGTAAATAATCGTTTTATTAAAAGCGCTTACCTTAACCATGGTGTGAATTCCGCATTCGAAGGTTTGCTAAAAGAAAAAACACACCCAAGTTATTTTATATATCTTACTGTAGATCCTAAATCTATAGATATTAATATTCATCCTACAAAGACGGAAATTAAGTTCGATGATGAGCATGCATTGTATGCTATGTTACGTTCTACGATAAAACATAGTTTGGGACAATTTAATGTGGCACCAATATTAGATTTTAATAGAGATGCTTCTATGGACACTCCGTATGAGTATAAAAGTAAGATGATAAAGACACCAACTATAGAGGTTGATAGAAGTTTTAATCCGTTTAAGGATGATCCTAAAGAAAGTACTTCATCTTCTTCTAAAAGTTATACAAGTTTTAAGAAAGAACCTGCTGGAAGTTGGGAAAATTTATATGCTGGTTTAGAAACTCCAGAGACTTCTTCGAAACCTTTAGAGAATGATTTCACCTCTATAGAATTTGAAAGTTCTGAAGTCACAGGCTCTTTATTTAATGCAGATCAGGAGGCAGAGTTAGAGCATCATATTACCTATCAGCTTAGAAGAAAGTATATTGTTACGACCATCAAAAGTGGTATGGTCATCATACATCAGAATCGAGCACATTATAGAGTGCTGTATGAAGAGGTGTTGCGAAACATCACCATGGCAAGTGCAGTTAGTCAACAATTACTATTTCCTTTAAAATTGTCTTTTTCTAAGCAAGAGATGCAAATTTTAAAAGAAGTACAAGAACATTTAGAAAATACAGGTTTTGTATTTGGCGAAATTACAGATACGGATGTGTCTATTTCTGGTATACCTACTGCAACCACTGAGAGTGAAGTTTCGGTATTATTAGAAAAGCTAATTAATGATATAGAACAGGAAGTACCAGATAGTGGTTTTTCATTAACCGATCTTTTGGTTAGATCAATTTCTGGAAGTATTGCTGTTAAAACAGGAATAGAGCTTCCTAAAGAACAGCAGCAATATATTGTAAATAGCCTTTTTGCTTGTACAGAACCAACAATTACACCTGATAACAAGCCAACTTTCATCACGTTAACAGTAGATGATATAGATAAAAAATTTTAAGAGTAGATGGGAAGAATTACAGATACAGTTAAAGCCTTATTGATTATTAATGTGATCTTTTTTATAGGATCTCTTACATTAGGTGATGCTGCATACAAACTATTCGCCTTATGGTTTCCAAAAAACGGCAATTTTCAGATATGGCAGATTGCTACTCATATGTTTATGCACAGTCAAGAAACATTTGCGCATATTCTTTTTAATATGTTTATGTTATACATGTTTGGAAGTCATATGGAGAATGCAATTGGGCAAAGAAAGTTCTTATTTCTGTACTTTTCTGCGGGATTAGGAGCGATGTTACTTCAGTTGGCATTTTATTACTTTAATTTTCAGCCAGCATATCAAAGTTTTATAGAAGCTGGTTTTTCAAATGAAGAAATTATTGGTTTCTTGGATTCTGGAAGATATAATACTGCGGTGTTAAAATATACAACAGAAGAAAGTGTTTCAGATATGTTTGGAGCGTATCATAGTTTAATGGTGGGAGCTTCCGGAGCTATCGCTGGAGTCATTGCTGCATTTGCAGTTTTGTTTCCAAACTTACCACTGTATCTAATGTTTATTCCGGTTCCGATAAAGGCAAAGTACTTGGTTGCAGGGTATTTTGTTTTGGATCTTTTCGGAGGAATTACTGGTCAAAGTGTATATGGTGCAACAAACATTGCACATTGGGCTCACATTGGAGGAGCAGTAATTGGATTCATCACAATGTGGTATTGGAAAAAGAATTCGTTTAATCAAAATCGTTGGAATTAATGTCACAGATAGACGATTTAAAATTGAAATTTAGGAACTTTTCAATAGTTGAAAAGTTGATAGTTATTAATGTAATCGTATTTGTTGGTTTTTACCTTATTAATACATTTGCGTATCTCTTTGAAGCGTCCAGTGGTTTTCTAATGGACTGGTTTGTTTTTCCTAAAGAATTAGGAGAGTTTGTGCTAAAACCTTGGTCTATTGTTACCTACGCTTTCCTGCATAGTGGATTTTGGCACCTAGCATCTAATATGATTATTTTATATTTTTCTGGAAGATATTTTGTCTCGTACCTTACAGAAAAGAGGGTTTTAACTGTCTATTTTCTTGGAGCAATTTTCGGAGCATTACTATATATGTTATCTTATAATGTATTTCCTGTATTCTCCGAAGTCGGTAGTTCTGTGTTATTAGGAGCATCTGCCTCGGTAATGGCAATATTAATAGCTGTAGCGAGTTATATACCTCATATGTCCGTTCGTTTAATGTTTATTGGTAGTGTGAAATTTTGGTGGATTGCAGCATTTTTTGTGGTTCTAGATATTATTCAAATACCAGCTGGTAATGCAGGAGGACATATAGCACATCTTGGAGGAGCTTTATTTGGATATCTATATGCTATTCAGCTAAAAAAAGGAAATGATATTGGTAGTGGTTTTGAAAAATTTATGGATGCTGTAGTTTCCATGTTTAAACCTAAAAAGAAAAGTCCCTTAAAGACAGTACATAAAGCTAAAAAGCCAAAAAAATCTAAAACACAGGTAACAAATTCATCATCAAAAAATAAAAACCCTAATCAGGCAGAAATCGATGCTATACTAGATAAAATAAGCAAAAGCGGTTATGATAGCCTTACTAAACAAGAAAAAGATTTCTTGTTTAAAGCAGGGAAAGATTAATTATGAGAAAGGTAGTTAATAAGATTATATTCTTTATTAATTCTTTGGTGGCTTTCGCTCTGCTAATGTCTTATTTACTTCCTTATGTATCCCCACAGACCTTTCCCTTATTATCTGTTCTAAGCTTAGCAGTACCTATTTTAATAGTGGTTAACGTATTGTTCTTTTTATATTGGGCAATATTGTTTAAACGTAAGATGTTGTTATCATTAATAGTTTTATTGTTAGGGATTTCGCATGTTACTTCCTTATATAGATTAAGAGGTAAAAGCTTAGCCGAAGATACCAAGGATACACTTTCGTTATTAACCTTTAATGTTCATGTGTTTAATAGATTTAAATGGATAGATTCTGAAGAGATTCCTAAAGATATTTCCGAGTTTATTAAAAAAGAGAATCCAGATATTTTTTGTGTACAAGAGTTTTATAACAATCCCAACATAGATTTTAAGCAATATCCTTATAAATACGATTACTTTCATCATCGAAGTCAGGAATTAGCATTGGTTATATTTTCTAAATATCCTTTCGCAAAAAAAGGATCTTTAAATTTCGAGAATACTGCTAATAATGTAATTTTTGCGGATGTAATCACTCCAACGGATACGGTAAGAGTTTACAATGTTCATTTGCAATCTCATGGTATTAGTTCTAAGACCGATGATCTTACAAAAGCAGACTCTCAAAAATTATTAAAACGAATTCAAACGTCCTTTAAAAAGCAGCAAAGTCAAACAGAGCAGTTAATTGCACATTTAAAATCATCTCCTTACAGAAATATTGTGATGGGTGATTTTAATAATACTGCTTATTCCTATATTTATGACAAGATCAAATCCGAAGATTTACAAGATACTTTTAAGGAAGCTGGTCGAGGGTTTGGAAAAACATTTAACTTCGAGTTATTTCCTGCTAGAATTGATTTTATTCTAGTGCCAGATGACGCAGAAGTGATCAGTTTTAAAAGTTATGATGTAGAACTTTCAGACCATTATCCAATCTATTCAAAGATTAAACTTTAATTTTGATATTAAAACAAAAAAATAGGAGAAATAATACGTACTATGAGTAATGATTTTATAGATGATCTTTTGGAAGCACTTTCTTTTTCCCCAGATAATATTCCTCTTAGGTTAAGAATAGCAAAATCCTATTTCGATAGAAGTGAATACCAAAAATCCGAAGAACAGTACTTGGAGGTTCTTAAATTGGACGGAAATTCTATCGATGCAAAATTTGGGCTATCCAAATGTTATTTTAGGCTTAAAAAAACAGCTCCTGCAGAGATTATTTTGGAGGAACTTATTGAGTTAAATTCTTCAAATATAGAATATTTAGAGTTGTTGTGTTACTGCCAGTTGGAAGATGGTAATATTAACGAAGCCAAAGAGACCTATCAGCAGATTCTTATTTTTGACACATCATATAAAAATGCGGACTTTGATGGCGTATTAAGAATGCAAACTGTAAATGATAAGGAAGATACATTGGTAGATGAAGACGCAATCAAGTTTTTAAAAAAGCCAACAGTCAATTTTTTGGATGTTGGAGGTATGAATGATGTTAAAGAACAGATTTCTCTGAAAATAATTAAACCTTTAGAACATAAAGAATTATACAAAGCCTATGGAAAAAAGATAGGAGGAGGTATTCTTCTGTATGGTCCTCCAGGTTGTGGTAAAACACATCTAGCCCGAGCCACTGCTGGCGAGATAAATGCTAATTTTATCAGTATAGGGATAAATGATATTTTGGATATGTGGGTGGGTAGCAGTGAACAAAACCTTCATGAAATATTTGAAACTGCAAGAAGTAATAAACCTTGTGTGATTTTTATTGATGAAATAGATGCTCTTGGTGCCAACAGGAGTGATATGAATAAATCTGCGGGTAGAAATGTAATCAATCAATTTTTGGCAGAACTAGATGGTATTGATAGTGATAATGACGGAATTTTGGTATTAGGAGCTACCAATACTCCATGGCATTTAGATCCAGCATTCAGACGTCCAGGAAGATTTGATCGAATAATCTTTGTAGCTCCACCTGATCATGCTGCAAAAATTGCAATTTATGAGATCATGCTTAAGGATAAGCCTGTAGAAAGTATCGATTATAAAGCTTTGGCCAAAGCAGCTAAGGATTTTTCAGGAGCCGATATCCAAGCTTCTATAGATGTGGCGATAGAAGAAAAATTGATGCAATCCTTTAGTGATGGTATTCCTAAACCAATTAGTACGAAGGATTTGTTAAAAGCAATAAAAAGCGTAAAGCCTAGTACCAAAGAATGGTTTACTACCTCTAAGAATTATGCGCTATACGCGAACGATTCTGGCTTGTATGACGAAATATTATCGTACCTAAAAATAAGAAAGTAAATGGAGAATGTTTTTTTTGAAAGAGGTTCTCAACTTTTTCAAATAGGGAAGTTCGATAAAGCATTACAATCATTACAAGAAGGCTTGCAATCGGATCCGGATAATTATTGGGCGAAAAGTTTACTCGTAAGATGCTATTTAGAATTAGATGATTTTGATAAAGGGGAGAAGTTAAATGAGCTTTTAATATCACAGTATCCAAATGAGGATGAATTGTTTTATAATAAAGCTGTTATAAAATGGCATCAGGAAAACAAAGAACAGGCGTTACAAGCAATTAACGAAGCTATCTCCTTGGATCCTTATAATCCCGATTATTTTGGCTATAAAGGACTAATGCTTTTGGAATCAAAAGACTATTCAAAAAGTCTAGATTGTGCAAACGAAGGTTTAGCTTTACATCCTAATAATGTTTTGTGTCTTAATGTTAGAGCGCAGACTTTAGTGAAACTAAATAGAAAAGAAGAGGCTCAGGAAACAGTAGAGAATACGTTACATCAGGATCCAGAAGGAAGTTTTTCTCATGCAAGTGTTGGTTGGGTACACTTAGAGCAAGGTGATCATAAAAAAGCGATGCATCATTTTAAAGAATCACTAAAGAATGATCCTAACTCCAGATATGCAAAAGATGGTATGTTAGAATCTATAAAAGCTAAAAACTTTGTGTATAGGCTTTTTCTGAAGTATGCTTTCTGGGTGTCGAACATGAAAGAAGGCAATCAATGGGCTTTTATTATCGGGCTTTATATTGCGTATCGGGTAGTTGTATTTTTATTAAGTAAAACGGAATATCCGTATGTAGCATATTTTGTTATTGTGCCTTATTTGTTATTTGCACTTGGTGGATGGATCATAGGCCCCTTATCAAATGCAATATTACTGTTGAATCCTAACGGCAAATATTTGTTAGAAACTAAAGATAGAGTATCAGGAATACTGTTTGCAATCTTATCCGGTTTGAGTGTTATTAGTTTTTTGATATTCTTTATATCCAAGGATGAATATTGGTTTTTATTTGGTATTTCATCGGTTTGCTCGGTAATTCCGATATCTATGTCGGCTTTGATCGAGAAAAAATCTTCTAGATATATTAGTTATTTAATAGGATTTGCTATTTTATTTTCTGGTACAGTGGGCTCTCTTTTTACAGACTCTATTACAGTTCCAATGATGATTTCTATTTTTGGTTTGGTAGGCTATAGTTGGATAGGAAATTTTCTTAAGAAATAACTTTTGAATCCATTAAAGAAAGGAAAAATATTATTTGATTTAGGTAGATATGAGGAAGCTATAGATTTTTTTAAAGCTACCCTTCAGATATTGCCTGATGCTTATATTGCTAAGTACCTCATAGGACTTTCTTATTATAATCTCGAAAAAAATGAACAGGCATATTCTATAGCAGAAGAACTAATAAGTAGTGAACCTGATCAATATTATGGATATTATCTAAAATCAAGTATTTTAATACGAAAAAAAAATTATACTCTAGCGCTTCATTTCATAGATGAAGGTTTAAGATTAACTCCTACTGAAGTATTACTGCTTAATGAAAAGGCATATATTTTAATGAGACTTAATAGACTGGACGCATCTTTTGAAGTAGTGAAGCAATCACTTAAAATAGAGCCAAGAAATTCAGATACACTTAATTTAAAAGCAAAACTTTTATCTAGAAAAAAATACAAAAGAGGTGAAACCATAAGAGCTATAAGAAGTTCACTGGAGATTTCTCCTGATGATGAAGGTACTCATCGAGCGGCCGCAGTTGTAAACTTAAGACTTGGTAATCTCAAGGCCTCCAAAGAGCACATCATAGAAGCGCTTAGAAAGGATCCTGCGGATAGAGATGTTTTGAAGTTTTTATTTCATATTGAAGTTCTTGAGCATAGATTTTATAATTTTTTTCAGAAAATAGATGATTATTGTAAAGGTCCTAATAAGTGGTCAATAGCATCATTATTTCTTCTTTTTTTAGGTGGTATTACTCTGTTTTTATTAATAAATAACGATTATAGTATTTTACATTTTGCACCAGCTTTGTCTATACTAATTGTTGGGAGCATTTATGGGTATTTTTTAGACCCTATACACGGGTTATTATTTTATCTTAAAAAAGATAGAAGAAGGTTTCTTAGTCTTTCAGAAAAAATGAATGCAGTTACCTTTTTACTTTTATCATTTTTGTTATTTGTGTTTCCAATGATTCATAGTTTTTACCCAAAATATGACTGGTCTTTTAGTTGGGCGGTTATAATTGCAGTGCTATTTAATATCTTATCAAGATTTTTTTTAGACTTGGATTATGTTGCTAGAACATTATTTAAGTCAGTAGCATTAATAACGGTTATTACAGTTTTTTTAACTCACAATATGTTAGAGGATGATCTTAAGTTTGGTATCTTCTTTGTTATTTGTGGTATTTATTATCCACTATATTTTTTTATTATGGCCTGGCAAGGATATCTTACGGACGCATAAATAGTATAGCATTGTAAAGTCAATTAAAAATCAGCATAATATTTTAATACAGGAATAACAACATTGCCAAATTTAAGTGCTAGTTTCCTAATCGGACAGCCTGATTCTCCATACTTTTCTCCCAGCCATCTGCAAATACAGCATGGCCGTTTTTAACCATATTTCTCATAGTTTCTTTTACAGCTTCTTGTATAGGGGCTGGAAATGTATAAAGTTTCTTATTAATCTTTGTAATTCGACCATCCGCAATTTCACTATTTTGATGTTTGATCGTTATTCTACTTTTGTTGTGATATGCTAAAATTCGTACTCTACCATCCACATAGTTGTTATCAGTTGTCGTACCGTACACAATGATTGGGTCCACTGATCCGTCTCCATCATAATCAAACAATTGCGAGTATTGATTCCAGAAACCGATAGAAGTTTCCCATTGATCATCAATTTCTCCTTTTATTGTAGATCTCTTTTTAAATTTGTTATTATCCACTCGAACGCTCATAGCGTAAATATTATCATACAGAGTATCGTTTTTCTCATTTACATTTTTAACATGATCGGTTAGAAGAAAATAGTATACTCCAGATTTATCATTATAAGAATATGCTTGATATAGTTCATTAGAAATACCTAATTGAATTTGTCTGTTTGTATTAAACTTAGCATTCATCTCTTTCTTAGGTAATTTTCTTACTAAAAAAGTATCAATGGCTATCGAACCATATTTTTCAATAGGAAGTGCATTTGTTGCTGCTGTAGCATCAGATTTTGAAGAGTTTTCATCAGCTTCTTTTTTTTTGTTTCCACAAGAAATAAAAAATAAGATGGTAACAACGAGTAAAAATTTATTCATAGATATAAGGGGGATTATAAAATTGGTTACAATGTATTCTGTATTAAAATTAAAAAATATTTTCTAATTATAACTTTATATCATCTGGCAATCAACGAAATCTGTAATAATATGCCATAATAAAGCAATACCAAAGATTCTAGTTCTCTTGAAAAATAGTAAAATACCGTAGAAAATTATAGCGTATATATTATGCAAAAAATGAAAACCAACACTACATCGATTAGGATCAAAAATGGGATTTGCTGCTAAATGATCAAGGTCTATGAGCATTGCAGAAAGAAAAATAAGATACACTGACTTCCATTTTTGAGGATAAAAAACAAAAGCAATCCCAAAAGGGATGATGAAATGAAAACCATAATGTATCATAAAACGATACATCAATAAATCATTTGATTTTCTAAATATGTAATAGCATTGGTACCTTCATTGAATAATAAATCCAAAATAGAAAGATTAGAGATAAATCCATGTTTTTCTGAAAATACCTGGATATATGATGATAATGCATGGTGCTTGTCTTTTTTGGCATTGACAAGAGTCCTCTGGTCGTTTAAGTCGTCACCATATTCTTTTAGAAAAGCTGTGGTTTTAGAATAGTCTGCTTTTAATTGTAAACAATCGTTAACTGCTTCCATGCACTCATAATTGAAATCTAAAAGGTAATCTTTCTTTTTTTCAAAAAGAGGGACCAGTTCATCTTCATAATACTCAAAAAAAGGAGAGGTTCTATATGCTGTTTGTATAGATTTCCAATGCAGTGACTGCCATTGAAATTCATTTTCTATTCTTACATCTCTATACAATTGTTTACCATTACTGTGTTTGCCAGTGTGTTTGATCGGTATGGTTAATAGTAGTTTACCATTTGCTCCATAAATATACGTTCTATTGCGATACGTTTGTTTTTGGTAGTTATCATAGTCTTCAAAAATAACAGTATCATTTTGAGCCATGGCAGCATACTGTGCAATAGATCCAAAATACATGGGATGTAGTAGAACAGTTTTCAAGATTGTGAACTTAAGTTTTTTAATAAATTGTCAGTAGTTTTAGAAATAGCAATTACGATGCTTTTTTTCTTTTTCTATACTGACTAAATCCAATCCAACCCACTAATGCAATTAAGAAATAATAGAAATAAGATACTGGTTCGCCATTACCACCTACAGTAGTAAATAAGCGTTTCCATCTTATTTTATTTAAAAATCCTTTCGCATTACTATCCCAGCTCATCCATACGAATACTGGTTTCCCTACCACATGATTTGCTGGGACATATCCCCAAACTCTACTATCTTCACTATTATGACGATTATCTCCCATCATCCAATAGTAATCTTGTTTAAAGGTGTAACTATCAATAGGATTTCCGTTAAGTAGTATTTGAGATCCTTTTACGGTTAGTTTGTTCTCAATTCCCATTTCAGAACCTTCATAAACTTCTATAATTCTTCGATATAATGAAAAACTCTTTAGGTCTATCTTTACCGTTTTCCCCTCTTCAGGAATATAAATAGGACCGAAGTTATCGTTATTCCAGTTTACTTTTCCATTATTAGGGAAGATACCAGGATCTTTTTCTCCTTTAGGTTGTATTCTTCTTTTTAATTCAGAAACTCCTGGCTTATTTTTGAACTTTTCAGCATTTTCCTCTGTCAAGAATACAAAAGGGCGCTGCAAATCTCCGTCAAAACCAATTTCACCAGGTTTTATTTTATAACGATCATATAACACATCTTGGGTAAAATCACCTCCTTTTTTCTTAAAAGAATATGTAAACTGAATATCCGCTCGATCAGGTAATTCGGTTTGTTCTCCATTTATATGCACATATCCATCTACTACAGATAACGAATCACCAGGCACGCCTACACACCGTTTTACATAATTAGACTTTTTGTCTATAGGTTTATAAACATGAATTCCAGAAGGGTCTCTAAAGAATCGCACTGTGTCTACTGGCCAGCTGAATACTACAATATCATTACGTTTAATTTTCTGAAAACCTGGTAGTCTAAAATATGGATATTGAATATCACTATTGTAGGATTTAGTTTTGACTAAGGGTATCGTATCATGCACCATAGGAAATGAAACCGATGTCATAGGTGTTCTGGCACCGTAATGAAATTTACTTACGAATAAGAAGTCTCCTACTAATAAAGTTCTTTCTAAAGAGCCAGTTGGTATGGTATAGGGTTGCATGAAATAGGTGTGTACTAGTGTTGCTGCTACAACCGCAAAAAGAATAGAGCTAATCCATTCTCCCGTTCCTGTTTTGGGTTTCAAGTCTCTATCTGGAATGTGAGTTACATCGAGCATATAATTCACATAATAGATGTAGAATCCTAAAGTAACTATTACCAATATCGTATCTGCGGTAGTATTTTTTCCAAAACTCCTAATAGTTTCTACCCAGATAACAGGTAGCATAATTACATTAATTACAGGAATAAACAATAAAATTACCCACCACCAAGGACGATTAATTATTTTCATTAGTACCACAGCGTTGTAAACAGGTACACCTGCTTCCCAAGCTTTCCTTCCTGCTTTAACATATAATTTCCAAGTTCCCAAGAAGTGTATTACTTGGATAGCAAGGAAAAAAATAAACCATTCCGATAGTGTCATTCTATGTGTTTTTTTAGTATAAGTATAAGTAACACAAAAAGTGTTACACTTTTTGTTAGTTTAGTTATATTCCTAAAACGTCTTTCATTCCATAAACGCCCATTTTACCGACAAGCCATTCTGCTGCAATTACAGCACCTAAAGCAAATCCCTGACGATTATGAGCGGTGTGTTTAATTTCAATATCATCAACGGCTGATGTGTAGGTTACAGTATGAGTTCCTGGAACATTTTCTATTCTTTTTGCAACGATAGGAATCGTTTGGTCATCACCTTGGTCTAATTGCCAATTAGTTTTAGCACTATTTTCTATGATTCCTTCTGCTAATGTTATTGCAGTACCACTTGGTGCATCAAGCTTTTGGGTATGATGAATTTCTTCCATATGAATATTGTATCCTTCTATAGGATGCATCATCTTGGCAAGTTTTTTATTCAATTCAAAAAATAGATTTACTCCAAGACTATAATTAGAGGCGTAAATAAAGCCTCCATTTTTTTCTTTACATAAGCTGATAATTTCATCATAATGATCTAACCATCCGGTAGTTCCAGAAACGATCGGAACACCAGCTGTGAAACATTTGGTGATATTATCAACAGCAGCTGAAGGTATGCTAAAATCAATAGCGATATCAGCAACAGATATATCATACTCGGTATCATCTTTGTCTACGGTAAGTACAATGTTATGACCTCTTTCGGTCGCAATTTTTTCAATGGTTTTCCCCATCTTACCATATCCTAAAAGAGCAATATTCATATTTTTGGTGGTTGTATTCTAATTAAAATCTAAAAACTATAATTTAATGACATTCCGTAACTAGGTGTGTAATCAAATTCGTTAATATTTATTTTGGGTTGAAAAGTTAGGTCTTTTGAAACATTGAATTGTTGCAAATGCGCAGTTACATTAGCATCTATAATGTTTAATACATACAGACCTGCGGTAATTAATATTGATAATTCTTGATCCCTTCTAAACCTACGTTGTCGATCAATTAACTGCTCATCGGTTAGGACACTTAATCTATTGTTTGGATCGTCAGGGATTCCTGCTAGCCTTCCTTTATAAAAATCTCGGGCTTCTAGATACTGTTCATTATTAAAGGTGTAAAAGTAGATGCCAGCTCCTAAGGCTCCATAAACAATAGGAATTTTCCAATACTTTCCTGTATATGCTTGACCTAGCCCTGGTAATACAGCAGAATAAAAAGCAGCTCTTGCTGGAGCAAGAGGTTCATAAGGTTTGATTTTTTTATTTCGCTTTCTCTTTTTTTTAACGGCAACTTCTTCAGTAACGACTTTCAACTCTTCATTTTCATTTTCATCTTTCTCTTGAGCGAAAACGCTATGAATACAAAAGCATAGGAATAAAACGATATAAATGGATTTAATTTTCACTATCAATAAGTTTCTTTAGGCGTTTAAAATCTTCTTCAGAAGAAAACGGGATGATTAATTTCCCTCGTCCGTTACTGGAAACTTTAACATCTATTTTAGCTCCAAAATATTCGGAAAAATCTTTAATTCCTTTTAGGATATATTGAGGCGCCTTTTGTTCAGTTTTTTCAGTAGCAGGTTTTTCTTCCTTGTTGTTTAAAGACCTAACTAATTTTTCAGTGTTACGGACTGATAAAGAATCTCCAATAATTTTTTCGTAGATATCTAATTGTTGTTGTTTGCTTTCTACATTTATTAAAGCCCTTCCGTGACCCATTGAGATAAACCCATCTCTAATTCCTGTTTGTACAATAGGATCTAATTTTAATAGTCTTAGGTAATTAGCAATAGTTGATCTCTTTTTACCTACACGATCACTTAATTGTTCTTGAGTTAGCTTAATTTCATCTATTAATCTTTGATATGATAATGCAATCTCTATGGGATCTAAATCCTGACGCTGAATGTTTTCAACCAGTGCCATGGTAAGAGATTCCTGATCGTCGGCAATACGAATGTAAGCTGGTATTGTTTTTAATCCTACTAATTTAGAAGCACGAAAACGTCTTTCACCACTGACTAATTGGTATTTGTCGAAATCTAACTTACGAACTGTTATTGGTTGAATTACACCAATTTCTTTAATAGAGGTAGCTAGCTCCTGAAGTGTTTCGTCATTAAAACTTGTACGTGGTTGGAAAGGATTTACATCAATACTTCCCAAATCTAATTCTATAATATTTCCAACAACTTTATCAGCATTTTTATCATCTGCTGATTTTATATCATTTTCAGGATCTTTCAATAAAGCTGATAATCCTCTTCCTAAAGCCTGTTTTTTCGTTGCCTTCGCCATAAATCCTTAACTATTTTTCTTTATAATCTCGTGCGCCAAACTTAAATAATTACTAGCTCCTTTACTAGCAGCATCATAATTAATTATACTCTCACCATAACTAGGGGCTTCACTTAAACGTATATTTCTCTGAATGATTGTTTTAAACACCATTTCATTGAAATGCTTCTGTACTTCTTCAACTACTTGATTAGATAAACGTAATCTAGAATCATACATGGTTAATAACAATCCTTCGATATCAAGTTGTTCATTATGAATTTTTTGAACACTTTTAATCGTGTTTAATAATTTACCTAATCCCTCAAGCGCAAAATATTCACATTGGATAGGAATAATTACCGAATCTGAAGCTGTAAGTGCATTTAGCGTTAAAAGACCTAATGAAGGAGCGCAATCAATTAAAATATAATCATATTCCGACTTTAAGTCATTTACAGCTTTTTTAAGCATATATTCTCTTTCATCCTTATCCACCAATTCAATTTCAATAGCAACCAGATCGATATGAGCTGGTATAATATCTACATTTGGAGAAGTGGTTTCTAATACAGCTTCAGAAGGATTGATAGTATGTTCGAGGATTTGATAGGTTCCTTTTTCGATACTTTCAACATCTAACCCTAATCCAGATGTAGCATTCGCTTGTGGATCGGCGTCTATTAGTAACACTTTTTTCTCTAGTACTCCTAGAGAAGCTGCTAAATTTACAGAGGTGGTTGTTTTACCAACACCACCCTTTTGATTGGCAATCGCTATTATTTTACCCATAGGGGGAGATTTGGATTTTAAGCGATAAAAATACAATTAATTATACATTATAAAAATGAAAAATGTTAACAGTGTTTAATAAAAAAAGACCGTCTTTTGGAACGGCCTTCTATATAAGCGATTAATCAAAGTTTATAGATCGAAACTATATCCAGTTTTTACATAAAAAGTATTAGTAGCATATGACGCTCCAAAATAGTCTAAGAAATCTCCAATTCTTTCATAACCTAACTTGATAAGGATATTATTTTTTGATGTTAGAGCATATGAAGTACTAAATTCTATTGCAAATCCTGAGGAAGCACTAGAAATAGGTATTTCGAAATCTTTATATAAATATTCTTCAACACCTTCATTATCAATTCTTAGATAAGCACTGTCTTTATTTAGTAATCTACTATTTATATAGAATATCCCCAGACTAGGATTTAATTTTCTCTTGGACTTGTTTAGATTGTAGTGTATTCCAAGCTTAATATTTATTGTTTTAGGATTTATTTTTGTAGTTCTGTAATTACCAATAAGAACGTCATTATTTCTGAAATAAGCAGTTTCGGAATTTACAGAATTGTATGAAATTCCAGCGGATAAGGATGTTCTAGAATTAAATATAGTGGGAGTATAGACATAGGTAAGACCAATAGTAGGGGAAAAAGAGTTTTCGAAGTCTTTTCCGCGGACACGATCTCCTTTTTCTCTAATCGATGTGAAATTTATCCCTGCTTCAATAAAAATGGTGTGATAGTCAGTTCTGTTTAGTCTTTCAGATATGAAAGACACTTCACTTACACAGTTATTGTATGTTGTAAATGCTTTGGATAAACTACTTAATGTTAATCTTATTTGATTTGTTTTACCATTCATTTCTGTGCAATGATTAAACTCAAAGTTTAATATTCCTACGTATCGTTTGAGTTGGAACTGTCCTTTTTGTAGATCTCCTTCATTTCTGGTTATGATATCTAATTCCTTTAAACCAGACTTTTCAGATTTTAGAAAATACCTATTATCTCTATTTTCGTCTTTATAAAGCAAAAGGTTTGCTTTTCCTTCGATTATTACCTCCATAAAGATTGCTTTTAAACCTAGCTTTTCGGAGATTACTTTTTTATTTACATTATCAAGTTTGTAAGAATTAATTTGGTTAGGTGTGAATTGTGTTAGCTCACTATCTACTGATTCTTTATAAAAAACTTTATTTGTATTGGTTTCATTTAGAAATTGAATTAATCCTTTTTTTTCTTGACCATTTTTAAGTTGGATTATTCCTGGTTCAAACTCATTTTGACCAAAAATCATTGAACTCATTAAGAGAATAGTTACTATTACAATAGTATTTTTCATGTTGTTTTGTTTATCATTTCCTTTTAGTGTCACTATTGTTGATTTTGTTACTTCAAAAATTGATGTTTTTATAAAGAAATAGAAAAAGAAAAAGGCCATCAGTTTTGTCTGATGACCTTTAATATATGCTGTATTAGGTATTTACTTCTTTTCGGGCATCAATACTCCCAAGATATATCCAGCATCTACATATTTTTTAGCAACATCCTGAATATCTTTTACTGTTAATTTCTCAACGGCCTCTGTATAACTTTCTTTACTTTCAAATGGGATTTTATTGTAATCCGCATTTTGTAAGTTAGACAGCCAAAAAGAATTTTGTTTGCTACTTTCTTTATAATCCAATAATCTAGATTCTTTGATTTTCGCTAGGTCCTTTTCAGTTGGTCCATCATTAATGATCTTTTTAACTTCTGCTATGGCAGCATCTGTAAGTTTTTTTACGTTTTCAGGCCCACAAGGGAAAGATATAGAAAAACGATATCCACTATATCCACCAGAAGGTCCTATTTTGTACATATTACCTCTGGCACCAACACCATAAACTCCACCTTCTTCTTCACGAAGTTTTTCAATTAATTTTATGCTAAGAATTTCTCCTAAGGCAGCAATAGAAAGACTTTCCGATTTGTTATAAGGTGTTTCTCCTCTCCAAATAATGTTTACCATACTTTTCGGATCAGTTCCTTTATAGATTGTTTTTTCGTGTGCACCAGAAAGAGGTCTAAAATCACTTGTTTTATAGGTTTCTTCTTTTCCAGTGTCTGGTAAACTTCCTATGTATTTCTCTGCATATGACTTTAACTTTTCTTCATCAATGTTTCCGACGAAATAGAAATTGAAACCTCCAGCTCCAGCAAATCGTTCTTTATATTTTTGATAGGCTAAATCGTAATTTGTAGCATCTAGTTTTTCTGCAGTTGGAAATCCTATATACCTTGGATTTTTTCCAAATTGGAACTTTCCAAATTCTTCTCTGAAATAGTTTTGAGGATTAGACAAGTAATTTGCTAAGAAACCTTTTGTTTTTGCTTGATCCGATCTAAAAGCTTTTTCATCTTTATTTACATCCGTAAAGTATAAATGTACTTGTTGGAATAAGGTTTCTAAATCTTTTGGTGTTGTTGATCCGTTAAAACCTTCGGATAATGAGCTAATATAAGGGCGTACTCTCGCTATTTTACCAGCCATCACCTTATTCATATCATTTAGGGATAACCCTCCTAATCCTGTTTGAGCAATACTTCCTAATCCATGAGCGATTTGAAGATAATCTTCTGTAGAGAATAAAGAGCTTCCTCCGTAACTAAATGCAGAAAACAGAATTTCATCATTTTTAAAATCTGTTTTTTTATAGATGATTTTAGCACCATTATTTAGCGTTAATGTAGTCACATCTAATTCCTTATTGTAATCTGAAGAGACTACTTTGCCTGGTGCAGGTATTTTTTCTAATAAATTTTCTCTAACCTTTTTGTCTTTATAATCTTCTATAGGAGTATTTTTCACCTCTTCAAGAAGGCTTAATATTTCTTCCTTAGTAACTTTCTTTAGTCCTTCTTTTTCAGGACCTGTCATGACAACAGCACGATTGTCATCATGTATGAAATTTTTAATAAGACTATTTGCCTCCTTTAATGTAATTGTAGGTAGCTGCTCCATCGTATACTTATATTCCCATTCGATTCCAGGAATAGGTTCCTGTACCAAAAAGTTGTTTATATACTCTCCCACAATTCTGCCTGATTCTCTTTTATCTCTGTCTTTAAACTGTTTTTCCCAACGAGCAACGATATCTTTTTTAGCACGTTCTAACTCTCCTTGCTTAAATCCATATTCTTGAACGCGTTTATTTTCCTGCAAAATAACCTTTAGCGCATTTAATTGTCCCGTTTCTGGAGTCATGGCGAAGGATTGGTAGGCTTTGCGGTTACGAGCAAAAGTTCCACTATGACTACTAAAAGCAAATACAAAAGGGGGATTAGGAGTGTTACGTAATTCATCTAAACGATTATTCATCATTTGACTAAAGATGGATTTAATCAATTGATTTCTATAATCAATTTCACTAGACATTGGAGTGCTTAACTCCTTATCTTTATACATGATTCTAACAATAGAATTAGAGGCTTCTTTGTCAGAAGCAACAGCTATTAGCGTTTCTTCGTGGTTAGGAGTATCAAATACTTCTCTTTTTGGAGGATTTTCAGGCATTTTAATTCCACCAAAATGATCTTTAATTTTTTTCTCTAATGTCGCAACATCTAGATCTCCTACAGCAACAACTGCCATTAAATCTGGCCTATACCAATCTCTATAAAAACTTCTTACATCTTCATATTTAAAATTTTCTAGCACCTTTTTAGTACCGATTGGTAAACGTTCGGAATATTTAGAATTATAAGCGATAATTGGCAAGTATTGCTGAAGCATACGTTCTTCCGCTCCTTTTCCTAATCGATATTCTTCTAAAACTACACCTCTTTCTCCATCGATGCCTTCTTCTGTAAGCTCAGCATTGTGAGCCCAATCCTCGATAATTTGAAATCCTTTTTCTAGTTTTTCTGGATCATCACTTGGAATTGGCAAGATATAAACTGTTTGATCAAAACTGGTATATGCATTTAGGTCTGCGCCAAATTTCACTCCAATGGTTTGTAGATAATCTACTAGATCATTTTTTTTGAAGTTTTTAGTGCCGTTAAAATTCATGTGCTCCATAAAATGGGCCAATCCTAACTGCTTTTCATTTTCTAAAATGGAACCTGCATTTACAACAAGTCTCAATTCTACTTTATCTTCTGGTTTTCCGTTGTTTCGTATATAGTAGGTTAGACCATTTTCTAATTTCCCAACTTTCACATCAGGATCAACTGGAATTTTGGCGTTGTTCTTAAGTTGAGCAGAGGTTTTTAATTCTTTATCTGCCGTTGTTTGAGCTATTCCTAAGAGCGGTAAACACCATAGAAAGACTCCTAAGAATACATTAAAGATTTTTTTTCTAGTCATAGATGATTTGTAAAATATGAATTAATTAGTTTTAGTAACCGCCTAAAAATAGGAAAACTTTTACAATTCAACTATTTTTTTAGTTGAATGTTTTAGCGATACCTATTTCCAGTTAGAGTGGATGAATTATATTTTTCTCCGATTTAAAGCAGGATGAAAGTTATATAATTCCATAAGTAAGTGTCATTACAAGTCCATTTGTTACCCTCTTTTGTAAATAAAAAAACTGGATATCATTTTCATGGTATCCAGTTTATATCAGATTTTAAAATCGTTGCTGCAGTTTATTTGTTCTTTTTAGCACGAATTGCTGCTTCTAGCATATCCCACATTTGTTCAGGAACTTGATCTAATAAGTTAAATTGACCCGCACCTTTCAACCATTCACCACCATCTAACGTGATTACTTCACCATTTACATAAGCCGAGAAATCAGAAACTAAATAGGCAGCTAAGTTTGCTAATTCTTGATGTTCTCCTAGACGCTGTAAAGGTACCTTTTTTGATAAATCAAATTTATCTTTCATGTCACCTGGTAATAATCGGTCCCAAGCACCTTTGGTTGGGAAGGGGCCTGGTGCAATAGCATTAAATCTCATTCCGTATTTTGCCCATTCTACTGCCAGAGATCTTGTCATAGCAAGAACTCCAGCTTTGGCGGTTGCACTTGGTACAACATATGCAGATCCTGTCCAAGCATACGTAGTAACAATGTTCAGTACATTAGTATTCTCATATTTTGTGTCAATCCAGTGTTTACCAAAGGCAAGCGTACAGTTTTTAGTTCCTTTTAAAACAATATCTATGATAGTGTCAAAAGCATTAGCTGAAAGACGCTCTGTAGGAGAGATGAAGTTTCCGGCAGCATTGTTTAAAAGAATGTCTACGGTTCCAAAAGCTTCAATAACCTGATTTTTCATGTTTTCTACTTGATCATAATGTCTTACATCACATTGTAGTGGTAGACAAGTTCCACCCGTCTCTGCTTCGAGCTCTTTTGCTGTTCCTTGTAATTTTTCTAAATTACGTGATGTGATAGCAACTTTAGCTCCTAGTTCCATAAAATATTTGGTCATAGATTTTCCAAGTCCACTACCACCACCGGTAACAACAATATTTTTTCCTTCTAGCGCTCCATCTCGAAGCATTTTATCAGTATAGCTCATATATCTTTGAATTATTATATCAGAATTTTGCTGAAAGTTACAATTTATATTTAAAGTATTATGCACGCATAATACTTTAAATATACAAACATCCTAATTTAAATACAGTTTAAACAAATATATCATAAATAAAGGAGCAAACCTTTGATAGATCTTAAATACTTTTATTGTAAAATTTGGTTGCTATCATTGAAGCTGTACTATTTAAAAATAGGGGAGTATTTATATCAAAATACTAACTACTCTTTTTTTTACACTTTGGTATTAGTGTTATTACATCATTTGGTTTACCATTACTCTTCTTTTTCCAGAGGCTAGCAGAGGAATCTCAGAGACATATTCCACTTTTATAACAGCATCGTTACCTAAATAGTTTTTGAAATCAGCTATAAGTTCATTTTCTCTTTCAAAGTTTTGTAGTGCATTTAGCTTTAGTATATAATGTTTTTGGTTTGTTTGAATTAATTGGCATTGAGCTAGCTGTAAATATTTGTTTACGATGAGCACGATATTAAATGTGATGATTTCACCATTTGTATTGGTAATTGCGTCAATTTTTCTTCCAGTTATTTGAGTAAGCACTTTTTTGTTATCAATCTCTTCTATCATTCCTAAGTCTCCAGTGTCATAACGAATCATTGGATTGTATTTATTAAAAAGATCTGTAATTACAATTCTTCCAAGTGCTCCATTTTGTTGTTGTTCGTCATTTTCTAGGTTTAGTATTTCTATGTAATAACTAGCTTCGTTAATAACAAAATAATCTTTATCCTTCGGCTGTTGTGCAATAATGCCGTTTTCTATATTAGAATATCTGGAAATAGGAGTTATACCGAAATATTTGCGTGTAGATTCCTTTGTGTATTCGTTAAGTTTTTCTGATATAGCAATAATAGATTTTACAGCATTAGAACGAAAGTTTGGATTTGTGCTATCCAAATGTTTGCATATTTTTTCAAAAGCAGATACATATCCCAACAAGCATATATTACCTTTTCCTTTTTGTATATTTTTTAAAAGATTTTCTATAAAAGGAGGTGTAAGATCAAAAACATCTATAGGTACAACGTTTTGAGCAAAGTTGATAAAGGATTTTTTCTTTTCGAAAGCATTCCATAATCTAAAAAAGAATAATTTGTCTCCAATATTATATCCAGCTTTCTCCCAAAAGTATAGATTATCAGAAGTGTTACGGATGATTTTTGATATGTCCTGGTGAACAGTAAATGGAGTTCCGGTAGAACCACTTGTAGAAACAGTTCTCTTTTTCTCATTTTGAAAAGATTCGGATTGGAATGCTTTGAAATTCTCTCTAAAGATATTTTTGTTTATTACAGGAAATGCAGTGATCAGTGGTTTTGTGTTTTTGTAATAGGGTACAGTACCGATAGCATGTTGCAGAATAGCGTCTAAATATTCTTTTTTTCTTTTAGTGGATGTTGTAGAATTAACGTTTTCTAGTAAAGATTGTATATCCTGAAAATTTGACTTTTTTTTACTTCCAGTTAGTGTGTCAATGGTCCAGAATAAAATGTTACGTAGGTTGTTTAACATAATAATATTGGCAGTTAGAATGGGGTAGGAGATTTTTTAAGAAAATAATATTAAGCTTCTTCTAAAATTTCTTTAAATATTGGATTTTTTAGATATCCTCCATAGATAATGTCTGGTGTAATCAAAGAATTATTGTCATTTCCTTCTACTAATATTGGTCCTTTTTTTCCTATGGCAATATCCCAACCAATGATACGATCAGGGATGAGTGTAATTGCTGTTAATACTAACTCCTTCGATTCTTCAAAATAGGGGATTTGAAAATCATTAAATATGATATTGGAGTCAGGATGTTTTATTAACTGCTTTCCTCCATGTTTCATCAGTTGATGGCTTTTTCCTTTTAGTTTACCTTCTTTTAGATCTACCGAAACACATATTCCGCCTGCACTGCTGTTATCTATGAAACTACCTCCGCTTCCAAATCTCATAAAAGCAGATAGGATGTGCTTTTCTCCATTTTTGTCAATATAAGTTGTGAAACGAATAGTATTTATACTATGCTGATATATCATATTGATTTTTGGATGTTGTACGATTATTTTTTGGTGAACGAAATCATCATTAACTATTTCCTTATAGTATTTTGTTACCTGATTGTGGAGGTTGTTTCTATTTATAAGAAAGCATCCTTTTCCTCCCATTCCTGTGGTAGATTTAAGAAATAATCCGTTGATTTCATTTAGGTTGAATTGAGACTCGAAAAATTGAAGTAGTTTTTCTTCAGAATCAATTTTAGTTGGTTTTGAATTAAGGTAAAATTGATTCTTATGATTATAGCTCACTAACTGAGGAACAGGGAAATTGTTCTCTTCCATAAATAGGGCAAATGAAAGCTTGTTTCTTAAGAGTTTAGAAAATTGAATCCGATGAAGCTTTTTGGATAATGTTATTTTATCAACTTCCTTGCTACTTAAATAGTCTTTATAGTTTGAAACATCTTTTCGATATAAGAATTTTCCAAAATAGAAATAAGGTATTTCTTTCTTAACAATCCAGAAATGTAGTGACTCTTTTAGGATGCGGGAAATACTTTTCCTGTTTTCGTCATTAATAATAACAGATACTCTTCTTATGAAAAGGTTAAGTTTCTTTTTCATCTTATCAATAAAATGGGGAATAATTCGATAAACTTTGTTTATAGAACGAACTTTGAACTATTTTATTTAATAAATAAATAATTATTTTTAAAATAGTTTTTAACCCTATTTTACTTCGTAAAACTTCATATTAATATGGCATAGTATACCATATTTTTAATTTTCAAAACCACATCGTGGTTCTTTTAAAATTAAGTTATTAATTGTAGTAGTTTGTATTTGATTTTTCAAATAAAATTACTCGAAAGTAGAAATTAGTATATCGAGAATGGTAATTGCTGCATCACTAATTTTGGTTCCTGGTCCAAAGATAGCAACAGCTCCTTCTTGAAATAAGAAATCATAGTCATCTGGCGGAATTACTCCTCCAACTATTACCATTATATCTTCTCGTCCATGGTTTTTCAATTCATCAATAATTTGTGGAACTAATGTTTTATGTCCACCTGCTAAAGAAGAAACCCCAACAATATGCACATCATTTTCCACAGCTTGTTTAGCAGCTTCAGCTGGAGTTTGGAATAAGGGTCCTATGTCTACATCAAAACCAACATCTGCATAACTGGTTGCTACCACTTTAGCACCACGATCATGGCCATCTTGCCCCATTTTTGCAATCATAATTCTGGGTCTTCTTCCTTCTAATTCAGAGAATTGATTAGCAAGTTGTCTTGCTTTATTAAAAGACTCATCATTTTTTATTTCCTTAGCATACACTCCTGTAAACGATTTTATTTCGGCTTTATATCTTCCAAATTTTTTTTCTAATGCGTCACTAATTTCTCCCAAAGTGGCTCTCAGTCTAGCTGCATTTACAGCTAAAGCTAATAAATTTTCGTTGTCATCTTTGGCAGCAAGCGCTAGTTGATGTAGTGCTTCTTGTACAGCGTTTTCGTTTCTTGATTCTTTTACCTTGTTTAGACCTTCTATTTGCTGGTTTCTTACAGCATTATTGTCAACTTTCAGTGTAGCAATATGTTCTTCTTCTTCCAGTTGGTATTTGTTTACTCCAACAATTACATCTTGCTGACTATCTATTTTAGCTTGTTTGCGCGCCGCAGCTTCTTCGATACGCATTTTAGGAATTCCTGCTTCTATGGCTTTAGTCATTCCTCCAAGTTCTTCTACTTCTTCAATAAGTTTCCAAGCTTTTTCTGCAATCTCATTGGTCAAAGATTCTACGTAATAACTTCCCGCCCATGGATCTACAGTTCTGTTTATTTGCGTTTCTTTTTGTAGATATATTTGTGTATTTCTTGCAATTCTAGCCGAGAAATCTGTAGGTAATGCTATAGCTTCATCTAATGCATTTGTATGAAGGCTTTGTGTTCCACCAAAAGCAGCGGCACTAGCTTCTATACAGGTTCTGGCAACGTTATTAAAAGGATCTTGTGCTGTAAGGCTCCAACCACTTGTTTGACAGTGAGTTCTTAACATTAAAGATTTTGGATTTTGTGGGTTAAATTGTTTAATTAACTTAGCCCAAAGCATGCGAGCTGCACGCATTTTTGCAATTTCCATGAAATGGTTCATTCCGATTGCCCAAAAGAAGGACAGTCTAGGAGCAAAAGAGTCTACATCTAATCCAGCTTCAATTCCTTTCCGAACGTATTCCAATCCATCTGCTAGGGTATAGGCAAGTTCAATATCACATGTAGCTCCTGCTTCTTGCATATGGTAACCAGAAATACTTATTGGATTAAATTTAGGCATGTTTTTAGAGCAATATTTAAAAATATCACTTATGATTCTCATCGATGGTGTAGGTGGATATATATAGGTGTTTCGAACCATAAACTCCTTCAAAATATCATTTTGAATAGTTCCTGATAATAACTTTTGATCGACCCCTTGTTCTTCTGCGGCAACAATATAGAAAGCCATAATAGGAAGTACGGCACCATTCATAGTCATGGACACAGACATTTTATCCAATGGGATTTGATCAAAAAGCACTTTCATGTCTTCTACTGTATCAATGGCTACTCCTGCCATTCCAACATCACCAAACACTCTTTCATGATCACTGTCATAACCACGATGTGTAGCTAAATCAAAAGCAACAGATAATCCTTTTTGTCCTGCTGCTAGGTTTCTTCTATAAAACGCATTACTTTCTTCAGCGGTAGAAAATCCAGCATACTGGCGTATCGTCCATGGTCTTCTAACATACATAGTAGAATATGGACCGCGTAAATATGGAGGAATTCCTGCTGCAAAGTCGAGATGGGATAGTTCTTCAATATCTTCTTTGTGATACGTAGGTTTTATTGAAATCCCCTCGGCAGTAGTGAAAGAGGGATTGCTAATATGAGAATTCTGTTGAGAAGGTTCTTTATTTATAGTAATGTTTTGAATATTCTTCCTTGCCATTTTAAAATTTCATTTTTTCAACATATTCATCAAAATGTATTTCCAAAAGAGTGATTGATTTAACCATTCGTATGGCTCGCCAGTAAAGTAACACATCCAATTGTATTACATAAAATAGAAATTGACAAAATACATTTGAGAAAATATACTTTTCTATTTATTAAAGAATAACCATTAATAAAAATGTAAAATTACGGTTTTATTAATGATCTATTTTGAAAAATGCGAAATTAATTGATGGTTTATAAAGAAATTTATCAAAAAAATTAACCGAATGCTTTTTCTATTACCATGAGTATGGAATAGTAAATATCAAAAGCAATGAATTTCTTTATTTCATCGGCTTTGAACCGGTCATCTGGGATATAATAAATTCGTTGTGCAATAAGTGAAGTACTTACATTTCCATCTTGCTCTAGGGTGCTTATGATGTTTTGAAAGTCATCGCTATTACTATTATTTTTTAGACATTGGATCAATCCTCCTCTATAATTAAAGATTAAAATTTCTTCTTCTCCTTGATTTGTAGTTGTGCTTGGAGATGTTTTTTTTGTAGCTTCCTGATTTTCGTATTC
Organism: Aquimarina sp. 433; assembly: GCF_054054605.1. Taxonomy (NCBI): domain Bacteria; kingdom Pseudomonadati; phylum Bacteroidota; class Flavobacteriia; order Flavobacteriales; family Flavobacteriaceae; genus Aquimarina; species Aquimarina sp. 433. The sequence goes on from NZ_JBSWZK010000007.1 coordinate 123,940, forward strand.
GCTTAGTTTTACCCAGATAGAATTAGGGTCACTCGATTTCTTTTTAAATGTACGCGCTAATTGTATTGAGTTGTTAGACGGTAGTTTTCTAAGATCTAATGAAAGACTAGCTACTTCTGCTAAAAATGTTCGATACGTTTTGATGGAATCATTACCGAAGTTGTAATGTTCGAACAAATCCTTTTCAAAAGAATTAAAGGCTTTGCTGTACAAACCACTGGAATCAACAGTTAAACAATTGATACTGCTTTGAGCGTGACTTATAACCGTAAAAAATAAAAATGCTATTATAGCGATTCTAGATCTAATCATTTGGGGCATCGATTAAGATTTAGTTTTGTTAATTGTTTACTGCTTAACTGTTAATATACACGAAAGTTAACAATAAATTCTCAATTATTAGCGTTATATTAGGTTTTTCTCAATTTTTTCACACAATCTCCTGCTAATAATGGGGTTTATTAATGTTTTTCTTACGTTTTTTTCTTTAAACACTTCTTTTTGTAAAGGGGGCATGATTTCATCTGGATTTTTAAATGTATTTGCTCCAGTCAAAACAATTTCCTCTTTATCAAAAAGCTCCTGTTCTTTATCTGCACTTTCTTTTATTTTCTTCTGAATAGTTCCAGCTTTTAATTGAATCAAATAGCCTCCGCCTTCTTCGATATTCTTAAACAAAGCAAGTGCTTTTTCGGCTAATTGATTTGTTAAACTTTCGATATAATAAGAACCTGATGAAGGATTATTTACAATATCAAAATAACTTTCGCTTTTCAAAATCAATAATTGATTTAGTGCAATTCTTGTACCAAAATCATTTTCTAAATTATAGATTTCATCATATCTTACATTGTGTATAACATCCGCTCCACCTAAAACAGCGCTCATGCATTCTGTTGTAGTACGAAGCATATTAACATTATAATCTAAAATCGTTTTATTTCTGTGTGAAGGATGTGCGAATATATAACATTTTTTTAACATATTATATTCTCCTGCTAAAGAATCCCATAAAACTCGTAATGCCCGTATTTTCGCTATTTCGAAAAAGTAATTTCCACCTACAGCTACTTTAAAAATAACAGGTGTATTGTTAAAAGGGTTAAGGCTTTTATCTTGAAAATAATTTAAGTACTCATTTACATGTGCTAATCCATAAGCTAACTGTTGAATCATTGTAGCTCCAGCATTTTGAAAAGTACTTAAATCAACGCTGATACAACTTTTTAATGAAGCTCCTTTTTCTAAAACCTTTTCTAATACATCATGATCTTCTTTTAGGTTTGTATACCAGTTCCCCGTTTTACTTAGGTTTCCAATAATATCCGTAAGAACAAAAATATCAAGTGCCGATTCGCTGACAATTGCATTTAACCTTTCAATATATGTGCTGGATAAAAAGGCAGTTTCAATATAAATCCCTATATCAGATTTAATATTGGCTAATAATATATTAGGATCTATTTTTTCTGAAAGAATAACAAAATAGATTGTTTCCGCACCTTTCTTTATAGCTTCAAGAGCACTGGTATTTCCATCGGTAGCATCTTGAACCTCAATTTTTAGAGAATTTTTCCAAGTGGATGGATTTAAATTATCGATTGAAATGTGACTGATATCTTCTTCATTGTAGAAAGGTTTAACATCAATTCCTTCATATGATTTATAAATCAGTGCCTCATTATAGTCTGCTCCTTTAAGATCGAACTGAATTTTCTGTTTCCATTCTTTTGCAGAAACTTGATCAAATTGTTCAAACAAAGTTTTAGTCATCTTTCTTTTTTTTAGGGATACTGTCTTCATATTCAATAATATAAATTTCTTCATTGTCTTTCTTCATGAAGTACTCTTCTCTTGCGAATTTTTCAAGTTCGGTACTATCTTTCAGAATTTTTATATCCTTTTGATCTTTGACAATTTCCTTTTTGTAATATTCTTTATTTTCTTTTAATTCTTTGATTTCTTGGTCTAATTCGCGATGGATTAACCATGAATTGGTATCCAAAAACAATATCCAAATCACAAATACCAAAACAATCAACACATATTTATTAAAAAATATGGCAAATACAGGTATTAATGCAGGAGTGTTCCTAAGCTTTTCGAAATATTGCTTTAGCTTCAATTTGGATTAAATCATTAATTGGTTATAAAGGTACAAAAGTTAATTCAAGCGTTCTTTTACTATTGTTCTCACAATATCTATAGCAACGTTGTTGTAATTATTATTTGGGATAATTAGATCCGCAAATTCTTTAGTTGGGTCAATAAACTGTTGATGCATAGGTTTTAAGGTGTTTTGATATCTGTCTAGAACTTCTTCCATATCACGACCTCTTTCTGCAATATCTCTTTTTAAACGTCTTATCAATCGTTCATCACTATCAGTTTGAACATATATTTTGATATCGAACATCTCGCGAATTTTAGGATTGGTAAGAATTAAAATCCCTTCTACGATGATTACTTTGCTTGGTTTTGTAAGAACCGTGTCTTTAGTTCTATTATGTTCTACAAAGGAATATACGGGTTGTTCTATCGTTTCTCCTTTTCTTAAAGCTGTAAGATGTTCTCCTAATAAATCGAAGTCTATAGATTGCGGATGATCAAAGTTTATTTTAGTTCTTTCTTCGTATCTAAGGTGACTAGTATCCTTATAATAAGAATCTTGAGAGATTACACAAACTTCATTTTCAGGTAGTTCGTTGACAATTTGTTTTACCACGGTTGTTTTTCCACAACCAGTTCCTCCTGCAATACCAATAATTAACATTCCCAATATTTTTTTGCAAATTTAGAAATAGTTATTGAGTTATTATACGTTTAACTTGTAGAGTTTTTTTGGATTTATCCGAAACCTGAATTTCGTTTTATGACGGATTGTAAATTACTCCAGAAGATGAATTTGTTTTTGCGCCTGTTACCGAACTTAAGCAATTCGCCTCATTTCGTTCTCGTAATACTCCCATAAATGCAAAAATTAAGGCTTCTTTAAAATCAATAATAGCTTCGGTAGGAGTAATTACTTTACAAAAGCTATGAGTTTTGTTTTCTAAAGTTTCTATTAAAAAATCATTTTTAGCACCTCCACCCGTGATCAGAAGTGTTGAACCTTGTTTATTGGTTTGTTTGACAGCATTGGCAATTTGTTCGGCTATATGGTGTATCGATGTATGTAGTAAATTTTCGGTGGTGTCCTGAGTGTTTTTAATAATGGGAAGCATTTTTTCTTGAAACCATTCAAAACCAAGGGATTTAGGATACGACTTTTTGTAATAATCTAATTCGTTTAGTGATTTTAGTAATTCTTCGTTTAAAGATCCGTTTCTGGATAGATTTCCTTTATCATCATAATCCAGCTGAATGGTTCCGCAAATATGATTTAATAACATATTCGCTGGAGAAATATCATATGCGATTCTTTTCTGGTGTAATTCAAAAGAAATATTGGCAATTCCTCCAAGATTTAAACAGAAATCATATTCATGAAATAATAATAAATCTCCGATTGGTACTAAAGGAGCTCCTTGGCCACCGAGTGCTACGTCATTTGTCCTGAAATCACAAATTACTTTTTGCTCACTAGCATTGGCAATATGTTGCCCAGAACCAATTTGATAAGTAATACCAATTTCTGGCTGATGAAAAACCGTGTGTCCATGACTAGCAATAAAATCTGGATCTAGGTTATAACGCTCTGTAAATGTCTTTACCTGTTTACCTAACCATGCACCGTATTCATTATGAAAAGCCAAAAGTTCAACAGGATTTAAGTAGATAGAATTCTTGAGTTTTTGTTTGAGTTCCGGAGAATAGGAAACATCAGATGTTTTTTCTATAGAAAAAGACCATCCTTTTGTGTTTTTTGTAAAGTGACAATAAGCAATATCTAATCCATCTAAGGATGTGCCAGACATGAGTCCAATTACTTTATATGTAAGAAAATTTGTAGACATTTGCGACTGCAAAATAGAACATTTTGATTAATATTTTAACCGATATATGGGATTTACATAAGCCAAAATTTCCGAAAGTGTTTAATTTGTTTATGATGGACTCTTTTAGTTGTATTTGTTGATATATTGAAGATCCAATTTTTCTGGATTGATTTCTACGATAGCTTTTTTGTAATAGAAATCGATAATTTCATTTTCCAGATATCGTTTAATTTGATCTACAGTCTTCTTTTTGTAAACAGAGAATACATATCCGGCTTGCGCTTTTTTAAACTCGGTAATTAATTCATCTGGATTTTCAACAACATTAATTCCTTTATAAGTATCGAACTTTTTTTTCATCCATCTATGACTCGCTAATCTAATCAAACTTTTCTGTCGTTCACTGCTTAAAAATTCTATTTCTTTTATATTGGTGGAGTCTGTTTTTTTTATGCGATCTACTGCGGTTTTTGCTTTTATGAATTGTCTTTCGAGTTTGAAATCAATTTTTTTCATATCTCTTTTTAGTTTCTCCACTACATCATAAAGTGCCCCGTTATACATAATAACAAACGCTTCATAATCGTACAGGGCATCTAGAAATACAATCGCCTTTCTTTTATAAACTCTAGGAAAAGCCTGGCTTTTAGCGTCCTTAAAAAGCTTGTTAATTCCAGTTTGTATTTCTTCGGGTATGCCAGAAAACTTAGGTCCGTTTTTAATAGTTCGAAGTTGTTCGGTTATCTGTAGCCGTGTTCCCTTAAAAACTTGAGACTTGTACTTAAATCTATATCGATTAGGAGAAAGATCTTCTATATCTTGATTGTAAGCACTAATGCTTATAAAAAGTAGTACAAAAAATAAAGAAGATTTCATCTATTCGTATTTTATCATTCTTTACCCATAAAAACTTAGAAGTAAGTTTTTATAATATACAAAGATAGTAACGTAAACTTTAGGAGTATTGTTATCCTTGGTTTTTGAAAAATGGAAATTCAGAAATAAACAGTGTTCATTTATCGTTTAACAGATTTTACTTCTTCTACAGTAACCATTTTGCTTTGTTTGTTTCCCCAGCTATTCATAATATAGTTCATAACATCCGCAATTTCTTCATCTTCCAAACCTAATGAAGTCATAGCGCTATTGTATGTTTCCCCATTCACAGTTATAGGCCCGTTTAGACCATATTTTATAGAATGAATACTTTGTTCTCTTTTGTTTGTTAACCAATCCGAACCAGCTAATGGTGGAAAAACTTTTGGAGTACCTTTTCCATCTGGTAAGTGACATTGCATACAAAAATCAGTATATATTTCTTCTCCTCGTTCGATACTCTTCGAAAGATCCGTTTCCTGAGTATCCGGAATTACAGTATATTTTACAGTATTATTATGCTGTTTTGCTAGTAACGAAATACAACAAATGAGCGAAACTATTTCTAAAATTATGATTTGTTTGATTCGTTTTTTCATGTAAAAAAATATAAGATATTACTTAGGAACTATTTTTATAATTCCTTTATTCTCAACTGCTACATAAATGTATCCGTCGGGACCTTGACGTACATTACGAACACGACCTATACCATCAAGTAATTTTTTTCTGCCAATTACTTTGTTTTTGTCTAGCTCTACCAGTTCTAAATATTGAAATTTAAGAGATCCTACTAATAGATCATTTTTCCAATCGGGATATATGTCACTAGTTACAAAGTCCATTCCACTTGGTGCGATAGAAGGAACCCAATAGTATACAGGTTGTTCCATACCTTCTTTACTCGTAATATCTGTTATAGAAGTTCCGCTATAATTAATTCCATAGGTAATTACTGGCCATCCATAATTTAAACCTTTTTCTATGATGTTAATTTCATCACCTCCTCTTGGGCCATGTTCATGAACCCAAATTTTTCCAGTAGTAGGATGAATTGCCATTCCTTGTGGATTTCTGTGTCCAAAGGAAAATATAGCCTTTTTTGATGTTTGGTCGTTTACAAAAGGGTTATCATTTGGGATGCCTCCATTATCTTGTAATCGATATATTTTTCCACCATCTCTAGTAATATCTTGGGGATTCTCGTCTCTATTACCACGATCTCCAATACTAAAATATACATATCCATCATCGTCAAATTCTATTCTGGATCCAAAATGGTGACCACGAGTGGTATTAGGAGCACCTTTATATAAAGTTTCTATAGACGTTAGTTGATCATTTTGCAGTTTTGCTCTTATTAACGCTGTGTTTCCACCTTTTTCAGAACCTTCTTTAGAAGAATATGTAATATATAACCAACCATTTTTGCTATACTGTGGGTGGGTTTCTATGTCTAATAATCCACCTTGATTTCTATTATATACTTCGGGAACATTGCCAATAGTTTTTTTAATGCCTTCTTTATAATGAATCAGTTCTCCTTTTTTTTCGGTTATAAGCATACTATTATCAGGAAGCCAGACCATGCCCCAAGGAATTTCTAAATCAGGAACTATAATCTCAGTCGCATAATTATTGGGGTCAGGATCAATTGTAATATCATTTTTCTTTTCTTGAGCACAAGAGAGAAGAGTGGATAGAATAACGGTTTTAAGTATTAAAAAGTTTCTCATTATAATGTCTTGTGTTTTCGATAGAAAAGTACAAATATTTTTTATTTATAATCTATATTTTATGTTAATGCCACCATACATATTAAAAGGTAAACCCGGATAAAAATATCTAGGAGCATTACCACCAAATCCGCGGGCATTAACTTGTAATTGTGCTGTGTAAATATTATCCAAGATATTATTAGCTCCTAAAAAAATATCATAAAAAATGTGTGATCCAATCTGATTTTTATATCCTATTTTACCATTAAGTAATTCATAGCTATCACTATAAACGGTATTAGCATCATTAGCAGGTATCTGTCCAACTTGTTGGAAATTAAGATTACCATAGATGCCTTTTTTTGTGATATAATCTAATCCAATATTCAATATATGCGAAGGTACTCCTGTTAGATCATTCCCAGAGAAATCATTATCAAGATCTATGAATTCATCAAACTGGAAATCATTGATAGTACCATTAAAGTAAAGAAGCAACTGCTTTTGTTTGGTTTGGTATAGTTGATAATTTATTGATCCTTCTATACCATTATGCGTTGTTTTACCTGCATTAATAGCAAAGAAATTATCTTCTTCTGTTCTGCGAGAAACTAATAAGTCTCTTACTCGTAATGAATAGATTGAAAAAGTACCATATAATTTATTGTCAAATAATTGGTATCGAGTTCCTATTTCATAATTCCAGCCTATCTCAGGTTTTACATTTGAATTAAATTCTCCATCGGGCAGTAAGGTTTCTGCGCTTGTAGGTGTAGAAAAACCGTGTGCAATATTACCAAAAATGATAACGCTATTATTTAGCTCATAATTAGCACCTATTTTCGGAGATAAAATAGGATCGAAATCAAAATCTCCAGAGCTATCCTCATTGTTTGTAAACAAGTCTTCAACTTCAAAAAACGTTTGATTCAAATGAACCCCTAAATTAAAGGTCAGTTTGGGAGTGAACTCCAAATTAGATTCTAGGAAAAGATTATAATAATTTCTTTTTTCATCTAGATCAGAGAGTTGCTCGCCTAATACACTTCCGGTTCCAATCGGGAAGTCTTCAAATAGGTTTTCAAAGGTTTTACTATTGTAATTGTCAAAGAATAGTTCACCTCCAATAGTCCAGTTCAAATTTTTCCTAATGATTTTTGAATCACCAACAATACGAGTTCGTATCCCAAATGTATTCGATTTTTCTTTTAAAATATTAAAAGGTCTTGGTTCGAAATTATTTCTAAAAGAAGAAAATACACTGGTATGATGTGAAAGAGAAGTATGATAGTCATGCGTCCAGTTAATACCTAAGATTCCATAAGCAACATCTTCGAAAGCCTGCGATCTTCCCCAAGTAAAAGCTGCTTGTCTAGGATTAGTTCGGAATGTTTCCTCATCTAAAGAACTTGGAATTCCAGCTTTTAAATCTATATAACTTGCAATGAGAGAAAGATGATTCTTTTTTCCAGCTTCTAATGAAGAGGTAACAGTAAGTGTATTTCTATGATACGTATTGTTTTCACGATAACCATCGGATCTATTGTTGCTATAAATAACATTCAAGTTGGATACCTTTCCACCAACTTTTACAGTGGCAACGTTTCTTTGTAAACCATAACTGCCAATAGTACTAGAAATGGAGGATTCTAGTAGAGTACTTAATGAAAAATCTGGATGCAGTAAGATGGTACCTCCTAAGCCAACACCATAACTACTGGATGAAGGACCTTTACGTATATCAATTCTTGAAATTGCTCCCAATTCCAAATCTTCAATTGCTGATTCTCCATTACCATCCGTTAATGGGATGTCGCCAAAATACGTTCTAATATTAGCAGTACCGAAAAGATTTCTAGCGCCAATACCTCTTATTGTTATTCTATTAGTATTTAACGTTCCGTATTGCATAAATACACCAGGAACTTTATTAAGAATAGGATGTAGTTCAAGATTATTACCTCTATTAATTTGTTGTTGATTTATTATACTAATGGCTTCTGTTGCATTTTTTTGTTGTAATGGAATTGATAAACTATTTATAAATACCTCCTGTAATTTGTTGACTTTTGGAGATAAGGAAATAACAATAGTCCCATTTTCAGAAAGAGTTACCTGTTTGGAGTCATATCCAGGATGAGAAAATTCTAAGGTTCCATTACTAAGTATATCAAATTTTCCTTTTTCATTAGAAAAGTGTTGTTTTCCAGTTTTAAGATCTAGTATCGTTACATTATTAATAGGTGTCAACGATGTTTCATCTCTAATGATACCAGAGATATTAAATTGAGAATGTAAAAAGTTAATGCAGCAAAAGAAGAGAAGAACAAGTGTTTTTTTCAAAGGATCAATTTTTGATCAAATATCGGAAACAAATTATGGAGGAGTTCTTAAAAATAACTTATAATTGTAGCGGGATGAAAAATGGAAAAATTATTAAAATATTTATTGGATGCTTAAAAAAACAATTTTCCTGTTACTAATAGGTATGAGCAGTCTTTCGTTTCTCAACGAATTAAGATTGATAAAAAGAAGTTAGTGTTTCTAAAAAATGAAACTAAGGTAGCGGTAAAACTTACGTTTCCGGAGGATCTTATTATTTATAGTCGTCATCCTGAGAAGGAATTCATAGAAAACATGAAGAAAAAGTATGGAAAAAAAGATCCTACTAACGGTGAGAAATGGTTTCAAACATATCAAACGGCCAAAAAAGAAACTTGGAGAGATGCTTTTATAGTAGGATTGAATGAGAGATTAAAAACCTATAGTGATTTGGAATTTGTAACGACTGATCAAGAAACGAATTATACGTTGATCATAGAAGCGGATTGGATATATACGGGTTATGGAGGATCTGCTAGTGTGGGAAGAGAAGAAGGTAAATTAGAAACTACATTAAGGTTTGTGAAGACTTCAGAATCGGATTCTGAAGTGTATGCTACTCAGGCGCCAAAGGTTATAGGTAATTATGCTTATGGAGAATTTGGTGATATAGAAAGAATAAGAGAGTGTTATAATAAACTAGGATATCTTTTATCTTTGCAATTAAAAAGAATTCTGAAATAAAATCTCAAAAAATAGTAGGTTTTAATAAAAGAGTTTATTTATATTTGCACCCGCAAAAAGGATAACCTTATCGGGGTGTAGCGTAGCCCGGTTATCGCGCCGCGTTTGGGACGCGGAGGTCGCAGGTTCGAATCCTGCCACCCCGACAAAATCCAATCACTAGTACAGTGATTGGATTTTTTTATGCTACCGTATAATATAATTATTTCTAATTCAAAATTAAGAAGCTAATTAGCTTGAAAACTTTCTATTTTACTTCTAATAAATAAGTTAGCTGTTTTTTGTTACTATAATGCGTTTTCAAATGCGAATGTGTTAAAGGACATCTTTTATAAAATTTAAAGTTTTTCGAATAATATAAATGATCATTTTTGGAATATTTAATTCCATGAAAAACGCTTTTTTGGGTTAAAATGACCAAAAAGTGGATTTTTCCCTCAATTGTTCGATAATAAAAAAGGGTTTTTTCCCCTAAATTTTGTTAAAACAGTAAAATTATTACTAGTAAATTTCATTTAACTTGTAGTATAATACTTCTTTTTTTGTGTTAAAGAGAGTTAAAAAATGTATTAAAAGCATAAAAACCGGATAAAATGCACATTTTTTTAACAGAACGTAATTTAATTGCGGTTTTTCCGTATTCAACTAATTCGTGTTTGAAGTACTTTTACAATGTGCTGGTAATCAGATATCAATACTGGCAGAAAAGTAATTTAATCTTCAGGAAGCCCCAGAAGAAAGTATGAACTAAATAGAGAACATTTATATCAATTTTAAACAACAACGGTTCTCTTTTACTTTATAAGTTTTTATTAGTAAAATCACTTATGGAGTTTTAAAATCTAAAATACGATGATTAAAACTGGAATTATTATCCCTGCTTATAATGAGTATTATAGGCTAGAAAAAGAGAAATTTTGCAACTTTTTAAAAAACAATGAAAATTATTACTTATGTTTTGTAAATGATGGAAGCACCGACAACACTTCATATATGCTTCATCAACTTAAAGAAACGAACAAAGAGAAAATCTATGTAATTGATTTAGAACAAAATCAAGGAAAAGCTACCGCAGTACAAACAGGAGCTAATTTTCTTAATTCTCTTCCTTTCATTGATAATATAGCATTCTTAGATGCTGATTTATCTACTTCTCTGGAAGAACTCGATAATCTAACGAAAAAACTAAACAGTCAACAAAACTTAACCATGGTTTTTGGATCCAGAAAAGGAGGTGATTCTGATGGAATTAAAAGAAGTATGGTTAGAAGTTTATTATCTACTTTCGTGGGTTTTTTCATACAGTTTATTCTGCAATTACCTATTAAAGATACGCAGTGTGGTGCCAAAGTTTTCAAGAAAGAGATTATAGGAAATATCTACAACAAGAAATTTATTAGTAAGTGGTTGTTTGATATAGAAATCTTTTTAAGATTAAAGAAACAAGTTGGTGTAAAAGATTTGATGAACACTATTAGTGAGGAACCGCTAGATAATTGGGTAGAAGTTGAAGGATCCAAAATAACTTTTAGAGATTCGATCCTTATCCCGCTTAATTTATTATTTATATGGGCTAATTACTTCAGCTTCAAGAAAAGAAAGAAAACTACTATTGCAGAATCAGTATATATAACACAAAATCAGATGTCTATGGCTAAATAACTACTTTATTTCCTTATAAAATATAGGGTTCGTTTATAGCCCTTATAGAAACTACTTAAAACAAAATAACCAAACAAATTCAAGCATCTACACTCCTTATCTTATGATTAATAAGCATGAGGAGTTTAGAGCATATCAATCCCCGATTCGATGAAAAAAATAGTACTATTCATACTCTCATGTGTTTTGATGAATTTTGCCTATGGTCAACAACCTTTTGATTGTAATGAGGCGAAATTTTATCAAGTAATTTCAGGATCTCTTAGATCCTATGATCCAGTAACAGGAACCTATTCTGATCCTTTACATACTACACCCAGTTATAATGCTGGAGGATATAATGTTGTAGATGATTTTTTATATGCCATACGAAGTAGCGACCGACATTTATTAAGAATTGGAATGGATCAGGTTGTAGATCTAGGTGCAGTAGCTCCTAATGGAGGAGTAGAATTTGGTGGAGGCTACGCGGCAGATGTGGATGATCAAGGTAATCTTTGGGTATTTCAGAATAATCTGGGTCGACAGAGTTTCCATAAAATTATTAATCTTCACACCTATGACGGTTCTAGCGCACCTACTTTTGAGATCGTAGTAGCTAATCAAGCATCTCCTAATACATGTGCAGATATTGTATTCATTAATGGGAATCTATATGGTGGAAGTAAAGGAGATGTCTATAAATGGGATTTATCTTCTTCGACTCCAGTATTTAGTTCTAAAGATGTTACTGATTTACCAAATGATACATTTGGAGCTTGCTATACGGATACAAGCAACAGACTATATGTGTCTAGTAATAAAGGTGGGTTACATTTAGTAAATGATTACGAAGGAGCTTCTCCATATGCAACATTGCTTAATAATACAGAAGTAACCAATCAAAATGATGGATTTAAATGTGCAGCTGGTGTTTCTCCGATCGATGCCGATGGAGATGAGGTATTGGATCCTTTTGACAAAGATACTGACGGAGACGGTATTCCTGATGTAGTAGAAGGAGGAGGAATTGATCCTTACGGAGATGACGATGGAGATAATATTTTTAATTATTTGGATTCAGACTTCGGAAACACTTGTAATGGAGGTGTTTCGGTAGCATTTGATATTGATAGGGATGGGATCCCAAATGTATTGGATTTGGATAGTGATAACGACGGTATTTTTGATATCGTAGAAGCTGGTTTGGGAAGTTATGATACCAATGGTGATGGTTTGTTTAATAATCAAGATGCAGGATTTCAAGACTCTGATTTGGACGGGATTGCAGATATCGTAGATGTAGATCAAACAGGTGTAGTTTTTTATCCAGATGATGCTGATGGAGATCTAATCTATGATCCATACGATATTGATTCTGATCAAGATGGAATTATTGATCTTGTTGAAGGTCAGAACAGTCAAAACTTTATAGGTTTATCAGGATTAGATCAGGATAGAGATGGAATGGATGATGCTTTTGATCCTGATCAAGGAGGTACTCCACAAGGGTATCAAAATACGGATAATACCGATACACCAGACTTTTTAGATACTGATTCTAATAATGACGGGATTTCAGATACTGTAGATGCCTATGATACTAATAGTGATGGTATCGCAGATACAGTTTTAGCTAATAATGATACTGATCAAGATGGATTAGATGATAATTTTGATATCACCGATACTGTTTTTGATTCTTCTAATGGATCACAAAACCCAACGAGCTATCCTATTGCAAGCATCGGAGAAAGATATCAATATAAGGGCACATATGATGTATTTGGAGTGCCAGATTATTTAGTAGCTGATATCAATGTTGATGCAGATATTTTGACCAAAATTGATAATGCATTACCAGAGGCAAATTCAGTTCCTAGTAGAAATCCAAATTATATCTATGGAGGATATGATACAGATATTATTGTACAACAATCAACCAATGTAGCAATAACCTTTATAAGTGAAAATACTGATAATACCAATGTTTTAGGTTATTATACATATGATATTAATGCTCCATTGACCAAAGCACCTTCTCCAGAAGATATTACGGTGATCATTCCTAATGCATCAGCTTCTGGAAGTGGTGGTGGATTAGAGATGGGAAATACTGTTGATTTAGGAACTTTCTCCGCCAATACAGGTATTGGATGGGTGTTGTTAACAGATGCATGGAATACCAATGCGCTAAATGAAGGATTATGGCAATTGTATTCTCAATCAGAATTTAATCCAGAGTGTGATGAATCATTACAACCACATAATGTACTACTAAAAGATACATCTAAAGAAGTAATTATTTTAGGTTTTGAAGATATAAGAAGAGATTATTCTGAAACAGATAATGATTTTAACGACTTACTGTTTTGTATTACAACGGGTCAATATTCATCTATTAAAACGAATAACATTCCAGAGTTAGAAGAAGAAGGAGAAGTGTCTTCTGGTAATGATGGTGGTCTGGAAAGTAATGGAGATTTAGCTAGTTTAATAGCTAAAAGAAACTTTACCAGATCAAAAACAAATGAAGTTTACAATAAAAAGGAATTACAGAAAAAATTTAAGAAAGGACGTTCTTATAAAACAGCTAAAAATGGTACGGATTTAAGTAAATATTTCCCAGAAACAGGAGTAACTGGAGTGGAAAGTTCTTATGTATCTACACCAGATGATTTAATAGGAATTACAAATGCTTCTTCTGTCTTTTCTATCGATTATTATTTAGAAGATAGCAGAGTAGGTGTAGGATTAGCAACATCTACAGAAGGATCTGTATATGATCACTCTAAAACTATTTGTGATCGATTAAATGGTTCTACTTTAGAAGATATTAGAACAATCAATGTTCGAAATTTCGAATTGGTAAATACTAAAATACGTAGAGCTTCTGGAGAATTAGAACAGGCACTACATTTTTCAGTTCGCTTGGATGAATATCAGAATGAGCTTTATAGTCTATGGAATATTGATCAATATCCAGAAGGAGACTTTTTAAATTTCCAGATTTGGGGAGGCTCAATTCCTCAGGTTGTTAATATTGCTAATTCTATACTGGATAAACTTCAAGTAGAAAAAGGACTGGGAAAAACCTTTATCCCAGCTAGTATTCCTGAAGTATTTGTTCAAAAAGGATTTTATAAAGATGGAAAATTAGTATTGGATATCATCAATAAGAATCAGGCATCTACATTCGATTTAAGAGGAAATAAAAGAGTAACAGAATTATCGAATGAGGAGTTAATGACAACTTCTGTTTCCTTGTCAGGAGCATATGAGGAGCGTATTACTATCGAAACGGGACATTTGTTTGATATAGGATTCTCAATAATGGTTAATGACAAAACAGATGCTCTGTATCTTGCTGATGGTCCATGGGGATTAGATTATAATATCGATGGTGCTAACATCAATGAATTTAATATTAAAACAGCTAACAATAATTCAGACAATACTGAAGATTATAATGTAGAAAGAGCTATATCCGTTAGTGGAGAGGTAAAAGAGACCATGAATATTTTTAGAAATATTTTGGGTGGAGACCGTACACTAGATGTTACATCGTATGATGCATTGCAATTCGATATGAGTACTAACAATGATATTGAATTAGTTTTAGTAACCAAAGACCTTGTTGATTGGAATGATAGGATGCGATATACAATTAAGTCTGATTCTGGAAGCGGAGTGCAAACGATTACTTTCTCTCAGTTTGTAAATGGCCAAGGTGTTGGTGCTGAGATAACAGATGTAAGAAGCATTGTGTTTTCTGTACAGGGAAATTATAAGGATTTCGAATCATTTAATATCAATATTAGTGATGTAGTATTTACCAATGCAGAAGTACTGGGTGTAGAAGATCATGAGATAGAAGAAGAAGTAGCAAATGGTGTTATGAACTACCCGAATCCATTCCGTATTTCGACATCGATTAGAGTACCTGAAACCTTAACAGGTAATGTTAAAATATCCGTGATAGATGTATTGGGGAAGATAGTGCAAGAAGAACGGGAAATTCCGGTGAACGCAGCCAAAACAATCACCTTTAGACCTAAAAATTTAAGTCCTGGAGTATATAGATATATTATTCTAGGAGACCAATCAACCAGATATGTTGGTAGTTTTATAATATACTGATAAAATAAGCATCGTGTTTTTATTCACAAGATTACCTGTTCTAAGAATTGATAAGCTTAGGATAGGTAATCTTTTTTTTATTAAGTTTTATCGGTTATTATTTTTGTATTGGTTTGTTTTAAGGGTTTTGTAAGGCTATTGATTTTGGTTATTTTTGAATCCAAACATAATACAAATCAATAGATGAAAAATATTCTTGCTTTTGCTGGTTCCAACAGCAGTACCTCAATTAATCAACAACTTATCGAATATGTTTCTTCTGAAATTATCGAGCATAAAATCAAAATAATGAAATTGGTTAACTATCCAATACCAATGTATAGTGAAGACGAGGAAAGAGAAAATGGTTTTCCAGGAATGGCTCTAGGGATAAAGCAGGAGATCTCAGAAGCAGACGCACTTATTATTTCTATAAATGAACACAATGGTAGCTTAAGTGCATTTTTTAAGAATATTATCGATTGGTTATCTAGAATAGATCGTAATTTTTTAGCAGGTAAAAAAATATTGCTTATGAGCACTTCTCCCGGACAACGAGGTGGTTTAACAGCATTAGAATATGCAAAGAATGTATTTCCTAGGTTTGGAGGAGAGATTATAGAAAGTTTTAGTTTTCCTTCTTTTCACGCTAATTTTTCTACAGAAGAAAAGACAATTAAGGATGAAACACTTTTGTTGGGATTAAAAGAAGTTCTAAGTACTTTTGCGCATCAGATAAATAATTAGTGCGAACTACCAAGACATATACTTTAGATAATCCATCACAGTTTAAGAATAAACTATTACAATGGGCACAACAATTTGATGAAATTATATGGTTAGATTCTAATAACTATATCCAACAGTATTCTAGTTATGATGCAATACTAGCGATAGATGCTTTTACCTCTATTAAAACAGACTATTATTCCTGCTTCGATACGTTAAAAGAATATCAGGAGCAAACAGCAGATTGGATTTTTGGTTATTTATCCTATGACTTAAAAAATGATACAGAGAATTTAGTCTCAAAGAATCCTGATAACTTAGAATTTCCTGATTTATATTTTTTTCAACCTAAAAAGATATTCTTACTAAAAGGAAATGAATTAGAAGTTCAGTATCTAAGAATGGTAGATGATGAAATAGAAGAGGATAGAAAACTAATCGATACATTTCCAACTACCATTAAAGTATCTGTTGAGGATAACCCTTGTGGGAAGATTAAAATTAGTTTAAGAATCACTAAAGATGTATACCGACAAAAAATCGAACAAATGCTTCAGCATATTCATCGTGGAGATATCTATGAAGCAAATTTTTGTCAGGAGTTTTTTGCCGAAAATAGTTGTATTGCTCCATTAGAGACATATTATCATCTCAATCAAATTTCTAAACCACCATTTGCTACTTTTTTTAAGAGAAATCATCAATACTTACTTTCGGCTTCTCCCGAGCGTTATTTAAGAAAAAGTGGCAATAAAATTATATCACAACCCATTAAAGGTACTGCAAAACGTTCACAAGATAAGGAACAGGATCAAGAATTCATACAAATGCTTCAGAATGATCCCAAAGAACGTTCTGAGAATGTAATGATTGTAGATTTGGTAAGAAATGATCTATCCAGAACTGCTGTTAAAGGTTCGGTAAAAGTAGAAGAACTCTGCAAAATCTATACTTTCCCGCAGGTACACCAAATGATTTCTACTGTAGTTTCAGAAATTGATAATACCACTTCTGCCGTTGATGTGATAAGAACCACTTTTCCCATGGGAAGTATGACAGGTGCTCCAAAAATATCAGCAATGAAAATTATCGAGGCATTAGAAGAGTCTAAAAGAGGTTTGTATAGTGGTGCAGTTGGTTATTTTACACCAGATAACGATTTTGATTTTAATGTGGTAATAAGGAGCATCCTGTATAATGAAGAAAATCAATATATTTCCTATACTGTTGGTGGTGCTATTACTGCAAAATCAGATCCTGATAAAGAATATGAAGAGTGCTTGGTAAAAGCAAAAGCAATGCGAGAAGTGCTAGAAGGTATATAACGAGTTGGTAAAACAGCTATCTAAATAAGGTTTTTTCTAAAACTTTTCCTTACATCAATAATGACTTCTTTAACCTCATTGGCAGTCATATCTTTTATTCTTGCAATTTCCTCGAAATTGAGTTTTCCAAAAACGAATAGGTCAATAATTTTGGAGGTTTCTAGAGGTAACCAGCTATAGAATTTACCGAGTAATTTTTGTTTCTTATTCTCCGAAGAATCTTCTGATGCAATTAGCTTTAAAATTGCAGAATCTGTATCATCGTAAATGAATAGCTGCTTGTTTTCCTGGTTTTGATGATACGAAATGTCATTAAGCTCATCAGTCATTATTAATTCATTATCACCTGCGGAGGTATAGTATTCCTCTAACTTATTCAATTCCTCTTTTAAAAAGTAATTAGTACTAATAGACCTTTGATGCCAGCCTTCTTTCTGATATAACTCATCTATGAGATGATCTGCAATCCTAAACAACTGCAACTCCAGAGATAGTTTGTCCATTGCAATATCTAAATGATCATCATGATATAGTTTTACAATAGCATCGTCTATAAGACCACTAGAGCAGTACATGTTTCTTGGTAAAATTCCAGTGCTTTCCGCAATATATATGCGATGTTTAACGTATGGATGAAGATGAGGTACTACAGCTAATAATTTTTTACCGAACTCTTCCGTACGAGTATCTTCATAATATTTGGGCATTTCGTCAATTCTATTCATGATTTGTGTATTTAAGAGTTCCTTAAAAATAATAAAAAGCTACGTCAAAATGTGTTAAAACTCTGAATTTCAGTAGTTAAAGAAGTGTTTAATAAGAGTTGTTGAACCTTTTCAAAATCGTATATTTGATATTAATATGCAGGTTGTTATTTTAAAATATGTAAAACGCTCATCTCGAAAGTATTCGGTCTAAAAATCAAAAACAACTATATAAATACTTGAAACAAAAATTCAAAGATCATATCAAAAATCGATTACCTTTTCTACAAAAAAGTAAGTTACTTATTGCCTGTAGTGGAGGATTAGATAGTATAGTATTAGCTTATCTATGTCATGTAAATAATTTTGAAATTGGAATTGCTCACTGCAATTTTGGTTTAAGAGGAGTAGAGAGTGACGGAGATGAAAGTTTTGTATCTACGATAGCTGAGAAATTCGAGGTACCTTTTTTTGTAACCAATTTTGAAACAGAAAAATATGCACAAGACCATAAGTTATCTATACAAATGGCTGCCAGAGAGCTAAGATATCAGTGGTTTGAAACCTTGTTGAGCTCGCATAAATATGATTATGTACTAACTGCACATCATAAAGATGATAATCTAGAGACTTTTTTAATAAACCTATCTCGAGGTACTGGAATCGATGGACTTACGGGTATTCCCGAAATTAATAGAAATTACGTAAGACCACTTTTACCATTTTCTAGAAATCAAATCATGGAATTTGCTACCAAAAATGAAATAGAATGGAGAGAAGACAGTAGTAATAGTGATACCAAATATCTGAGGAATAAATTAAGACATAATGTAATCCCAGAACTTATTTCTATTAATCCAAGTTTTTTAAACAATTTTGAAAACACATTAGATTATCTAAAGCATGCGCAGGATTTTATAAGGAGTCAAATGTATCGTATTCGAAAAGAAGTTTTTGAATATGGAGAATTGGATACAATTAAGATTGCCATACATAAACTTCAGAAATATGATAACCCTAAAAAGTACTTGTACTTTTTGTTAAAGGAATATGGTTTTACTGCTTGGGATGATATAATCCGAATGTTAAATGCGCAATCGGGGAAACAAATTTTTTCTTCAACCCATCGTTTGGTGAAAAATAGAGAATATTTGTTGCTTTGTCCAATTATTGAAGATGTTCCGGATCGAGTATATCATATTCCTGAAGAAGAAAATAGGATTATGATTCCATCTGGAATGATTCATTTAAAAGAAGTTTCAGAGCTTTGCGATACGGATTTGAAGACTATTTTTGTAGATAAAGAAAAGTTAAAGTATCCCTTAATTGTAAGAAAATGGAAAGAAGGCGACTATTTTTACCCTTTAGGCATGAAAGGTAAAAAGAAGTTGAGTAAGTATTTTAAGGATGAAAAATTATCTTTACTAGCCAAAGAAAGAGTCTGGTTATTATGTTCTGGAGAAGAAATTGTATGGGTGATTAATTATAGAGCGGATAACAGATTTAAAATAAACCCCGAAACGAAACAATTACTAAAAGTAACAATTACCTAAATGAGGAATATTTTACTACTATTTACAGCATTATTATTTTCAACAACTTTATTTTCCCAAATATTTGAACCTATAAAATGGAATAGTAATGTTATTAAAGAATCCGAGGATATTTATGTATTACAGTTCGAAGCCAAACTAGATAAAGGTTGGCATATATATTCGCAGAAGGAAGTAGAAACGGATGATATCGCTCCAACGGCTACAGAGTTTACCTTTTATAATGAAGACAAAAAGTATGAACTAATAGGAGAAACTACTGAGCCAGAAGGTATTCAGAAATATGATAAGGTATTTGAAATGGATATCAAATACTTTGAAGATAAGGTGTTGTTTACGCAAAAAATAAAACGCTTAGACCCTTCTCTAGAATCAGTAAAAGCTGAGGTGTTCTTTGGGATTTGTGATGACGAAAGATGTTTGGCACCGGACGTAGTGGAGTTTGATTTAAATATCTCGGGAAAAATTTCAGGTGCGAAAACAGCATTTGGAGGTGATACTAAATCAATTGATAAAAATGAAAATGATAAACCTATTGAAGAGGAAAAGGAACAAAAAGGATTGTGGGCAACTTTTATTTTAGCTTTTTTATCAGGTTTTGCAGCACTTCTTACTCCTTGTGTATTTCCAATGATTCCCATGACTGTAAGCTTTTTTACCAAACAAAGTAAAACCAGAGCTTCAGGAATTAGAAACGCTATTTTCTATGGAGTATTTATAATCGTAATATATGTTGGATTAGGATCTGTAGTAACTGCAATTTTTGGAGCAGATGCTTTAAATGCGTTATCTACCAATATTTGGTTTAATCTAATTTTCTTTGTGTTATTGATTGTTTTTGGTTTATCATTTTTGGGAGCTTTCGAAATCATGTTACCAAATTCATGGGCAAATAAAGTTGATAGGCAAGCCGATAAAGGAGGTTTTTTAGGTATATTTTTTATGGCCTTAGCCTTAGCAATAGTCTCATTTAGCTGTACAGGTCCAATTGTTGGAACTTTATTAGTACAAGCAGCTTCACAAGGAGGAATGGCTCCTGTAATCGGAATGCTAGGATTCTCTTTAGCAATTGCATTGCCTTTTGCACTTTTTGCACTGTTTCCAGGTTGGTTAAATTCACTTCCTAAGAGTGGAGGTTGGTTAAATACAGTAAAAGTTTTTCTCGGGTTCTTGGAAATAGCATTTGCTTTCAAATTTTTATCCAATGCGGATTTGGTGCTACAATTAGGATGGTTACAAAGAGAGGTGTTCTTAGCAATTTGGATCGCAGTTTTTGGAGCCTTGTCATTATATCTTTTGGGTAAAATTAAACTTCCTCATGATTCTCCATCAGAACATATATCAGTAGGTCGATTATCAATTGCGCTTTTAACCTTAGCATTTACCATTTATTTAATTCCAGGGCTATGGGGAGCACCATTAAAAATTGTAAGTGGTTTTCCACCACCCCAGACTTATAGTGAATCACCAAGAGGTTTTGGAGGTACTTCTAGTGCAGGCGCTTCAACTTCCGAATTACCTGAAGGAGCAAAATATGGAGAACACGATATTATTTCATTTACGGATTATGAAACGGGCTTAGCATATGCTAAGAAAGTGAATAAACCTGTATTAATTGATTTCACAGGATATGCTTGTGTGAATTGTAGGAAAATGGAAGAATACGTTTGGTCCGAACCATCTGTTTTGAAAACCCTAAAAAATGATATTGTACTGATTTCTTTGTACGTAGATTATAAGAAAGAACTTCCAAAATCAGAACAGTATGTTTCTGAAACTACTGGCAAAAAAATCAAAACTATTGGTAATAAATGGAGCGACTTTCAGATTACAAAGTATAAAGCAAATGCACAGCCTTATTATATTTTGATTGATCATAAAGAAGCTAATCTTAATAAGCCTGTTGGCTACACCCCAGATGAAAATGAATACCTAAAATGGTTACAGGAGGGAATTGCAAATTTTTCAAAAAAATAGATTCCTTATAGTATTATAAGTAATTATTATAAGAATATTGTAAGGATACTGTTAGTTATCGACTTTATTGTAAAACAAAGAGTAACTAACAGTCTATGGAAAATATTAACTTATCTCAGTGTTTCCCTTTTATAGAAAAAGAGCTCGAAGAGCAAATAATGTCTTTTGGACATTTTAAAAGTATTCCAAAAGGAGAGTATGTCGTGAGACAAGGAAGTTATCTCAATTTTTTACCGATTATTTTAGATGGTTTGATAAAGATGTATGCAGAAGAAGATGAAGTGGAATTTCTGTTGTACTACATACATCCTAATCACTGTTGTATCTTAAGTTTTAATCACTTGTTTAGTCAGGAGGCGGTTCGTTTTTCTGCTAAAACAGAAGAAGATACTACGGTTCTTTGTATTCCAATAAATAAGGTGAAAGAATGGTTTGTGCAATACCCATCTTTTACACAAATTATTTTAAAGGATTTCCAGCGTAATTATGAGGATTTGCTGCATACCACAAAACAAGTTGTATGTTATAAAATCGAAGAACGTTTGATAAACTATTTAAACGAAAAGGCAAAGTTTCAGAATTGCAATATGATCCTAATGTCTCATAAAGAAATTGCTGCCGATTTAGGAACATCAAGAGAAGTGGTTTCTAGAATAACTAAGAAACTACAAGCTCAAAATATATTGGTACAACATAAACGACATATAGAATTGACAAAAGGTATTTATTGTCAAAACTAAAAATCGTTCTTTAAAACACCAACACCAGAACATCGCAAATAGCGATGTTTTGGTGTTGGTGTTTTTTCTTTTTAAATATTTGATTTACAGATAATTAAATAACATTTATTTAACGTTTAATAGTGACTTTTATCACCGTTATCCACTTTGATGTGATTATATATTTGCTTCAGATTGATGAACAAAAAAATATATATCATGAAAAGAAATTTTATCTATTTAATTATTGGATTATTTACTTTCATCTCTTGTAGTGAAGATGATGATATTGTAATTCCACCAGACGGAGAAACTGATGACGAGAACATTCAGGTTGTTTTTAATGAGATTCGTTATCAAGGAACAGACTTGATAGAAATCTTTAATCAAGGAAATCAAGAAGCGGATTTAAGTGACTATTGGTTATGTCTTGGTCCTGGAACCTATGAACAAATTGGTGCTCTTACACCAGAAAGTGGTACCATAAATATTCCTGCAGGAGGGTATTTAGTATTATCTTACGAGCTTCCAGATAATTCAGGTGGTTTAGGATTATACTCGTCTAATGCGTTTACAGATGCTGATGCACTAATAGATTTTGTGCAGTATGGAGCTGGTGGAACGGCTAGAGAAAATGTTGCTGTTGCTGCTGGTATTTGGACAGCGGGTGATTTTATACCCACTGTTTCCAATCCAGATAACAGTATTGTATTTGATGGAGAAGGAAACGGATCTTCTAACTGGGCAGAAACATCTACAATAACCTTTGGCGCAGAAAATATCCTTACAATTCCTGATAATAGTGTACGTTCTATAGTAATAAATGAAGTAAATTATGCAGAAGATAAATTGATTGAATTATGGAATAATGGAACCGTCGCTGTTGATATTTCTTCCTACTGGTTATGTCTTGGACCTGGACAGTATCTTCAAATGCAAAATGCCTCCATTACTAGTGGAGATACAAATTTAGATCCAGGAGAATTCGTGGTGGTAAATTGGGATGAGTTAACCAATAGCGAAGGATTAGGTTTATATGCTAATAGTTCTTTTACCAGTGCAGATGCTATTATGGATTTCGTTCAATGGGGAGCTGCGGGAAGTGCTAGAGAAAATGTAGCCGTTTCTGCAGGTATTTGGACCGCAGGAGATTTTGTACCAGAAGTACGATTACCAAGTTATAGTATTGCATATGATGGAGAAGGAGATGCTGCAAGTGACTGGGAAGAAAGAGTAAATCCAACATTTGGATTAGGAAATGCAACTGTGATTGAAACAACAACATTTTCTGTAACCATTACAAATACTATTAATTATTTGAATGTACATACATTTACAACTCCAGTAGGAGCATCCACTCCAGGACCTCTAACCACTAATGGAGCACAATATCAAGTTTCATTCCAAGCAGTTTCAGGAACTAAGTTTACACCAGTGACTATGATGGGTAATAGTAATGATTGGTTTTTAGCACCAACAGATCTTAATGGGATAGACTTGTTTCCTAATGGTCAGGCATTAAATGGTGTAGATATAGCAAGTCAACTATCATTATATGATTTAGGTACTGAAGCAGATAATGATCCAGCCACTTTTCCTCCAGCGGGAGCTAATGTAGGGCCAGCGGATGCAAATCCTCTAGTTAGATTAGTTGATGGTAGAGATACAGGAGATATTTATATGACTGCTATTTTGGATTATACCAATGGAGATGGTAATTCTGCAGGTACATTTACATTAACGATTACAGCTATCAATACTCCCAATTCTTCTATTGATCCAAGTTCGGATAATGGTTTTGTAATCACACCAGGAATAGTAGTATTACATGCACAACCAGAACCGTTATTTACAATTGGTGAAGAAGATAGAGGTGTTGGACTGGAAGGTATTGCAGAAGATGGTATGCCAGGTGTGTTATATAATTGGTTTACAGAAACTGGATCTCAAGGGACACCTTTACGACTTTCCTCATCATTAACTCCTTTCTCTCCAGCTTTCATCTATGCATTTAATACAAATAGAGATCCCTGGTTTGTCCAAGGAGAAGCTACAAGTGTAGATAATGGTTTAGAAGAAATAGCTGAAGATGGAGATAGATCAATAGCATACAATTATATGAAGGACTTTGGAATTCCAGTAGCATTAAGTAATGAATCTGGACCGATCATGCCTGGAGGATCTCAAACTTTTACAATAGAAGTACCAAGAGGTCAGGATTATAAATTCGGTTTTGGGACCATGTTTGTAAAATCAAACGATTGGGTAGTAAGTTATAACAATGCTGGTTTACCTTTATTCTTAGAAGATGGCGTAACACCATATTCTGGAACAGATTTAAGTACCAAAACGTATCTATACGATGCTGGAACAGAAGTAGATCAACCAGTAGGTTTTGGAATGGATCAAGTAATGAATCAATCAGGACCTAATACAGGAAACGATGATGCTAATAATATTGTAAGAAGAGTATCAGATTTAGAAGATGTACAATTCGGAAAAGGAGTTATTAGTAGTCCACCAGGAGTAACTTGGACAGGTGATCCAAGAGGAGGATATAATATCATAGAGATTAATATCCAACCACAGTAGAATAACTAAGAACACTGTATTTGGGGATAAAGTAAGTTCTTAGTAGATGAGCCTTCAGTAATAACTGGAGGCTCATTAGTTTATATATTAACATTGATTGTTAAAATCTCCTTAAATAGAGGTTTGTCAGCATTCCAATTTTTTATCTTCCAGCTTCAACTAAACTCAAGCATATGCGATCAACTAGAATACCATTATTATTTATTTTAAGTTTTTTATTTTTTATTACTTCTTGTACCGAACAAAATGATTCTAAGAAGGCTGAAAAAACCACGGAACAGACCGTAACTAACGAAGAAGAGGAATATCAGGTTAAAGATCATTATACCAAGAAGGAAGTAGATATCGTAGCGAGAGATGGGACTAAACTTCATACGACTATTTATTCTCCTAAGGATACTAGTAAGAAGTATCCAATTCTTATGCAAAGAACTCCTTATAGCTCTAGACCTTATGGAGAAAATGAATTTAGATCTAAGATTGGTCCTAATGAGTTTTTGATGAAAGAGGGCAATATTATCGTTTATCAAGATGTAAGAGGTAGATGGATGAGTGAAGGTGTTTATGATAACATGAGAGCTTATATTCCAAATAAGAAGGATAAGGAATTTGATGAAGCTAGTGATACCTATGATACTATTGATTGGCTAGTGAAAAATGTTGAAAATAATAATGGAAAAGTAGGTGTATGGGGAATTTCATATCCTGGTTTTTATGCAACATATTCATTATTAGATTCGCATCCAGCTCTAAAAGCAGTATCTCCACAAGCTTGTATAGGAGATTTCTTCTTTGATGATTTTCATCATAACGGTGCTTATTTGTTAAGTTATTGGAGAGCAACTGCAGTGTTTGGTTACGAAAAAACAGAGCCAGTAAAAGAAAGTTGGTATACATTCCCAGAACTGAATACCAAAGATCAATATCAGTTCTTCTTAGATGCAGGACCACTAAGTACATTAGATCAATACTATAAGGAAGATAATGTTTTTTGGACGCAATTAAAAGAACATCCAAATTACGATGAGTTTTGGCAAAAAAGAGGCATTATTCAACATCTTAAGGATATAAAACCGGCAGTTATGGTAGTAGGTGGATTATTTGATGCAGAAGACTTATACGGTCCGTTTGAAACGTATGAGAAAATCGAGAAAAATAGTAGCAATTATAACATTATGGTTTTTGGTCCGTGGAGTCATGGAGATTGGGCGCGAAATAAAAAGAGACAAGCAATAGGAAATGTATATTTCGGCGATGATATATCGTTAAACTTTCAACAAAATATAGAGACAAAATTCTTTAATCATTTTCTTAAAGGAGCTGGTGATGAAAATAGTGGTTTAACTGAGATTCAGATTTTTGATACCGGTAAAAAAGAATGGAATACCTATGATAGTTGGCCACCAAAAAATATAGAAAAGAAAGTTTTATATCTAAATAATAATGGATTAACCGAAAATAAAGGTAATGGAGCACAAGAATTTATCAGTGATCCTAAAAAGCCTGTACCGTATACAGAAGATATCAAAATGGTTTTTACACCTAGAAAATATATGACAGATGATCAGAGATTTGCGGCAAGAAGACCTGATGTATTGGTTTATGAAACACCAGTACTTACCGAAGATATGACGTTGTCAGGAGAGATTTTAGCCAAATTAAAAGTAGCAACTACAGGAACTGCCGCGGATTGGGTAGTGAAAATTATAGATGTATATCCTCCAGATGCAGAAGACACAGAAGAGACTCAAAAGTATCTTAAAATGTCTAATTATCATATGATGGTAAGAAGTGAAGTGCTAAGAGGAAGATTTAGAAATAGCTTTAGTAAACCAGAAGCTTTTACTCCTAACAAAAAAACAGATGTTTCTATAAAACTTCAGGATATACATCACACGTTTTTGAAAGGTCATAAAATTCAGATTCAGGTACAGAGTACTTGGTTTCCGTTCATTGACTTAAATCCTCAAACGTATGTTCCTAATATATTTAAAGCGAAATCATCAGATTTTAAAAAACAAACTCATACTGTATATGATGATTCTTCCATAGAATTTTCTATTTTGAAGTAAATTAGTAACCATCCAAATATCCCCCAGGAAAATGAACAGAACAAAATTCACTTTGTTATCTTGTTCCTTCTTATTAATAACTTTTAGTTGTAAAGACGAAGGTAATAAGGTTGTATCCGAAATCTCTAATGAGCAAAAGATAGAAATACATTCTCAAAAACTAAATGATTGGTTTGAGGCCCAATTTCAGGAAGAAGTAGCAGAATCTCCAATGATGCAAACGTATTTAGGATTGAAAACGGACGATTATGGAAAGTGGGATGATGTTTCTTCTAAGAAATTGGTACACGATCTTGAAAAAGCAAAAAGAAGACTTAGATACCTTAATGATTCGGTAGATGTTAAAGCTCTAAATAAATCTACGAGTTTGAGTTATCGTTTGATGAAACAAGATCTAAAAAATTCTATAGATGATTTTCAATATAGGTTTTATGATTATCCAGTGAATCAAATGCATGGCATGCAGGCAGAAATTCCTGCATTTCTGATCAATATGCATCAAATAGAGAGTAAGAGTGATGCAGAAGCTTATATTTCCCGACTTAAGGGAATGGATGAGTTATTTGCACAACAAATAGAGAATATCAAGATCAGAGAGAAGAATGGTATTGTTCCACCAAAGTTTGTTTTTGCAAAAGTGTTAAACGATTGTCGTAATTTAATTACCGGAATGCCTTTCGATGAATCTAATAAAGAGAGCACCTTACTCTCAGATTTTAAAGGTAAAGTAGGTAAAATAGAAATAGCAGAAGAAGATAAGACGGTTTTAATAGCTGAAGCAGAAAAAGCATTAAAAGAAGATGTAAAATCTGCTTATGATAAATTAATTGCGCTTTTAGAAGATCAACAGCAAAGGGCTACGGTAGATGATGGAGCTTGGAAATTTCCAAAGGGGAATGCGTTTTACAATAATGCATTAAGGCGAACTACCACTACTACTATGACTGCCGATGAAATTCATCAATTAGGATTAGATGAGGTTGCTAGAATACATAAGGAAATGAAGGATATCATGACGCAGGTTAAGTATGAAGGTTCCTTACAAGATTTTTTTAAGTATATGAAGGAAGATGAGAAATTCTACTATCCTAACGATAAAGAAGGTAAGGCTAAATACTTGGAAAGAGCAGTTGGATTAATCGATAATATGAAATCTAGATTAGATGAACTCTTTATCACAAAACCTAAAGCTGATATCGTTGTAAAAGCTGTGGAACCTTTTAGAGAAAAAAGTGCCGGAAAAGCCTTTTATCAGAGAGGTACTCCAGATGGTTCTAGACCTGGAACATATTATGCAAATCTTTATGATATGGAAGCTATGCCGATATATCAAATGGAAGCACTAGCATATCACGAAGGTATTCCAGGACATCATATGCAAATTTCAATAGCTCAGGAGTTACAGGATATTCCGAAGTTTAGAAAATTTGGAGGATATACTGCTTACATAGAAGGTTGGGGACTTTATAATGAGTTCTTACCAAAAGAGATAGGACTGTATAATGATCCATATTCAGATTTCGGTAGATTAGCTATGGAACTGTGGAGAGCTTGTAGATTAGTTGTAGATACAGGAATACATGCTAAGAAATGGACAAGAGAAGAAGGTATAAAATATTATACCGATAATACTCCCAATGCAGAGAGTGACGCCGTTAAAATGGTAGAACGACATATTGTAATGCCTGGTCAGGCTACAGCATACAAGATAGGAATGAATAAGATTCTGGAATTAAGAGAGAATGCAAGAACAGCATTAGGGAATGATAATTTCGATATTAGAGAGTTTCATGATGTCTTACTCACAAATGGTGCTGTACCACTTACCATTTTGGAAGAGCTGGTTAATGAGTGGATAACCTCTAAAAAGAATATGAATACACTTCAAGAAAACTCGTAATAAATCTAAAATAGCATAGATTTTTGAAAACAGCCTTTCTGATCAAGAAAGGCTGTTTTTTTATATAATCGTTTCCTTTTTACGGTAAAACTATAAAAAAATGTAAGAATAAGACTACATTCTTTTGTTGTTTGACTTTTTTTTGTGTATTTTGTTGAAAATAAGTAGCATTTCATCTGATTTAAGCCCCAAAGTAAATAGTATGAATAAAGCAACCTTTACCGTATTAGTTTTCTGTTTCACAAGTTTTTTTTGCTTTTCGCAAGAAGAACTTACTGGAATTGATCTTTCCGAAATTAAGACATTAAAAGATTCTTTGTCTTTCAATGATAAAGTAAATAAGCTTCAGCAATTTGTTAATGAAGATCGTCTTGATTTAGCAGAACCTTTAGCCAATCAATTGATTGATATTGCAAATGATATCGAATATACCAGAGGATTAGGTTTAGTATATAGATTAAAAGGAGTACTAAATAATGAATTAAATAGATATCTGGAATCTAATGAAAGCTTTGAAAAAGCAACATTCAATTTTCAAAAAATTGAAGATAAGAATGGGTTAGCCATGGTAAGTAATGATAGGTATATCATAGAACGTAATAAAGGTAATATTGAAGAGGCTGCTAATCATCTGTTAGATGCTAAATTACAGAGAGAACAACTAAAGGATAGTATTGGACTTACTGCAGTATATAATAACCTAGCAATTATTTATAAAGAGTTAAATGATATCCCGAATGCTGAGAAGTTTTATCTTAAATCCATGAAGATGGCTAGAAGACTTAAACTTAAAGGTGTTGGTTTAACGATTAATAACTTAGCTCTACTTCATACCGAAGGCGGGAAATTAGAAGAAGCTAAGGTACTATTAAAAGAGGCACTACAGATTAATAAAGCAGAAAATGATCTAAGACATACTGCACAGTCTTATAGTATTATGGCAAAGGTAGCCATGTATGGTGAAGAATATGAAAAAGCCAAAAAATTCTATGATACGACGCAATGCGTTGGAACACAAGCTAATTTTAAGCTTATTGTTCATAATGCAAAACAACAGTTAGGAATCATAGCTTTAGAACAAAACGAGTTCAAAAAAGCGGAAGAATATTTAAAAGTAGCAAGAGAAGACCTTATAAAATCTAATGTTACTTCTCTAATTCTTAAGAATTACAAATATTCTTTTAAACTAGATTCTACAAGAGGAAATCTGCTAGGAGCCATTGCTTGGCAAAAGAAATATCAGGAACTTTCTGATAAGCGTATGAATGATCTAACGACCAAAAAAGTAGAGAATACAAAGTCTAGATATGAAGCGCAGTTAGAACAGCTTAGATTACAGGACGAAAAGGAAAAAAGAGAGCAACAAACCAAAGAACAATTATTCAAGTATAGATTAATGACATTTATTAGTCTAGCGGTGATAGCAGTAATTCTAGTGTTTATGATCTTGATAATTAAAACCAGAAAAGAAAGGAAAAGGTATATCAAAGAACTTAATGAGTCTAATCAGGTTAAAAACAAACTGTTTTCGATTATATCACACGATTTGAAAAATGAAATACACGGCTTGGAAAGTAGTTTAAATTTAATGAAGGAAGATGTAATTTCTACGGAAGAATTTAAAGAAATTGTACCATTATTAGCTAATAGAACACACCAAACATCTATTTTGTTGAATAATCTGTTGAATTGGTCGAAATCGCAAATGAAAGAACTGAATCCTAAACCAACAACTTTTGATATTACAGAAGTTATCAGTAATAAGTTTACGTTTTTTAGACCTAAAGCAGAGAAAAAAGATATTCAGTTGATTAATCAGTTGGGATCAGCCAAAATTTTTGCGGATAAAGACATGTTTGGTATTGTAGCGCAAAACTTAATTGCTAATGCCATTAAATTTTGTAATTCTGGAGATTCTATTGCATTGACAGCGAGAGAAAAAGAGGACTTTTATGAGATTTGTTTTGAAGATACGGGAGTAGGTATTGATCCAGAAAATTTAAATAAGCTATTTGCAGAAGATACTTTTACAACTAACGGAACGGAGAATGAAACAGGAACTGGTCTTGGGCTCCGAATCTGTAAAGAACTAATAGAGCTTAATAGAGGCAGGATAGAGGTAGAAAGTATACCGGGAAAAGGAAGTACTTTTTGTGTGCAATTACCTAAAGCTGCCTAATACTTATATTCTTGATATAAGGTAAAGATCTATCTTGTTATCTCAATTACCAAAGGGGCTAATATCTGTCTGTTTTAGACATATACAAATAGTGTATTGAATATCTATTATAAACATATTACCCATTTAATAGCTTTTTTGAGCTTTGTATTTGTGCTTCGTGGACAAGATGATATCAATAATCATTTGTGGTATCAAGGTCATATCGAGGGAACAGAAGAACTTCATAAAGCTCAACAATTTCTTGATCATTTAGTAGCTGTTAAGCAAATAGATAGTGCACTTTTTCTTTCAAAACAAGTTATATCTGCAGCACATAAGTACAAAGATTCAGTGGTTTTAAGTGATGCTTTTATCGATCAAGGAGAAGCATATAGCCAACAAAATGAATATTATTATGCGGGACAAAGTTATAAAGAGGCGATAAAAATTCTAAAGAAATTAAAAGATAAAGGACGTTTAGCGAAAGCCTATAAAAATCTTTATTTTTTAGAGTATTATAGTGATAATTTAACTGTTGCAGCGGAACACTTACTAGAATCTCAGACATATTACACAGAAGTAAACGATAAGAATGGTATCGCTACCGTGAATAATTATTTAGGCGATTTATATGCCAAACTAGAAGACTTTGAATTGGCAGAGCAATATTACAATAAGGCTATTGCTCAAATGGAAAAGATAAAAGATAAAAAGGGAATTGGTCTCTTTATGAATAATTTATCGTTTCTATATATCAATAATAAAATGCCAGAAAAGGCAAAAAATATAGTCGATGTAGCCTTAGATATTAACAAGAATGATAGTTTACCAGTGTACACAATCTATTCCTACTATATTCTTGCGAAAATAGCACTTCATGAAAAAGAATATACTACTTCAGAGAAGTACTACGATACCGTTTTAAGCATAGGCTCTAGAACTAAGCATTTCGCATTAACGATACCTTTAATAATTTCGAAACAACAAATGGCAAAAATAGCGCTAGAAACAAAACGTTATCAAGAAGCAGAAGTGCTATTAAATAATGCCAGAGAAGAGTTTTTGTCCATAAAAGATATAGATCCAACGGAGCATTTATTGGCCAATTATAAAATAGCTGCCAAATTAGACTCCGTTCAAGGTAATATCTATAAAGTCCTTGCTTGGCAAAAAAAGTCTCAAGAACTTTCTGAAAAAAAGAGAATTAAAATTTCTGCAGAGAAAATACAAAGAGCAGAGAAAAGGCATAAAGCAGAAATCGAACATTTAAAAATGATCGATGAAAATGAAAGAAAAGAAAGAGATAATGAAGCAAAGTTATTTAAGTACAAGACGTTTGCATTAGGATTGATTTCAGTTTTAATTGCTGTTTTGGCTTTCCTGATAATAATTTTTAAAACAAGAAGAGATCGTAAGAAATTAATCTCTCAATTAAACCATTCTAACGAAACAAAAAATAAGTTGTTTTCTATCATCTCTCATGATTTAAAAAATGAAATTCTAGGTTTAGATGGAAGTCTAAATCTTTTAAAAGATAATGCGATTTCCAACCAGGAGTTTAACGAGATCATTCCAATTTTGGCTAATAGAACGCATCAAACGTCTATTCTTTTAAATAATCTTTTGAATTGGTCGAAATCGCAAATGAAAGAACTTAATGCAAAACCAGTTAGTTTTGATATTAATGAGGTGATAGAAGATAAGTTTACTTTTTTTACTCCCAAAGCAGAGAAAAAGGATATCAAATTGATCAATAAATTAAATCCTACAAGAATTTATGCAGATAAAGATATGTTTGGTATTGTTGCGCAGAATTTGATTGCAAATGCTATTAAGTTCTGTAACCCTGGTGATTCAATAGCATTAGTTTCTATAGAGAAAGAGGATCATTACGAGATTTGTTTCGAAGACACTGGTGTAGGTATTGACCCATCTAATCTTCATAAATTATTTGCCGAAGATACATTTACTACCAAAGGAACTGGTAATGAAAGTGGAACAGGCCTAGGACTCAGAATCTGTAAAGAGCTTATAGAACTTAATAGAGGTAAGATACAAGTGGAAAGTGTTTTAGGAAAGGGAAGTGTTTTTTGTATCACACTACCCAAAGCGGCCTAATCTTATTTATCCATTAAACTTCTAAACTGATAAAAGAAACGTTCTATTAGCCGTAGATCTTCTGTTATTATTTCTACAGAACCACGCATTTCCTGTTGGAAAGGAATTTTTTTATTATAAGTGGTAACTAACTCTTTAGGCAGTTTTACATCGATAAGATATAATCCATCTTTATCTGGTAACATGGATATATAATCTACTTTACCTTGTAGCATACCAAATTCATCATCCGGAAAATTTTCTAGTTTAATATTGGCTTTTTGGCCAATTTTAATTTTACCAGAATTTTGAGTAGGGGCTTTTATTTTAGCAACATAAGATAATGAGTCCTGAATTGGGATTACTATAAATACAATATCTCCTGCAGTTACATTTTCATTTTCAAATCGATAATTGGAAAAAGAAACTCTACCTTCTATATCTGATTGCAATAAATAGCGAAGTTCCCAATCTTTAATGCTCCTCTTTAACTGGTCAAAAGACTGTATTACTTTATTTCGTAGATTGATTTCTTCTCGTTGTTGATTAAATTCTGTTCCTTTCGAGTTTTTTTGTACTGTACTGATTTGCTCTTTTATTTGGGAAAGTTGATTGGTATAGTTTTTATAATTATTCTCAAATTGTGAGTATTCAATCTTTGATTGTTCATATTCTTGGAGAGATATACTTCCTTTATCAAACAACTCTTGTTGCCTATCAAAAGTCTTTTTTCTTAAACTTAAAGTTCTTTGCTCAACTCTTTTTTGATTTAAAATGCTTTCTTGCCTTCGGTAAAGTTCGGACAGAGATATCTGATTTGCTAAGTTTTCACCAGAAAACGGTTTTAGTTCCTTGTTTAGAGTGTATTCGATATAGTTGTTTTCGAAAGTAGCATAACTAGTCTGAATGTCACCGAGTTCTAATAATGGTGGCATTTTTTCAAAAGGAAATTTAATTTGTTGATTATTGATTTTGATCGTATCAACAACTCTTTTAAGACTAAAAACGTCAAGATAGTTTGCTGTATTTCTTAAAATAGCCAAAGGAGTTTTTTCTGGAACGGTATCACCTTCTTTAACGAATATCGCCTCTATTTTCTCACTTACATTTGCCTGCTCTTTTTGCAAAGGAACATCGGTTGTAATAACTGCTTGTGCAGGAATGGTATCAGGATATTTTAGCATCCAAGAAAGAAAAAGTAAAAGTAATATTAGTGTTAGAATCAGAAGGTTTCCCCATCGAATCATCCAATGCGGAACACGTGTTAGAATTTCCTGAACTTCTTCACTCCTTAATTGTATGTCATCTAAATTATCTGGCATGCTGTTATAATTTCAAAATTATAAATTATTAATTACGAATTTTGAGTTTGGTAGTTTTTTGTATTGAACCAATAATTCTAAGTAATTCTTCACATTTATCTATTAAATTTTTACTTTCTTCCACATTGACATAATTACTATCTCTTAATAATCTTAACCAGTAATGAGTTTCTCGAGCTTCTTTATAAGAGATGGATAATTTGGATAAAAAATCTTTAGTACTTCGCCCACCTATCGCTTCTTCTACATTAGCTCCTATCGATGTACCACTCCTTAGAAACTGTTTAGACAAAATATATTCATGTCGCTCTTTTGTTAACTTCCTAAATAAGTCAATACATAATAGGGCGAATTCGTAACTTTTTTGTTGAATAATATTTTCTTTTTTCATTAAGTTTTTAATTCGTAATTCTTAATTAGAAATTATTTTCCTAATTCTAATTGATTCTTAACTAAATTATAATAGCTTCCTTTTTCTTTAATTAAAGACTCATGATTTCCTACTTCAATAATTTCTCCTTTGTCTAATACTACGATTTGATCTGCATTTTTAACGGTACTTAATCTATGCGCTATCACCATCACCGTTTTATTCTTAAAAAACGTATCTAGTTTTTCCATGATCACCTTTTCATTATTGGCATCTAATGCGGATGTAGCTTCATCAAAGAATAAGAATTTTGGGTTTTTATACACAGCCCTTGCTATAAATAAACGCTGTTTTTGTCCAGTGCTGAGACCAACACCTTCCATGCCAATTTTAGTATTGTATGATAGTGGCAACGACTCTACAAACTCTTTGATATTTGCCACATCTACTGCGTGTGCTAATTTTTTCTTATCTACATAATCTTCGCCAACGGCAATATTGTTGGCAATAGTATCATTAAAAATATATCCTTCTTGCATCACAACACCAAATTGATCTCTCCAGGCTTTTTGTGATACGTTATTTAAATCATGAGTACCTATAAAGATTTGACCTTCATCTGGTTCATAAAATTTTAGAAGAAGTTTCATTAGCGTAGTTTTACCACTACCACTAACACCTACAACTGCAGTAATTTTATTGGCAGGAATTGATAAATCCAAATTTTGTAGCACAGGCTTATCGGAACCAACATATCTAAAACTTAATTTTTTGATTTCAAAACCAGAATTTTCAGGTACTTCTCTTATCTTTTCATCACCAGATTTTTCTTCATCTTCTTTATTATGAATTTCACCCAAACGCTCTAAAGAAATTTGTGCGTCTTGTAATTCTCTTAAGAAATTGATCAATTGGGTAATAGGAGCGTTTAATTGTCCTACAATAGAAGTAATGGCTAGCATCATACCTAATGTAATATCCCCATCAATAACAAGAACAGCAGAAAGAATTGTAATTAGTATATTTTTTAGCTCATTAATAAATGCTGAACCAACACTTTGGTATTGCTCTAAAGCTAGGTTTTCAATAGATATTTTAAATAATTTAGCTTGTACAAATTCCCAATTCCATCGTTTTCTTTTTTCGGCATTATGCAATTTTATTTCTTGCATACCATTCACCAATTCGATCACCTTACTTTGTTCTTCACTAATCTGAGAGAAACGTTTATAGTCTAATTTTTTACGTTTTTTGAAGAAAATAAGTATCCAAGCAAAATAGATAGCACTACCCACAGCAAAAACAGCGAATATAGAAAAGCTATAATAGATAAGAACAATACTAAATACAATTAGGTTTACCATAGAAAACAACACATTCAGCGAAGACATGGTAAGTATTTGTTCTATCCTTTTATGATCGTTAATTCTTTGTAATAAATCTCCTGTCATTTTTACATCAAAGTAGGAGATAGGTAGATTCATTAATTTTATGAAGAAATCAGAAATTAACGAGATATTAATTCTCGTACTTAGATGCAGCAAGATCCAACTTCTCAGAACATCAATCAATGTACGACCAATAAATAAGGATAATTGTGCAATTAATACCAGGTATACAAAATTAATATCTTCGTTTTTGATACCGACATCAACGATACTTTGTGTAAGAAATGGAGTTATTAATTGAAGCAAACTCCCAGCTGTTAATCCAAGTATTAGTTGGAAGATGAATTTTTTATACTTAAAAACGTATTTTGAAATGAATTTGAATCCGAATTCTTCGTCTTCCTCATCGATGTTATCACTGTAAAATTTTGGTGTAGGTTCTACCAATAATGCAACACCTTCTTCTGTAGTTTGATCAGCATTATTACCAATCCATGCTTTGATAAACTCTTCTTGCGTATAGGTAATCAGTCCATGTGCGGGATCTGACACATAAATTTTCATCCCATTTTTTTTGGTAGATTTCACTTTGTAAACCACCACGTAATGAACCTTATTCCAATGTACTATGCATGGTAAAGGAACCTCCAACAATTGATTTAAAGATAGCTTTACACCCAAGGATCTAAATCCAATACTCTCTACCGCTTCACTTAGTCCAAGTAATGAACTCCCTTCTCTAGTGGTTTCACTAAGAGATCTAAGCTTCTGAGTATTCAATACTTTTCCGTAATGTTTAGCTATAATTTTTATACAAGTAGGTCCACAATCTTTTGATTCGGCTTGTTTGTAAAAGGGAAATTTTGGCATTAAACGTTTTAATTATGAGTGATGAGTTGCGCTACAAAGAAAAGTAAATCTTTTCGATTTTGCTATCAAACTCATCTTAGTTCCTAAATTGCGTCTATATATTAGTTTATTTAACCTAGGATTTGTTACCCACCTAAAATGATTTTTTAATATTGTACGAGTGTAATTGTAGGTTTTCGTTATAGTTG
This sequence comes from Aquimarina sp. 433, assembly GCF_054054605.1. NCBI lineage: Bacteria > Pseudomonadati > Bacteroidota > Flavobacteriia > Flavobacteriales > Flavobacteriaceae > Aquimarina > Aquimarina sp. 433. The sequence goes on from NZ_JBSWZK010000007.1 coordinate 161,265, forward strand.
AGACACTTTAATGTGTTCGGATTCAGGTGTTTTAAGTATGAATGTTTTTTCAAGATCATAGAGAGTATTTTTATGTTGAAATTTGTAATTCTATGGCTTATAATTGTTTTGTAGGGTTTTAGAGCGATATAGTTTTAAGATTGATCTCTTAATGAAACATTATCAAAAGCTATTAGTTGATCGTTAAACTCTTCATTTTAAAGTTTTTATTTTTGGTCTTCGTAAAACGTTAGAATCTCATTATACATGCAACGATCCATAACCATGGAATATAGTTTTTCTTCTAATTGTTCTTTAGTCATTTGAGAGGATATACCTTCATCCAAAAATGCTTCTGATGCAACTTCTTTAATTGTAGTAGGTTCTTCAAAATAAAAAATAAAAAAGTCCCAATCTTCTATTGTGATCGTAGTGATTTTTTGATCTTGTGGAGATTTGTAATATAGTATAATATCATCATTTTCATCTTCATGATAGGTTACTGTTTTATTTAAAATGAATTTAGTTTTAGTTTTTTCATTCCAAGAGGTTTTATTTAACAAATCATAGTGTTTTCTCAAATAGAGAAAACGTTTTTCACTAATACCTTTAAAATTAGGGTCGTATAGTTTAAGCTTTCAAAAGATTAAAAATTAATAATTATTGATAGTATACTATTATTATCTAGTGCATAAAAGGAAGAGAATGTTACTAGAAGAAAATCTACTTAAACGTTGTAGCGTTAATAAGTTGTGGTTTTTATCAATTTTTAACACGATTTTGAAGAGAATCACATTTATTGTGGTGGTGTTTTGTTATATTTTAATTTCGCAATGTTTGCTGATTCGAATATCAATCATAAGCTATATATGATTGATATAAAGACATTAGCTGATAAAATTAATTTAGTGAAGAAATTTTTGGTTTTGGATGGTTAGAATCAAATAAAAAAAGGAGTGCTTATGTGACACTCCTTTTTAAAAATACATGCGCGTTATACGTCTTAGCGCAAACTCAACTTGGTGGTGGCTATTCCTTTTTCATTCTGGATTTGTACTAGATAGAGTCCTCTAGCCAGATCTCCTATTTCAAAACTACTTCCAGCTTCAAAATTACCTTCAAACTTTTTAGCAAGTGCTCCTGTGATATTATACACAAATACCTTTTGCACGGATTCATTAATACTAAAGGCCGTTTTTGCAGGGTTAGGATAAGCATTGAAACTGGTAATATTATCAATATCAGGAGTACTTAAGCTTCTTTGTTCGTTAGCATATACTTTAAATTCTCCTGGCTCCAAGCTAATCGTAGCATTTACGTCGGTTACTTCAATACTTGCACCTGTATCATCTAATAAATCATACCAAGTACCAGTTTCCTGAAAGGTTGGATTGATAGAAAGTGTATTTACTCCGAAATTACCAATAATCGTTACATATTTAATCTCATCTCCAGTGGCAGAATTATTAGTTAGTTGAATTTTCTTGGATGTTGGAGAAGCTACAGATAAAGTGAAGTCATCTGTTTTAAAAATATCTTCATTTAACTTTAACTGAATAAGTTTGGTATACAAATCATATACGTCTTTTCTATCTGCAACGTCAAAGTAATCCCAACGAATTGGTTTTGGATCAGTTCTACAATTATCACTATTACTTCCATCCTGACAGCGGTTGATACTAAATTCATATCCTAATTCCCCGAATTGCCAAATCATTTTCGGTCCTGGTATTGTAAAATAGAATGCACCTGCTAACTCTACGCGATCTAATGCGGTAGATAATTCTGTTACATCATAGGTTGGAGCATTTGTAGCATTACCAAACTGAATGTTTTTGTACATTAAACGCTCTTCGTCATGACTTTCCATATAACTTATATTAGACGGTGTCGTCCAACCACGAGATAAATAGGAAACTGATTGAAAATTAGAATCTCCATATCCCATTGTTGCTTGGTTGTAGTTGAAATTATGATTCCCCCATACTAACATTCCTTCGTTAATAAGTATAGTTTCTTCTGTATTAGGTGCAAAATGCTCAAGAATAACATAAGCATTTGGATCTACTGATTGAATGGCAGTATTCATTCTTGTTAGGATATTTATACGACTTTGATCGAATGAACCTCCATCTCCAATGGTATTTGTAAATCCTTTTGTAAAGTCGAATCTAAATCCATCTACATTATACTCGGTTAACCAAAATTCATTTAATCGATCTATGTATTCCTCTGTGGCAGAAGATTCATGATCAATATCATTAAAGAAAGAAAATGTAGGGTTGGAATCTGTTTGTCTAAATATTGGATTTTCTGCCGTAGCTTGACCATTGTAACAACCATTACAATCATTCCACATTCTATAATACGGGTTTTGACCAGTAGCATGATTATACACTACATCCAGAATTACAGCAATTCCTCTAGCATGGCATTCATCTACAAATTGTTTAAAGGAAGTTGGTGTACCATAATATTTATCTAAAGCCATATGGAAAGAAGGGTTGTATCCCCAACTTATGTTTCCATCAAATTCTGAAACAGGCATTAATTCTATGGCATTAATTCCTAAGTCTTGTAAATAGTCTAGTCTATTTTTTACGGCGTCGAAAGTATGTAAATTGTCGAAATCACGAATTAACAATTCATAAATAACTAAATCCGTTACTTCTGGTCTCTGAAAGTCCGTAGTTTGCCATACATATTCGGTTTCACCAGTTTTAAACCATGAAACCGCATCATTTGTTTTCCCCGTAGGATAGCTTGGTAAATCAGGGAAAGTAGCATTGTCAATAAAAACATCATTAAATTCAGATAGAATCAAAGTAGAGTAGGGGTCAGCAACCGAAATTGATGCATCTACAACATACTGATAAAGTATATCTGAGCTATTCGGCATATCTATAGTAATCCAGAATCTATCTTGTGCACTATCTTTATTTAATAAATAGGTGTTGTCTAAACTCCAGTCATTACCATTAAAATTACCTTTAATATGTACATAATCTTTTCCTGGTGCAAAAAGAACGAATGTTGCAGAGGTGCCATTCAAGTTTAATCCATCTTCCATTCCAGTTGGAACTGGAGATTCTGTGACTACAGGCGTTGTAATTGCAGAGAATGTTTCGGTTAGGGAATTAGACGTTCCAGTTTCTGTAGCTATAAGTTCAAAATCAACACCTTCTGTGATTGTATAGTTGTTGGTGTAGTTTGTAATCCCAGTTTGTGTATCTACCGACATTCCGTTAGCAAATAGTTCAAAATCAGCATTAATTGTAGTGGTAGCAGAAATTGCTAAATCACTACCGTTATCAATAATACTTACAGCATCAGTTGGTGTATTTAAAGTAAGTTGAAAAATTCCTACTTCTACAAGATTATCCTGAGTTTTATTGTCGCCGGTTCCATCTTGAGCCTTAGCTAACATTCCAATTCTTCCTATTCCTGTAGCGCCGTAAAAAGTAGTAGGAGTTAAGGTAATAGAATAGGTTCCGTCTCCGTTGGCTGTAAATACTTGCGGAGTTGTAGCATTTGAAGAGTCGGTCCAATCTCCATTATTCGGAGCATTACCTGCAAAATCATCATTAAGATCAAAATACCAAGCCCATAAATAGAGATCACCATTTCCCCAAAGGCTAAGATCGATTCCTGAAACTGTAATGGTAATCTCATCATCTTCATTAAAAGCAGCCGGGTCAATTGTAAAGGTAGCATTTTGTTGTTGCGCATGAGCTAAGGTCAATCCTAGAAAGAATAGGAATAATAAAGTAAATTTTTTCATGACTATATATTTTTATTTAGAATACAAAAAGGCTGTTATTAAACAGCCTTTTTGATAACTAAGGATATATTATTCTACTATTGGAATAAGTACATAACTTCCGTTAAGATCGTTAAACCAAATATCGTATACACCTTCTCTAGATACCGGAATGTTTGGTCCACCCATGGTACCAAAACCTGTAAGTTCGGTATTGTTACCCCAATTTACAGCCCAATCATCATCTGCTCTAAATTTGATCTCTCCAACTTCTAGAGTTATCCCGTTAACATACCAAATATGCGGATCAAAACTTGACTGAGTTAAGTCCATATCACTTTGCCATCCATCAGGAGTTCCGTCACCATCATCGTCAGCGCTGTTAGTGGCATTACCAATAACACCAATTGTAGCATATGTTGGAGAAGTACTTGCATCAAAAGGATCAAATGTATGAGATAAATTATCTGGGTCTACAGAAACAGTTAATGTGTAATATCCAGTTGCAGGAACTACAAAAGATCCTGGATCTCCACCAAGAATATCACTACTTGTAAAAGATCCACCATCTAATCCCCATTGTGGTTGCCATTGCCCTTTAGTCTCAAGCAATTTAAACTCGTTAGCTACAAAATATCCAGTAAAGCTATAAGAATTTTCATTTCCTGGATCTCTAGTTAATGGAGTGTTATTATTGTTATTATTCCAGTCTGCTGCGGTTGCGTTTCCAACTAAAAATAATTCTCTTAACAAAACAACTGGTTCTTCACCAGTAGGCTCAGGCAAGAATACAGCTAAGGGTAATACATCAGAAATCGTAGAAGGACCATCTGTTGTCGTACCTACTGATGCTACTAATCTAAAGAATAGTTCACCTGCATTGTTTGGTAATGGGTTCCCATCACCATCAAGAACTGGGTTTCCGTCTCCGTCGACTTGAGTTGTTTCTGGATCATTATCTATTCCCGCGATTGCAGCAAGATCAAATAACTGCTTTACTGTTATTGCAATATCATTCGCAGACGTAGTTCCAAGGGATTCAAAAGTATCAAATGAAGACATCGCTGATCCTTGAAGTTCATAACTGATAGCGGTCTCAACTCCAAAATCAGGAGATTGCCATACAAATCTTTCTGCTGTGTTGTCAAAAGTTTCAGCTGTTAAAACATATTCTGATGAAAAAGAATTTACAAAAGTTATAGCTTCAACAGGGTCTTGTGCTGTAAATACAAGCGCGTCATCGTCGGTACATGCATTGAAGGTAATAACACCAACAAATGCTAGAATTAATATTAGTACTTTTTTCATTTTGCTTTTATTTTTAAGAATTGAGTTTAATAATTAATAACCAGGATTCTGGCCTAAATTTTGGTTGGCAGCTCTTGCCGCATCTGGAATAGGGAATAGGTCTCTGAATGCAGGAATTGAGATTCCATTCTGAGAATTTCCTTTAAGAGCCCAGTTATAGCTTCCTCCGGAGAAAAGTCCAAAACGTATCAGGTCTTGTCTTCTATGTCCTTCCCAATATAATTCTCTTGCTCTTTCATCGATGATAAAATCAAGATCAACATCAGCTAAAGAAACAGTAGCTGAATTACTTCTATTTCTAAGATCATTGATATAACCTAAAGCAATGTTTTCATCGCCTCCTCCTCCACGAAGATTGGCTTCTGCATATATTAGATAAAAATCAGCTAATCTAAAAAGAGGAAAATCAACATCTGAGAATGTATTATTAGCATCTGTTCCGGTGTCACCTCCAGTCGTTACGTTCGTATATTTTTCTAAAACGAAACCTGTACTAGGATCTGTAATATTGGTAATTTCTGCTGTTCTGTCTTCTTTTAAGATGGTATTTCGTTCGTCGCTTGTAAAAGCAGCATCATCAAATTTCTCAGCAAATTGAGGTGATATTCTAATAGCGCCACCCCAACCTCCGGCGGATACACCAAGGTTTTCTCCATTTTGCTCAATACTTCCTACAGCACCATTTGTCATTACCGTTGTAGGACCAAAATTTTGTACAAATTGACCATCGGCAATTAAAGGAAAAATAATCTCGTTAGCTGCCTGATTTGTATCATTATCACCTCTAAAAAGATCTTTATACGTATTCGCTAAAGTGTACCCTCCGTTTATAATTCTTTCACAATAAGTGATACAATCACTATATCTATTGCTTCCAATATAAACTTCTGCGTTCAAATAAATTTTGGCAAGTATTGCCCAAGCTACTCCTTTATCAGCTCTTCCATATTGATTTTGTCTAGGGTCCGCAAGCTCAGGTTCTATAGCTAGTAATTCAGTTTCTATAAGGTCAAACAATTCCTGACGATTCATTTCAGGTCCTTGAGTATTTCCCACTGCATCGTTTTCAGTGTATAGCGGAGCTCTTCCGTAAGAATCCATTAGATGATAATAAGCCAATGCTCTTATTAGTCGCGCTTCTGCTCTGTAAGCAGCTATTTCTGTTCTTAATTCACCATTAACTCCTCTCGAATTTAACTTATCATCAGTAGTTTGGCGTAAGAACTCATTGGATAATGCAACTGAATACATCGCTCTACTAAAGAATCCACGAAGAATAGTATTCGCTCCTGTCCAAGTAGAAGTTTGTAAATCATCTATAAATCCACTTTCATCGTTAATATAGGTCCATACAATTTCATCTGTACTAAATATTTGCATGTTCATAATACCACGACCATATTGACTCGTACCCGCATCCAGTCCTCCAATGTTAGAAGAAGTAGGGCCTGTTAATCCTGTAAGAGAGAAGTTTCCATATACTCCTGCGATAGCTTGCTCATAAGCTCCAGGTTCAGAATAGAATTCTTCATCAATAAAAACTCTGTCATCTCTTGGATCTTGATCTAAATCACTTGTACAAGAATTTAAGATTATGACTCCCATCACCATCATTAAATACTTGAAATAATTAGTTTTTATATTCGTTTTCATAACAATAAATTAAAATTTTACATTAGCTCCCATTAAGAAGGTTCTTGCGCGAGGGAAGATAGTTTGATCGATCCCGGAAAAGATTTCAGGATCTAATCCCGAATATTCAGTCAATATAAATACGTTTTGAATACCACCCCATAATCGTATTGAAGACGTATCTCCAAAGAACTTATTAAAGGTATATCCTAAAGTGATATTATCCATTTTTAAAAAGGAAGCATTTTCCACATAAATGTCTGATTGGAATGTGTCTCCGAAAACATTAAAATTAGTGTCTAATACCGACGTGTTTATATTAGCTAGTGTTCCATTGTTATTTATAGCATTGTATGTTGCCAAGTTTTCTACTGCGTTAAATACATAATTACCAAGGCTCGCTCTAAGATTAAATGAAAAATCAAATCCCTTGTAAGTCATATTGGATTGGAATCCCATTGTTACATCAGCATCACGATTTCGATAAATATATCTATCATCACTGTTGATAATGTTATCACCATTTAAATCAGCATATGCACCTTCTATAGGAGCACCATTTTCGTCATATAATTGTTTGAATACCAAAAATGAAAAAGGAGCGAAACCTTCTCTGTGTAGTTGAACATTACCACCTGTACCTCCAACAGAAGCACCAACTAGTTGATCTTCGCCACCCACAAGCTTTTGAACTTCTTGGTCAATCATCGCAGCGTTATAATTGATATTCCATGAAAAGTTTTCATTCCTTACAATATCTGCATTAAGATTTAGTTCTATACCTTCCGTTAATAATTCTCCAAGATTCTGCTGCCCAATATTTCCAAAGTTAGCACCATCTGGTAAACTACCACTAATAAATAGATCTTCCGTTTCTCTACGGTAAACATCTACAGATCCGTTGATTCTATCATTGAATAATCCAAAGTCTAAACCAATGTTGTATTGAGTAGCAACTTCCCATTTTAATTCTTCATTTCTTAGAGATGGATTAGCAACAGTTATAGAAGCATCTCCAAATATATACTGAGAAGTGTTTTGACTTAATTGATATTGTGCTATATATGGTAATTTGTTAAATTGTCCTGCTCCGATATTCTCCTGACCAGTAACACCATATCCTAAACGCAGTTTTAAATTGCTCAATGTTTGGGAATCCGCTAAGAAGTTTTCGTCGGAAATATTCCATGCAAATGCAGCTGATGGAAAATTACCCCATCTGTTATCTTCACTAAATCTTGATGTTCCATCTCTTCTGTATGATAGTGTTAATAAATACTTGTCATTTACAGAAAGATTTGCTCTACCGAAAAAAGCTACTAACACTAGATCTGGATCAAATGCTCTAATGGCTTGATTAGACTCGTTATCACCTCTTAGTTCACCAGTATTAGAATCTTCAACTCTAAAGTTTTGATAAGAGTATCCTCCAGTTAGGTCTAAATTGAAACCTCCAAAATCTTTCTTATAATTTAAGTAAGAATCAAATAACGTATTTCTTCTATAACTTTCAAATTCAGTTCTAGAACCATCTAAAGTACCATCAGAAGATAGTTGTCCGCTGCTATTCTGTCTTGATAGTTCATTGAAACCATCACCATTCTGCTCATCAAAACCTACATTTACTGTAGCTGTTAGTTCTGGTAAAAACCAAAAAGAATAATCTACTTTGAAATTTCCAAAGTAACGGTCTACTTGACTACGGTTATTTCTTTGCAATAGCGAAGCTACTGGGTTAGAAACAGCAAGAACGTCATTGAATGAACCATCTGGATTTATGCTATCATATTCAAAAAAACCACCAAAGGGAGAGTTGGGATCTATCACAGGTTGTGTTGGATCAAAAGCAAGAGCTGCTCCTTCAACACCATTAGCAAATCTTCTTTTTTCAAAAGTAGCATTTGCATTTAAGTTGAACTTTAGGTTTCCATTTAAAAAAGTGGGATTAAGTACTAAAGCTGCGGTACTTCTTTCAAATTCACTAGTTAATCGTAGTCCTCCTTGATCAAGATGTCCTAATGATAATCTAACAGGCAAAACATCAAACAAAGAACCTCTTATAGAAATGTTGTTATCCGTCGATACTGCATTTCTATATATTTCTTTTTGCCAGTCAGTATTTGCATTTCCTAATAAAGTAGGATCGATATTATTATTCACTAAAGCTTGTTCTCTGACAACATCGCGAAATTCATTAGCTGAAAAAACATCTATTGTATTAGGAATTGTGTAAATACCTGATTGAAAATTATAATCTACCTGAAACCCCTTACTTCCTTTTATAGTTTCGATGATGATAACTCCCGCAGATGCTCTATTACCATAAATAGCAGCTGCAGATGCATCTTTTAGTACGGTGAAAGATTTAATGTTGTTAGGGTTTATCGAAGAAAGGATTGATTGCGAACCTCCAACTACATTGTTATTAACAGGTAACCCGTCAATTACAATCAATGGATCATTGGAAGCAGCAAGAGAACCACCTCCACGAATTCTGATAGCTGCACCAGATCCAGGAGCACCACCTGCATTAATATTAACACCAGCAACACGACCATTTAATAAATTTTCTGGAGATACAATGTTCCCTTTATTAAAGTCATCGGCAGTTACAGTACTTACGGAACCGGTTAAATCTTTTTTTCTAGCAGCACCATAACCAATAACTACTACTTGTTCTAGTTCAGCAGCGTCTTCTTGTAAAACAACATCAATTCTATTGTTTCCAGAATATGTAAATTCTTGTGCAATAAAACCAACGTAAGAGAATTCAATAATATCTCCATTGTTTACACCTTTAAGGGAATAGTTACCATCAAAATCGGATGATGTCCCATTTGTTGTCCCCTTAATTATGATATTCACACCGGGAATCGGTTGACCATTTCCAGCATCAGTTACAGTACCGGTGACCGTCGACTGTGCAAAAAAGCTCATTGGTATCAACCACAATAAAAACAATGCGCTTTTAGTAAATGTTTTCATATAATATTAAATTAGTTTTTAATTGTTTTTAGCCTTATATTTTCACTTTCTGAGAACCAATGTATGTAAAATCTGTGTTAAATTTCAGGTACGGTGTAGCCGTAACCTTACGAAAACGTTTGCGTGTGGATAACTTTTAAAATTCTGTTAAAATTTTAAGGGTAATTGTGATCATATCGCATATTTTCGCATTAAAATTTAGCTTTTAATAAAAATTCAAGGGAAATGAAGCAAAAAGTTACGTTAAAACAAATAGCAAAAGAGCTCGATGTATCCATCTCTACAGTGTCAAAAGCATTAAAAGATAGTGTAGAAATTAGCCTAGATACTAGACAAAAGGTAAAAGCTTTCGCTAAGTTGTATAATTACAAACCTAACAACATTGCACTGAGTCTTAAAAACCGAAAAACCAAGACTATAGGGGTGATTATTCCAGAGATTGTTCACCATTTTTTTACCACTGTTATTGGAGGAGTAGAAAAGGTTGCAAATGAAAAAGGATATAATGTAATCATTTGTTCGTCTAATAATTCCTTTGACAAAGAGGTGATCAATTTAGAAATGCTAGCCAGTGGTAGTGCAGATGGATTTATCTTATCTGTGGCGAAAGAAACACAACAAAAGAAGGACTATCATCATATCGAAGAGACGATGAGTCAAGGAATGCCAGTAGTGCTTTTTGATAGAATTATAGATGAACTCGTTTGTGATAAGGTGATTATAGATGATGGTAAGGGAGCACAAACGGCTACGAATCATCTACTTTCTTTGGGATGTAAAAAAATTGCAATTATTACAACGGTGGATTATATCAGTGTTGGTAAACTTAGAACTAACGGATATTTAAGAGCGCTTCGAGCATACGATATTACTGCTAGAGAAGATTATATCTTAAAGATAGAAGATATAGATAACTGCGAATCTGAAATATCTAGCTTTTTGAAAGATAAAGAGGTAGATGCTATTTTTGCTGTGAATGAATTATTTGCGGTTACAGCTGCAAGAGTTTTACACGAACAAGGTAAAAAAGTCCCGGATGACGTTTCTATAGTTGGATTCACCGATGGCATTTTATCTAAACATTTTATTCCAAGTTTAACGACTATCAGTCAGCATGGAGAAGAGATGGGGATTAGAGCTGCGAAGTTGCTTATTGATAAGCTAGAAGGAGAAGAAGACGTTCCTGAAGAATATAAAACCGTTATTATAGATACTAGCTTAATCCAAAGACAATCAACAAAAAAATAACACACTAAAATTATTTTATTTAAAATAATATAATATATTTGACCTCTATCAGAACTTATATTTTCACTTTCTACTAACATAAGTTTTGATAAGTGTACGCGCTTATCATAGTAATTATTAAAGATTTACTTAATGAACAAGCGTAAGCTAAGTTTCTGGGAAATATGGAACATGAGTTTCGGTTTCTTAGGAATACAAATGGGTTTTGCTTTACAAAATGCAAATGCCAGTAGGATACTTCAGATTTTCGGTGCTGATGTTCATGAATTATCATGGTTTTGGGTTGTAGCACCTTTAACAGGGTTGATCGTGCAACCTATCATCGGATATTACAGTGATAAAACATGGACACGTTTAGGTCGAAGAAGGCCTTTTTTCCTTACAGGAGCAATTCTTGCGTCTATAGGGTTGCTGCTAATGCCTAATGCAGATATGTTCACCGCGTTCTTACCTTCATTATGGGTTGGTGCCGGGATGTTAATGATCATGGATGCTTCTTTTAATGTTGCTATGGAGCCTTTCCGGGCTCTTGTTGCCGATAATCTTCCATCCGATCAGCGAACTCTTGGTTTTAGTGTTCAAACTATTTTAATTGGTATTGGCGCAGTTATAGGATCTTGGTTACCATATGTAATGGCAAACTGGTTAGGTATTTCCAATGAAGCACAAATCGGAGAAGTTCCTTTTCATCTACTTTTATCTTTTATTATCGGGGCAGCAGTATTAATAGGAAGTATACTATTAACTGTTTTTACTACAAAAGAATATTCTCCAGAAGAATTAGCAGCATTTGAAAATGATGAAGAAGGTTTAGAGGAAGAACAATCTTCCTTAATGAACATTTTTTCGGATTTTAGAAAAATGCCATTGACTATGAAACAATTGAGCGGTGTTCAGTTTTTTTCTTGGTTTGGTCTTTTTGGAATGTGGGTTTTTTCAACACCTGCTATAGCACATCATATCTATGATTTACCACTTAGTGATCATAGCAGTGAGGCTTATCAAAATGCTGGAGATTGGGTTGGAGTATTATTTGGGGTTTATAATGCTGTTTCCGCAGTGTTCGCATTCTTTTTACCATACATAGCGTTAAAAATAGGTAGAAAACTAACTCATGCTGTATCTTTGATAATCGGTGGCTTAGGTCTTATTTCCATTTATCTAGCTCCAAACGAAGATTGGTTGATACTTTCTATGGTTGGTATTGGAATTGCTTGGGCAAGTATTCTGGCAATGCCTTATGCAATACTAGCGGGTTCTATTCCTGCGAAAAAAATGGGAGTTTATATGGGGATATTTAACTTCTTTATTGTACTGCCTCAGATTATAAACGCAATTATAGGAGGACCTGTAGTTAAATATTTTTATGGAGGAAATCCAATTTATGCTTTAGTAATTAGTGGTGTGTCTTTTATCATTGCAGCACTATTAGTTATCAGAGTAAAAGATGTTGACGATACTTTAATTAATACAAAAAGTTAAAAAGAATGACGAAAAAAGCATTCATATTTGATCTTGATGGTGTCATTGTAGACACTGCAAAATACCATTTTCTGGCATGGCAAAATTTAGCCAATACACTAGGTATATCTTTTTCTGAAGAACAGAATGAACAATTGAAAGGAGTTAGCCGAATAAAATCCTTAGAGAAAATTTTAGAATGGGGAAATAAAACAATTTCAGAAGAAGAGTTTACGACCTTAATGGCTAAAAAGAATGAGGAGTATCTAAATTATATCGAAACGATGGATACCTCTGAAATTCTGCCTGATGTTCCTAGAGTTTTAGAATATCTTTTAACCGAAGAACAAGCTATAGCTCTGGGTTCTGCCAGTAAAAATGCAAGAGTGATTCTTGATAAGGTATTATTAAAAGAGAAATTTCATGCTATTGTGGATGGTACCGACGTAACCAAAGCAAAGCCAGATCCTGAAGTATTTTTGATTGGGGCACAAAAGTTAGGAGTAGCACCTAAAAATTGTGTTGTTTTTGAAGATTCTGTAGCAGGTATTCAAGCAGCTAATATTGCCAATATGATCAGTATTGGTATTGGAGATCCAAAGGTGTTACACGAAGCAGATTATGTGTTTAAAGATTTTACTGAAATAAAAGAAGAATTCATTAACCAATTAGTTACAACCGAAAAATAATGAGAATAATTTGAGAAATTTCCTTGGGATCATAAATACTTGGGTAGTTTTTCAAACAACTAAAAATTAAAAAAGAGAACCGATGAATCAGGATTATATTAAACCAGATAACTGGTCGATAATTGAAGAAGGATTTGATGTAGAAAGAGTTAAATCCTCAGAAAGTCTTTTTAGTATTGGTAACGGAGCCATGGGGCAACGTGCAAATTTTGAAGAGACGTATACAGGCCCTACTTTTCAGGGAAGTTACATTGCAGGAGTATATTATCCTGATAAAACCCGAGTTGGTTGGTGGAAAAATGGATACCCAGAGTATTTTGCTAAAGTTTTAAATGCTCCGAATTGGATTGGAATTGATGTAGAAATCAATGGAGAGAAACTTGATCTTCATAGGTGTAAAGTAGTGTCAGATTTCCGCAGAGAATTAAATATGAAAGAAGGTTGGTATCAACGTTCTTTTAAAGCCATTCTTCGAAATAATACAGAAGTATCGGTAAAATCAACTCGTTTCCTTAGTCTGGATTTAGATGAAGTAGGAGCGATCAAGTATGAAGTTACACCATTAAATGAGGAAGCTGTTGTAAGTTTTAAGCCCTATATAGATGCTGGAATTACTAATGAAGATAGTAACTGGGATGATAAGTTTTGGGATACTTATGAAGTATCACATAAAGGGAATGCTGCTTTTATTTCGTCTAAAACAATGAAAACTGAATTTCATGTGTGTGCGGGAATGTTAAATCAGTTGTTTTTAGACGGAGAGTTACAGGATGTTTACCCAGTTGTAGAAACTAATAAAACCCTAGCTAGTTTAGGGTATGCAGTGACCGCTAAACAAGGAAAAACTGCTGTTTTATGTAAGTTTGGTGGGTATACGGTATCTCTGAATCATAAGAAAGAAGATATTGCTTCTGCCAGTGCAGCAGTACTTAAGCAAGCTTCAGAATCGGGGTTTGATGCACTTTTGGATTTACAAAAGAAAGCTTGGTCTCGTATATGGGAAATGGCAGATATTGTCATAGATGGAGATGTAAAAGCTCAACAAGGAATACGTTTTAATATTTTTCAACTAAACCAGACGTATCTTGGAAAAGATGCTCGTTTAAATATTGGTCCAAAAGGATTTACTGGAGAAAAGTATGGAGGAAGTACCTACTGGGATACTGAAGCATACTGTATCCCTTTCTATATGGCCACAAAAAATCAGCAAGTTGCTCGTAGCTTACTAAAGTACAGATATAATCACCTAGAAAAAGCTATAGAAAATGCTGAAAAGTTAGGTTTCACCAATGGAGCTGCTTTGTATCCAATGGTTACTATGAATGGAGAAGAGTGCCATAACGAATGGGAGATCACTTTCGAAGAGATTCATAGAAATGGAGCGATGACATTTGCAATCTATAACTATCTTCGTTATACAGGTGATTACAGTTATATTCCCGAAATGGGACTGGAAGTGATGATCGGGGTAGCAAGATTTTGGCATCAGAGAGCGACATTTTCTACAGATAAAGAAAAATATGTCATTCTCGGAGTAACAGGACCAAATGAATATGAAAATAATATCAATAACAATTGGTATACAAATTACCTAGCGAAATGGTGTATTGAGTATTGTGTAGAAAATATCGAAAAGGTAAAGTCAGATTTTAAAGCTGATTACGATAGAATTATTGCCAAAACAAAGCTTGATCAAAAAGAAATTGATCAAATGCTAGAAGTAGCAGAAAAAATGTATTTCCCATATTCAGAAAAACATCAAGTATATCTTCAGCAAGATGGTTTCTTGGATAAAGAGTTAATTACCGTTGAAAATTTAGATAAATCTCAACGTCCTATTAACCAAAAATGGAGTTGGGATAGAATCTTAAGATCTCCTTACATCAAGCAGGCAGATACATTGCAAGGTTTTTATATGTTTGAAGATCATTTTACCAAAGAGGAGTTAGAACGTCATTTTGACTTCTACGAACCTTTTACAGTTCATGAATCCTCACTTTCGCCTTGTGTTCATAGTATACAAGCGGCGGCTTTAGATAGAATGGATCAAGCTTATACATTTTATCTTAGAACATCAAGATTAGATCTTGATGACTACAATAAAGAAGTAGAAGAAGGATTACATATTACAAGCATGGCTGGTACCTGGATGAGTATCGTTGAAGGTTTTGGTGGTCTAAGAGTTAAAAATGACACATTATCTTTTGCGCCTAGAATTCCAAAAGAATGGAAAGGATATACTTTTAATGTTAATTTTAGAGGAAGTATCTTAAAAGTAAACGTTTCTCAAGATGGTACTACCTTTAATCTTGAAGGAGAAAAAGATCTGTTGATATATGTGGATGGTAAGGAGTTTACCATTTCTCCAAATAGTTTAATGAGTGTTTAACTCATTTTTTTAAATGAATTAGTGATACCCCAAAAGCGAAAGTTTTTGGGGTATTTAATTCAATTCTTTATTAAGATTAGGATAAACCTAATTAAATATTACAAATCAAAATTTAAACCATGAAGAACATACTAACCATGCTCTTTGGGTTAATCATTTCATTAACCTTCGGGCAAATAGAAAAAATAGAGCCTCCATTTTGGTGGAGCGATATGAAATCTAGCCAACTACAGCTAATGTGCTATGGTAAAAATATAGCGGAGCATGATGTTGAGAGCAAAACAGTAACTATTACCGATGTTACCAAAACTGAGAATCCTAATTATCTTTTTGTTACCATCGAAACTAAAGGAGTAAAGCCGGGTGAAGTAATTTTAGATTTTACAAAAAACAAGAAGATTGTTTTCTCACAGCCGTATGAATTAAAACAAAGAAGAGAAGGTTCTGCTAACCGAAAAGGATTTGATAGTAGTGATGTTATGTATTTGATCATGCCAGATCGATTTGCAAATGGAAACCCGTCTAATGATTCACATAAAGATACCGTAGAAAAGGCAGATCGGTCTAAACCGGGAGGAAGGCATGGAGGAGATATCCAGGGAATTATTGATCATTTGGATTACCTCAATGAGCTTGGTGCCACAGCGATTTGGAGTACACCTTTATTAGAAGATAATGAGCCTGTGTATTCATATCACACCTATGCACAGAGTGATCTTTATAAAATTGACCCCAGATATGGTACAAATGAAGACTATAAAAGATTAGCAACTGAGATGCATAAATTAGATATGAAGCTAATTATGGATTATGTTACGAATCACTGGGGATCAAAACATTGGATGATCAAAGATTTACCTACAAAGGATTGGATTCACCAGTGGCCAGAGGGTTTTAGAAGAAGTAACTATCGAATGACCACTCAATTTGATATCAATGCGTCTAAAGTAGATGCTAAAGGATGCATGGATGGATGGTTCGATACCACTATGCCAGATATGAATCAGAGTAATCCATTACTTCTTCAGTATATTACACAGAATGCCATTTGGTGGATAGAATATGCAGATTTAGATGGATTTAGAGTAGATACATATTCTTATAACGATAAAGAAGGAATTGCTAAATGGACGAAAGCAATTATGGATGAGTATCCTAATTTCAATATTGTTGGTGAGGTATGGATGCATGATCAGGCACAAATGGCGTATTGGCAAAAGGATAGTAAAATAGGAGCTATCGACAACTTCAATTCTCACCTTCCATCAGTAATGGATTTTACTTTGCATGATGCCATTATGGTTATGTTTCACGAAGAAGGAAATTCTTGGGATAAAGGGATGATACGAGCATATGAAAATTTTACAAATGACTTTTTGTATCCCGATATTAATAACATTCTACTTTTTGCAGGTAATCATGATACGAATAGAATCAATGAAATATATCAGAGTGATATTAGTAAGTACAAGATGGCCATGAGTCTTATTTTTACTACCAGAGGTATCCCTCAGATCTATTATGGAGATGAGATAGGTATGTTGGGAAACCGAGATAAAAAAGGAGATGGTGATATTCGTAGAGACTTTCCTGGAGGTTGGCCAGATGATAAAAGAAGCGCTTTTATTTCTGAAGGAGAAAAGCAAAAGATAGCTGGTAGAACTAAGGATGAAGAAGCCTTTCATGCCTTTACAAAAAAGGTATTGAATTGGAGAAAAAATAGCGAAGCTATACACAAAGGGAAGCTCTTACAATATATCCCTTTTGACAACGTGTATGTTTATTTTAGGTATACCGAAAAGGAACGTGTTATGGTGATTATTAATAATAATTCTGAAGATCAAAAGCTAGATGTTACAAGATTTAAAGAAGGTTTAGAAAATCACAAAGTAGGGAAAGATATTATTACAGATAATACTATTGATTTGACGGAAACTATAGAGATACCTTCTAGAACGTCCATGATACTTACATTACAATAATAAATCAAAATCAAACTAGAACAAATGAAAAGAATAATCTTAGGTCTTTTATTAGCGGGTATTGTAACTTCTTGCGGAAAGACAAAAAAGGAAGAAACCGTCGCAGAGGTCACGGAAACTATTATTGAGGAAGCAAAAGAGGAACTAGCACCAATAAGTAATGCAATGATGGAGAATGCTGTTATATATGAAGCTAACATACGACAGTATTCAGAAGAAGGATCTTTTAAAGCTTTTACTAAAGACATTCCAACATTAAAAAATCTTGGAGTAAAAGTATTATGGGTTATGCCAATATATCCAATATCAACAACCAAAAGTAAAGGTCCATTAGGAAGCTATTATGCTATTTCGGATTACACAAAAGTAAATCCTGAATTTGGAACTTTAGAAGATTTTAGAGATTTAGTAAAGACTGCTCATGATAATGGTATCTATGTAATATTGGATTGGGTTGCTAATCATACTGGTTGGGATCATGTTTGGTTAAAAGAACATCCAGAATTTTATACTAAAGATGATAAAGATGAAATAACACATACGGTAGGAACCGATTGGACTGATGTGGCAGACCTTAATTATGATAATCAGGAGATGAGAGCAGAAATGGTAAAAGCTATGCAATATTGGTTAAAAGAAGAAGGAGTAGATGGTTTTCGTTGTGATGTAGCAGGAATGGTCCCTGTTGATTTTTGGGAATCTACCGTAGCTGAACTAAAGAAAATAAAACCAGTATTTATGTTAGCCGAAGGATGGGAACCAGAATTGATGGAGAACGCATTCGATATGGGATATGGATGGGATACACATCATGTAATGAATCATATTGCAAAAGGAGAGAATACAGTAGCAGCTTGGGATAAGAGAATGAAACAAGTAGATTCTATGTATGCTGCAGATGATATATTAATGAATTTTACTTCTAATCATGATGAAAACTCGTGGAATGGTACCGTACAGGAAAGAATGGGAGATGCTAAAGAATTATTTGCAGCACTATCTTATGTCGCACCGGGAATGCCATTAATATATTCTGGACAAGAATATGATATGGATAAACGTTTGTTATTCTTTGAAAAGGATACCATTATTAAAAAGAAAGGAGTGTTTTATCCATTATACGAAAAACTAGGTAAGCTAAAAAATGAGAATATAGCATTACACGGAGGAAAAAGTGCTGCTTCTTATGAAAGAATAAAAACTTCTGCTGATGATAAAGTTTTAGCGTTTAAACGTGAAAAGGAAAATAATAAGGTGATTTTTGTGGCGAACATGACAAAAGAACCTGTGAAATTTACCGCAGAATATGAAGGAGAGTTTAAAGAATATCTTTCTGGTGAATCTATAATGGGTACCAAAGGACAAGAATATGACTTAGATCCATGGCAATACTTAATTTTAATTGAGTAGTTAAGCTATATAAAAGGAATTATAAAAGCAGTGTTTCTAAAACACTGCTTTTTTGTTTTTTTAAATTATGATGGCGTTAAAGTTTCTAAATTGTAATCTAGGATACTTTGGAAAGATGAATTTGAAATGAAGATTATAAATTGATCTTTTTTATTGAGTTATGTTATTTTATGATTAATTAAGGGAATTTTCCCTTAATTAAAAGGTATTTCCACAATAAAATGAAGCAGTATTTCCATAATTTAGAGATTCAGATTTAGCTAAATCAATTATTTCTAACCATTAAACTTCATTTTAATTATGAAAACTCTTAAAACACTTTTATTCATTTGTTTTTTCGCTTTTAATTTTTCGGTGATCAATGCGCAAATTAAAATTGGTCAAGGGGTAACATCTCCAAATGATTGGGTTGATTACAACACGACGGGAATCTATGTAGATGTAGATACGAAATCTTGTGGTTTTACTACGACACCTCATTATTTAGTAACCCTGGAATCCACAAGTAACAAAGGGTTTCATTGGTATATTTCTGGGGTTCCTTCAATTTATAATACAACACCAACTGGTTTTAGAGTATATCTGCGATGGACAGATGCTCCATCTGATTTGCCTACTGTCGGATCTCTTAATTTTCCTAATCCTTTAAGAGCAAGTACGGCTCAGGATAGAGATTGGGTGATTCGTTGGACTGCTATAGAAATGCAAGATTGCTCACCATCTAGATTAGATAGTAGTGCAGTAAATACTATTTTTTCTGGTGCTTTTGGAAAAGATGGTGATATCTTACCTAAAGATAATAATGCAGGTGCGGTAGATACTACTCCAGAGAATAATCTTAAAATATTTCCAAATCCTAGTAGTAATATTCTTAATGTAGAATATAAAGGAAGAATTGAAAAACATGAAATTTATAATTTAAACTTTCAATTATTAGGAACATATCATTCTAATACAATTGATATTAAGAAGTTTCCAAAAGGGAATTACTTATTAAAAACCTATACCTCTCAAGATGGAATAGTTACTAAACAATTTGTGAAGTAAAAATTTTATAAAGTTTATAATTTTAAGTTTAAAATTTTAAGGAACGGTTTATGAATGTAAGCCGTTTTTTGATTTTGTATGAATTATAAAGGAAATATACTCATGTTTATACAATTTTGAAATTTTACTTATTCCTTAACATTTTAGATGTAAATATGTTAAAACCGTACCTTTTTTGTCAGCAATTACTGAATTTATTAACCGAAAACGTTTTAGATTTTAGGCAAATTAGGTTATTGTGATCAATAACAATAGATTTGGCTTCAATGATGGAAAAAGTGAAAAATATTGCGGTTCTAACTTCTGGAGGAGATGCTCCAGGAATGAACGCTGCTATTAGAGCAGTTGTTCGTGCATGTAGTTACTATGAGGTTGAATGTTTTGGTGTGTATAAAGGTTATGAAGGTCTTATACATAACGAAATGGAAAAACTAAATGCGCGTTCGGTAAGAAATATTATAAATAAAGGAGGAACTTTTCTAAAATCAGCACGTTCCAATGACTTCAGGACAGAAGAAGGTAGAAAAAAAGCCCATGATAATCTTATCAAAAACAACATTGATGCTCTTATAGTAATAGGAGGTGATGGAAGTTTTACCGGAGCTTTAAAATTATCAGAAGAGTTCAACTTTCCGGTAGTAGGTATTCCAGGTACTATAGATAATGATATTAATGGAACAGATTATACGATTGGATATGATACTGCACTAAATACGGTTGTAGAAGCAATTGATAAAATACGAGATACGGCAAGTTCGCATAACAGATTATTTTTGATTGAAGTTATGGGAAGAGATGCAGGAGATATTGCTCTAAATGCAGGAATTGGAGCAGGAGCAGAGGAAATACTAATTCCTGAAGAAGATATGGGGATTGATAGACTTATAGAGTCCCTTAGAAAAAGTAAAAAAACAGGAAAGACATCTAGTATCATAGTAGTTGCTGAAGGAGATAAGTCCGGAAAGAATATTTTCGAATTAGGAGAATATGTAGAAGAAAATTTGGAAGATTATGAAGTTAGAGTTTCAGTACTAGGTCATATACAAAGAGGTGGTGCACCAAGCTGTTATGATCGAGTTTTGGCAAGCAAATTAGGAGTAGGCGCCGTAGAAACTTTATTAGAGGGAAAAAGCCAGGTAATGATCGGAATTGTACACAAACAGGTTACAATCGTACCGCTTACCACAGCTTTAGGGAAAAGAACACATAAACACGATAGATTAATAAAAGTAGCTGATATAACTTCAGTTTAAATATAACCACGTTTTAAATCAAAAACAACTAAATTATTAAGTATGAGTACGTTAAAAATTGGAATTAACGGTTTCGGTAGAATTGGAAGAATTGCCTTTAGAATTGCTTCTAAACGCGAGAATGTAGAAATAGTAGCTATTAACGATTTGTTAGATGTAAACCACCTGGCTTATTTGTTAGAGTACGATTCCGTTCACGGAAAGTATGATGGGACTATAGCAGTAGAAGATGGGAAGTTAGTGGTAGATGGCAAAGCAATTCGTGTTACTGCAGAAAGAAACCCTGAAGATTTAAAGTGGGACGAAGCTGGAGTAGAAGTAGTAATGGATTGTACAGGTATTTTCACCACTTTAGATAAAGCGGATGCTCATTTAAAAGCAGGAGCCAAAAAGGTAGTGATTTCTGCACCTTCTGCTGATGCACCAATGTTTGTAATGGGAGTAAATCATAAAGATGTTAAACCAACAGATACTATTGTTTCTAATGCATCTTGTACAACAAATTGTTTAGCTCCTCTAGCTAAAGTAATCAATGATAACTTTGGTATAGAAGAAGGATTAATGACTACAGTGCATGCAGCTACAGCTACACAAGCAGTGGTAGATGCTCCATCTAAAAAGAACTTTAGATTAGGAAGATCTTCCCTAAATAACATTATTCCTTCATCAACAGGAGCTGCAAAAGCGGTAGGTAAAGTTATTCCAGAGTTAAATGGAAAGCTTACAGGAATGGCATTCAGAGTTCCAACGGCTGATGTTTCTGTGGTAGATCTTACTGTAAGAACTAAGAAATCTGTATCTTATGATGAACTTAAGGCAGTTGTGAAAAAGGCTTCAGAAAACGAATTGAAAGGTGTACTAGCATATACAGATGAAGATGTAGTATCACAAGATTTTGTTGGAGAAGATCATACTTCTACTTTCGATGCGGGAGCTGGAATTGCTTTAAACGACAATTTCTTTAAGTTGGTATCTTGGTATGATAATGAGTATGGATACTCATCTAAATTAGTTGATCTTTCATCATACGTAGGAAATCTATAAGGAGTAATATATGATATTGCCCTGATTTCGGAATGTTATTGGGGCTTTTTTCTTAGATATACATACACACACAACAAATTTTTTTTAAATGATTTTAATAGCTGACGGTGGTTCTACTAAGTGCGATTGGATTCTCCTTGATGATGTAGGGGAAATCGTGTTTAAAACGCGTACAGAAGGATTAAATCCTGCTGTATTTGAAAAGTCTTTGTTAGAAAAGCGAGTTCGGGCTAATGCCGAGTTAATCGAACATAGGACAACAATTGAGGCAGTTCACTTTTATGGAGCAGGATGTGGTACGGAGAAACCAGCTGCCATGCTAAAAAAAGTGTTTGAAAACTTTTTTGTCAATGCAGATGTCATTGTTAGAGAAGATATGGTAGCAGCCGTGTATGCTGCAACTACAGAACCTGGTATTGTGTGTATTTTAGGAACAGGTTCTAACAGCTGTTATTTCGATGGTGATAATATACACATGGCCGTAGATTCGTTAGGGTATATTTTAATGGATGAAGCTAGTGGGAACTATTTTGGAAAACGGCTGATAAGAGATTATTATTATAAAAGGATGCCTCCGGAGGTGGCAGGAGAGTTTGAAAAACGTTTCGACCTTTCCTCTGATACTATAAAAGAAAATTTATATAAAAAGGAAAATCCTAATACCTATCTAGCATCATTTGCAGAGTTTATTTTTACAAGTGAACGTAACGGATACTTTTATAAAATTATTACAGAAGGAATTCAGGAATTTGTAGAAACTAGGGTTTTATGTTTCCCTGAAGCACAAAATGTACCAGTACACTTCATTGGATCTATTGCACATTTCAGTGAGGATATTATCCGAGCAGCGGTATGGCCTTATCATTTAACGGTTGGTAATATCGTAAGAAGACCAATTGACGGTATTATAGATTATTACCGAAATGATGTGATTCAGAAAAATCCAAATAACGTATAGGTAAGATAACGTTACCTTGAAGAAAATTAAAAGAAGGAGAAGTTAATGGTAATGTTCTAAAATTATCAGATTTTCTCCTTTTTCCATTTTCCATAAGCTAGCTACAAAAAAGTAAGACCCTTCAAAATCCTCGTAATCACAACCTACAAAATAATCATCATCATCTTTGATTATTTTTTCGCAGATGTGTTTTTTCATTTCATTATGCCAAAAACTGTCATTCTCTTCTTGATCAATCCAATCTATTACATCCCTTTCAGAAATAATTCCTAGTTGTGTTTTGTTGTCCGAAATTAGTTTTTCAACCTCTTTTTCCTTAAGATATTTAACAAACTTTTTACTAATGGTCTCTTCCTTCCAAATTCTTTTGGAATCCCAGTTCATTAAATACTTTATGTTTTCCTTTGTTGTTTTCACTCTTCTTTTTTGGGGAATAATTCTGGGTAAAAGTATATATTTTATTTATTAAAATTGTAATTTAAGGTAATTCTTGTTCCTTTTTCGGGTGTACTACTTATAAATATTCGACCATTTATATAGTTCATTCGCTCTTTCATAAAAAATAGACCCATTCCACCTTCGGCATTGTTTTTTGGCTTATCCGGAATTTTACTTAGATCAAAACCTTTACCATTATCTTCAATACTTATACTTAAAACGGATTCTGAGCTATTTATTTTAATGAGTATATATTCAGAATTAGCATATTTAATAGCATTATTTACGGCTTCTTGTGTAACCCTATATAAATTGGTTTCGACTAACGAATCAAAACGAATATCTGTGTCAGATGTGTCTTGGAGAATGATGTTTTTGCTGGTTAGTTTGGTTAATTCTTTTGCCATTTTCTGAAGGGCAATACTAATACCATAATCTTTTAATTCTGGAGGTGTAAGATTAAAGGTTGCGGTTCTAATCCCAAGAATCAAATCTTTGGATAATTTTTTTAATCCTTCAATTTTTTGATTTGTTTTCTCTACATTCTCCGTGTTAATCGATTCTATATTAAATTTTAATGCAGTAAGCATTTGACCGATACTATCATGAATTTCTTTGGCAATTCGTTTTCGTTCCTCTTCTTGCGCTTCTACTATCTGACTGGCATTTGATTTTTGTAATTCCTCTTTTTGGCGATATTCTAAATCTGTTAACCTTTTAATTTCTAATTGAGCTTCTTTTCTTTTAGAAATATCAGAACAAAGAACCAACCTTTCACTATTACCAGATTCCTTAAATACATTAAGGATAGAAATGTCCAACCACATTTTTTGACCTTCACTTGTAGTAAATTCAAATTCTTCATTAAAAACACCACCTTTGTTTTGTGCAATAAGAAGCAAAAGTCTATTGGTCTGTAATTCACTTAATTTCATAAGTTCAACAAGGTTTTTTTGATCTACTTTTTGATCTACATTTAGAACTTTTCGAAATCGTTCACCTAAATTTTTAATAAATCCTTGTTCATTTACTCTAGCGTAAAGCAATGTTTGATCTAATGCTTTGGTTAAAGAAATAAGTTCTTGTACATTTTCATTTTGAATTTTCCTCAGTTTCTCAGCATTTTTAGCCATATCAGTTGCATCTTTCTGTGAGATCAGAAGATCAAATATGGTCTTTTTAATACTTAGTGCTACAGGTCTAAATAATAGGAAAAATTCAAAGACTAAGATTAAAATAATCAATCCAAAGAGTAAATATTCTATCTGTTTAAGGCTTGAAATTTTTTCTTGTGCATCTTTTTCATACCTAAATACAATAGCATCCATTTGTTTCAGGAAAAGAGGTTCGTTGAAGATAACACTATTTAGATATGGGGTTAGTATTTCATTGTTAATGGAATCATTTCGGGCTAATGAAACTATTTGCAAACTATTTTCATAAATAGTTTCGAAATAGGGTTGTAAAACCAAGAACATCCGCTTGATTTCGGTACTATCATTTTTACCTTTAGGAATCGAATCATTATAGCGTCTTAATCTCTCGTGGGATGTTTTCCAAAGACTAATGGTTGCTTCTAGGTCATTCAAATATCTTTTTTTTGATATAGAATTGGTAGCGTTACTAAGTAGTAATAGTTCTTTAGTAAGCTTTTGGCTTAACATTCTTTGTCTACCAGAAATATTTATGATTTTAGAATCATCAATCTGAGAATTAAGATATCGTTGAATAAAGAACTGACCTCCAATAGTGAAAATAGCAATAGCGCCTAGCGCAATAATATAAATTTTACTAAGGCGATTAAACGTTTGAAGATCTAGTGACTCTAATTTATTCAATTTAACAAAATTAACCGATCGCTTTTTGTATCAATTCCAGTCCTTTTTCAGTATAGGATAATTGCAATGCCGCTTCCTGTCCTCGTTCAGACATTTTTCTCCATGTTTTTTGCAATATATCGATAACTTTTTCGTCAGAATGCTTTTCGAAAAAGTCGGTATAGTAGAACTCTAAAAAAACCAAACAAATTACATCTTCTAAGATTTGGGTTCCCTCATCTTTTTTAAGTTTCTTTTTCTGTATTAAAAATGAAACTCTATCTATCATTTCTTGATCATACCCAACTTCTGACATGATTTCAGAAGTCTTAGCTGCATGAAACTTTTTCAGTTCTTCTCTCCATTTTAAATAGCCAACACGGTCCATTGGATACTGGTTTCGTGGTATTTCCCAGCGACATATATGTTGAGCTCTAGCTGCTATTTCTAATGCTTCAGAAGGGGTCTTTTCGAACTTAGAAAGTGTAGCACTCATTCTTTGTCCATAAATTAACTCTTTTGCTACCTGTTCCTTATTAACATTTTCAGTATTCGGATCTTGAGCATTTAATTTATCGATAAGCGAAAAAACTTGGTCTAATTTTGTGGTTGGCATAAAAGTAAACTATGATTAGAATACTTGCTAATGTAAGGCTTTTATAAGGAATATAATATTGATTATTCTTCAAAACCGATAAATACGGTTCCGTCTTCTACCTTAACAGGGTATGTAGCAATAGCAGCTAAATCCCCATTTAAATTTTCACCACTTTCTAAAGAAAATGTTTTTTTATGCATCGGGCAAGCAACTTTCGGTATTCCTGAGTGATCTCCAATCATTCCTCTACTTAGAACCATTTCCATTTTGTGAGGACACACATTTTGACACGCGTACCATGCATTTTTTCTTTCAAAATTAAAGACAGCAATCTGTTTTCCTTTGTATTTAACGCAAGCACCTCCATTTTTTGGAAAATCTTCTACTTTAGCTGCTTCAAACCAAACTTTTACACTCTCTAAACTAGTAGTCTTGTATATTTCTAAAATTTCTTCCATACTCTTACTATTTTACATACTTGTTAGACTCATTTCCTGGATAGTCTACTTCCAATGTTGTGGCATTTTTTGATCTCTTAATGGAACGAATACCAAGTTATCATCGGTATCGTCACTATTTACAAAATGATTGAAACGTTTCATGATTTCTTCATCCTGTATGGCTTGAGTCCATTCACATTGGAAAGAATCAACCAGCTTTGCCATTTCATTTTCAAGCTCTTCCGCTAATTGTAGTTTATCGTCTACAACAACTTCTTTTAAATACTCAATCCCACCTTCTAAATTATCTAACCACTTTGCTGTTCTTTCAAGCGGAGCTGCAGTTCTGATGTAATACATCAAAAATCTGTCGATGTATTTGATTACAGTTTCATTATCTATTTGCTCTGCTAATAATTCTGCGTGTCTAGGATTCGCTCCACCGTTTCCACAAACGTATAAATTCCATCCTCCTTCTACTGCGATGACACCAAAATCTTTACATCTTGCTTCAGCACATTCTCTAATGCATCCAGATACACCTCCTTTTATTTTGTGAGGAGATCGTAATCCTTTATAACGTTCTTCTAATTCTATAGCGAAGCTCACACTTTCATCCATTCCATATCTGCACCATGTAGATCCAACACAACTTTTTACCGTTCGAAGAGATTTACCGTATGCATGCCCACTTTCAAAACCGTGGTCTATTAGATCTTTCCAAATTAACGGTAATTGATCCAATCTAGCCCCAAAAAAGTCCACTCGTTGACCACCCGTTATTTTTGTATACAAATCGTATTTTTTTCCTACTTCTCCAAGAACAATAAGTTTTTCTGGAGTAATTTCTCCTCCAGGAATTCTAGGTACTACAGAATATGTTCCATTTCGTTGAATATTTGCTAGAAAACGATCATTAGAGTCTTGAATTGCTATTTCTTCATTAGCTGTGTCTGCGTATAAACTCGCCATGATAGAGGCAATTACAGGTTTACACACTTCACATCCATCACCTTTACCATAGGTATCCAGTACTTCATCATAAGTTCTATAACCTTTTACTTTAATAATATCATAAAGTTCTTGTCTGTTATAATCAAAATGCTCGCAGATGTTGTCTTTTACTTCTTTTCCTAATGAAGTTAGAGTAGCATTTACTAAATCTTTTACCATTGGTTTACATCCACCACATCCTGTTCCAGCTTTTGTACATGAAATTACTTCTCCAAGATCATTAGCTTCACCACTTTCTATGGCGCCACATATTTGTCCTTTGGTAACACTCTCACAGGAACAAATCTGTGCATCATCTGGTAGATCCATTACATCGCCTAAAAGAGCACCTCCATCAATACCTCTGCTTCCTAGGATAAGATCTTCCGGCTCTTCAGGAAGTTTTAAGCCATTAATATAAATTTGGAAAAGTGAGTTGTAATCTGAAGAATCTCCAACTAAAATACCGCCTAATAGTTTAGTGCCATCTTTAGAGACGTTGATTTTCTTGTAAACTCCTTTGCGTTTATTTTTATAAGTAATCTCATCTACTTCTTTTTTTGCTTCATTTAGTGCGTCTCCGAAACTAGCAACCTCGGTACCAATCAATTTTAATTGAGTAGACATATCAATATACTCGGGCATTTCACGAGTGCCGCCAGTAATTTGATCAACAGCAATTTCTGCCATGTCATAACCAGGAGCTACCAATCCATAAATCATACTATTTAATAAGGCACATTCTCCTATGGCATAAATAGATTCATCCGAAGTCTGCATTTGCTGGTTTACTACGATGCCTCCTCTAGTTCCTACTTCTAATCCAGCTTCTTTTGCAACTTCATCACGTGGTCTTATACCAGCAGAAACGACTAACATATCTACTTTTAATTCGGTATCATCTATATATTGTAGTCCTTCAATCGCTTTTGCACCTTGTATAAACTTTGTTTGTTTCGATAGATGTACTTGTAACCCTAAGCTTTCTATTTTAGCTTGTAGCATATCACTTGCTCCTTTATCCAATTGTCTTGGCATTAATCTAGGAGCAAATTCTACCACATGTGCATTTAGTCCAAGGTTTTTTACTGCATTGGCAGCTTCTAAGCCTAATAATCCTCCACCAAGAACTGCAGCTTCTGTTTTGCCTTGAGCTTTTAATTTTTTTGCGTACGCTTCTGTAGCTTCTAAATCTTCAATTGTTCGATATACAAAAACACCTTCTTTATCAACACCTTCAATCGGAGGAACGAAAGCGGAAGATCCAGTAGCTAATACAAGATAGTCATAGGAATAAGTGTCACCACGATGATTGGCTACTGTTTTTTGTTCTCTATTAATCTCAGTAATCATTTCTGAAATATGAAGATCTATGTTGTTTTCTTCATACCAACTGGCTGTTGACATACTTAGATCTTCAGCAGTTTTACCATCGTAAAATTCACTTAAATGTACTCTGTCATAAGCTCGTCTTGGTTCTTCCCCAAATACGATTAACTTATAATCATTAAACTTTTCTGAGGCTACAAACTTTTCGCAAAACTTATAACCTACCATTCCGTTACCTATTACTACAACCTTCTTCATTAGTTACGTATTTAAAATTCAAAATTAAGTATTAATACGTATTTAATTAATAAGAATTACGTAATTATATATGTTTGTCATTGAGAAATTCGAAATAATGCATAAAAAAACCTGCAAAATATAATTGCAGGTTTTCATAAATAAACTAAAATCGGTTGATTTATTCTTTTGATTTATTCCATTTAAATAAGTTTGGGTTTACCGTTAACATTACCCATCCCCAATTTTGTATACTATCAGCTTCTCCACCAGCTCTTGCATTGGCAAAATCTTCATCAAGAAAAGACTGTGAATATCCTATGTTTAATTTAGCATATGAAGTAATTTTTTGTGTAAACACTAAATCTACTGATGTACCATATGAGCCAGCTTCATATGAAGCTCCATTAAATGCAGCATCTTCTAAACCTGAAAAATAATGTGCTTTGGTTAGTAATGTTGATTTTTCACCTAGTTTAAATACAGCTTTAACATTAAGATCTAATAATCCACCATTGTTTGCATGACGACCTACGTAGAAGAAGTCTTGAAAACCGTTAAACTTGTGATTTGTTCCGAAAAGCGGAAAAAATGCTTCCGTTTTATCTGCAGTATCAGGATCGTTACCACTTAGAATTTCGGCTCCTATTCCAAATAAAGTTTTACCCGGTTTATAGGTTAAATTTAACATCGCTTGGTAAGCGCCAATACTCACTGTTTCTGTAAAGTCTCCAAACTGATAATAAAAACTACCGTCTAAACCAAATGCACCTTTTTTGTACTTACTGTAAACCCCAGTGGTATGTCGGGAAATAAATCGGTCTATAGCAGCTCCGGTTCCGTCAAGAGCTTGAAACTGATTGTTTAAGAAAAGAAAACTTCCAGAAAATGATTCACTGAATTTATTGTTTAAGTGTAAAAACTGTAATGATTTATACTGAAACACAGGTTGTCCAGCACCTGAAGGTTGGAAAACATTACCGAAATTACTGATTCCGTTTTGGTTAAACGCAAAACCAACATCTAGTTTTAAGCCAGAGTTTTTGTAACGTATCAAAGCTGCATCGTGAGTTCTTTGTTGATCAGCCCATCCAAGAGCCCCTAAAATTCTCTGATCGTCATAGCTTAAGAATTGACGTCCTACTTTTGTGGACCATCCGCCACCGAGAGAAAGTAATGCCCAAGCACGGTTTACTCTAAATCCACCATTTCCTTGGTCATCAGCAGTAGAAAGTTGAGGTCTATCACCCCATACACTTGTACCTTGTAAATCTAAAAAAGTTGTGATTTTGGAATCGCTATATTTAACCAATAAGGCAGAACGTTGTGATACGAAGGCAGATCCTTCCACATCTTCTGGTGCAACATCTTGAAAACCATGACGATATTCGAATCGAGGTCGAACCATAGCATCTACACTTAACTCTTGCGCTTCTCCCTTAAATACCATCACCGTTAATAGTATGGTAAAGAATAATTTGTTTTTCATCTCTTAAGTTTTTGTTTAATGTGTGTTATAAATTGTTCACACCATTGCTAAGTTTTTTCAATTAATCCTATTAGCTGATATATTAATTGAACTTTTCAAAACTAAGTATTAATACGTATATTCTTTGTGTTTTTTAGATAAAAATACTTATTTTTATTTCAAAGATTATCAATTTCTAGAAGCCTTTTTTGAATTATTCATATCTTTGACTCATAGAAGGGCGTATTGATACGTAAATTATAGTAATCACAAATTAAGTATTGAGTTAAAATGGTAAGTATTGTATTAGTGGATGATCATTTTTTGGTTAGAGATGGAATTCGTTCTCTTTTAGAAGATGAAGAACAATATAAGGTTATCGGAGAGGCCTCTAATGGTAAGGATGCAATAGATTTGGTACAATCTCTAAATCCAGATATTGTAATTTGTGATATTAGAATGCCTGAAATGTCTGGGATAGAAACTGTAGAGAAGCTAACTGAATTATCTGTAGCTTCTAAATCCATTATGTTGTCTATGCATGACTCGGATGAGTATATTTTACAATCGATCAATGCTGGTGCAGATGGTTATTTGCTAAAAGACGCAGGAAAAGAGGAGTTTTTGAAAGCTTTATCTACTGTTAGTAAAGGAAATAAGTATTTTAGCGGTGATGTTTCTTCTATATTAGTAAAGAACTTGCTTAATAAAGGTAGTGCTAAAAAAGCAGATCAAATAGAGGAAAAGTCGGATGTAAAGGTGAAGCAAGCGAAGAAAAACCCTTTTGATTTAACAAAAAGAGAAAATCAAATTTTGAAATTGGCTGTTTCCGGTATGACTAACAAGGATATCGCTTCGGAATTAGAAATTAGTAAACGAACAACAGAAGTTCATCGTTTTAATCTGATGAAAAAAATGGGGGTTAAAAATGTATTGGAACTTAGCAAAAAAGCCAGAGAATTTGATATGATTCCCTGACTTTAAGAAGCTAATCCACTAATTGTTTGCTATTCCTTCGTATAAACCTGTAATTTTATTAAAGGACTTTGTTAACTGGTTTGTGGTCGCAAACATTTCTTGTAAAGGGAATTCACCGTTAAGTAATCCTCTTTGATTTGTTTGAAACTTTTCCCAATACGACATTACAACTCCTAACTCTTCTTCGATCTCTGTGCTGTTATAACTACTTATAAGTAATTCTCCAATGGTAGTATCGAATTTTTGGTAAGTTTCACTAAGTATTTTCTTAAATTCAGGACCTTCGCCTTTAAACATGGTTGCAGCAGTATAATAAAGACATAGTCTTTGTGATAACATACGTTGTCTTCCTGAAATATTGATAGTTTTTGCAAAATCCTTATTCTTATTTTGAAAAAACTGATTATTATAATTATAACTGTTTTCTATACTAATAACGACGTCATTACAGGCTTTTAACAAAGCTGTGTTTGTTTTTACAATACGCAAAGAGTTTTGTACATCTGGAGGGCTCATAATAATAGCCTTAAAATCATTCCATAAAGTTTGTACTTTTTTTAGCGATAACTTTGTAGAGGAGCTTGTAGCATTTGTGGTAAGTATTTGAAGTTGTTTCTCAAATATAAATTTGCTCGAGTTTAATTCTTTTTTAATAGAAGGATCGCTGATTCCTTTGGCCATTAATAAGTATGCTTTCGAAATTTTCTGTGATAACATACGTTGTTTTCCTGATACATTAATCGCTTTGGCGTAAGTTATAGATCCAAAGCTATTAGATTGAGCATTTATTGTGACGCACGTTATTAAGAAAATAAAAATGACGGGCAAGGTTTTAATAGTTCTTTTTTTCATAAATAATTTTTTAAGAAATTATACTTTTTAGTGCTATAGTATGGTATGAACTTGGGTAAATTAATACTTACAAACTAAGAAGAAAATGTTTACGTTTTTGAAGTAATTTAGTACGAAAATACTTATTTTTTTTTGAGAATACCAAATATTTGGTACGTAGTTTTTTTTGTGTAAAACAGGATTCTTTCTAAATATGGATAAACCGTATTAAAAATACTGTAATACAGTTAATATATTGATATTCAAAACATTACAATTTTAATAGTTTTAAAGAGAGTTCATATTTTAATTTTTGACCTATTCAGATTATCAATAATTCAATCTACAACTACCTAATTTGAGAAATACGTAATTAACGCAATAAATACGTATTTTTTTTCCTTAAAACTTTTTTAGTAAGTATTAATACTTAATTTTGTTGTATTCTATTAGCTGAATTTCAAAAATCAAATTATGAAAACAATGAATTTTAAAATAGGGATCTTCTTAACTGCATTGGTTATGTTGTCCTGTGGAGGAGAAAAGAAGAAAGAAATCGCTTCAAGTGGGGAAGAGGCCAAAGAAGAATCATCTAAATTAACTATAGAGAAACCTCAATTAACTTTTGGTTTTATAAAGTTAACGGATATGGCGCCTTTAGCAATTGCAAAAGAAAAAGGTTTTTTCGAGGATGAAGGGCTTTTTGTATCAGTAGAGGCTCAGTCTAACTGGAAAAATGTATTAGATCGTGTGATCGACGGGCAATTAGACGGATCTCATATGTTAGCAGGTCAGCCAATTGCAGCTGGTGCTGGTTTTGGAAGACAAGCGGAGTTGGTGACACCTTTTTCCATGGATTTAAATGGAAATGGAATCACCGTTTCTAACGATGTTTGGTCTAAGATGAAACCAAATGTACCGAAGGGTGAAGATGGAAAACCAATACATCCTATTTCTGCGGAAGCTTTAAAACCCGTTATAGAGTCTTATAAGAATAAAGGAAAAGCTTTTAAAATGGGGATGGTATTTCCAGTTTCTACTCATAATTATGAAATACGCTATTGGTTAGCTGCTGCTGGAATTAATCCTGGTATGTATTCGAAAGATAATATTCAGGGTCAGATAGATGCTGAAGTTCTTTTATCTGTAACACCACCACCACAAATGCCAGCTACTTTAGAGGCAGGTACAATATATGGGTATTGTGTAGGAGAGCCATGGAATCAGCAAGCGGTATTTAAAGGTATTGGAGTACCGGTAACTACAAATTACGATATCTGGAAAAATAATCCAGAAAAGGTGTTTGTAATGACTAAAAAATTCGTTGAACAGTATCCTAACACTGCGACAGCTGTAACAAAGGCTTTGATAAGAGCGGGTAAATGGTTAGATACTCCAGGTAATAGAAAAGAAGCGGTAAAAATATTGTCAATGCCAGAATATGTTGGTGCTGATGAGGCAGTTTTAGCAAATTCTATGACAGGAACATTTGAATTTGAAAAAGGTGATAAAAGAGAGATGCCAGATTTTAATGTGTTCTATAGATATGATGCAACGTATCCATTCTATTCTGATGGTATATGGTTTTTAACT
Organism: Aquimarina sp. 433; assembly: GCF_054054605.1. Taxonomy (NCBI): domain Bacteria; kingdom Pseudomonadati; phylum Bacteroidota; class Flavobacteriia; order Flavobacteriales; family Flavobacteriaceae; genus Aquimarina; species Aquimarina sp. 433. The sequence continues at coordinate 195,132 of NZ_JBSWZK010000007.1, forward strand.
CAAATGAGACGTTGGGGGCAAATTCCAGAAAGTAAGCCAGCAGAGTGGTATGATAAAACAATCAAAGATATTTATCGTCCTGATATTTGGACTAAAGCAGCTAATTTATTAGTAGCAGAAGGGCATTTAGAGGCTTCTGAATTACCAAAAACAGATGGGTATAAGCCAGCTACTACAGATTTTATAGATGGTAATAAGTTCGATGCGAAAGATCCTATTGGATACATTAATAGCTTCGGTATTGGAAATAAAGAAAATGTAGAAGGTGTTTCAAGCATAGAGAAATAAAAGAGAGTTTTCTCTTTTATTTCTCCTTCTCTCAGAAAAAGTAAGTTGAATAATAAGAAACAATCAAGTAATCTCTGACACAAAGCATAATCTGAAGATAGTAGTTGGGGAGCAATAAATTAAATGACATGAAAGATAGATCTATTCATATTCTGAATTTTGTAGGATTAGGGTTTTTTGAACCAGCTATTAGATTAGCGGCAGGAGAGGAAACCAAGAAGAATTTAATTGCTTTGTTAAAAAAAGTTTTCTTACCTGTTTTGTCGGTAGGATTGTTTTTGATTTTATGGCATGCCGGAGCTACTTATTTATATAATGTAGAAAAAGATTTTAAAATAGAAAGAGCTCAAGAAGCGTCTGGTGATGCTGGAGTTACTCTAGAGTTACAGAGAATTGAATCTGGAGAGTCTTCTATTAATTCCTTACCATCTCCAGGTGCGGTTTTGGATGCGTTTAAAACATTATTGGCAGATCATAGAAGTATAACAGCAAAGAAAGCAGCTTTTAAAGAAAAGGTAGCTGCTACGAACGCGAAGCGAGAAGAGCAAGGATTAGATCCGATAAAATACACAGGAAGACCATCATTCGTAGATCAAATATTTACAAGTTTGAAAACCGTGTTTGCCGGATTCTTTTTAGCACTGTTTTTGGCAGTTCCTGTAGGGATTATATTGGGGCTAAGTAGTACGTTAAGATCTTCGTTTAATTGGTTGATTCAGATATTTAAGCCTGTTTCTCCAGTGGTTTGGTTTCTATTGGTGTATATGATCGTGAAAACTATGACTTTGAGTTATAATGGAGATGTGTCTTTTATTATTTCTTTTATAGCCGTTGGGTTATGTGCCATGTGGGCAACATTGGTGAATACCACTTTAGGAGTTTCAACGGTGGATAAAGACTATATAAATGTTGCTAAGGTTTTAAATTTGGGAGTAGGGCAAAAAGTATTTAAAATTGTTTTGCCTTCGTCTTTTCCTTTGATATTTACAGGTCTTAGAATAACTGTTTCTGTTGCATGGATGGTATTGATCGCAATTGAACTACTTTCTCAAAGTCCTGGTTTAGGAACTTTTGTATGGGAAGAATTTCAGAATGGTGCAAATGATTCAAATGCTAAAATAATAGCCGCAATGTTTGTGATCGGAATCATTGGATTCTTATTAGATAGATTAATGTTTACAGTACAGAAATTTGTAACTTTTACAGAAGAAGCTGCTGCTTAAAATATATAGTATGGCATACATAGAATTAAGAAATGTTTCTAAGTCATTTGGTACTGGAAAGGATTGTACAGAAGTATTATCTAATATTAATTTAGAGATAGAAGAAGGTGAATTTGTTGCTATTGTTGGTTTTACAGGCAGTGGAAAAACAACATTAATAAATCTAATATCAGGTTTATTAATGCCTGATGAAGGAGAGGTGTTATTTAAAGGTAAGCCTGTGACAGGACCTAGCCATGAACGAGGTGTTATTTTTCAGAATTATTCTTTATTGCCTTGGTTGAACGTTAGAAATAATGTTGGGATGGCGGTAAAAGAGGCGTTTAAAAAAATGTCTAGAAAAGACCGAAATAAGCGTGTGGAAGATTATGTGGAAATGGTAAATCTTTCCCCAGCGATAGGCAAACTTCCAAAAGAACTTTCTGGGGGAATGCGACAAAGGGTTTCTGTTACTAGAGCGTTGTCCATGAGTCCAGAGGTAATACTAATGGATGAGCCATTGAGTGCTTTGGATGCTTTAACGAGAGGGAATCTTCAAAAAGAAATTTTGAATATCTGGAATAAGGACAAAAAAACAGCATTGTTAATTACTAATGATGTTGATGAAGGGATATTGATGGCAGATAGGATTATTCCCTTGAAACCTGGTCCAAAGGCAACGTTGGGGCCAGAATATAAGATAAATCTGGAGCGTCCAAGAGATAAAACGGCTCTTAATCATAATGAAGAGTACAAAAAGCTTCGTAATGGTATTATGGAATATTTGATTCAAATTGGAGAGCAAAGAGCTTCTAAGAAAAGTGCTGATTATGTGTTGCCAGATATAAAACCAGTAATCAAGCCAAAACCTTTTAGAAGATTAAGTTTTAGTTAATAAAAACAGATGAAGCATGGAGACAGTTGAAAAGTTAGGAATTAGAAGATCTGATAATGGGTTGTTTGAGGATAAGTATATGTTAGATATATCTCAATTAACTAAGATTTATCCTACTCCAAAAGGAGATTATGTTGTACTTGATGATCTGGATTTAAAAGTAAAACATGAAGAGTTTATTTCTATTATTGGTCATTCAGGTTGTGGAAAATCCACCTTATTGACAATGATAGCAGGTTTAAATCCTATTTCTAGAGGTACAATAATAGCTAATAATGAAACCGTAAGAGGGCCAGGTCCAGATAGAGGTGTTATTTTTCAATCGCCTAGTTTATTGCCATGGATGACAGCGTATGATAATGTAATGCTAGGAGTTAAGCAGGTTTTTGCTCATGGCACGAAAAAGGATAGAGATGATATTGTAAAGTATTATCTGTCTAAGGTGGGATTAGAAGATGCTATGTACAAAAAGGCAAAAGAATTATCTCAGGGAATGCAACAGAGAGTCGGAATCGCTAGAGCTTTTGCTTTAAAGCCTAAGGTTTTACTATTAGATGAGCCCTTTGGAATGCTAGATTCTCTGACAAGAGGTGAGTTGCAGGATGTCCTTATAGAAGTTTGGAATCAAGAAAAAATAACTGCGATTATGATTACACATGATGTTGATGAATCTATATTTTTGGCGGATAGAGTAATTATGATGACTAGTGGGCCAAGAGCTAAAGTAGGAGATATCTTAGAAATTGATTTTGAACGTCCACGTTTAAGAAAAGATGTTTTAGAACATCCAGATTATTATAAATATAGAGAGCATTTGATTGATTTCTTAGAGCATTAGAAGTTAGAAAATAGATACTATTTTTTTAAACCTCGTACTATTCCTAATACATAGGAAATAGTACGAGGTTTTTTATTTTATGAGTATTTCGCAAACAATGAATAGGTTTTTTAGGATTATAATTAATACTATTCCATTAATTTTTTTGGATCTTAAATTATCAAAAAGATAATTTATCATGGTTTTTTTTTGTTAAAACATAATTATTTGTGTTTAACCCTATTTTTTTAGGGGTTAAATTGTTTTTATATATGTTTTATATATAGATTTGTATTGTTTTTAAGGGGGTATAAACATAGAAATATATTTAATTTTTAATTTAACCCTTAAAAAAAGGGGGTAATTTAGATTTTTTTGAAAATAAAAGAAGAATATGAATATTGAAGAATTAATTACTGCGTCAATTACTGAATTTTTAGATGTAGAAGTGCATAGAGATACTGGGAATCTTGATTTTTCGTCTAAAATAGAAATAGTAAAGAAACGTATTACGAATAAGGTGAAAAATAGTCCAGATTCTTATGGTATGGTGAATGGATTGAAAGGATATGAGTACGAAATGTTTTTTAGTAGTAATCCTAATGATATGATTAAAATTGATGGATGGATTCCGATAGATACGGATAGAATTGAAAAAGCAGATAAAATAGAGGAGTATATAGAAATAGGTCTTCTTAGAAAGATAGGGAGTTCCTTAAGTTGATTCTGTTGTTATAAAGATATATTGCTGATTGGCTAGCTTTAAATAAATTATGAACCCAAAAACAAAATGAATTATGAATGTAAATGAATTAATCACAGAGGCTATTACAGAGTTTTTAGATGTGGAAGTAAATGGAGAAACAGAAAATTTGAATTTTGCGTCTAAGATCGAAATCGTTAAAAATAGAATTACCGATAAAGTAAAAAATAGTCCACATGTCTATGGTCTTGCAAAAGATGCAGAGGAGTATGAATATGAGATGTTTTTTAGTAGTAATCCTAATGATATGATTAAAATTGATGGTTGGATGCCAATTGATACTAAAAAGATAGAAATGGCAGACAAGATTACGGAATATATAGAAATCGGTTTGCTTAGAAGAATAGAAAAAGCTGCGTAAGCTTTAACGTTATAGTTCACAACTTTTTGTGAAAAAGTAGGATAAATAAACTTTGTTTAAGTAATATTGGGGTGTAAAACTAATGTTATTATAGGCAAAGTTTATTTTTTTAAGTATTTTTATAATACACTTTTAAAGCTGGGATACCATTATACATCTATATCAAAAAGATTACATTAAAAAATAATATTGATTGGACTTAATCCATAAAAATTTAGTGTTTGAAACCTTAAAGATCTAGTAGCTTTAAGTGTTTCTTGTGTTGCCGGTTATGAGGAGTCATGACCGGCTTTTTTTATTCTAATTAAATCGTTTCCTATAAATGGGTATTATGGAGATTAGCAATGCTATTGGGATGATAATATATATCCAATAAGGAATAGGGAATGGATCTCCTTTGGCGTAGGAATGAAGACCTGATAAATAATAATTTACCCCAAAGAATGTCATAATTAAGCTACTAAGTGCAAATAGGTTACAAACATTAAAAATGTAGATGTAATTTTTTTGGAAAATAATTCTAAGATGTAAGACGAAGGAGTAGATAATAATACTAATCAAAGCCCAAGTTTCTTTAGGGTCCCATCCCCAGTATCTTCCCCAGGATTCATTTGCCCAGATACCTCCTAAAAAAGTGCCTATAGTTAACATGTATAGACCAATTGTGCTAGTAAGTTGATTTGTGTTGGTGAGTCTGTGGATGGTTTTTTCTGCATTAGTGGTATTCCAAAAAACTTGAAAGCACATGATCAAAAGGGTGATTAATGAAAGTAATGATCCTAGTGCCAGAAAACCATAACTGGCGGTTATTACCGCAACGTGTATGAGTAGCCAATAAGATTTAAGTACAGGAACTAAGTTGGTGATTTCCGGGTTCATCAAGCTTCCGTGGGCTATTCCTATCAAACAAATCGCAAGGATAGAAGATGCTGCAGGTGCAAAAGAACTGTTTTTTTGAAAAATAAATCCAGCTAACATTCCAATCCATGCTATAAAAATAGTAGCTTCATAACCATTGCTCCAAGGAGCATGATTTGAGATGTACCATCTAATTATGATTCCCGAACCGTGTGTTATAAAAATTAAAAATATGGCAATCAATATAATTTTGACAAGTTTTTTAAGGAATTTGTTTTGATCTTTGAATATTTGCCAGAAACTTAAAATTATTAGTAGAGTCCCTAGTAAGGAATATCCTATAAGGCACCATAAAAATATTGGGTTGTTGTTAAACCAAATTTCAGTATTTATCTTGTTTTCTGACAGGATGATTGAAGCTCCATTCTCTTTCTGAAATTTATTTATAAGTTCAATCGTTTCATCAGGTTTTGTCCAATCATTAGTTTTAATAGCATTAGAAAGATTTTCAAAGTAAGTAGGTATGATTTTATCAAAGAAAAGTTGATCTTCTTTTTGAAAGTTGCTATCTGTATCTATTGGGCAGAGCCATTTCTGATTTGAATCGTTTTTGTCTGGAAAAATTTTTAAGAATTGACCATTAAAAATCCCCCAGATGATGTTTACACGTTCGTCAATTTTGATAATGTCTTTATCAAAAGCAGAACGTTTTCCAGGTGCTTTGGAGTAAGCTTTGTTAACTAAATGTTTTAGTTTGTAGTTTCCTTGAAAATCAAAGAACTGAGAAACACTGCTGTGTCCCGAATTGTTGATTTCAATCAAATGGTTTAATTCATGTATTGCTTTTTTTTCAATTTTTATGAGTTCTAATAATTGCCATGAATCTGGTTTGTATTGCATGCCAATAAACACTTGAGTGGGAGAGAGCTTTTTTTTATTATGTTCCTTATCTAGATATGTAAACCTACTTTTACCATAGATTTTTCTTAATAATTCTAGGGATAATGTACTGATTGGCTTTATTCTGCCTTGGAAATCTTGGATTTGGATTTTGGCAATTTTTTCAGCGTGAATTTCATTGATAAGTTGTCTATCAATCAGCTCGTATGTCGTTAGATTGTGCAGTTGCTGCCCAGATAGTGATGGTGTAGCGACAAATAAAAAAAGTATAATGCTATAGATAAACTTATTTTTCACGTAGTAGTTTTAATATAAATCCAAAGTATGATGTTCTCCAACATAAACTAAGTATCATTCCTAATCCTAATAGGCTATATCCGATATAGGTGATTAGTGTTCCCCAGTAGTCATGATTAACAGATAAAATGGTTCCGCTTTCATCAGGTAAGTAAGCAGATTGAAAAAATCTAAAACCTTTATGATTTAGAACATTATTCATGAAAATGGTATAGTCAAACATGTTGTTTTTTTCTTGAATCTGTAGGTTGCTATAAAAGGCTGATGGGCTGTCTGATCCGGGATAGCGTTCCAAAATAAAATCTTTGAGGTATATAGAAAATGGAAGTTGTATGGGTTTGGATCCGTATCTAATATTTAGATGAATACCATTTATGAAAACAGTCTGGTGTGGATTCATATAGCCTGGACCGCCAAATATTGTAGTTTCTAGTTGTTTTTCATCTGATGTGATTAATAATTTAATAGCAGCTTCAGGATTTTTCTTGTCAGCAGTTCTTTCCTTGGACTCAACTGTTAGATATTTGTTTTCTATTACTTCGTTAAAGACTAAAGGAATTTTATTGATTTCGCTAAGTGCTTTAAATTGTAACGGGACTAAACTGTCTTTTGGATACGAACTTGCTTTGTTAAGTGTCATGGAGAAATAGTCAGTTTCTTTGGGAAAAGAAGCTTTCCAAATATCATTTTTCTTAGTAATAAAAATATCTTCAGGTTGTTTGTTCTCGTTTTCGAAAGAGATGGGGATCCCATAAATACTAGTACGATCACCTTTTTTTACATAAAAATCTTTCCGCTCTTCTTTGTCTGCAATTACGATATGCAAGTATGTTGCTCCCGAAGTACTGTCTTTAACTACATAATGCGCTCTGGGAATATATTCTTGAAGTTTTATATTCACTTTTTTATTATCAAAAACGTAATCATTATTAATGTTGTTGAAGCCAATTTCACTCATGTGTATTGGTTTGCTAATGTAGCTTTGATCAAAGGAATCGTTACTTGCTTTAATTTGTAAATGGCTATCAATCGAAATCATACGGTCACTAGCGGTTTCTTCTTTAATTGTTATTAGAGCTTCGTAACCTCTATATCGAGTGACTCCTGCTCCTAAAATGATGATGATAAAAGCAATATGAAATATGAAAATTGGAGCTTTTTCTAGGCTAAAAAGATTGTATTTTGAAATATTTCCAATAAAGTTAATAGCAAGTAGTAAAACAAGAATTTCAAACCATTTTGCATTGTATACTAAGGCTTTAGCTGTTTCTGTACTGTAGTCATTTTCTATGAAAGTAGCTGTTGCCATTGAAATAGCAAATACAAGAAGTAGTAGCGCACTTGTGCGGTTCGAGAAAAGTATCTTTAAAAGATGGTTCAATATTTATTTTTCTTTAGATGTTTTTTAAGTGCTGTTATTTGTTGGTAATAAAGGATAGTACTTTGTTATTCCTTCATTCCTAGGTTAACCCAAGCTTTGATAGTTTCTATAGTACAACTGTCGATTTTTGTTTCTTTTCTGTAGGGCATAGCGATATAGCCTTGAGCATGAGTAATCGAGCCAACAAGTTGTCCACTTTCTCCCATCTTTTTTAAACTTGGGTAATCAAAAATCTTCACTCTAGATGCTTTTTCTTTATACACATCAGAGGCATGGCATTTAAAACATTGAATTTCGATTATGGAAGCGATATGTTCGTTATAGGTTATATTTTCTGGAATATCGCATTCCTCTTTAGGTTCGCCTTTGCAAGAAATTAATGATATTAATAATGCTAAAATTGATACCTGTTTAATAAAATTGGAGAAGTTCATCTTCTGTGTTTTTATGGTTACTAGTACAATGTCAATTTATTTCGTTGTGTATTTCTTTTTCATTTTCAGCCATTCTTCTTCACTTAGAGGAAGGTGTTTTTTTTTGTCAGAAAATGGATCTATTCCTCCTTTTAGGTAGGCTTGAATCTGATTTAGAGGTATGGTGTCTTTGATTTTTTCGGCAACCTTATAAATGTGATTTCCATGAAAGTCGTGGCATTGAAGACAAGTGCTCCATTCCTTATTAGCTATTAATTTGTCATGAGGTACATCAATAGGGTCGTTTTTTACTTCTAGGTCATAATGACAGTTTACGCAAAACGTAGCATCTGCAAGAACAACTCTTGTTTCGTTATGTTCTCCATGGCAGGTTTCACATTCAGTAGCATTAATATTTGCAATAGCTTCTTTAAATCTAGGTTCTAGAAATCTATGAGTTGGATGGCGATCATTTGGTCGATCATGACACTCCATGCATTTTTTGTTGTCTACATTTTCGGTGCCGAAGTCTGCCATGGTTTTGCGCATTCCAAAAGTGTAGGAGATGTTGGATTGTAACTGCTGTACTAGGTTTCCTTTTGCATCGGTATGACATGCATTACATGATAATCCTTCATGACCAGTATTCATAGGTCCTAAGCTCAGGTATTCTTCTGATTGTTTTAAGGGTAGGACAATGTAAATTATAATTCCGATAGCGATTCCTATTAAAGAGCCAATTCGTTGTCTTTTTCTTAGTGGATTTTTTTTGAACATAAATTAGTTAATCCTTTATGAAGCTGATGCTTACATTATTGCTTTTTGGAAAGCTTATGCAGGTTAGTATATCACCATTAGCGACTTCTTCGTCTGATAACAAATGACCGTCGATCATCTTTACTTCTCCTTTGATACATTTTGCTTTACAGCTGCTGCACATGCCTGATCTGCAGGAATAAGGGAGTAGTATGTTTTCTGATAAGGCTGCTTGTAATATGGTTTTGTCTCCAGCAACACTTATTTCGTGTTTCTTTTTTTCGTCATATATAATTACGTTGCTAATAAGGTCTTTTGCGTTACTCGATGTAATGAAATTGGCGTTAAAAGCTTCGAGTTTGATTTGATTTCTTTGGATTCCGTGTTGTGCTAATATTTCCTTGGCTTTATCCATAAAACCTTGAGGTCCACACATCATATATTTTCCTAAATTATAAGTCAGGTCATGATTGTGAATAATTTCTGTAATTAGTTCTTCATTAAGAAGATCTTGATGGTAATTTGGTTGATCAGAAGTGCTTTTTTCTAGTATATGCTCAATCTTTAGACGTTTTGGATGATTCTCGCTAAGATCTTCTAATGCTTTTTTGAAAATGATAGACTCTTCATTTTTATTAGCGTAAATTAATAAGATATTCGATAAAGGTTCTTTTTCTATTACTGTTTTGATAATAGAGAAAATTGGAGTGATACCACTTCCTCCTGCAAAAAACACATAATGATGTTTTGCATTTTTGTCTGGTTCTATAAAAAAACTTCCAGCTGGTTTTTCGATCTCTATTTTTTGTCCTGCGGACAATTGTTCGCATATATAATTAGATACTAAACCCTTTTGAACTTTCTTAACAGTAATTCTCAGGAACTTGTCTGTAAATGGACTGCTACTAAAGGAATAGGCTCTTTTTTCAATTTTATTTTTAATGGGGATTTTGACAGTGAGAAATTGACCAGATTTATATTTTATTTTATTGAAGAAACCTCCTTTGTTAAGGATCACACTTACTGCATCATCGGTTTCGTGAATTATTTCTTTTACAGTTAATTGCATAAGATCTTATTTTATTATTCATAATAGAATACAACGCCCACATGAAAAACTACTAAAAACGTAATAACGACGGATAAGAGAACATGTGTAACCATCCAGGATTTGAAAATCCACTCTTTTTGGCTTTTTATAATATCAAGGTTAATAGTGCCTAGTATCATATTTATGAAAAAAATATAAGAAAGTAAGGCAAGATATCCATAGCCAAATTCTAACGCGTGTATATAAAAGAATATCGGAGATAATACACCAATCCATTTATGTAATAAACTAAAACGGATGGAGTGTTTCATCAGTTTTTTTGATGTTCTGGTCAAGGTGAGTATCCATTGGAAAACTATAAAAGCTCCAACAAATACTCCGGACCAGCGTTTATATCGTTCATTTAGTTGAAGTTCATAAAGCCATTGCCACTTTATATCTAGTGCAAACTGAAGTATATAAAGAGCAAATAAAACAAACCCAATTAATACGAAGCTATATGATTTCTTCACTGTGTTTACGATATTTTTTAATTGGCAGCTAAACCTTCGGTTGTTTTATTTTTGTCTGTATCGGCTAATAATAGTTTTTCAAGACTATGATAAGAAGCTAATTTTCTTACACTATCGATGAAAACTTCTGCTGTAGGAAGGTAAAAACCTTTAGAAGGCCATTGGTTCCCAATTTGAGGTTTTGTACTGTCAACTTTAAAGGCTGCTATTTCTTCTAGGTAAGCATTGTAAATAGCTTTTGTTCCATTTCTGTAGGCGTTAATAACTCCTATTGCTTCCTTGTAAGACAGAGAATCTGAAGGGTATTGCCAAGTCGTTGCTCCCATGACATCGCCTAATTTCCAATCCGTTTTTGTAGTACTTTTATGATCGTTATGACAGTTTACGCATGGTGCTGCTACCGCAAGATCGGCAAACATAGAGGTGTAAAGTTTTTGATCTTCTTCGTAAAAATGTTGTGGTTTTTGATTTGCTTTAATTTTTTTGAAAAGTTCTGCTTGTTTTCCCTGAAACTTATTAGATGCGTTGATCGGAAAATCAGAGCCTAGATATAACCCTAGAGGAACATCACTTTTTCTGATGTCTGAAGAGATTCCTCGTAAGAATAATGCAGGAAGAGGTCCAGCTTCAACTTCATCGTCTTGCCAATCCTCGTCAAATTTTAAACCTTGCTTTTTGCCTGCACCTACAATTCCTTTAGTGTATAGTGTTCTGGTAATATCGTTTTCTTCGGCAACCAAGGTAAGGATATCTGCGACTGCAAATACTTTATCTGAAGGTCCGTTTTCTAAAGAAGTCTCTTCAGGAACTCCACCGCATGATTGCGTTAAAAATATGATAGAGCTTAACATTGAGAAAAAAAATCCCTTTGTTTTTAGATGATTCATTGTGTTGTGTTTTAATGTTGGTAATTTCTATTGTAAGGCTACGCTACTTCTCCGTATGCTGCAGTTTTCATAACTGATGCCATAACTCCATATGTTTCTGCCCAAGCTGCTTCTACTTCTGGAGTAAAGTCATCTCCAAGGCCAACAGATAGTGTGCTAAGTAGTGCTGCTCCTACAGTATCGTAATGAGAAGATTCTACTTTGTAGTCTACGTGTCTTTTTCCTAAATCTTGTAAAATAGGTATAAGTCTGTCTAAATTAGTTAATCCTGCTACAGCTGAAGATAGCATGGTCATGAGTTTGTTTCCTTGGCCTTTCATCGCTTCTGCGTCATTCGCTGGGAATATCTTCTTTAGTTCAGGATCTAGTTCGAATAATTTATTGTAAAAAATTTCTGCAGCTGTCTCTGCTATTGGAGCGACTTTACTAAACGAGGTTTGTACCAATTCAATTGTGCTTTTTTCCATGATTACATTTTTTAAGTGAAATTTTAGACGATGTTATTAAGTATTAATACTTAATTATTTTTCAAATATATTTGAACTAAGGAATAAATGCAAATGAGTATAATTCAGTAAATTATATATTTAGGTATTTATTTTGTTTGTAATTAGTTTAAAAGTAATTAATTATTAATATTTTAACTTATTTTATTAAGAATTATCTAATTTGTGTTTTACAAAATGAGACTTGTGTAAAAATAAGTGTTAATACGTATAAACTGTAGTTTTGTTATAATCGTAATATTCAGTGTTTTTTTTGTAAAATCGATAATTTATGATTTCAGAAATACAATATTTTTTCTTAGGTGATTTTTGTTTTTTTATGCTTTAACAACCTTTAAATGTTATGAAAACAAAGTTTTGTGTTGAAAATTGCTGAATCAATGAACCACTTTTTTTTAAATATCATTTTTTATCAGTCATCTTTTATGGATTCCATAATTAACAAGTGTATTCCTATATATAGATGTCAATTCTGATTTTAATTTAAGTAATAATACTTAATTTTGTGTTTCTATATAATTTTAACGAAAACTCTTTATGGCTTTTAAATCGTATAAAACTACTTGTTCGTATTGTGGTGTTGGTTGTGGAATAATAGCAAAGAAAGATGCGAAGGGTGTAATTAATGTAGAAGGAGATCCGGATCATCCGGTAAATAGAGGTATGTTATGCTCTAAAGGGATGAATCTACATCATGTAGTTCAGGATAAAAGCGACAGAATCTTATATCCTCAGATGCGATGGAGTAAAGGGCATGAACTTCAGCGAGTATCATGGGATAAAGCTTTAGACAGAGCGGTGGCGGTTTTTAATACCATTATAGATAAATACGGGCCCGATAGTGTAGGCTTTTATGTTTCTGGACAATGTCTTACTGAAGAGTATTATTTGGTAAATAAACTGACCAAAGGGTTTATAGGAACCAATAATATTGATACGAATTCGAGGTTATGCATGAGCTCTGCGGTAGTTGGATATAAACAAGCACTTGGAGAAGATAGTGTACCTATTGCCTATGAAGATATAGAACTGGCAGATTGTTTTATGATAGCTGGAGCTAATCCAGCTTGGTGTCATCCAATTTTATTTAGAAGAATTGAAGCTCATAAAGAGAAGAATCCTAATACTAAAATTATGGTAGTAGATCCGAGAAAAACACAGTCTTGTGATATCGCTGATTTACACCTGCAAATTATCCCTGGTACCGATGTTGTCTTATATAATGCTATAGCTAAAAGATTAATCGATCGTAGAAAGATAGACAAAAGTTTTATAGCGAATCACACAGATAATTTTGATCAATTAAAAGAATCTTTGCAGTCAACTTCTTTAACGGAGGCTGCAAAAATATGCGGAGTAACGGTTGCCGATATTAAAAAAGCTGCTTCTTATATTAGTAATGCCAAGGGATTTATTACGCTATGGGCTATGGGATTAAATCAAAGTTCAATTGGTGTTAATAAGAATAACGCATTATTAAATCTGTCATTACTTACGGGGCATATCGGCAAACCAGGATCAGGGCCATTTTCACTAACTGGTCAACCTAATGCAATGGGTGGTAGAGAAGTAGGAGGTATGGCTAATTTACTTGCAGCACATAAGGATTTAGCTAATCAAGAACATAGAACAGAAGTTGCTAATTTTTGGGGAGGAAAAGAAATTTCTGGAAAACCTGGATTAACAGCTACAGAAATGTTTGATGCTTTAGAAAGCGGCAAATTGAAAGCAGTATGGGTAATCTGTACAAACCCATTGGTAAGTCTTCCTAATGTGAACAAAGTAGAAAAAGCACTAAAAAATGCAAAATTCGTCGTAGTCCAAGATATATCATATCGCTCCGAAACCTTAGAATATGCTGATCTCATTCTACCAGCAGCAGGTTGGGCAGAGAAAGAAGGTACCATGACTAATAGTGAACGGCGTATTACATATTTAAACAAAGTTGTAGATCCTCCTGGTGAAGCATTGCCTGATGCCGAAATTCTTTGGAAGTTTGCTCAACGAATGGGATATAGAGGGTTTGATTATACTTCTGCAGAAGAAGTGTATAAAGAACACTGTCAGTTGACTAAGGGTACTAATATTGATATTACTGGGTTGAGCTATGAAAGATTAAAAAATGAAGGTAGTTTTCAATGGCCAGTACCAGAAAGTAATCACTCGGGAACTGCACGTCTTTTTGAAAATAAAAAGTTTTATACCGATACAGGAAATGCAAAATTTGTTGTACCAAGATTTACAAAACCGACTTCAGAATTGTTAACGGAAAGACATCCTTTAATATTAACAACAGGAAGAGTTCGTGATCAATGGCATACGAGGACTAAAACAGGAAAAGTAAATAGACTCTTAACGCATATTCCTCATCCTTTTTTAGAGATCAATCAGGTAGATGCTTTTCTTCGGAATATAAAGGATGGTGATATAGCAGTGGTTGAGAGCAAACGTGGTAAGGTTCAGGTAAAAGTAAAAGTAAGTGATACGATTGGAAAAGGAGTTGTATTTCTTCCTATGCATTGGGGGAAAGTATTAGGGAATGATTTTGGTAGAGCAAATAATTTGACTACCAGTATTATAGATCCCATCTCAAAGGAGCCGGATTTTAAATTTTCCGCAGTACAGGTGTCTAAATTTGTAAAGGAAAAGCAGAAAATTTGCATTATCGGAGCTGGTACTGCAGCATATCGTTTTATTCAAACATATAGAGAGCATAATAAAGAAGACGATATCATAGTTTTTTCCAAGGAACCGTATCCTTTCTATAATCGTGTGTTACTTCCAGAATATGTAAGTGAAGAGTTGACATGGGAGCAATTACAAAAAATGAGAGAAGGGAGCATGGAATCTCTCAATGTAACCTTGTCTACAAGTAATCCAATTACCGAAATTAATAGAGAAGAGAAATACTTAATTGATAGTAAAGGTGATAAACACAATTATGATATCGTTTTGATGGCTACAGGAAGTAGAGCATTTGTACCTAAAGAAGTCCCAATTCACTTGCCAGGAAGGTTTACTATGAGGGATAGAGGAGATGCAGACAAATTAAAAAAATATCTTGATGATAGTGGATTGCCAGAAAATGAGCAACACGTTACTATTGTAGGAGGAGGCTTATTAGGACTTGAATTAGCTGCAGCCCTAAGAAAAAAGGATGTCAAAATTACAATTATACAGAGAGGTAGTAGATTAATGGAACGGCAGTTAGATATAATAGCCAGTCGTTTGCTAGCTGAAGATGTAAGAGAAAAAGGTATTCAAATTCATTTTGATAACGAAGTGGATACAGTCTTCAATCAGGATTCTGGAGCCTTATTGGTAAATCTGAAATCTGGTAAATCATTTAGTTGTAATGCAGTAGTATACTCTATAGGTACTATTCCGAATATAGATTTAGCCAAAGCTGTTGGTATAGATTGCAGACGCGGAATATTAGTAAATCAATATTTGCAATCAAATGATCCTAATATTTTTGCGGTTGGTGAGATTGCGGAATTCGAAGGGAATTTGTTCGGAATTACCGCGGCTGCGGAGCAGCAAGCAGATATTGTAGCTAAATACCTGTTAGGAGATTTTAGCGCAATTTACAGAGGATCCGTGTTTATGAATATTTTGAAGTTCGAAGATTTAGACTTGTGTAGTATTGGTAATATAGATATGCCAAAAGATGATCCATCGTATGAAGAAGTGATATTTATGGATGTTGGTAAAAGGTTTTATAAAAAATGTATTGTTAAAAATGACTGGTTAGTAGGAGCTATTTTGATGGGAGATAAAAGTGAGTTTGCTGATTTTAAAAGGCTCATCGAAGAAAAAATCGAACTCTCCGAAAAAAGAGAAGAGTTACTTCGATCTTCGCAACCAGATGAACCTGTACTAGGTAAATTGATCTGTTCTTGTAGTCAGGTTGGAGAAGGTAATTTAGAAGAGGCAATAAAAGGAGGATGTGAGGACTTCTCTGAACTATGTACGAAAACAGGAGCAGGATTAGGATGTGGTAGTTGTAAACCAGAAGTAAAAGAAGTATTGAATAATGTAATGCAGTTAGCTTAGTATGGAAGATTTTATGCATAGAGTAAATATAAAAGGTGGAATTTTATCACCAAGTGAATTGCAACGAATTATCCTGTATGCAGAGGATTTAGGATTAGATACCTTTCATTTTGGATCTAGACAGGATATTATTTTCCCTTCCAAAGATCAAAATGGAAGATTAGTCGAGGAAAAAGAATCTTTTAAACCAGATTTTTTTGCACCAGAAGTAGAGCAAAATATAAGTTGCTCATACGTGTCTATTGATATATTTAATTCTACCGTTTGGCTTCGAGGTACTACCTATCTCTATATTTTAGAGCAATTTAGATACAAACCAACACTAAAAATTAATATCTCGGATCCTCAGCAACAGATGGTTTCGTTGTTTTCTGGAGATCTTAACTTTATTGCTTCTATACATGAAGATTATTGGTATTTGTTTTTGAAATTACCAGGATGGGAAGAGGTTTATTATCCAGTATTGATCTATACTTGGGATATAGCGAAAGTAGCTGAAGAAATTGAAAAGATTTATAAAAAGGTCAATAATGTAGATGAGTTATTCCAGTTTTTAAATGAAAGTATTGATACTAATAATAGAACCATAGAAAAGCCTTTAGGTGTCGGTTTTAAGCCATTTCCTTATTATGAAGGGATGAATAAAATGGGGATCAATCAGTATTGGTTGGGATTGTATTGGAGAAACAATAAATATGATCTCAAGTTTTTGAAAGCGTTATGCGAATTTTGTATAGAATATCGCATCGGGAAAATATGTTTAACTCCGTGGAAGTCATTTATTATCAAAGGAATTCCAAAAGAATGTAAGTTGGCATTAGAAAAGCTTTTAGGACAATTTGGTATAAATGTAAGGCATTCTGCTCTAGAGTTAAATTGGCATTTACCAGTAGGAAGTCAGAAAGCATTAGATCTAAAGAAATTTTTGGTCATGAATTTTGATCAAAACGATATTAGTACCTACGGGATGACTTTTGCTATAAGTATACGTAGAAAACAAAAAAGATATTTTACTTCAGTTGTTATTGAAGAAAATAAAACTCCAGATGCTGTAAAAGATTTTGTGATTAGACCTACGTACAATGTTTTATATGCTAAGAACTTTGATCCTAATACCAGAAAGTATATTGTGTACGCACAAGATATAGATCAAATGGATCTACCAGGGATTTTATTAGAGCTAACCAAAACCTATTTTCAAAACTTAGGAGAAGGAGATAATGAAAGTTATACAGGAAGTCCTGCTAAAAAAGAAAAAACAGAAATAGAGGTTTATCAATGTAAGCATTGTCAGACTATTTATGACCCATCTATCGGAGATATGGTATCAGGAATTTCGTCAGGTACGAATTTCTCAGAACTTCCTGAAACATATCAATGTCCGTTATGTGATGCTCCAAAAGAAGATTTTGAGAAAATGACCTTAGAGGTGGTTTAATAGTCGATCTCTTTTTCTTATTTATTATGGAAATCTCTATTGGGAACGTCTATATCTTCCTGAACATATAGATCTGTAATAGATCTTACCTGACCCGAAAATTGAGCATGTCTGTATTTAAGCTCTAAGCTGTCTTTAGAAAGATATGTTATTTGAAAGAATTTATAATTTTTGTCTGTATTCAGGAGTTCTGGAAGTTGATCACTGGTTACCTTAATAAAGTAATGTCCTTTTTTATTTTGAATGATCTCCCAATCTGCCTTTAACGAAGGTCCACAGTCTTTTTGAGTGTCGTTGTTATCTTTAACGGTCATATTAGGGAAATAAGTATTCCTGTAGGTTAGAAAACAACCAGCCATATTCATTCGAGTTCCATCATTATATCGTTTAGCAATTTTCCATGTTTTACCAGAGGTTCCGGAAACTAATTCTATGGCATTTTTTGGTATTTGATAAGGTGTTTTAGGTTCGTCAGCGCAAGAATTCAAGCTCACTCCAAAAGAAAGTAATAGTACTATTAAGAAAAATTTATTCATGTTCTGTTGTTAAAGATTTTATAGTGATTTCATAGGTATGCTTTCATCAAATACTATTCCTGTTTTTTATAAATATCTATGCACCATTTATAAATATATCTAATTTTTATAACTAAGTTCGCAAATACCTTTTTTGTTACCCATGAAAGCAGCTACTGTAAGAGAACTTAAAATAGAATTAGAGAATTCTTCTCCACAAGAACTAGTAGCACTATGTTTACGTTTGTCCAAATTTAAAAAGGAAAACAAAGAACTATTGACTTATTTACTTTATGAAGCTTCAGATGAAAGAAATTACATTTTAGAAGTACAAAAAGAAATATCCAATGAATTCGATCTTATTAATACTAAGAATTATTATTACATTAAAAAAAGTGTACGTAAGATATTAAGGAACAGTAAGAAATATATAAGATATTCCGGTAAGAAAGATACAGAAGTTGAGATAATGATTCATTTCTGTACCGAGCTAAAACAAATTCAACCTTCTATTTTTAACAATAAAGTTCTTTCAGGTATTTTTAGTAGACAAATAGCAAGTATACGAAAGGTTATAACTACACTACATGAGGATTTACAATACGATTATAATCAATTATTAGATTCTTTACTTGATGAAGAATAGTGGTTCTCTAGCCTTTTATCAATCTCAAAATATAATCTAGCTGAGCATCTTTCCCTTTTATTAAGTCATCTACAGAAATTGATATCGCTCTATCAGGTATTACTCCAGAACCATTAGGAACATTTTTATCTTTAACGTAATGTTTTATTTTTTCCATAGACATTATCATCATTATTTTGGAATTAGGTAGTTCATAATAAACTGGGAATTGACCAATATGGGAATAATAACCACCTCCTGTTTCTTCTCCAACCAAAAGTATATCGGGATCATTTTTAGCTAAAAGAGCTAACGCAGAACCAGCCGAAAAGGTAGTACCGCTTGCAAGAACATAGGTTTTACCTTTAAATCTATTTTTATCTGGTACCATTATAGTTTCTAGATCATCAAAATCTAATTTCCAACCATCTGAAGTAGGGTGATGATAAAACTTGTCTTTTAAGAATTCTTTTTCACCAAATGTTCTGGTAGCATAAGATTTTTCAGGTATTTCTAAAGAGGAAACAAACGTACTAGTTCTTTGTTTGAATAGTTTATTGGTAACTAAAGAAAATAGATGCACTGAATTAGGTCGGAAACCTCCATCATTCTGGCGTATGTCAATAATTAAATGCTTTATTTTTTTCTTATTGATCTCTTTAAAGAGTTTTATTAAACGAGATTTGAAAGCACTAATGTCTACTCCAAAAGAATTGACAACGAGAACAGCAGTTTTTAAATCTTTTTTGTAATAAACAAAAGGTTCTTTATTATTAATATGTTTAGAGAAAAAAGCTACTTTATCCTTAGCATCATGATAGTTAGAGAAATAAGAGCTTCTGTTAATATTTCTATGTTTCACATTTACAAAAGACTCTGCAGGAAGCGTGATAACTTTTTCAATCCCGTTTGGTTCTATATATTTGATGGTATACTCTTTCTGTAATCCATATTCATAGATATAGAATAAGCCAAATTTTAATTCAATATCCCTATATTTTCTAGTTAGATTATGACCGTCACTAGGAGCATATTTTTTTAAATCGTCTAAAATTTTAACAGTAGAGATATCATTAATATGGGTTATTTTGGAACCTATAGGAATTCCAAAATCATCTGTGTCTACGTAAAAATCTGACTGAATAATTTTTATAATCACAGGAAAATAATACTGAGTGCTTTTTACCGTATTTGGTGCAAATAGCATTAAATGACCATCTTTTACCTGATCTGTTATATACTGCATCTTCTTAAATAATTCGATATCTGTAATCTCTTCAGAGAATGAATCTTGTGTGTTATCTACTAAAGAATCAAATGTTACTTCATCGATATAATCATACAAACTTGGATGACCTTTTTTAAGAATATTTTGGAATATTTTAAAGTCCTCTTTTGCTTTGGTTAATGTTATTTTTTTTTGAGCAAAAAGCGAGGTAGATATTAGAATAAAAGATACCATGTACCCAATATGATTCATATGATAAATTTTGTGTATACTACGTTTAAAGACACTTCTTTAAAAAAGATGTGACATTTTGTTTTCCTATCGTGTAAAAATAATAAATCTGTTTTGTGAATACTTATAGTACAGCATAAAAAAAACAGGTACTTTATTAGCACCTGTTTTTATTATAACTTTAAAGCGAAATTTAATTTAGCTTTCGTAGCTGCTTTTTGATTTTTTTGATAGCAGATTCAATTGACTTTTCTGGTTCAATCACGTTGTACTCTCCCCAAAATTCTGGATCCGAAAATCCGGAGGCTTCATCACTAATAACAACAGAAGATTTTAAACGATCCTTAAATTTAAGGTTTTCATTATCTGGGTTCTTTTTCCAATCTGTAACAGCCATTTCTATATTTAACTTATAGGTAGAGTTAAATAATCTCTTTTTCCAGTTTACCTTAAATACTAAATCAATTTTTCCATAACCGTAGTACCATTTACCGTTTTTCTCTCTATAATTCATATTATAAGTAGCAACTGTTGGGTATACTTTGGCTCTCGATGGTTTTTTTCTAACAAAAAGTTTACTGGCCTCTTCTCTGTCTTCAAGATTCAAGCTAAATTCAGCTTTGGTTAATGCCAAGGTTTCAGAATCAATATATAGCTTTCCATAATAGTAAAGATCTTTTATGTAAGGCTTTTGTTTAAAGTCTAATACATAAATATAGCGATCATTGATATTGGTAGAATTTCCAAAAGTGAAATCATATATATTTAATATATCCTCTGTAAAAAGAAGATCAGGGTTTTTCATTACATCAATAAATAAAGTACTGGATGGTCCTCCTTGAAGCTTAAGGGTAAGTGTATCTAGCTTTTTGTAATCTGCACTTTTTCTTGCTTTGTATAGTTTAATTACATCATTTTTATCCGAGGAATAGGGTTTTTTATAGACATCTACTACGGCTTCAGAAAGGGATACATATTTTCTACGTTTTTTGATGGTTTCTCTATAAAATGCGGTCATAATGGTGTTATCATTTTGATAATTTGTACCACGTTTTTTCATAACTGCTTTTATAAGAGCTTCAGGATCCCTAGGATCAATGTTTACTGCTGTTAATTCTGTTATGGTAGCAGTTAACTTAATTTTAGCGTTATTTCCTTTTAATGAAGAAAGAGAAACTATTTTGTCTTTATAACCTAAAAACGAAACAGTAATATTTGTACTCGAGCTGTTCTTTGGAACTTTTAATAAAAATTCACCTTCAGCATTCGTAATTGTAGATATGTTAGTTCCATTTAATGAAATGGTAGCTGATACCAAAACATCATTAGATTGTTGGTCTACTACAATTCCTTTATATTCATCATAAGTATTACCCGCTTGAATCCCTGTATCTTGAAAAAAACTAAACGCTTGAAGCTGATGGGTATGTCCTACTATTAAAAATAAACTAAGCAAATAGAAAAGATGCTTTTTGCTTAAAAAAGTATTTTTTTTATTCATAACAAATTTATTCAGTTAATAATTTCATTCTTTAGTATTGGAGGTAGAATGCGAATTATACAATATACTAAAATTACCAATGAGATTTTGACTATAATAGTTAAAAATGAGCCAATTATATATTTTTAAGATCTTTATGAGCTTTTCGAAAACATCGATATTTTCGGGTTAGACGGAAACAGTTGGTTTTCATTTCAAAAAAAGAATTAAAAAAATAAAATAAGAATTCTAGTGATATCCACTATGATCTCCGAACCAATTTTTGAGTTTTATATTTAATATTTCTGTAGTAAACGGTTTTGTGATATAATCATCCAAACCTTTTGCTATAAAGCGTTCGGCGTCTCCTGGCAAGGCATTAGAAGTAATAGCGATCACTGGTGGTACTTTTTTATATCCTTGTCTTATTAATTTACAGGTTTCTACCCCATCCAATTCGGGTAGATTAATATCCATTAATATAAGATCATAGGTGTCTTCTTCAAACATCTCCAAGGCTTTTCGTCCCGTTTTAGCAACATCAGCAGTACAACCGAGATATTTCAATATTTGTTTGGATACAAGTATATTAGTGTCAGAATCCTCTACTAATAAAATATGAAGATTAAATTTTTGATCTTTACTCTTATCAAAAGCCTTTTCTACATCTGGAATAATAGCTTCTGATACTTTTGTTTTAAAGGTGAACCAAAAATTACTTCCTTTTCCTAATTCACTACTTACTCCAAGTTTTCCATTAAGTAAGTCAACAAGTTTTTTACTGATAGTAAGCCCTAAACCAGTTCCTTCTCCAACAAGTAGTTCATTATTATGTACTTGACTAAATCTTTTAAAAAGGGATACCTGATCACGTTTACTAATTCCAATTCCAGAATCTATAACTTCTATCTTTATGGTAAGATCATCATTCTTTTTGTTTACCAAAGAAGATTTTACTCTAATCGTTCCTTCATTGGTGAATTTTACTGCATTACCTATTAAGTTAGAGATAACTTGTGTAAGTCTTTTATCATCTGCATAAATTTGCTCAGGTAGTTCATCCGAATATTCTGACACTATATTGATTCCTTTAGCCTTACTATTGGCTAAAAACAAATCAACATTTTGATTAACTAATTTTTTAAAGTTAATGGCTTTCGGTGAAAGGGTAAACTTTCCTGCTTCCATTTTGGATAGGTCAAGAATCTGATTTAATATATCCAGAAGATTTAGAGAAGACTGGTGTATGGTAGTCACATATTCCTTTTGTAAATCATTTAATGAAGTATTTTTAAAAAGCAAATCAATCATTCCAATAACTCCGACCATAGGAGTTCTGATTTCATGACTCATGTTTGCTAAAAAATCTTGTTTGAATTTAGAGGCTTGTAGAATCTGTTTATTTTTTTCTTTTAATTTATCTAAATTACGACCACCGAACATGGCAAATAGTCCAAGAAAAAATGGAGCCGTATCTATAATATAGTGAATAGGGTAATTTTTCTGTACAAAAATAATAGCTTCCCAAGAAAATTCTTGCCCCAATTTTACAATATCAATAGAAGTTGCAAGTATCGGAAATACGCATCCAAACAATACTCCGTAAAGAGCATATTTAGCTGCTTCAGATTTTAACCACGATTTTTGATTCATAGATGGTTTATTAACGACAATCTTATGTTAGTTAATCATCCGATAAGGATAGTTTGGGGCCTTAATGGGATATGTGGTTAAATATAGTGGTTTTTTTGTAAATGGATGAAAATATTGATTGATAGGGACTTAACCGCCAATACTAATCATACTTCTATTTTGGGTGTGTAATGCAGGGTTTTCTAGTTTTTCTGAGGTGTCCATTCCACCTCGAGACTTAAATTTATGTTGTAAAGCATTTTGAATTATTGGAGCTAGAGGCTTTTTATCTCTTAGGGGCTGTAATAAGGAGAATTCATTTCCAGAAAACAAGCAATTTTTCAATTTCCCATCTGCCGTGAGGCGAATACGATTACAAGTATCACAAAAAGGATTAGTTACAGAACTAATGATAGCAAATTGACCTTGGTAATTATTGATCTTATAATTTTTGGAAGTATCATTTGGAAGATCTTCTAATCTAGAGAGTTGTAATGGAAAGGTGTAATGTACTCTATCTAAAATTTCCTGAAGAGACACTAATTTCTCCATGTTCCATTGATTCCCATCAAACGGCATAAACTCTATAAAGCGTACAGTAATATTTTGATCTTTTGTAAGATTAATGAAATCTATAATCTCATCGTCATTGAAATTCTTAATAAGAACAACGTTTAGTTTTATTGCAAAGCCTTCGTTATGAAACAACTGTATGGTATTCCAGACTTTGTCAAATTCATTTCGTCTTGTTATTTTCTCAAATTTATTCTTTTGCAAAGAATCGATACTAATAGTTATAGTTTTAATATTATTTTCTTTCAAAAGAGGAATAAAACGATCTGCTAATACGCCATTTGTGGTAATTCCAATTTCTACAGGTAAACTTGCTAGGCGTTCTAATATGAGCGGAAAATCCTTTCTAACCATGGGTTCACCACCAGTTAATCTTATTTTCGTAACACCAAAATCAACAAACCCTTTTGCAATTTCATAAATCTCATCTGAGGTCATTAAATGTTTTTGGGGTGTTAGCGGAATTCCATTGGCAGGCATACAATAAGTGCATCTTAGATTACACTTTTCTGTTAGTGAAATTCTGAGGTATGTATGCTTACGCCCAAAATTATCTGTTAATATGTTCTTATTATTTGTATTCAAATCTTCTTTGTTAATTTCCATAGTGTTTAGCGCCTTTCAATACACGGAAAGTATGCAAAAGGGCAGGAAATATAGCTTCCATTGATTCTTTTGCTCCATTAGTAGAGCCTGGTAATGCTAGCACAATCGCTTCTCCAATAACTCCAGCAACACTTCTAGAAAGCATAGCGTAAGGCATACGATTTTGACCGTAGTTTCTAATCGCTTCTTCGATTCCTGGAATTCTTCTTTCTATTAACGGGCTGATAGCTTCAGGTGTAACATCTCTTGGAGATAATCCCGTGCCACCAGTAAAGATGATAAGGTCATTACCAGCATTGTGCAATTCTTTTACTTGTTTTTGTATTTCATCTTTTTCATCTGGGATGATAATATATTTTTCTACAGTCACTCCACATTCTTCTAGTTTCTGAATAATAGCTTTACCAGCTTTGTCTTCTTTTTCACCAGCAGAAATAGAATCCGAACATACTACAACTCCTGCAGTATAAGGTTCTCCATTATCCTTATAACTAGATTTTCCTCCTTTTTTACTAAGAAGCTTAATTTCTTTGATTTCTACGTTTTTATCTACCGGTTTAAGCATATCATACATAGTAAGAGCCACCACAGACGCACCATGCATTGCCTCAACTTCGACACCAGTTTTGTAGATAGTTTTAACTGTCATTTCAATAACAATCTCAAGGTTATTTACTTTGTAATCTACACCAGTATATTCAATAGGTAGTGGATGACAGTCAGGTATAATATCACTTGTTTTTTTTACAGCAAATAAACCAGCAGTTTTAGCCATTTCAAAAACATCTCCCTTAGGAATAGATTTGGATATAATGGCTTCTATTGTTTTTGTACTACCAACGTTTACAATAGCTTGGGCTGTTGCAATTCTTAGGGTGTTATTTTTATGTGTAATATCTACCATTTTTAACTATTAACTTTCCAGGTATGAGTTTCATCTTCAAAAATTTCTTTTCCAAATATTGGTACTTCTTTTTTTATAGTATCTACTAAGTATTCTAATGCTTGAAATGTTACTTTTCTATGTGGCGCCGAAACAAAAACGAAAAGACATATTTCTCCTGCTTTTACTTTTCCCAGACTATGGTAAATATGCATACAAGTAAGATCAAATTTATCAAAGGTAGCTTCTCTAATTTCGTGGAACTTGTTTTCTGCCATTTCTTGATAAGCAGTATAATCAATTGCTTGTACCACTTTACCTTCTATCTCATCAGCACGTACCTGACCCAGAAAAATATCGTGTGCACCAATAGTAGTTTTTGTTTGATGTTTTTCTATAGAATTAGCAATAAAACTGGGACTAATTGGTCCTTCTACAAATACAGTTTTTCTCTTTTTCATTAGTATTTTTGTTCTTTTTTTAATGGAATGTACCGTTGGTTTTAATCAATATTCTTATAATTTTATCAAATTAGCCACCAGCAAAAGGGGGTAGTAGTGCGATTTCGGAACTGGAATTAAGTAGTGTAGAATGATCTGAAATTTCTTTATTAATAGCTATATTGAAGGATAGATCCTTCAACTTATCGTATTTGTTATTTAGCTTATGAATTAGTTGTTCCACAGTACTTCCCGATTGCAAAGAAATCTCTTCTTCATTACAATTCGTAGCTTCAGCTATCATTCCAAAATATAAAATTTTTAATTCCATTGTATAGCTTCTTGATATTGTTGTTGCGTATTTATATTTTCTAAAAATGGTCTTATATCATTCCTTATTTGTATGTTTTTAACCTTTAGTGCTGCCATGGTTCTAAAGAGACTTAAACGGTTTTGCCGGATACTTTCTAAAAAAATAGGTAATACAGTGGATTTATATAAGGACACCAAGGGTGTCTTTTCATAAGTAATGACATCATAATCCGAATCACTTTTTAAAACCAGCTCTTGTAAAACAGACGGAGTGATAAAAGGAATATCACAACTCAAAATGAGATTTTGAGAAGTTAAAGTATTCTTTAAACCTGTATAGATGCCTCCTACAGGTCCTAAATTAGGAAAGTCATCCGAAATACAAGGATATCCAAATACTTCATAATCCTCGTTTTTCGTAATGATGAATATCTTATTGGTAATAGTTTCTAAGGCTCTGATGATGTAAGAAATGAAAGGTTTTCCTAAGTGAAGTTTCAAGCCTTTTTCTTCTCCCATGCGCCTGCTTTTACCACCAGCTAATATAATTCCAGTGATATCTGTATCCTTGGACAAATTCATAGCTGTAATGATTTTAGTTGCTCATCTAGAAAATCCCAACAATTCTTATTAATGTTTTCAAAAGCAAGGATCATTTTTAATCCATACTCCGTAATTTCCGTTCCACCACCGCCACTACCGCCAGTATTGGTTTTGATAACTGGAGTTGAAGCATTTTTATTAATAGAATCTACTAAGTTCCAGGCCTTTTTATAAGACATACCTAAAGATTTAGCAGCTTTAGAAACAGAACCTTCAGAAGCGATAGCTTTCAAGATTTTTATTCTTCCTTCTCCAAGGAAAACTCCTTCTTTACCTTCTATCCAGATTCTACTTTTTATTTGATACATCCCCACCGTTGTTTCCTGCAAGATATAACGAAAAAAATGAAGAAAAGATACTTTCAGAAATTTTTATGATTTTCTCAAAATAGATAGGATTTCAGTCAAACTATTGAATAATAACAGCTTTTTATCTCAAAAACGATAAGAATTCTATTTAGGTAAAATAATTGTTTCCACTAGATCACCTTTAGAAATTGTATTCATATTTTCAGGAATATAGACTAACGCGTTGGCTATTGCATATGTTAATAGCATAGCGGAACTCTGCCCTTCAAGAATTTCGACAGCTTTACCAGAGACTTTGGCTTTTAGAAATTGTGCTCTGTCTCCTTTCTTACTAAAATCCTTTGTAATGGCTTTGGTTGTTCTTTTTAAACCTTCAGATGCTATCCCCATTATTTTTCTAATTGTAGGGAGAACATATATGTAGAAGCAGGTTAGGGAAGAAGCAGGATTACCAGGTAGTGCATATACTAAAGTATCTGAATTACGACCAAAAAATAGAGGCTTACCAGGTTTTTGTTTAATCTTGTAAAATAATTCTTCTATTGCTAACTCGGCTAATACATCTTTTACAAAGTCATAATCCCCTACAGAAATTCCTCCACTTATTAGAACTATTTCATGATTTGTGATCGCCTCTTTTACGGTGTTTTTCGTACTATCATAATCATCCTGTACAGTGTAGTTCTTAATTTTTTTGACATTCAGCCGTTTAAGTGCTACTTCTAATTGCACAGAATTACTTTCATAGATTTGACCTTCTTGTAAGGGAAGTCCAGGAGTGACTAATTCATTACCGGTCGTTATTATAGCGATACTTGGTGGATTAAAAACTTGTACTTCGGTGATACCTAATCCTGCTAGATAACCGATACCAGCAGGAGTTAATCGTGTTCCCTTTTTTAAAGCAACTTCTCCTTCTTTGATTTGTTCTCCGATAGGTCTTATATTGCTATTAATTGGCACCTGATCTTCGATTGAAATATGATTCTCGGATCTGTGTACTTTTTCCTGCATAATTACTGTTTCAGCATCATTAGGTACTCTGGCTCCAGTAAAAATCCGTACTCCTTGTCCAGGAGATAAAGAGTAATCAATACTACTGCCAGCGGGTACTTCACCTACTACTTCATATGAGTTGTTATCATGCAATGATAAGGCATATCCATCCATTGCTGATTGTCGAAAAGGAGGCATGTTTATAGGAGAAACAACATCATCACTGAGAACAAGACCATCAGCATCTTTTAATAAAACAGTAGTTTTTTTGGGAGTATAACTTACATTAGAGACTATAGATAGTGCTTCAGTTACAGAAATCATGTGCAAATATTTTTTTGTAAAAGTATTGCTTTGTGTGTAGTAAACCTAAATTTTAAATAATAGAGATAAAATAAAAAAAGCACGGCCCAAAGGACCGTGCTATCATAAAACCTTACTTTTTTATGATTGATTTAACCTTTAAAAACTATTTTTCTTAGTTTATATCCTTCCACCTTAATAAAATAGGTTTTTGGATCTCTATAGTTATGGATGTATTCATCTATTATTCCGTTATCTAATAGCCTTCCTGTTAAAGTGTAAAGACTGTAAGTAAGACCAAGAGGTACATCTTTAATATCTTTAAATGTTTCTAGACCTGTACTCTGCTGACAAGTAGAATCGGCTAGAAATCTATCTATGAAAGTGATTCTTCCTTTCTTTTCTCCTTCTAAGGTTACAGTTGCTGATTCATCAACATCTAATATTCCGTTTCCTGAAATGTCTCCTAATATAATTAAGCACGCATTTCTAATTTTAATTCGTACACCATTTTCAATATGTAAACTCTCTGTAATAAAGATTACACCTTCTTCTGTGTTTTCGTCTAATCCGTTGATAACGGTGTTCTCTGTAACTGACATTAATTTGTACGAAATGTCAATTTTTACATTTGCAAATGCCACACTTGCAAAAAGTAGGGTAACTAGGGGTAATATTCTTTTCATAAGGTTCAGTTTTTTGGGTTAAACTGCAATTAAAAAAGTAAGAATTATCTCACTTATGACGTATTTTTATCGTTGTAAAACACTTATTTAACGACAAGATACAACTTTTTATGTGAAAACCGTAATTTTTATAACTAAAATATTGATTTCGGAAGCCTAGTTTTTATAAAAAATCTCATTTAGCCTGTAAACACAGGTGTTTTAACAAATGTTAAAATTTATATTTTTATTAACATATTGAGTGTTAGTTTATTACTTTTTTAGCTATTTAGGAAAGTGAAGAGGTGATTTTAAAATTTAAAGGTAATTTTTAAGATAAGGGGAAATTTCAGAATTTTTAGTTCTACATTTGAATAAGATGAAAAACCAACTTTTGTTATATTTCCAAGCTTTTAGTATCTGGTTTAAAAGCCTAATTAGAGAATCAGCAAATAATATCATTAGTATTATTTTTATAGGATTTCTATACCTTGCGTTATGGCATTTTCCTCAAACGGTAGATCTGTTGCTGATTTTAAACCAAACAGAAACCTTTTTGCTAGAAGTTCCTTTATATTTTAGTTTACTCTCAATTTCGGCATTTATTATATGGAATATTCCTAAATACTTTTACTACCATAATTATAAGGATATTTCTATCCGTAATCTTATAGGTTTTATTCCTAATCAGCATTATAAATTTCAGGATAGGAGTGAATCTGCTAGTTACTCTTATACTACAAGAATTCATATGAGAAAAACATTGCCTAGGATTCTTGGGATTTTATTATTGGCGATATCTGCATTAAGTATTCTTAATGCGATGGAATTATTTGGATTAGAAAATACATATACCAAGTTTTTGGATTCAACAAGTATGTTGCTATCAGTAATTTTCCTATTGTTACTATTATCAGAACCAAGGTTATATACTTTATTGAAGAATTTTCTCAATAAAATAGCAAATACGACAATTGTATTTTTTTGTATTTCTATTGGACTAATGATTTTAATTATTTCTTTAGGGACTCTAAATACTCAGGCAGAAAAGGATCTGGGGAAATTATTTCTTGCTAATTCTGCCTTGACTTTATTGTTTTTTTCTTTGTCTTTTAATAGTTATAAATTCCTTAAAAGTTTTCCAAAGAAGTTATTCTATGGAACTATCTTAGTAGGTGGCTTTTTGATATTAATCTCTTTCTTTATTTTCAATTTTTATCCAAAATGGGCTACCAGAGTAAATCCTTTATCGATAATGGTTTTATCGCTTTTGAGTCTTTTTATGATTTGTTTTATTTTAATTTTAGTTGGAAAAAAGATTAGATTACCTCTTTTATCTATTATTACTATTATCTGTATTTTCTCTTCAAGGTTTTTTACAGATAACTCGGATCATTATCAACTAGAAATAAAGAAAACCACTGTAGATAGGGTTTCGTTAGATACGTATATTTATCATTGGCTAAAAAGTAGGAAGGATGATATTTTAAATACCGATAATAAGTTTCCAATTATTATGGTATCAGCAGAAGGAGGAGGTTCGAGAGCAGGACTTTGGTCATTTCTAACCCATAGTTATTTATACGAGAAATCAGAAGGTGCTTATTTTGATAGAAATTTACTTTCGTTAACAGGGGCTTCTGGAGGAAGTGTTGGGAATGCTATGTTTTTTGCTGAAGCTCGTAACGCTAGTATATCAAATCGTAAGGCGGATTTTAAAATTCAATCTGATATTGAGAATCCTAATTTGAATTATAAAGCAAGTGTGATATATAAGGATAATTATCTCTCTACCGCATTATTGTCATTATTAGGAAGAGATTTGTTTAAAGAGGTAACTAGCTTATTTAATTTTAAAAATAGAGGACAATTATTAGAAGATCAATGGATTCGAGCTCATGGGCAATTTTTTTCAGATGAAAAAGGGGACCTAATTCTTAACAAAGAATTTTTATCTTTTTATAAAGGTGTAATTTCTAAAAATAGGAAAATATCAGATCCTAAGATTCCACCTTTACTATTGATTAATACAACACATACGCAAACTGGAAATTATAATATAATTAGTCCAGTAACGTATGCTCATCTAAGATCATTAGAGGGGATGAATGATTTTATAAATACAGTACAATCTAGTTATCCAAATGGATCTATAGATCTTTCAACTGCTATGAGGATTAATGCAAGTTTTCCTTTTGTTACTCCAGTAGGTGAGGTAAGAAAAAAAGACCGAACGGATATAATAACATCTGATCAGTATGCAGATGCTGGATATTATGATAATATAGGTGGTAGAGTATCAAAAGGTATTGAAGAAGTGCTTGCCAAAGTCTTAAGAGATTCTTTTCCAGAGTTGATTGAAAAAGTAAAAATGAAGCATGTCTTAATTACTAATAGCGAAGAGCGTAAAATAGCAAAAACAAGTAGTCAGTTAACAGCACCTTTAACGACCTTACAGAATGTAAGATATGGTCATACGCGTGAAATAATGGAAAAATTAGGAGATGATCATATTGTAGAGTTGAAGCCAACGGAAATAATACCATCTACAAATTTGGAAGATTCTATTTCTAAACGTAAAAATGAAGAAAAGATAAAACCCGTGTTGCCTTTAGGAAGGTACTTATCCAAAATAGCAATTAGATCTATGGAGGCTAGATTAGATACAATTAAATCGGATTTGGATATAATTTTAAAATAAATAAGTCATTTGTCATTTTTTTTTGTACTTTTGTCATGTAAAAAATGTAATGTATGAGCGCGGTATCACCTTTAGATTATGATAGTCTAGAAAGTCAGGGGTTGTTAAGATATTTAAATATTAATATCCCTTTACGAAATGTATATGATTTTATAGAATTATCTCGAAACGGAATAGATAAAAGAGCATTGTTACATCTTGCTAAAACTATAGATTTTGATCTTAGTGAGCTTGCGCATGTCCTACATGTTTCTGAACGTACCATACAACGATACGAATTAAAAAAGAAACTTAGCACAGAAGCTAGTGCAAAAGCATTACAATTGGCAAAACTTTATGCAAGAGGAGAGAGTATCTTTGGAGATTTAGAACGTTTTAAAAGATGGATGGAACTCCCGAATGTTGCATTAGCTACTAAAAGACCAAAAGAATTGCTTGATACTACATTTGGATTTCAGTTATTAAACGAAGAATTAATTCGTATTGAGCATGGAATTTTTGCATAATGTTAGTATATAGAATTGCGAAACAAAAATACATTCGTGACCTTACCGGAATAGGAGCTAAAACAGTTGGCGGTAGATGGAATCCAAAAGGTGTTGCAGTTTTGTATACGAGTACAAGCTCTTCACTTTCTGTCTTAGAAGTATTGGCTCACCTTCCTGCTGCTTACTTTCCAGATAATATGTCTTTAGCCACTATAGAGGTACCTGACGAGTTGGTGTCTACTATCGATATAAAGGAGTTACCAAAGGATTGGAATAAAATACCGCCATCTACAGGTATTCAACATTTTGCTATGAATTGGATATCAGAGAATAAATATTTGGGCCTAAAAGTACCAAGTATCATTGTACCAAGAGAGCAAAATCTATTGATTAATCCATTACATCCAAACTTTGATCTAGTAAAATTAATAGAAATCGAACCTTTCGATTTTGATTCTAGATTATTAAAATCTGTTTTCTAACGGGAGATCAGTTAATTTGAGAATGAAAGATAAATCACTAAAATGTTAATATAAAGTTAATGCTTTGGTAATGTTTAATTGTTTTTTGTTGTAAATCAGTGTCTTGTGTTTTTTGGTGTTTGTTATAGTTCGTTAAATTTTGTAAAGAATTTCCTTCATTTTTGCAATTTATCTAACTTGCCAGATTCAAAATAAGTAACAAATCCTCAATTTTTACGTCATATTTTGAATAACTAAACTTAATTCGCTAATAAAATGTATACAAAAATGAGAAAAGTGTATTTTTTGGTTGCACTCTCAATTGCTTTCGTCAGTTGCAAGAATGAATCCAAAAAAGAAGAAGAAGGGCAAAAAGAAACTACTGCAAAAGTAGAAAAGATTCCAGGGATTGTCTTAGATAACATGGATACCTCTGTGAGCCCAAAAGAAGATTTCTATAATTATGTAAATGGAAATTGGATGAAGAATACCGAAATCCCTGAAGATAGAACCAGATGGGGAGGTTTTGGAGTTTTAAGGAAAAAAACTGATTACGATGTATTGGATATTTTAGCTAAAGCGAAAGCTAGCGGAAAATATGCGGCAGGGACAGATCAATACAAAGCAATATTGATTTATGAATCTATTATGGATACAATTGCAAGAGATAAAGCTGGTATCACCCCATTGAAACCCACTTTAGATAAAATTGCAGCAATTAAGAATTTAAAAGATCTACAAACAGTATTAGCTTCAGAAACTGCTGTTTCAGCGCCGTTCGCTGGTTTAGTGTCGTTTCCAAATTTGAGTAATAGTACCGTTAATGCTCCTTATATATCTACAGGAGGTTTAGGGCTTCCTGATCGCGATTATTATCTAGATCAAGATGAAAAATCTAAAGAAATAAGAGGACAATATTTAGATCATATCACCAGAATGTTACAATATATTGGTGAAACTGAAAAACAAGCACGTAAAAATGCTGAAACGATATTATTAATTGAAACCAAATTGGCAGAACCTCGTTTGGATAAAGTGGAAAGTAGAGATACAAGAAACTTTAACAATCCTAGATCTATGGAGCAATTAACAGAAATGACTCCTGCTATCGATTGGAATAAATTAATGAAGGATTTAGAGGTAAAAAAAGACTTAGATTCTGTGATCGTTATGCAGCCTAAGTATATGGTAGCATTGCAAGATGTTCTTGCTAACACTAGCATCGAAGATCTTAAGACTGTAATGCGTTGGTCTACTTTTAATAACGCTGCAGGTTCTCTTTCTACAGAGATTGAAAAGGCAAATTGGGACTTTTATAGTAAAACGTTAAATGGAGCAATAAAACAAAGACCATTAGAAGAAAGAGCTTTGGCCAGAGTAAATGGTTCAGTAGGGGAGGCTATAGGTCAATTATATGTAGATGAAAAGTTCCCGCCAGAGGCAAAAGCTAAGGCCGAAAAAATGATCGCTAATGTTATTAAAGCGTATCAAAAAAGAATTGAAGTTCTAGACTGGATGAGTGACAGCACAAAAACAAAAGCTATTCAGAAATTGGATAAGTTTACAGTTAAAATAGGATATCCTGATGAGTGGGAAGACTACTCTACATTAGATGTAAAAGATGGAAATTCTTATTTCGAAAATATGATTGCAGTTTCTAAATGGAGTTTCAAAAAGAATATTGAAGAAATTGGTGAGCCTGTAGATAAATCAGAATGGGGAATGTCTCCGCAAACAGTAAATGCTTATTTCAATCCATTGTTTAATGAGATTGTTTTCCCAGCAGCAATATTACAACCACCTTTTTATAATTATACAGCTGATGAAGCGGTAAATTATGGAGGGATTGGAGCTGTAATTGGTCATGAGATATCACACGCCTTTGATGATTCTGGTGCTCGCTTTGATGCCGAAGGAAATCTTTCAAATTGGTGGACAGACGGTGACCTTAAAAAGTTTACAGAGCGAGGATCTGCTCTAGCGGAACAATATAGCGCTATCGAAGTTTTAGATAGTGTTTTTATCAATGGTAAATTTACACTTGGTGAGAATATTGGTGATTTAGGAGGTGTTTTAGGTGCTTATGATGGTTTACAAATGCACTTAGAAGAAAATGGAAGACCTGAAGATATTGATGGGTTTACTCCAGAACAAAGATTCTTTATGTCTTGGGCTACTGTGTGGAGAACAAAGATTAGAGAAGATGCTCTAAGAACTCAAATTAAAACAGATCCTCATTCACCAGGAACTACTCGAGCAATACAACCTTTATTAAATGTACAAGCGTTTTATGATGCTTTTGATATTAAAGAAGGAGATAGTATGTATTTAGCTCCAGAAAAAAGAGTGAGTATTTGGTAACATACCAAAAGAAAATATTAATAAAAGCCCTGAGAAATCAGGGCTTTTGTTTTTTGTAGAATGTTATGATTTAGTTTATTGTTCTTCAAACCAACCAGCATAACCATTGTAACTGGAAGATGCAATAGCGAATTCATTATTGCTACCACCAGAAATGGCGAATCGACTTAGACGAATACTTCCTCCAGAGAAAGTACTATTTGGATTGAACGGTGGTGTAAAACGATATAATGCACTATGCTTTTCTATATTGTTTTGTTTTATTCGTATCCACATCCATCCAAATTCATTTGCATGCACGGTTAACTGCATAGGACCATCTTCAGCATAAATATTTTGACTTGATACTACATTAGAATGAAATCTAGCGGAGGTAAAAGGAGTAACTTTTGTTTTACCAAAAATCCCTTGTTTACGATATAAAAGACTTAATCCTTGTCCAACGCCATCTAATCGAATATCAGATCTTCCCGTGGCAACAATATTAGAATTTCGTTCAGATCTGTCTAAACTTTCAATATTTACCGTTGTAGAAATCGTTAAATCAACCCATTGTGTGGTATGTGCAACGGTTCTGCTAGAAAAATCTAAGGTTCTTTGTAATCCATTACTAAAGAGTGTACCTGAATTAAATTCGAATCCCCGGAAGTTTTTCGATTGACTTTCTTCAGAATCTAACACTCCTTTTGTTGTAATCATAACATCGTGATCCAATTCAAGGAGTTGTAGATCCTCTGCGGTTTCGTTTTCCTCACAAGAAAATAAAAGACCAGCGACGATCACCATTAAAATTTTAATTTTTAATTTTTTCATATTGTAAAATGATTTAAGATGAATTAAAAAAGAATCGACGTCGTTTCGATTGCTAAACTAAGAGTGGATTTACTAATAACGAAAGACAGTATACGCAGATTTATAAATTTACATCTCTTGTGTTATCATTTGTTCTTATGAAAATATTTCAAATAGTTTACTTTATTTTTTAACTAGAGTTTTGTGTATAATGTTCTTACCTATTTGAAAACGATAGTGATATAAACCTCTGGATAGATTAGGATTTTCTGACCTATAGATGTTTTTCTCTTTCTCAGAATGAAAAGGTAGTAAAGTAGAATTGTATATTAAAATTCCTTCAGTGTTATAAACTTCTAATGTAATTACCTCGTTTAT
Organism: Aquimarina sp. 433; assembly: GCF_054054605.1. NCBI lineage: Bacteria > Pseudomonadati > Bacteroidota > Flavobacteriia > Flavobacteriales > Flavobacteriaceae > Aquimarina > Aquimarina sp. 433. The sequence goes on from NZ_JBSWZK010000007.1 coordinate 231,094, forward strand.
ATCTGTACTTTTGCTTTCTACATATACATAAGATTCTATCGGATTGGGATATACTAGTATTTGATTTCCATGATAGTCATCACTTTCAGAGCACAAATGAAAAGAATCGATATTGTTAGTTTCATCTTTTTCCAGTATTAAATTTTCAGGGTCTATAAAGGCTATGAGATAACAAAAATTATTAGGTATATCATCATAGTATGGAGGAATAAAAATTTGTTGCCCAATGCTTACTGTAATTTCTTGATTACCCTTCATTTCGGGAATTTGTCTTTTAGTAAGTAATATGTCGGAAGGATCAAAAACAGCATCTTTTGAAGCATAATAATTAATGATACTTGTTTCATTAGTAGAAACTTTACTAGTGTTTTTTATTAGGGTTGTAGCACTCAATTTTATATTATTACTGGATGCTCCCGAAGTGATATGAGCGTATTTTTGTGTTACTTTTAGGTCGGGAGGGATCGGTAATACTTGGAACAATTCAATTTTCTGTGCTACTGTTATAAATTGGGATTCTCTTTGGTCGAAATAAGAAAGATTTAATTGTAAATCGTTAAAACCTAATTGTTTTAAGTTTAGAGTTTCTCCTCGAAAAAGGTGGTGATGAAATGAATCGCATTCGTCATCTCCACTTAGAATAACCACTTCGTCACAAGGTTCTATGATAATCGGACGTAATGAGCCACCTCTTCTTTGATCGCATTCATGGCAAGGGGCATATTCAATCTTTAACCGAGGTCTTGGATATGAAGATAGATTGTAAATGTTTAAATCAAAGGTAACGATATCATCGGTAAAAAATGTTTCGGGAATTTCTTCTTCAAATGACAATTGGAAAATCTGTTTTTGAGAATCTAAAAGATCTGGATTATCTGAGATAGTAATTGCTATTGGAATATAATAATCAATTTCCTGAGAAATAATAGTTTTCGAAAAAAGTAAACATAATAGGAGGTAAAAGATTTTTTGCATGAGATAGTTTTAATGCAAAAATAGCTTATGAAAAGAGCTATTATATAGCTTAGCACCTCAAATTTATGAATTTGAGGTATCCATACCTTCCTCTTTATTAAATTGTTTAATATAATAGGAAGGTGTAAGATTGGTTTTTTTTCTAAAGGCTTTGGTAAATGTGTTTGGGCTTTTATATCCTATTTCTTCCGAAATAGCAGTAATCGTATAGGCTCTAAATTTAGAATCATTTTTTAGTCGTTTTAGCACGTAGTCAATCCGTAAATTATTTAAGTATTCTACAAAAGATTGTTTTTTGTATTCATTAAGAGCTTTCGATAGATAAGAAGTATTAGTACCAATTTTTTTTGCGGTACTATATAAATTACAATCTTTTTGTATAAAAAAATCAGAGTTTTCTAATTTCTCTAGTTTTTGCAATATTTCGATTACCTGATCATCTTTTATAGATAATTCTGGTTCTAGGACTTTAGATTTGGTTTTCTCTTGTTTTCGTATTTCGGTTTCATGAAGTTTCAATAAAATTTCTTCGAACCTCTTTTTATTTGAAATTGTATTTTTTCGATATAACAGAAAAGAAATAACTAAGATTATAATTAGAACGACACTAATGGAAATAAAGAAATTTTTTACAGTAGTGTTTTGTTTGTTTTTAGTTTTAAATGTATTTATCTGGTTCTTATGTGTTTGAAAATCGTTTTTTTGAATTATATCACGAGCTTTTAGTTGATCATTCGTCTTTATTTTCTGGATCTTGTTTAGATTTTTTCTGAGCATTAATTGTTTTATGGTGTCGTTTGAGTTTTCCGCTATATGAATAGCAAGCTCATACATTTTATCTATATTATGAACATTAGAAATACCATTAACTTGCTCAAAATTACTCTCTAAAAGTTTTAATGCTTCTTTTTCTTTTTTTAGGTCGAAAAGACATTTAGCTAAATTGTAGTTTGCCATGAGGTAATTAGAGAACTTTTTGCTCTCATAGGTATTGAAAATAGATAAGCCTTTTTCAAAATATTGCTTTGCCTTTTCTAATTCATCTTTCTTATAATATAAAAGACCTTTGTTGACATAGAAGTCTCCTATAAAACTTTTAAATTTATATTGTTTACCTAAGTTTATGCCTTCTTCAATAGTTTTCTCGGAGGTGTCGAACTGATCTAATTCAAGTTCACAGAAACTTTTATTAAGTAACATAGACAAATGAGCGTTTTTATATTTTCCCATTTTTTCTTTACTTAATTTAGCCAATAAAACCTTAGCGTTTTCTATTTCAAATAAAGCTTCTTCATAACGCTTTAATCTGGTTTTTACATTAGCAATGTTTAAAACTAAAGTTAATTGTTTCTCTGTCTTTTTCGCCAGGCTATATAAAGTATCTGATTTTTTTATCAATTCTTTAGCGTTTGTATAAAAAATTGATGCATTATCAAGATCTCCTAAATCAAAAAATATACTACCTAATTGGCTGTTATTGTTGATGATGTTTTTTGTATGCCTTTGGTTTTTTGCAGTTTTAAGTGCTTGATAATAATAAGAAATCGATTGTTGATATTCTGATAGATTGTAATAAATAAAGCCAAGTCTTGAATGACAAGAATGCTGAATTTTTAGATTATTCTCGCTAATGCCACGTTTCAAGAAAAGTTGATATCCTTTTATTGCGCAAAGAGTGTCTTGGTTTATCTTATAAGTATTTCTTATAAACTTAGATACAAGTGCTAATGAATCTTCTTCCAGAATAAATTGTTGAATCTCTAAAGGTAATACAACATCGTTTTGCTGATTATAGATTGATGCTTCTGAAAAAGAATCAATTTGTTGTGCAATACTTCCAAAACAGGATAATAATACCCAGAAAACAATGTTTTTCTTAATTTTTCTTAACATCTAGCACCCCAAATTAAATAATATGTAAAAATCCGTTAAATATATTCAATTAACCAAATTTAGGATACGATTTAATATAATATTAAAAAAGAAAAATGCCCCAATGTTCGTATGTTAGGAGAGAATCAAATATGATTTTCTTTTATTCTTGAAGTCCATATAGAGATTACCTTTCTTTTATTTCATTCATTAATAAAAAGGCATCATTTACAAATTCTTTTTCGAGGAATAATGTAAAATAGTTTGAGGTAGATATGATTTCAAAAATTGGAATACCCTCATATGCTAAAAGCTTAAATATATAGAAATAAAGACCAATTGATTTGGAACTGTCATCCGGAAGAGCAATCGACATTGATGATAAATCATCTTTTACAGAAATGCAAGTTTCATCTTTAAAGTGATCTTCTACAATTTCTTTTAGAGAAGATGAAACTAAAATATTACTTTCTTGAAAATTGCTGGAATAGGTAAAATATGTTTTGGTCATATCTTTTACAGTATTCAAAAGATTTGATTGACTGGTAAGTATCGTATTGGAATTCAGAAAAGCATACTCAGTAATACCAGATCTTACAACAATATCACCTAGATTTCCAAGGTTTTCTGAGTTTTTAATTCTTTTGGGATGATATCTGCGCAAGGCCATTACGATAGATCCTGCTTTTACTGGTTTTCTCATTTCTTTTTCTACTTGCGGTAGTAAGTCAGTAGCTAAAGAACTAAAATTAATAATATCTCTGGAGAGAGCATCTTCTAAAAAAGGTTGATGTCTAAGAATATTATGTACACAATCTGTTATTGTTTTCATTTTGTTAGATATTTAACACAATGTGTAAATATAGACTTTTTTTATTAAAATATTTATTCTGTATGAACTATTGTTTAATTATGCAATGAAAAATTATATGCAATGAAGATTTTAAAGTTTGGAGGAACATCTGTTGGATCTGTAGAGAACTTACATAGAGTAAAGCAAATTCTTTCTAGAGACAATGATAAGAAGATCGTAGTATGTTCAGCAATGTCTGGTGTAACGGATCAATTGGTGAATTTAGTTTCTTATATAAAATTAAAAGATGCTGAAGCAGTTACCCGAAACTTACACAGATTAGAAAACAAGCATTTAGATGTTATTGATGCATTAATTGAAGATGCTGGTTTAAGAAGTGAGATGAAGGATAGGATTTCTTTAATGATTACTGAAATGTTAGAGTTATCTAATCAGGAATATACAGAAGTTTTAAACGCCAAATTTTTGACGTTCGGAGAAACTTTATTGACGTATATTTTTTCAAACTTTCTTTCTACAAAAGGAGTTGCAAATAGACTGATAGCAGCAAAGGAATTTATGTATGTGGATAACGTAGATAATCCTAATATTACTAAAGTTGCTCAAAAATTAGAACAAGTGTTAAGTTCCGAAGAGTCTCATGAAATTTATATTACACAAGGTTTTGTATGTAGAGATCATTTAGGGCAAATAGGTACACTAAAACGCGGAGGTAGTGATTACACGGCTACGATTATTGGAGCTGCACTAAATGCCGAAGAAGTTCAGATTTGGACAGACATAGATGGATTACATAATAACGATCCAAGATACGTAGAAGGAACAAATCCAATTTCGCATCTTACTTATAATGAAGCGGCAGAATTGGCTTACTTCGGAGCTAAAATATTACATCCTCAAACTGTCTCACCTGTAGTAGATAAGAACATTCCTGTTTTACTTAAGAACACTTTTGATCCAGAAGCTTCAGGAACTGTAATATCCAATAAAACCTACAGAAAAGGCTTAAAAGCGATTTCTGCAAAAGATGGTATTACTGCGATTAAGATCAAATCCAACCGAATGTTAATGGCTCATGGATACTTAAGAAGAATATTCGAAGTATTTGACAATTACCATACTTCTATAGACATGATTACAACTTCGGAGATAGCAATTTCTTTAACTATTGATGATACTACATACATAGACGAGATTGTTAAGGAAATAGAAAACTATGCCGAAATAACAGTAGAACAAAATCACAGTATTATTTGTGTAGTTGGAGAGTCTGTTATAAATGATAAAAATTCTCACAAGCTTTTTGAAATATTAAATTATATACCCGTAAGAATGATTTCTTATGGTGGTAGTAATAATAATATTTCAATTCTTGTAGAAACCAAAGATAAAATACCAACCCTTAGGTTTTTAAATGAAAAATTGTTTCTGTCTCATCAGGAAGCAATGATTTAAATTGTTTGTTATGTTATTTGATGAGTATTAGTGAAAAGATAGTTGGATATATAAGGATATTGACTATTAATAATTTGCTACAATCAAAATTATTGTTTTTGATAAATCCCAATAACTAACCAAGATTGGGATTTTTTTGTTATTAAATTTAGGGTAATTGGTATGCTAACTGTTTTATACATGAACTTAACTAAGAATGTAAACCAAACCGAGATGTTAAAGAGAATAATAGAAAAATACCGCCTAGAAATAGTCCTATTTGTTTTTTATACAATCGTCACTTTTACTTTCGTGAAAGTATTTTTAATACGTTAATTAATCCTTGTCCAAATAAGATTTTGGTTTTAGAGAATTTTGCTATATCCTTTTCGTGTAGGAATCAAAAGTGTAATATTTTCTCTTTTGATAACTCTCCTAAAAGATGAATTAGATATATTAAATCTTTTTACTTTCCCAGAATATTTTTTTTAAAAAAATCATGTTCTAGGGTAACATTTATTACACTAAAGACACAAACTAATAAGAATTGTACTCTATGGGAGGCTATAACTCCCATTAAAATAAGAGAATATGCTTATTAAGGTTTTCGGAAGCGCTGTTTTTGGTGTAGAAGCAACAACTATTACTGTAGAAGTTAATATAGACAAAGGAATTGGTTATCATTTGGTAGGACTCCCAGATAATGCAATTAAAGAAAGTAGTTTTCGTATTGCAGCTGCACTTCAGAATAATCAATATAAACTCCCTGGGAAAAAAATTACGATTAATATGGCTCCTGCCGACTTACGAAAAGAAGGATCTGCATATGATCTAACATTAGCTATTGGGATTTTAGCTGCTAGTTCTCAAATTAAAGGAATTGATATATCCGAATATCTTATCATGGGAGAGCTTTCTTTGGATGGAAGTCTTCAACCCATAAAAGGAGCATTGCCTATCGCAATAAAAGCCAGAGAGGAAGGCTTTAAAGGGTTTATTTTACCCAAACAAAATGCTAAGGAAGCAGCTATTGTAGATAATCTACAGGTTTTTGGTGTAGAAAATATTAAAGAAGTTATTGATTTTTTTGATGGAGCTGGAACATTAGAGCAAACATTTGTAGATACCCGAACAGAATTTTATAAAGAATTGGATAACCCAGAGTATGATTTTGCAGATGTTAAAGGACAAGAAAGTATAAAAAGATGTATGGAAATTGCTGCTGCTGGTGGTCATAATATTATTTTGGTAGGACCTCCAGGAAGCGGAAAAACAATGCTTAGTAAAAGATTACCTAGTATTTTACCTCCGATGTCACTTCAGGAAGCGTTGGAAACTACAAAAATTCATAGCGTAGTCGGAAGAATAAAAGATAATGTTGGTTTAATGGCGCAAAGGCCTTTTCGTAGCCCGCATCATACGATATCCAATGTCGCTCTGGTAGGAGGAGGTAGTTATCCACAACCGGGAGAAATTTCATTATCCCATAATGGAGTTTTGTTTTTAGATGAACTCCCAGAATTTAAAAGAGAAGTTTTGGAAGTGATGCGTCAACCCTTAGAAGATAGAGAAGTAACCATTTCTAGAGCCAAATTTACAGTTACCTATCCATCAAGTTTTATGTTAGTGGCAAGCATGAATCCTAGTCCTGGTGGATATTTTAATGACCCTGACGCACCTGTAACCTCATCTCCTGCCGAGATGCAAAGATATCTCAGTAAGATATCTGGACCCTTATTAGATCGTATCGATATACATATAGAAGTTACTCCTGTACCTTTTGATAAGTTAAGCGAAGATAGAAAAGGTGAGAGTAGTGTGGAGATAAGAAAAAGAGTAATAAAAGCAAGAGATATTCAAACCAGACGCTTTAGAGACCAGAAAAACATTCATTATAATGCCCAGATGAATGTAAAACAATTACGATTGTATTGTCAATTAGATACTGCATCTAAAGAATTACTCAAAACAGCTATGGAACGATTGAATCTATCGGCAAGAGCCTATGATAGAATTCTTAAGGTCTCTAGAACCATAGCAGATTTAGAAGGTTCAGAATGTATTAAAGGGTCTCATATTTCTGAAGCGATCCAATATAGAAGTTTGGATAGAGAAGGATGGTTAGGATAAAAAACAAATATAAATGTATATGTTATTTATAACTTGTATAAGTAGGGTAATCATAAATATATCTGTTAATATAAAAGGAACTTTATTTTTTACACAATTATAATATTTATCATTTTAATCAATCACTAAAATTTTAATCAACAATGAAGTATTTTTATCTCTTTTTCGCGTTATTATCAGCAGGGGTTTTAACGGCACAATATAATGCAGATGCTCCCTGGATGAGTACTTTGAACCAAAGTAAAAAAAGTAAAGATGTTAAGCCAACTTTTCAAGAAATTCGACGATCTTTTAATGAGTATTGGAAAACTCACGACAAGAATAAAAAAGGAAGTGGTTATAAACCCTTCAAGAGATGGGAATATATATGGGAAGATATTGTAGACCAAGAAGGATATTTACCGACGGCAAAAGATAAATGGATTGCATGGGAGCATAGAAACGAAATAGAAAATAAGTTTGCTTCGGTAGATTTAAGTAATTGGGAAGCAATTGGGCCGTTTACTCATACAAATACAGGTTCTTGGTCATCTGGACAAGCAAGAACTAATGTAATCGTTGTGGATCCTAACGATACAAATACATGGTATGTAGGAACCCCAGCCGGTGGTTTATGGAAATCTACTAACTCAGGTGGAACGTGGGTTCCTTTAACTGATAACTTACCACAAATAGGAGTTTCTGGAATAGCTGTTGATTACTCTAATTCTGATATCATCTATATCGCAACAGGAGATGATGATGGTAATGATACTCAAAGTGCAGGGGTTTTTAAATCTACAGATGGAGGGCAAACATGGAACCCAACTGGTTTAGGGCCGGATAATACTCCAAGTTCAATGAATGAAATTTATATGCACCCGACAAATTCTTCTATTTTATGGGTAGCCACAAATCAAGGGGTTTACAAGACAAATGATTCAGGTGTTTCATGGAATAGAACACTTTCGGGAAACATAAAGGATGTAAAATTAAAACCGGGAGACCCTGATACTATCTATGCGGTAACGACAAATGAATACTACAAATCTACAGATGGGGGAAACTCTTTTAACCAGATAACAAGTGGAGTTCCAACATCGAATGGTAGATTAGTAATAGAAGTAACACCTGCAAATAATACTTATGTATATATTTTAAGTGTTAATGAAGATTTGACATTTAAAGGAGTTTACCGTTCTGAAGATAGTGGAGAATCATTTGTAGAAAGAAATACGACAACAGATGTTATCGAAAGTAGCCAAGCTTGGTTTGATTTGGCATTGGGAGTGTCTCAAACGAATGCTGAAGAAGTATTTGTTGGTTGTTTAAATGTCTGGAGATCGAATGATGGAGGCACCAATTTTTCAAAATTAAATGAATGGTTTCTTCCAGGTGATCCGTCGTATACTCATGCAGATATTCATATGATTAGATCTTTTGGAGGAACAGTATTCGTATGTTCCGATGGAGGAATCTATTCATCGACAAATGGAGGTGATAATTTTACAGATCACACCGGAGGTATTCAAGCAAGTCAATTTTATAAGGTTGCAATCTCTCAAAATGACCCTAATAAAATGGTTGGAGGACTTCAAGATAATGGAGGACATGCATACAATAATGGGAATGGTAACTGGTTGAATTATTACGGAGCAGATGGAATGGATACTGCTATAGATCCAACCAATGATGATAAGTATTATGGTTTTATCCAAAACGGAGGTGGTCTTTATATGTCTAATAATGCAGGGAGTAGTAGTTCAGGAAGTGTAGCTCAACCTGACGGATCTAGTGGAAATTGGGTTACACCTTTGGCAATGAATAGTAATGGAGAGTTATTTGCAGGTTATGATAATCTATATAGATTAAATGCTACAGAGAACGGATGGGTGCAGCTAGCAAGTCTGGGAAGTTCTGCGGATCAAATGGAAATAGCACCTTCCGATAACACTATTATGTATATAGCAGTCGGAAGTACACTTAAAAAAACTGAAGATTCCGGAACAACTGTTACAGATGTGTTTACTTTTGGGAGTAATATCAGAGGAATTGCAATTCATAATACCAACCCTAATATCGTATGGATTACTACAGCTTCTGGAGTACAAAAATCAATAGATGGAGGTATTAATTTTAGTAATATATCCTCTAATTTACCAGTTACTGATAGATATTTTTTCATAAATGATATTGTACATCAAGCCGGAGAATCTCAAGATGCTATTTATGTAGCTACTAGTATTGGGGTTTTTAGAAGTGTTACTAATGGTTCTTGGACACCTTTTATGAATAATCTTCCAACTACAATAGTTAATGATTTAGAAATAAATATTTCTGATAATTCTATTACTGCAGCAACTTACGGTCGAGGGATTTGGAGGTCTTCACTTCCTAGCTGTTTAACAATTACTGCAGAACAAGAGCTTTCTGTGGATAATGGGGCATTTGAACAAGGATCCGCACAAGGATTATGCACCGGACAATCAGTAGCACTAAATTTAGAAGTATTAACAGGTGATAATCCTACATTTAGTTGGGTAGGACCAAATGGTTATTCAAGTACAGATTCTTCGATTACGTTTAACGATATTTCATTAAATCAAGCAGGAGAGTATATCGTAACAATTAACTCGACAAATACTTGTGGAGCTATTGATTATTCATTTACATTGGATGTAGAGGAAGCATTAGAGCCAATTGCATCAGATGTGAATGTTTGTGCAGATGATACAGCAGTGCTCACTGCATCGGGAAGTTCAGATTTTAAATGGTATACTTCTGCCACAGGAGGAACTGAAATTGCTACAGGTAGTTCTTTTACTACTTCGCCAATTACAGCCACTACAACATATTATGTTTCTGGAGTTTCTGGCAAGATCGTAACTGAACAAACTACATCTCCAGGCGTTAATACAGCGACTGATTATACAAATTCTCCAGGAATTATTTTTAATACTTCGGATGATGTTATCATCGAGTCTTTTACGGTATCTGCAATGCAGGCAGGAGAAAGAACTATCCAGGTGGCGAATAGTTCTGGTGATTTGGTGGCATCGGCTACAGTTGATATACCAGAAGGCGAATCACTTGTAACTGTTAATCTAAATGTACCCAAAGGAGACAATAATGTGATATCTGTTTCTAGCGATTTGGTATTGCTTAGAAGAACTCCAACAGGAAACGGAGTTAACTATCCATATACTTCTCCTTCTAATATTGTTTCGATAATAGGAAACTCATTTAATGCATTAGATTTTTATTACTTTTTTTACGAATGGAATTTTACCTCAAAAGGAGGAAGATGTGAATCTATAAGAACACCAGTGTCGGTAAATGTTACGTCCGAAGTACCAGATTTAACGGATGGTGATAGTCAGTATACTATTGATGGAGGAACTGTTACATCTTTTAGCGATGGAGACACGGTATCTGTTATCGAAACTTTAGACATAGAATTAACGATACCAGCGTCTAGTAATAATGCTTCTGTGATATGGACAGCTCCAGGAGGACAGACGTATAATACCGATACTATTAATTTTGCTAACATCGAGTTAGATGGAAATGAGGATGGTGATTGGACCGTAGAGGTTACTTTTGGTGCGAACTGTGGTACTCCAAATCAATTAATTAATTTTACTCTAGATGTGCAGCCTGCAACACTTAGTGTAGAAGATATAAATATTGATACCATCCAAATGTATCCGAATCCAGTAGATGGGAAATTGTTTATAGATAATTCTTTTGATTTCGTAAATCCAGTCATTAATATCGTTGATATTAGAGGAAGAAGATTAAATGACTATGTAAATATTCAAAATATAACATCAAAAAGAATCGAAATTACCACTTCTTCATTAGCTTCTGGAGCATACTTTGTTATGATTGAGAATAATCAGAAAAAAGTGATTAAGAAAATGATCAAAAGATAACCTTGATATACTAGTTATATCAGAACTTAAACTGGCAAAAGACCTCTTACTATTTTTAAATGGTTAGAGGTCTTTTTTTAAGATGAAGATGAGAACATCCTAAAGATTAAACCAATTTTCGACTATATCTTGAAGAATTCATAAAAAACATCTCATTTAAGAGTTCTAATTATAAGGAATACAGCCTTTTTAACTTTTTTTTAATAATCCAACAAAGGGAATACTCACTTGCTTAAAGTACTTTTAAAGCTTAATCTAAATAATACATCATGAAAACTCGAATATCTAGGACTTTTATTGTGGTAATGTCCTTTTTATTTGTTTCCGTTATTTCTTGTAAAAAAGAAACAACTGAAACTCAATCAGAAAGCGAAGAAGTTGGTAAATTATCTATCGATTTCGAAAAGTACGAATTAGAAAACGGTCTTCAAGTCGTTTTGCATCAGGATAAATCAGATCCTATTGTTTCTGTAGCCATTCAATATGGTGTAGGATCTAATCGTGAAAAGAAAGGAAGAACAGGTTTTGCTCACTTGTTTGAGCATATGTTATTCCAGGAATCAGAAAACGTTCCGCAAGATCAATTTTTTAAAAAAATCCAAGATGTAGGAGGAACCCTTAATGGTGGTACTTGGCAAGATGGTACAATTTATTACGAAGTCGTACCAAAAAATGCTATGGAAACAGTAATGTGGTTAGAGTCTGATAGAATGGGGTTCTTAATTAATACAGTTACTGAAAGTGCTTTTAATAATCAGCAGGAAGTAGTACAGAACGAGAAAAGACAGCGTGTAGATAACAATCCTTATGGGCACACAAACTGGGTAATTGACAAGAATATTTTCCCAGAAGGACATCCTTATAACTGGCAGGTAATTGGTGAATTGGTAGATCTTCAAAATGCAACTGTAGAGGATGTAAAAGAATTCTATGATAAGTATTACGGACCGAATAATGCAACGTTAGTATTGGCAGGAGATTTTGAGACTGCAGAGGCTAAAGCAATGATCGAAAAGTACTTCGGAGAAATTAAAAAAAGACAGCCAGTAGAAAAATTAAAAGTTCAGAATGTTACGTTGTCCGAAACAAAAAGATTTATGCACGAGGATAACTTTGCAACTACGGCCCAGCTTAATATGGTTTGGCCAACGGTAGAGCAGTATACAAAAGATGCATATGCGTTGGACTTTTTAGGAGAGCTATTATCAGAAGGAAAAAAAGCACCATTGTATAAAGTGCTTGTAAAAGAAAAAGAATTAACATCTGATACAAATGCTTGGAATAGATCCATGGAAATAGCAGGTAAATTCAGAGTGAATATTACTGCAAATGATGGAAAAAGCCTTGCGGATATTGAAGCTGGAGTTTTTGAAGCTTTCAAGAAATTTGAAGAAGAGGGAATTACAGAAACAGATATCGAAAGAATTAAAGCAGGTTTAGAAACGCAATTCTATAATGGGATCAGTAGTGTACTTGGTAAGTCTTTTCAATTAGCACAGTATAATGTATTTGCTGGAGATCCAGGGTTTATTACCCAAGATATCGAAAATATAAAAGCGGTTACTAAAGAAGATGTGCTTAGAGTATATAATACCTATATTAAAGATAAGCCTTATGTAATTACTAGTTTTGTTCCTAAAGGTAAAACAGATTTAGCAGCAAAAGATTCTGAAGTAGCTGCAGTAGTCGAAGAAGAGATCAAAGAAAATGTTGAAACAGCTGTAGTAGATTCGAAAGAGGAGATACAAAAAACACCTTCTGCTTTTGATAGATCTGTGGCACCAAAAGAAGGAGATTCTCCAAAACTAAATATCCCTTCTTCTTGGAATACAACTTTATCTAATGGAATGAAGGTATACGGAATAGAACAAAACGAATTGCCTTTGGTTAATTTCAGTTTAGTAATTTCTGGAGGACATTTGCTTGATTCTTTTGATAAAGTTGGAGTAGCGAATTTAATGACGGATATTATGATGGAAGGTACCGCTACTAAAACTCCAGAACAATTAGAGGAAGAAATCGAATTGTTAGGAGCTTCAATCAATATGTATACAACACGAGAAGCAATAGTTGTTAGCGGAAATACGTTGGTAAGAAATCTAGATAAAACAATGAATCTTGTAGAAGAAATTCTACTACAACCAAGATGGGATGAAGAGGAATTTGCAAGAATCAAGACTAAAACTATTAATGATATAAAAAGGTCTTCTGCTAACCCTAACGTAGTGGCAAGAAATGTATACAATAAAGTATTGTATGGAGATAAGCATATGTTTGCGTATCCAACAAGCGGAACTGTAGCATCTGTAGAATCTATTACTATTGATGATTTAAAACAGTTTTATAACAATAATTTTTCACCTTCTGTGAGTAAGTTTCAGATAGTTGGTGATTTAGGTCAAGGCAAAGCTCTTGAAGCACTTAAAAATTTAGAAAGCAAATGGGCAAGTAAAGAAGTAACAATTCCAGAATATGAGATTGTAAACAATAGAGATAAAGCATCATTGTACTTTGTAGATATACCTAATGCAAAACAGTCTGTTATTAACATAGGAAATTTATCAATGGCTCGTACGGATGAGGATTATTTCCCAGCAACTGTTATGAATTATAAATTAGGAGGATCTTTTTCTGGAAATGTAAATCTTATTCTAAGAGAAGAAAAAGGATATACATACGGAGCTAGGTCTGGGTTTAGAGGTAGTAAAATTCCAGGTACTTTTACAGCATCTTCTAGTGTTCGTACCAATACTACTTTTGAATCGGTAAAAATCTTTAAAGATGAAATCGAGAAATACAAAAAAGGTATTTCCGAAGAAGATCTTGCTTTTACTAAAAACGCATTGATTAAATCAAATGCACGTAGGTTTGAAACGCAAGGAGCGTTATTAGGAATGTTACAGGAAATGGGAAGATATGATCTTGCTCCTGATTACATTGCTAAAGAAGAAGCTATTATCGAAGGAATGACACTAGAGCAGCATAAGGCATTAGCAAATAAGTATTTAGATGAATCTAAAATGGCGTATTTGGTAATTGGAGATGCAGCAACGCAGTTTGAACAATTCAAAAATGCTGGTTTTGATGAAGTAATTATGTTAGATAAAGAAGCAAAAGAAGTAAAACTATCTGATGTAAAAATGTAATTTTTAGATTAGAAAAATTAATTAGATAAGGGATAAAATTTATTTTATCCCTTATTTTATTTTATACCGTATTGTGTTTAATTTTTATCTTCTGTATCAGTTTACATACATACTTTTTAAATTCCATATTTCTCATCCCATACCCATCAAGTCCAATAAGCTCAACATTCTTAGAATCCAAAGAAACTAACTGAATATAAAACAGTGAATACCCATCGTTTTTAAACCAGATTTGATTCTCTTTTTTTAAGATCTCGTAGTTACTACATTCCTCAGAGAAAGGAGATTCTTTGATCAATGCATAGTTTTCATAGTTGATACATTCATAATGTTTCTGAATTTTTGACCAGTATGACTTATAATATCCAACAATAATGATCGATAGCATGAATAGTAAAGTAAGTGTAAACATAATGTGTGAATTTTAAATTGGACTTAATAATTTCCAATAGATTGTTGAACCGAAAAGAAGTTTAAATCCTTAGACGGATCATTCAATTCAATTTCACCTTTTTCAATATCATCTTCAAAAGTTATCAGTTTTTTAAGTACTCCATTTTCTGTATAAACTTTCCAAGGTCCTTGTCTTTTGCCAGAAACAAATTCTCCTTCTATTTTTACATTTCCGTTAGGAAAAAATGCTTTCCAAGTTCCATGCTCATTTCCGTTTTTATAGTTTTCAATAAAGATTAATTGTCCTTTCTTATTGTAAATTTTCCAGGTACCTATAGATTTGCCTTGTGAAAAGGCACCTTCTTTTTTTAACTCCCCATTACTAAAGAAAAACTTCCAAAGTCCATGTAATACATCATTTTTGGTTTCTCGTATTTCTTTAATAGTACCATTACTATAGTGTAATGTCTTCTTTGTGTTTCCATTCGTACCTATATTTTCTGATATGTTAGAAGTGTTTGTAGTAGAGGAAAGAACTAATTCTTGTGACTGTGTTTTTGAGATGAAAATAATTGTAACAATGAATGTATATTTTAAAAATGCAGTTCTCATGATAAAAGAGTTTTAATTTTTACAATACAAAGATTTATAAATACTATGTGCTTAGCTACACTTCATTTAGTGAAAATGTTCTCACTGAATTCAGGGGATAGAGCTTTGCGTTCTTGCTTAGCACCGATATATATTAAAAATACTGCTAGTCAAAAGAATACTCGAGAATTATATGATGTAACTAAATATCATGCTTTGGGGTATTTACCCCTATGTTTTAAAGTTGTTTTCCTATGTAGAATCCGTGTTTTAGCTATGTGAATTAATGTTTCTAAAACATAATTTTATATCATCTTAATCAGACACATATTTCCCTTTTACAGATTAAGAATTACTACCCCTATTTATCATTGATTACCTGATTTATGTAAAGTTTAAAAACATCCCTGAGTTGGAGATGAATAGCTTAAGCTTTAAAACCATATTACTAATAGACTAATATAAACCTATGATATTCGAGGTATTACAGATAATTACTGAAGAAATCAATAATTTCTTTAATGTAGAGATTGATGAAAAACCAGTTTCTCTAGAGAATATTGCTTTTATAGATTCAGAAGCAAATGAGAATTCCAGTACTAATAATAATGTAATTCTATCATTACTTCATACCGAAGAAGAAGCAACACTTAAGAATATCCTTAATCATCAAATAGAAGGGGCCAAAGTTATTTATAAAAACAACAAAGTCCATTTGAATCTATACGTCATGTTCTCAGCAAATAGAAGTGATTATACAGAGTCATTAAAGAGTCTATCAAAAGTTATAGAATTCTTTCAGTCTAAAAGGATTTTTACTCAAAGTAATACAAATTTTGATAGAGCATTAGATGGAATGGATCAGATCAAGGATTTCAAATTCACTGTAGAACTTTTTAGCCCATCTTTTGAAGAGATGAATTTCATTTGGGGAACACTGGGAGGAAAACAGTACCCTTCGGTGATATATAAAATAAGTGTACTCGAAATTGAAAGAGATGTTACTCAGGCTGAAGGTTCATTGATAACAGAAATTAATGGAAGTTTAAATCATAATTAGATGGCTTTTAAAATTTTATACAATACTCTCTTTTCTGTAGAGCTACTTCATTCCTATTTTCTGGATGATGGAGATGTTACATTTCAGTCCATGAGTGATGATGAGAAGGAACAGCAATTGAAAAAGTATAACTTTTTGGATGCTATTGATGTGATCCCATCTCTTGCTACTTATAGAATATTGAAGAATCATAAACTGATTTTAATTAAAGAGTCCAGAGGTTTTAAGGTGTTAAGCAATGTTTTAGAAGATACTAATAAATTAAAATCAAGTAGTTTCCTGAATAGTGAACTTACACTAACATTTTTCTTATACAAGAAGGACTATTTATTCGATAATTATACAGAATTAATTGAAGAGAATAATCAGCTCTATTATTTCTCCAATAGAAAACCAGTAACAGAAGCGAATCCGTTCTCTTATATCCCAACGAATATTTCCAACGATTTAGTTACAGAAGATTTTTTGATAACTGAAGAAAGTACACAACAGTTATGGTTTGATATTCAACAGGCAAATATAAATGCTGAAATCAATAAGCGATTGGACTTAATTGCCGAATTAGATCAAGATGACCTAATAACTGATGAAGGCAAACTAATTATTGAGCAATCTATACAAAAAGAGACAGGGAAAGGTTTATTGGGAATTATAGAGTTAAAAATGATTGGAGATAATACTATGGATGTAGTAGAAATCGATACGAGTGATCCTAACGAGAGTAAAAGTTTTTTATTGGATCCCTTCCCAGCATTTAAAATTCATTTCGATAATAGAAAAACAATCTGGAAGTATATTAAAAAATCAGATGATAATGAATTGGAAACTTCTTCGGTAAAACCATTGACTAAAAATGGCTTTATAGAAATTGATCCAAATGCGGACTTTTCGGGAACATTACCAGTAGATATTGACAAATATATGTTTCCAAATCCCACTGCAAATATGATAAAACAAGTCACAGACGAAAATACAAATATAACAACAACATATTCTGAAATTTTTATTTAATAAACAATTAAAATTATGGCAACTACGTACAAAACACCAGGGGTCTATATAGAGGAAATTGTAAAGTTTCCTCCTTCGGTAGCCCAAGTAGAAACAGCTATTCCAGCTTTTATAGGGTATACTGAGAAAGCAAAAGAGAAGGAAGAAGATCTTACAGAGACGCTACATATGGATCCAAAGAGAATTACCTCTATGTTGGAATACGAGGTGCACTTTGGGTTTCCACAAAAAGAAACCGCTTTAGGAATTACCATTACCGAAGTCGATGGAGAAAAATCCATTACAGTTACAGAACCTGTAGAAGATGAAAAATCACCTTTTTTAATGTATTATGCTATGCAAATGTATTTTGCTAATGGAGGAGGACCGTGTTATGTGGTTTCTGTAAATACGTATGCAGATGCAATTGCAAATAATTCATCAACTCCGGTACAGTTTAATGACCTTACTGACGGTTTAAATACACTAGAAAAAGAAGATGAACCAACATTATTATTGTTTCCAGATGCAACATCACTTGCTAATGAAGCAGATTTCTATAACCTATACAATAATGCATTAGCGCAGTGTAAAAAAATGCAGGATAGATTTAGCATCATAGACACCTATACAGATGATGAAGATGTTGAAATGAATGAACCAGAAGGAGTGAGAAATTTAATCACTTCGGATATTGATGAAAAGAAATATGGAGCAGTGTATTTTCCATATTTAAAAACAATTTTGGATTATCATTATGATGAAGATGCTTTAGAAATCACTCATAATACCAATCAACCAGTACTTTTAAGTGATACCAACGATTTATTGACGAATATCGCTGATGCGCAAGCTGCAATGACAGGTTTGGTAACAACACTTACTACAGAAGATACAGCTTTACAAGCAATGACAGCTGGTGATGCGCTAGCAAATTCATCAACGATAACGAATGCACTCACGCCGATCGTAGAAAGTTTATCCGATATTGTAGAAGACACAAATACCATAGTTAGTAATGCTAATACCGCTGCAGCTAACTCTAACGAAGACGCTGTCGTTTCCGCTGCCGCAACCGCCGCTGCAGATGCATTAGCAGCTAGTGTTGCAGACGGATCTACTATAGTAACATTGATCACTTCTTTAGAGTCTCATCTAACTACTATCCAAGAGGCTGCAAATGGAACAGCTGTAAAAACAGAATCTGCTAATGCCCTTTTGGCTTTGGCTACAGTAGATGCAACAATTCAGGCGGTAGAAGATTTAATTACACCACCAGTAATTGATGCAATTACAGATGCACAAGCCGTGGATCCAGATAGTGGAAACTTAGATGGTTTTAAGTTGAGTGCTATAAAAGATATGGATAGTGCCACATATAATAATATTAAAACAGCTATCAATAACCTTCCGTTAGAATTACCACCATCATCTGCAATGGCTGGAGTATATGCAAGAGTGGATAATGATCGTGGAGTATGGAAAGCACCAGCAAATGTTTCCGTAAAATATACAGTGAAGCCGAGTCAAAAAATCACCAATGATATCCAAGATAGACTTAATGTTGATACTACTGCAGGAAAATCAATAAATGCAATTAGAACATTTACAGGAAAAGGAACCTTAGTTTGGGGATCAAGAACACTGGCAGGAAATGATAAAGAATGGAGATATGTGCCTGTAAGAAGGTTTTTTAACATGGCAGAAGAATCCATTAAGAAAGCTACAGAGCAATTTGTTTTTGAACCAAATGACAGAAATACATGGGTTCGCGTAAAAGCAATGATAAATAATTTCTTAACACTGCAATGGAGAGCAGGAGCTCTTGCAGGACCTACTCCTGATAAAGCATTCTACGTAAATGTTGGTTTAGGAGAAACCATGACTGCTAATGATGTTTTAGATGGTAAAATGATCATAGAAATTGGAATGGCAGTAGTACGACCGGCAGAATTTATTATTCTTAGATTCTCTCACAAAATGCAAGAAGCATAATAACCCTTAACTAATATAAAATTTTAAAACATAGAAATCATGGCAGAATATCCATTACCAAAGTTCCATTTTAAAGTAACTATAGGTGGAGACACCGAACTCAATTGTACAGAAGTATCTGGTTTAGATTTTGAAACTGAAGTTATAGAATATAGAGGAGGAGCGGACAATGATTATTTCAAGAAGAAACAACCTGGAATGACCAAGTTTGCAAATATTGCTATCAAGAGAGGAACTTTCGCCTCTACTAAAGGACAGTTCTATGAAATGTGGAAGAAAAACGTCTTTTTCCAAGAAGGAGAAGAGAAGTTTAGAAGCGATCTTACCATTAGCATGTTAGATGAAAAACATGAGCCAATACTCACTTGGGAAGCTGCAGATGCATGGTTGTCTAAACTGCAATCTACGGACCTAAAAGCAGATGGAAATGAGATCGCAATAGAGTCTGCAGAGTTTGTAATTAATAGTCTTAAACTAGCATCCTAATGGCTACCTATTATCCACCAGTAGGCTTTCATTTTAGTGTAGAATTCACCGGTTTGTCTACCGGTGAAAAAGACTATCATTTTCAGTCTGTCTCTGGATTAACAGTGGATATAGAAACTGAAGAAGTTACCGAAGGTGGAGAAAATAGGTTTAAGCATAAAATTCCAGTAAGAACTAAATATCCTAATCTGGTTTTAAAAAGAGGACTTCTAGTAAATTCAGAGGTGGTGAATTGGTGTAAAAAAGCTGTGGAGAACTTTGATTTTGAGCCAATAGATCTAATCGTCAAGTTACTAAACGAAAAACACGAACCGCTGATATCCTGGAATATAGTGCATGCATATCCTATAAAATGGTCCATCGGAGATTTTAATGCAGAAGAAAGCAAAGTGGTTATCGAGACGATTGAACTAGTATATAACTATTACAATACCATAAAATAAATATAAATGGGAGCAATAGAAATTAAAGAATTGCATATTAAGATCAATGTAGATAATGATGCAAAAAAATCTGAAGGCAAAGCAGCTAAAAGTTCTAAAGCTGATAAGGATAACATTATTGCTGAGTGTGTTGAACAAATTATGGAAATAATTGCTAAACAAACAGATCGTTAGTCATGAGTACAGGAGAATTAACAAAACTTAGGGTAAAAGCGTATAGCGATCCTCAGTTTAACGATGAGGTAGCAGATGGAGAGTTTACCACACTTATTAATCCAGAGAAGTATACGTTTAATTATAAGATTGAACAAAATGAAGATCAAGCGGCAGGTACCAGTGATCTTTCTCCAAGATTCAATAAAAAACTTCCAGAAGATCTAGAGTTAGAGTTTTTATTTGATAGAACAGGGGTCATTGTTCATTATGGTAATAATCCTAATGAAAGCTCTGGTAATACTGTTTTCAAAGACAATGGTGAAGGGGTTATTGATGATATTGAAAAGTTTAAAAAAGTAATCCTAGATTATAATGGAGAAGAACATGCTCCTAATTATGTAATGATATATTGGGGAACCCTTTTGTTTAAAGGGAAACTCACTGAAATGAGCATAGAGTTCAAGCTTTTTAAATCAGACGGAACTCCCATTCGAGCTGTTGCCAAAGCAAAATTTCAAGGATTTGTAGAAGACGACTTAAGGGTTGCAAGAGAAAATAATCAGTCTCCTGATCTAACGCATGTGCGCTTAGTAAAGGAAGGAGATACATTGCCACTGATGTCGCATCGTATTTATGGGGATTCTAAATATTATCTCGAAGTAGCGAAGGTAAATGAACTAACATCTTTTAGAAAACTGGAAGTAGGAACAGAACTCTTTTTTCCACCAATAGAAAAAATTTCATAATCATGGCGCAAGGAAGTGTAATACAAACCTCTAAAAGTGCGGATCTGATCACTCATAAACTTTTGGTGGGAGGAAATGAACTGTCTAAAAAGTATCAGGTAAAGACGATTTCTATTGAAAAAGAAGTAAATAGAATTCCTACCGCTAAAATTATTTTGATCGACGGAGAACCTGCAAAACAGGATTTTGAACTAAGTAATGAGGAACTATTAATTCCTGGTGCAGAAATCGAAATTACTGCAGGGTATCATTCAGATGAAGAAACGGTTTTTAAAGGAATCATCATTAAACATAATATTAAAATAAGAGCAAATGGTTCTTATCTGATTGTAGAATGTAAAGACGAAGCGGTTAAGCTAACGATTGGTAGAAAAAGCAACTATTTCTATGAAAATAAAGATAGTGATATTATAGAAGAAATTATTGGAGCATATGGTATTGATAAAGAGGTAGAAGCTACAAATTATGAGCATAAAGAATTGGTGCAATACCATATTTCAGATTGGGATTTTATAGTAAGTCGAGCACAAGCAAATGGTAAGTTATGCTTTGTCGATGATGGTAAATTAAGTGTTAAGAAACCTGACTTCTCTAGTGCTGAAATAGAAACGGTAACTTTTGGAGCTACAATGCTTGATTTAGATGCAGAGATTGATGCCAGACATCAGATAGATAAGGTTACTTCGTATAGCTGGAATTATGCCGATCAGGAGGTTATAGAGATTGAGGCTGTAGATCCATCAGTTTCTCTTAATGGAAATTTAGAACCGTCAGATCTTTCATCAATAATAGGATTGGAAAATCTAGAATTGAGACATGGAGGATCACTTTCTACAACCGAAATGCAAGATTGGAGTGATGCAAAGTGGATGTTTCAGCAATTATCTAAGATAAGAGGAAGAGTCAAATTTCAAGGAATCCCAGCAGTTAAACCAGGTACTATTTTAAAACTTCAGGGAGTTGGTGATCGATTTAATGGCAACGTGTATGTTACAGGAATAAGTCATCATATTTCCGAAGGTAATTGGACAGTAGATGCGCAATTTGGAATAAACCCCAAATGGTTTTCTGAAACCTATGATATTAATCCATTACCAGCTTCTGGATTATTATCAGGAATCTGTGGACTCCAAATAGGAATTGTGAGTCAGTTAGAAGAAGATCCTGATGGAGAAAATAGAATATTAGTACAGTTACCCATTATAAATAATGAAGAACAAGGGATATGGTGTCGTGTTGCATCTTTAGATGCAGGAGAAAATAGAGGAGCATTCTTTCTTCCTGAAATCTCGGATGAGGTAATTGTAGGTTTTATCAATGATGATCCTAATGATGGAGTAGTATTAGGAATGCTTAATAGCAGTGCAAAGCCTGCTCCTATAACAGCCAGTGATGATAATCATGAAAAAGGATTTATTACTAGAAGTGAAATGAAAGTACTTTTTGATGATGATAAAAAATCCATAAGTATTGAAACTCCGGCAGGTAAAAAAATAGTGCTAGATGAAGATGCGGGATCCATAGTAGTGGAGGATGATAATTCTAACATTATTACGGTCGATAGCTCTGGTATCGTGATTGAAAGTGCGAGCGATATAAATCTTACAGCTTCTGGAGATGTAAATATCGAAGGAACCAATGTAAATATTAAAGCCAACGCACAATTTAAAGCGGAAGGGTCGGCAGGAGTAGAAATGTCGTCGAGTGCTACCGCAATCTTAAAAGGTTCTTTAGTACAGATAAATTAGAGAAATATATAGAGAATGAAAACAAGAGCTTGATAGCAAATTCTTGGGACAGAAACTATAAACCAATAATTAACAACTAAAAAAAGAAAATACAATGCCACCAGCAGCAAGAATAACAGATATGCATGTATGTCCTATGGTAACCGGAGTAGTTCCCCATGTGGGAGGTCCAATACTTTCAGCAGGAGAACCAACAGTGCTCATTGGAGGTTTACCAGCTGCAAGAGTGGGAGATATGGCAACTTGTGTAGGTCCGCCAGATACAATCATTATGGGATCCGGAACCGTAATGATAGGAGGAATGCCAGCAGCAAGAATGGGTGATAGTACAGCTCATGGAGGAACCATAGTGATGGGATTGCTAACAGTAATAATAGGAGGATGATTATGGATACAAATACATCATTTTTAGGAACAGGATGGGGATTTCCACCAGAATTTGTAAAGGAAGGTAACGAGTCCGGAAAAGTAGCAATGCTTTCTGATGAAAGTGATATTAAAAGTAGTCTAGAAGTTTTACTATCTACCCGTTTAGGAGAACGCGTAATGGTTCCGAATTATGGATGTAATCTCGATGAACTTTTATTTAAACCTCTAAATCTCACATTAAAAACTTTTGTAAGAGAGTTGATAAAAAATGCCATTCTCTACTACGAACCAAGAATAGATGCAGAGAAGATACAGATTGATCAAACCAACGAATTGGATGGAGAATTATTAATCAATATCGATTACCGAATTAGAGCAACCAATGCTAGAAATAATTTGGTGTTTCCATTCTATAAACAAGAGGGTACTAATATTTAAGCAAAAATAAAAAGACAATACAATGAGCAGCAGTTGCGAACATAACGATCTATTATTGATGAGGAATGGTACTTCTCAAAGTCAGCGTTGTATTGATGCATTAGATCCAGAAAGTATACAATTACACGATTTGAGTATCGATGATTGGATGCGATTTGCATATAGGTTCTCACAAAAAGTACAATATTTTGATACAAAAAGTAATACCGTTTCAGGTGACTGGAGTAACTTTTTTGTAAAAGAAGAAGAAATAGCAAGTTTCGTAGAAAGAATTACAAAACTAGAAGAAGCTGAAATCTCAATTGAGAAAAGTATTCAACCACATCTCTCTTTATTTGCAGCTTTTTTGAAGCTCACTAGCTTTTCGCAAGAACGACTTAATAGTTTGTCTAAAAAGCATCTTGATTTTTATTATAAAGAAGTTCTAAAATTAAGTAATAAGGCAGCTGTAGAAGATAAAGTGCACGTATTGTTTGAACTAGCTAAAAATGCTACAGAGGTTAAAATAGATAAAGACACTAAGCTGGATGGAGGAAAAGATGAAGATGGTATAAAGCGTGAATATTATACGCAAGAAGAAATTGTGGTCAATGAGGCATCCGTTTCTTCACTACGTAATGTATTCTATGAAGAAGGAGTTGGTGTTAGAAATGCTTTGATTGCAAATTCATACGATGGATTAGGAGAAGATTTTCCAGATGATCAGATACGATGGTGGCCTTTTGGATATCCTACAGATACATTAGGACCAACACAAGATGCTGCAACCTATCCGAATCTTCCTTTTGGAAAAACAGGTTTTGGAGTCGCGTCTCCTGTTCTATTGCTAAAAGAAGGAAAAAGGACAATAACGTTTACTATAAGTTTAGGTGCGTTTAGCACAGTAGGAATAAATACTTCGGATATTCCAGAGGCACTAGGCATTTTTTTTAGTGGAGAAAAAGAATGGATCGAAGGAGAAATTAGCACTACCGAATCTACTATAACTTCTGGAGAACTAAAACTAGTGGTTATACTTAATGAAGGATTAGATCCTATTGTCGGATATGACGAAGAAGTGCTTTTGGAACCATATACAACTACAGATCCTGTAGCTAGATTTTTAATAAAAAATAGTATTACGAATACCATTGGAAATACCTTTCAAAATATATTTTCTGCTACTAAGGTAAATAGTATCTCTATTGATGTCTCTGTAGATTCCATTCAGGATATAACCATTGAAAATGATTTAGGGGTTTTGGATGCTTCCAAACCATTTTATCCTTTTGGTCCACAACCCAAAAAAGGATCTAATTTTTTTATTGGTCTTCCCGAAGCATTAGATAAAAATTGGACAGAAATAAATATTGATTTCTCTTGGAAAGATAAACCCAATTTGGTTGAAAATTATATAGCTTACAGGACAGAGTTTATACAAAGAATTAGTAAAGATAGATATACGTTAGCTTTAAATTCTAGTGGAGGATTAGTAAATGATGATAATTTAGAAGCTATTGTAGCTAATGAAGACTATTTCACTTCAAAAATACAAGTTTTAGAGAATGGAGTTTGGGAATCAAAGGATTTAGATCATTTGCTTTTTAGCGAAGCAGATCCTGATAAAAGTACTATTGCCATTACCCGTACTGCAGAAGTGGGAAGTGAAAAAGGTGGTTTTTTGGATTTTCTTATGGAGCCACTCCCAAAATTTCAAAAAGGAGGATTTCCATTTCAATCAAAGATACCTACTAAAGAAAAATTTTCAGCTTCTATAAAGAAAGGTTTTGTCAAACTTATTCTCAATCAATCATTTCTGCATGATCTGTTCCCTAAGATTTTTTCGGTAGCATTATCCAAAGAAAATGCTACTGACACATTAATACCAAATGCACCGTATACTCCACAGATAGAAACAATAAAAGTCGGATATGCTGCACAAGCAAGCACGACGGATGCAAATGTTCAGCTATTCCATGAGCACCCTTTTGGTATATCGGAAGAAAGTGAAGATTTAAAAAAAGCATCTGTACTAGCTATTGCCAATCCAGAAATCAAATTATTACCAGCTTACAAAAAGGGATGCTTGTTTATAGGGATTGAAAATGCGAAGAATCTAGAAAGTGTTTCCTTATTAGTACAAACCTTAGAAGGTAGTGAAAACCCTGAAACGGCAAATGATTTTGCTGATGGAGAAAAACTAGCATGGTCCATATTATGTAACAATGAATGGCTGTCTTTAAATACAGATTATATAATATCTAACAACACGGATAATTTTCTAAAATCAGGAATAGTAAAGTTTTCGATTCCAAAAGAAGCTACAAAAGAAAATACAAAATTACCAACAGGATTATTCTGGGTTAAAGTAGAGAATCCAAGAGATTTTGATACCGTAAGTCAGCTTATAGATATTAAGGCGCAAGCTGTTTTAGCACAATTTCAGAATAACAATAATAATCTGAATCATTTACAATATGGTATTCCTGAAGGAACAATCTCTAAGTTAGTAGAACGGCTAGCAAATGTAAAAGGAGTTGCCCAGAATTATGGTTCTTTTGATGGTAAACCAGAAGAAACTGATAAAGATTTTTATCGCAGAATTAGTGAACGCCTTAGACATAAACAAAGAGCTATTACTATCTGGGATTACGAAAACCTGATATTACAAGAATTTCCAGACATCTATAAGGTTAATTGTTTAAATCATACATCTTTAACGTCTTTTTTATCTCCTGGAGATGTAACCTTGGTGGTCATACCGAATATCATTAACCAAAATGTATATGATCCTTATAAACCAAGAATTAGTAAAGCGAAGCGTAATGCTATTCAGGAATTTATTAATAATCTGAATACGCTCCATGTTGCAGCTCAGGTAATTAATCCAGTATATGAAGAAGTTAAGGTCAATTTAAAAGCGAAGTTTTACGAAGGTAAAGATGAGAGTTTTTATAGTATCCAATTACAAAAAGATATTGCTAAGCTTTTAGCTCCTTGGGCTTTTGAGGAAACTTCGGTAATTGATTTTGGGATTACCCTACATCAAAGCATGGTAATTAATTATATCGAGAAATTATCATACGTAGACTACATAACCGACTTTCAATTATTGCAAGAAACAGGGATTGATGTATCTACCGGAAAAAAAATATTTAATCAAACAAAGAAAGTAGTACCATCAAGTGCAAAAGTGATTCTCACTTCTGTAGAATATACAAAGCACGTTGTAAGTGTAGTGAGTCCTTCAGAAGAATGTAAAGTATAGAGATGATGATTTTTAGAATACAGTAAAAGTAGAGAAAGAATTAATTATTAAAAAGTAAAACTCGTGAAAGAAACGATATCCATACCCAAAAATGTAAGCACCAAAAATGATTTGGATTATGAATACTTGCGAGAAATTGGAGTAGACTATATAGAGAAAATCGGGAGTAAGCTATGGACAGATTATAATGTACATGATCCTGGGATTACTATTTTAGAAATGCTGTCGTATGCTATAACAGATTTGTCGCAACGTATTGAAATGCCTATAGAAAATCTTTTAGCATCTAAGGAGAATAATATGGCAAAAATGCACGAACAGTTCTTGTCTGCTATACACATTTTACCTACAAAATCAGTTACAGCTTTAGATTATCGCAATCTTTTTATTCATATTGATGGTGTAAAAAATGCATGGATAAAACAGCACGAAGAATTTATACACGTCAACTGTAAAGAACATCCGGCTCAATTATCCTATACTCCTTTTGATGAAAACCAAACTTTTCCAGAACCATTTAAATTAAAAGGTCTTAATGATGTAATTATTGATCTGGAGGAAGAAGTTGAAGATCCAACTACCATTATTTCTTTAGTAAAAGACATATATCATCAGAACAGAAATCTTTGTGAAGATGTAGTAGATGTTTCTATTGTAAAAGAACATCCTATTGCGATCTGTGCATATATAGATTTGGATCCAGGTGCTGATGAAGAATATATACTAGCACTCATTTATCAAGCCATAGACCTCTATTTTTCTCCAACCGTTAATTTTTATTCTTTACAGCAAATGTTTGATAAAGGATATACAACAGATCAAATTTTTGAAGGACCAATTCCTTTTTCAAGTGGATGCACCCATTTAGAAAATGATAAAGGTGGTTTTATTGATAAAGAAGAACTGATCAAAGCAGATCTTCGAAAGGATGTTCGATTATCTGATATCATTCAGCTCATCATGAATATCGAAGGGGTTCATGTAATTAAGGATATCTCAATTAGTAATTGTGGAGAAACTTTAGGGTTAGAAGGTGCATGGAATATTTGTATTAAGGATTGGCATAAACCAGTACGATGCGATAAAAGTACTTTTAATTTCACCAAGGGACTATTACCAATAGGAATTAATAAAGAAAAAGTAGCGACCCACTTAGCTAAACTAAAAGCACAGGAAAAAGCCAAATATGAAGATGTTGAGATAGAAGATGTAGCAATGCCATTAGGGAAATACATGGCGCCAGAAAGTTACACAACTATTCAGAATGATTTTCCTGATGCCTATGGGATTTCTCCTTTTGGACTTCCCGGAAATGCTAAAAAACCAAGAAAGGCCAAAGCAAATCAATTAAAAGCATATTTGTTGTTCTTTGATCAGGTATTGGCCAATTATTTTCAGCATCTATCCAAAGTAAAAGATTTGTTATCAGTAGATGAACATCTGAAAAAACTATATGTGGATAATGTAATACTTACCGAGGCAGAAGAACTCAAGAATAGGCAAACCTATTATGCACAAAAAGTTGAAGATGTTACTGATATTAAAATGATAGTAGGGGATTATTCGAATTATGAATCTGATCTTCTGGAGATTATAAATGATCTGCACGAAGAAAAAACTGGAAAAGAAGTATTCTATGAACGAAGGAATCAATTATTAGATCACTTGATCAGTCGATTTGCTGAACGATTTGGTGACTACGCTTTTATGATGAAATTAATTTATGGAGATAATGATATTGCCAATGATGAAATTTTGAGGGCAAAGCTTAGTTTTTTACAAAATTATAAAGAAATCAGTTGCGCAAGAGGATTGGGATTTAACTACTGTAATCCAGAATCTACGATAAACGATAATGGTATTTGGGATACGGTGAATGTTTCAGGTGTTCAACAAAGAATAGCAAAATTACTTGGAATTGTAGATCATAGTAGAAGAGATTTAGCTTCCGAATTTTTAGAAGTTTATGAAGAACTCGATGATGATGGTGTAACAGAATACAGATGGAGAATTAAGAATGAAAGTCAGGTTTTGCTTTCCTCCAGTAAGCATTATCATAGTTTAGAGGATGCTTTTAAAGAGCTTTTCTTAGCATATCACTATGCTAAAAATCCAGATAATTATGATTTTAAGTTAACCGAAGATGGTACTCAGACATATTTCAACCTAATTAATCCTGATATCAATGATCCAGAGAACGAAGATTGGATTATTGCCAGAAGAATAGCTTTTACAGACACTAAAGAAGAAGGGATAGCTGCGAGAGATGCTCTAATTACACTAATAAAAGAGGTAACCGCAGATGAAGGAATGTATATCATAGAACATATCCTGCTTAGACCAGATAAGAATAATTTAGATCAATTTGATGTTGAAGATCCTTCAGGATTAGAACCCGATGCCAGTCCAGAAAATTTTATGCCAGTATGCATAGATGCAGATTGCAAGTCATGCAGCCCTTTCGATCCATACTCTTTTAGGGTTTCGATCATACTTCCAGGATGGACCAAGAGATTTGGGAATAAAGATTTTAGAAGATTTGCCGAGCAATTGATTAGAGAAGAACTACCTGCTCATGTTTTGGCCAAAATATGTTGGATTGGACATCCCTTAGGATTAGTGCCAGATGAAGAAAATGATATGCTACACCTTCAAACCAAATACAAGAGCTTTTTAGAGCAATTACATTGTGATACCACTATAGAAAGCAAATCAGATATCGAGAAGTATAGAGCTACTTTGAATGAATTGATAGAGGCTATGAATAAGGCCAATACAATTTATCAAACAGGAAGATTGCACGATTGTGATAATGATGATACAGAAGAAACAGGAAACAAAATAATATTAGGAAGAACCAACATAGGGAATCTTTAAAAAAGAAGAAAAATCATGGCAACAATACGATTAGAAGAAATTACAACACAATATCGATCTTTTGTTGATGATCAGGTATTGACAGCAGAACAATTAAATACTATTATAGAATATTTCGAAGATCAAAATCGACTTACTCGTATTTGTTTAAGTGGAGTAGGAATCGTCTGTGGTTTAGATGTTTCGTATGAAGAAAATAGTTCTATAATCATTTCGGATGGATGTGCAGTAACCACGGATGGAGATTTGGTGAAGTATCTTTCTAAGACATATACACATACCAAGGTTTTTGAAGATAGTGAAGCTAATTATAGCAAATTTGATACTATCAATACCATCCATGAACTGATTACCACAGAAGAATCAGAAACTACGGAATCCCTTGCCCTGAATGAATTAGAAGATATCAATGATAAAGTAGTCGTGCTGTATCTAGAAAATTTTGCAAAAGAAGAAACGCCATGTACTTCTACCGATTGCGATACTCAAGGCCAAGAACAAGTTGCCAACATTAGAATCTTATTAATATCCAAAAACGATGCGAAAACAATTAGTAATCAATCTAATGATCCAATCTTTAACAGACATAGTACCACAAAGAAGTTTATAAATCTTCCAGAATTAGCAGTAAAACGTGTTATCCTAACAAACCAATACATAGTAGACAATTCTGGGAATACTGTTATTTCTCAGAACTCTAATACAACAAATTATTACCGATTAAAGAAAAGTTATTACGATGTAATTAAAAGTACTTCTATCATAATAGATTTAAAAACAGCTATTACTCGTCTATTTACGGATTTTAGAACTTTATTGGATACGGATTCTTTAGAAGTAAATAGCAGCAAAGGTATTATTGATAATATAGATGGTTTATTTGATTTTAGTATAAATGATATTCCTATAGATATTCAATATAGATATGACCTTTTAAAAGATTTGATAAGTACCTATACAGAAATTAAATGTTTATTATTTGATTTAAGATGGGTTTGTTGTCCCAATAGAAACGCATTTCCGAAGCATCTTTTATTAGGTGAATTAGTTCCTGAAGAAGGTTATCTCGAATGTAGACATAGTTTTTACCCTTCATCAATTATTACCGATGGTAAAGAAAAATGGTTAGAAATACGAAACCTAATTCTGCGTATGCACTATATGCTAGAAGAGTATCGAATTACACCATCTGCTTTTACTGCAATAAAAGTGACACCATCAAGAGACTATGATGAAGATTTAAGCAAAAGATCAATACCTTATTATTTCAGTACTTCTAAAAACCTTATTCAGAATTGGAATTATACAAAAACCAAGAAATTCCAGAAAGATCAGAATTTAGGGTATCGGAGTTCGAATCTATCCAGTAATGATACTATTCAAAACCCCTTAGATTATAATATTGACACAAACGATTTCTATAGAATTGAAGGTCATTTAGGAAAGGATTATCGCACTGCAATAAAGGATCTAGATACTATAAAAACCGAAAAAGGGTTAGCGTTTGATATAAAAGTGTTAAGTATTGACGAAGCCTTAGAAAGTTTAGATTTATCGGATTATAAATGCCAATTCGAAGACCTTAATGCAGTATTGAAAGCCTGGAGAGCGGAACAAAATTGTTTGAATGCAAGTGTAGCTAGATTTTTCTCAGGGTTTAGTTTACAAGATAAAGGAAAACATAAATACTACAGAGTAAATAGTTTTGAAACCAATAATACTGGACTTGTAGCTGAAGAGCGTTCTTTTTTAGCTCCGATCACTCTTGATACTAGTAGAACTGCTTCTATAAATACATTGGCTCTGGAGACTAATTTTGCAAATATAGGAGGTTTTGAAACAGTATATAATGTAGATACCGTAGTAGAGGAAAATATTATCAAAGAAGAAGATGTTTTAGGAAAATTTATAGATAAAGCATTTAAAGAAAAACCAGAAGGCTCTGCAGAGGATATTATCGCAGTAATTAAAAAAGATATAGAAGAGGATCCTGTTATTTCTGCTTGGGAAACAGAAATAAAAGAAGTAGCAATAGATCAGCCAGCAGAGATATTAGCGCATACAAAAGTAGCTACTAGATATATTCCTAACAGTGTAGAGGAAATGGAACCGCAGCGAATTAATGATTACAAAATCACCATTGAGAGTCTATGCGAAAAAGTAGAAGCCTATAAAAAGAGAACTACAGGATTATTATACTCGCAAGCATCAAACTATCAAAGAACAGGTTTTGAACAGCAATATGCATTGTTGTTAAATCAATTGTCAATTAATTGTTGTGCAGCAGAGAAAATAGAAATACTACTAGATGAAATTCAAAAGCGCAAAGAAGAAGTTCTTTCTCAAAAACTATTATCAAAATTTGTAGAAAAAAATTCTGGATTAGAGCATAAGGCAGGTGTAAAACCAGGAGGAACTTTTGTAATGGTATACAGAGGGAGAACCAAAACACAAGGATTATCAATAGCCAATAATACGTTTTTATCGTTAGCACCTGTGACAAATGCAGTTACACCACTTAGTTTTTCTACTATAAATAATCCTATCACGTTAAACCCGCTTACGAATATAAATACGAATAGTTTAGCACTAAATCCAATACTTCCAGAACTAAGTGTAGCTAATCTCACAGGACTAAACGACCTTTTTTCCGTTCCAATTTCTAATGTTACAGAAAATACAGTGGTAGCAGATTTTTCATTACCGTATATGTGTTGTTCTGATTGTGCTCCAACAGCATTTATTATTCCTAAACAACCTGTTTCACTTCGATTACCTGTGGATCATATTTGTTTGCATAACGAAACTGCTCCAATTCCTTTCGAAGTAGTTCCAGCAGATGGAATTGTGGCTGCAAGCGTGGATGAAAGCCAAAATGGAGGAGTAGTACAGATAGATGGTCGATTCTTCTTTGATGCGAGTCAAGTGACAGAAGAATTGTTAGGTAATGAAATAGCGTTTACAGTAAATGATCAAATTACAGATGCTAAAATCACAGTGTTTAGAAGACCAGAGTTTGATTTTGAAAACTCTGAACCACGGTATTCTAATGATAATACAATAGCCTCAGTAAACTTTATGGTGCTAGGAGTTGACCTTCCTGCAGGCGTTACTTATTTCTGGGATTTTGGAGACAATACGTTACCTGATAACAGAACAGACGAAAACCCAAGACACGAGTTTAAACTTCCTGTAAATGATCAGAATTTAGCGACGGTTACTTTAACAATAACTAATGGGAAATGTAGTCATGATGTTTCTCATGATATTCAGTTTGAAGTAGAAGTGATCGATACAGCATGTGTAATTGATGCAAAAGAAACTATCCAAAAAGGATTCGAAGAATTACCACAGTTTAGTGATTTATCCGAAGAAATAAGAATCAACATTTTTGAGCCTACATCAACTTTATACAAAACTGTTGTACAGGATATGGATGCATTTATTGCAGGGAAGTTCAATGATCAACTAGGGAACGGTTTTGGCCCTCTAATTACGACAACCGCAGAAGCAATTTTAAAAAGAATTCAAGAACAAGATAGTTTCGAATTTAACGCTTTAACCAACATTTTTAGGCTACAAATACAATTGTTCTATGCTATCTTATGCTGTCAGTCCAATGATCAAATCGAAGAATTCAGAGGAGAATTAGAAGAGGTATTGGCATCTATTACAAGGGCATTAGAAGAGTTTAGAAATAATCAAATGATTGTGGATACTGATGGAAGATTAAAAGAATTTTTAGAAATCACATTCGAAAAAGTATCGGACAAACCGCTTTTAGAAGAGAGAATCAAAGAACAATTAGAACTTTTATAAGTAATGGGTAATAGCAAGCATATCATAAATAGAGTACTCTTTGAGGTAAATACGGCCGATACTAAAACGGCATATTACCTCAAAGATCATCTAGATGTGTTTTTAAAAGATAGTTTATTGCCTACGATTACCTCTTATTTTAATAGTGTACAAACATTTGGGGATCAAATCTTACGATTCGATACACTTAGACTAGATATTGATTGTGCTAATGTAAAAGATCAAGTACAACTCCAGTTGGATGTCGTCAGGGCATTTCAAAAGAAATTGGGCAATATGGATGACAAAGCGTTTTTAGACACAAAAGATGCTCCATTCTTACGAACTACCAAAGAGAAAAGTGATGTAGATGCATTTTTCCATTTTCTAAAAACAGGAAGAAATCCATGGTGGGATTCGGAAAAGAAATTAGAAGATCCTTTATTTATAAATACACTCATTTCCAGGAAGAACTTTAAGAAGGAGCTTTTAGAAAAGATAGGAAACTCAAATATTCGAAAAAGATTGATATATCAATTTTCTGATGAGGTTTTGATTAGCATTTTCAGTAACAGGAAAAATAATATTTCTTTTCCGAAAACACTAACAAACCAAGACAAGCGAGAACAATTCTGGGATTCAATCATAAGGTTTCAGAGGCATAAAAATAAAGAAATACTTCATGAAGAGTTTAATAAATTAGATCACTTTGGTACAAAAAAAACTATTCAAAAAGAGGTTGCCCATTTTTTCAAAGAACGGTTAAGATTAAAAGATCTTATAAACAAGGATCTACTTCCTGAAGAAATCAAGCTATCAGAACTACAAAGTGTAATTGCGAAAGCATTTACTAAACAAATCAAATTAGCACTAGAAGCAAATAAGGTATTCAAAATTTCTTCTAAGAACATTGAAAAGCACATCGATGATAAATTCAAAAAGAATATAAACAACAAGGTTCTAAAGAAATTAATCGTCCAATTTACAAAGGAGTTATCAACCTTTGTGAAAGAAAAACAAGCTGGTTCACGAAAAGCAATGCAATCTTTTGTCGAAGAATTATTAGATGAACAACTAGCCATCGAGGTAGATAATAATTTACAAAATATTGATACCGTCAAAGATCAAATATTTCAGTATACAGAAGAAGAAATAGACGAAATAGAAGATGTTGCTATTTACATACATAATGCAGGTTTGATCTTGCTTCATCCTTATCTAAAAATCTTGTTTGGTGCTTTGGGACTTTTGGATAAAGTAGGTACAATAGTTCCAGAAAAAGTAGAATTGGCAATCCATTTATTGCACTATCTGGCTACCAAAGAAGAAGAACCGATGGAAACAGACTTAACATTAGAAAAGTTCCTATGTGGCTACCCATTAGATAAACCAATTCGGAAGCATATAAAGCTCTCCAAAAGTTTTAAAGAAGAAAGCGAAAAATTACTGAATTCAGTTATCCAAAATTGGCAGGTACTAAAGAACACTTCCGCAGATGGATTACGAGAAAACTTTATTAAAAGGGATGGTAAGTTACTATTAGAACAAGAATCGGGTAAACATCGAATCATTATTGAGCGTAAAACTCAAGACCTACTATTAGAAAAACTTCCATGGAATCTAAATATGATTAAACTACCATGGTTTGATCAACTGATTTTTGTGGAATGGTGAAAACATAAACAAGATAGTTAAGATATGTACTATAAATAGGTTAATCAAAATCTGTTTTCAAGGTTAGGCAAAACTTCCTCCTTTGAAGGAGGATTGAGGAGGATGTTGAAAAACACCCGTCCCAACCTTCCCTTCAGGGAAGTAGTAGCTATAGAATTGAATAATAGTTATATAAACAATGTTTCAATCATAGCTTGTCGAAGTGAATTTAAAAGCAAAAAGAACTAAAGCTCGAACGATTTTATAAGTTTTCGAATAGAATACACAATTAGATATAAAGTAATAAATAGATACGGCATGAGATTACAGCGAAAGAAAAAACCAGGAGTTCAGCATCAGGGATCACAAGCTTTTATTCAGCCAAAACTAAAGGTAGGACAGCCAGGTGATAAATACGAAGTAGAAGCAGATAAAATGGCCGATCAGGTAGTAAATAAACCTTCTTCCGAAACAGAAGGGGCTATTCAGAAAAAGGACTCGGAAGAAGAAGTGCAGCAAAAACCTCTGGCTAGTACAATAACTCCTTTAGTTCAGACAAGTATGTTTAAAGATAGAAATGAAGGAACCGTCCAGAAGATGGAAGAGGAAGAAGCAGTACAACAAAAAGAGGAGGAGGAATCTGTTCAGAAGATGGAAGAAGAGGAAACGGTACAACAAAAGGAGGAAGAAGATGCTGTTCAGAAAATGGAAGAGGAGGAAACCGTACAGTCCAAATGTGATGATTGCGAAAGTGAAGAAAGTGTACAAAAGATGGAAGAGGAAGAATCCGTACAAGCGAAGTCAAATCCGAATGCTGTTTCTTCAGGTGTAAAGACCAACGCTTCGATAGAATCAAGATTGAAATCTAGTAAAGGCAGAGGAAATAAAATGTCTGGAGATACCAAAAATGAAATGGAAGCAGGTTTTGGTGCGGATTTTAGTAATGTAACTATTCATACAGATACAAATGCAGTTCAGCTAAGTCAGGAATTGGGAGCACAAGCATTTACGCATGGGAATGATGTGTATTTTAATAAAGGTAAATACAATCCCGATTCTAAAGAAGGGAAACATCTTTTAGCACACGAACTAACACATACCGTTCAGCAAAGTGGAATGGTAAATAAGGAAATTCAAAAGAAGCATAAATTGGAGAATGATCCTAAAGATGCACCATCAGGAATGGGGTGTAGTGTTGCTAATGATGGTGCGTTTGGAATGCAAATGAGCATTAATCATGGTGTAGGAAGTAGTAATTTAACAGAATCAGATAAAGCAATGTTATCAAATCTGGCAATGAATTGGCATGCTTCTGGAGGTAAAGATATTATTCGAATTGATGGTTTTGCTAGTATCGATGGGAAACCAACATTTAATTGGGGACTTTCCTGCGATAGAGCAGAAAAGGTTGCAGAAGAGTTGATGAATCCGTCAGATGGATCCCAAGGAATTCCAATGGTAAATATCAAAACTTTTGCCAATGGTGAGACCAATCAATTTTCAAAATCTCTCAGTCCTAACAGAAGAGCAGTAGTCACGATTCCAAGTACTGTTCCACCACCAACTCCAAAGAAAAAGAAACCTAAACAAAAGACTTTAACGCTGAATGTGGTTCATGTAAAAGGTAGTAGTGGAAACGTTTCAAGCGCTATTAATTATGCAAATAATGAGGTCTATCATCAAGCCAATATTAAAGTAAAGAAAGGAAAAGAAATCAGTTTACCAACTTTTATATCAAAACTGATTATTGGTAATGATTTGGTTTTAGATGAATATCCCAACCCTACGAGTCCTACCAATGAAGAAAAAGCATTGTTGCCTTTAAATCAAAAATCTGGAGAAATCACCTTGTTTTTTGTGAAAGAATTGAGTGCAGGTAGTTTAGGAGAAGCTTTTTGGCCAGCCACAGGAACAGGACTTTTAGGAGTAGTAGTTAGTAACGTAGGAACAAATAATACTGTATCTCATGAAATGGGACATGTACTGCTAAACAGAGGAACACATGTCGTTCCGGATAATACATATTTAATGCATTCCACAGCTTCAAATCCCAAAAAACTTACTCCAGAGGAAATTAAAACCATGAGATCAAGCTCTTTCGTAAAGTAACTTTTTTAATAATAATTGAAACTAACCATCATGAAAGCATTATTAAATGATTTATATCTCTATGAACTGGTACTGTTGTTACTAGGTGTTTTTTTATTCCTGATTCTAAGTGCTGGATTGGTGTATTATATTATCAAAAAAGAAGAGATTAAAAAATTACTACTGTTCTTTCCAATTCCTATTTTAATGATAGGATATCCAAGTGTAAAAGAAATAACAATCTCATCAGATAAAATTGCATTTTCGAAGTATCAGGAAGAATACATTAATAATCCTGAAGATACTATTGCAAAACAAAACTTAGAAAAGCTCACTGAAAAACTCGAAGAGCGAGCTCATTCTCCAGAAGATATTATAGAGATTAGCAAAGCAAAATTGTTGTTAGGGAACAGTAAAGAAGCTGTGCAATATGCTAATAAGGCTATTAAAATAGAGAAAGAGAGAAAAGAGAGAACCGATTCAGAAAGTACGTCAATAACTAAAGATCCATCGGTCAATGCTTCTCAAAAATCAAAAATTACTGCTCAGGCAAAGCAGTTAAAACAGTTAGCACGAATTCAGAATATGAACAGCAATGATATAGATACCAATGCTTTAAATGCTAAGATAAATGAGTTAAAAGTTGATAAAGAACTAGTAGGAACCAAAGAAATCATAAAAAGAAAAGCTTTGGGGAATTTAAAGGTCAAAAACTAAAACATCGATATAACAGTAGATATCTGTATAGAGTAACATGTTTACAACGGCAACTAGAAATACTACCAGCGCTAAATCTAGCAATACTTCTCTTTTCCAAAAGGATAAGGCGAATAATGCTTTTATTCAACCAAAGTTGAATATTGGTAAGCCTGGTGATAAGTATGAAATAGAAGCAGATAGAGTTGCTGATACAGTTGTTGCTAAAGGGAATGATCAAAGTAGTTCTTTTTTTAGTCCAGTTCCGCAAGTACAAAAACAACAAGAAGAGGATGTTCAGAAACAAGAACTGACGGATAATGAGGTTCAACAAAAATCTTTAGGCGATACCGTAACTCCTTTGGTTCAGCGACAATCAGAAGAAGAAATACAAAGCAGAGAACTGCCAGAAAATCAGATACAGCCAAAAGCAGAAGGTACTAATGTCGTAACAGAACTTCAGAAACAGGAAGAGGAGATTCAGGAAAAAGAGGAGGAAGAAGAAGATGTACAATTGGTACAGCTGAAATCCCAAGCTGCATCAGTAACAGATAGCTCAATAGAATCTAGATTACATAGCTCCAAAGGAAGTGGGGCACCATTGCCAAAAGATACCAAGACCCAAATGGAGTCAGGTTTTGGTAGAGATTTCAGTAATGTACGAGTGCATACTGATTCGAATGCAAAACAAATGAGTCAGGATTTGGGAGCGCAAGCTTTTACACATGGTAATGATATTTATTTCAATGAAGGTAAATTTGATACTTCTTCCAATTCTGGAAAGCATTTACTTGCGCACGAATTGACGCATACGGTACAACAAGGAGCATCTACGGTTAGAAAAAAGCCAGTAGAAGTAACATCTGCTCCCAAAATGGTTCAAGGATCATTCTTAGATTGGATACCGGATTGGATATTGGATAACGCGCGTAACCTACCTGGTTATTTGTTGTTTACGGTGATTATACAATACGACCCTTTACGAGGAGAGCGAGTAGAACCCACACCGACAAACCTTTTAAGAGGGCTCATAGGTTTAGTACCATTTGGAGTAGCAATTTTCGATAAGTTACAGGAGTATGCAATTATTCAGAGAGTTTTTGATTGGGTAACAGGAAAGTTAAGTGAATTAAACCTCACTACACGAGCACTTTTAGATCTGGTAGAGGAGACATGGGAGAATAATTCTGCAACTTCATTTATTGGTGCATTACGAGAAGAATTTAATGATCTGGTGGATAGGGTCACCACATTTGCTAGTTCTCTAGTAGATCAAATCATAGACTGGATTAAAGAAGCTTTAATTGATGTGGCAGAACCTATTTTAGCAGAAAACCGTGCTTGGTCTCTTATTAAAAAGATCATACATTATGATCCATTA
The DNA here is from genome assembly GCF_054054605.1 of Aquimarina sp. 433. NCBI lineage: Bacteria > Pseudomonadati > Bacteroidota > Flavobacteriia > Flavobacteriales > Flavobacteriaceae > Aquimarina > Aquimarina sp. 433. The sequence continues at coordinate 270,534 of NZ_JBSWZK010000007.1, forward strand.
CGAGATGAGGAAGTAACTGCTACCACTGTAGAAATTTTAGAAGACTTTCTAATGCTCATTGGTAAGGAAACGGAGCTAGAGCAAATGCGAGAGCGAGGCACCTTACAAGAAACTGCCGATTGGTTAGATACGCAGGTAGGAACGTTTATGTCTTTGTTAGGAGAGTTAAGAGGATTGATTAATGCTGCTTGGGAGGCTATTCGTCCTGCAAACCTGACAGAGATTTCGGCAAACCTTACCGCTTTATCAGGAAGAGTTACAGGATTTTTGGAAAGAGTATGGGCATTCGCATCAACAGTAGCAATCGAAGTATTAAAGCTTATTAAAAAAGCATTGTTGAGTTGGCTTTCTTCTGTTGCCAATGAAACCAGAGGATTCTCATTGGTAAAAGTTATTATAGGTAAAGATCCTTTCACTGATGAACATGTTCCTAGAACAGTGCCAAACCTTATCCGTGGTTTTATGAGTCTGATGGAAGGAGGCGAGGCACAATATGCTCAAATGGTAGAAACAGGTGCTATTGCAAGAATTGTTGGAGAAATCCAAGCGGCAGTAGATACTCTAAACATGACTCCACAGTATATCGTTCAGCTATTTACGGATCTTTGGAATTCTTTTACAATCGATGATCTTTTAAATCCTATAGATGCGTTTGTTAGAATTATAGAACGATTCGGAGAACCTATCGGTAGACTTATTGCTTTTGTGGCAGAGATAGTTCGAATTGTAATCGTAGGGATTTTGGAAATCATGAATTTCCCGTTCGATTTAATTGGAAATATCATTACCAGATCCTTACAGGCTATCGAAGATATCAAAAGAGACCCTATTGGATTCCTTAAGAATATACTGAGAGCGATTAAGGAAGGGTTTGTAAAGTTCTTTGATAACATCGTTACTCATTTGATCAATGGAGTAATGGGATGGTTAATGCGAGAATTAAGAGATGCTGGAATACCGGAATTAACAGATTTTTCTTTACAAGGTGTTATCAGTTGGGTATTGGAGGTCTTAGGGCTTTCTATGGAACGTATTTGGGAAAAACTAGCTGAACATCCTCGCATCGGCCCAGAACGAGTAGCCAGAATACGTGGGGCAATTAATACACTGGAAGGAATTTGGACTTTTATTAAAGATGTACAGGAACGCGGAATCGCAGCAATTTGGGATAAGATTCAGGAACAGTTGAGTAATCTGTGGAACGTAGTAATTGATGCAGTGAAAAACTTTGTAATGACCAGAATCATTACCCAAGTTACGACCAGATTATTAAGCATGCTAGATCCAACTGGAATTATGGCAGTAGTGAATGGAGCAATTGCTTTCTTCAATGCGGTTCAGAGTTTTATTCAGTATTTAAGAGAAATGCTAGAGGTGATCAACTCTTTTGTCAATGGAGTGGCAGATATCGCACGAGGAAATGTAGCTACAGCTGCAGATTATTTGGAGCGTACTATGGGACAGTCCATGCCTGTAGTGATAGGATTTTTGGCAAATCAAGTTGGTTTGGGAGGTATAGGAGCCAGAATAGCAGAAATTATTGGATCTGTAAGAGCATTGATTGACGAAGCCTTAACATGGTTAGTAAACAAAGCAGTTGATACCGGCATGGCCTTGTTGGATAGGGTGATGAGAAGACAAGGAGATGATGATTTAGTTTTGGTTAAACAAAATTTGCATCAAGAAGAAAGAGCTTATTTAACTAATGGTGCAATAAACAACGAAGAAGCGCAAACAGTTGCTCAAAATGTAGCTAATAGGAATAGTAACTTAGTGAGTTCAATTGAGGTTATAGATGGTCAGGATACTTGGGATTATAATATAATTCAGAGAACAGAAGAAGAAGGACCTAGAAAAGAAGAAATTGTAATAGAAGAAGATGTTATATTGGAGGTCATATATGAAGGTGGAAGGATTCGACTAAATTTTATAGATCAAGAAACAACAGCTGTTATATCGCCTGAAGTTAGTGATAGAAGGTTATTACAAGTATTACAAGAACTGGAAATGGAAGATTATCAAGCAGGATTGTTTTACAATGAGTTAAGATCCCGAAATATTATCAATACGGATAGTTTTAGACAATTACTTATTGCACATGCGAGACCATCTTCTGCTGGACAGGATCCTGTTACATTTTTAACAAATAAACTTACGATGAATGAATCTACTGCAGCAGCATGGAGCAGTCCCCAAAGCAATACGATGAGAAACAGAGGTGTTAATTTAGGCACTGATCAGGATGGAAACCAAAGAGAAACTCTTTCAAGATTTGCGCAAATTTTTTATGAAAAAGAGGTAGGAGATTGGCAAAGTAGACCTTTGGAACGCGATCATGGACCGGGTGAGCCTCGAATTTTGGAATATATTTATCAAAAACAAGGTAATCCTCAAGTAATTTCTTTAGGTGTTGTGGAGCTTAATGATAATGGAGAAATCGTACAAATTATTGAAGTTAATTCTAATAATATCCGTGGAGGTAGAAGTGGATTGATTCAATTATTAGAAAGAAAAGGTTGGAGAATGAATCTAAGTTAATTGCTTTTGGATTAATAACACAGAATAATTACATATAAATCAATTGCTTTAAAAGCCAAAGTGTATGCAAGAGCAATAAGTGTTCTAGGCAATGATAAATGTTCTGACAAAGAGTAACAACTTGTAGATAAAGGTTCTGGCATAAAGAGCACAGGCAAAAAACCCTTTAAAGATTAGTTTTTAACCCTATTTAAAATCAGTTAATTAAGAGTAAATTTAGAATCTAAATTACCAAGCCAAATCTGAATGTTTAAATCTCAATTATTCACTAAAGTGTGTTACAATGAAAAAAACAGCATATCAAAAAGAATTGGTTATTAAAACAACTCAGAAAAGAAGGGGAGTTGACAATAGTAGGAAAGAAGTAAGGAAAATTCAATCTTGGTTAACGCTGTTTTCGATTCCTAATCCAGGAAGTGGAACCGCTACAGAAATTGATGGAGATTTTGGTCCAGCAACAGAAAGAGCAGTGAAGAATTTCCAGAGATTCCATAATCTCGAAACTACTGGAATTGTAGACCAAGAATTGTTTAGTAAATTATGTTTTGGGTTAAAACAAGCTTTCGAAAAACCATTACTAAGTACAAACCTACGAGATTTAATGGTAGAAGTTGCAGAAAACCATTTACATCAACATCCTTTTGAGTTAACCATTAATGGAGAATCCAATAGTGGTCCTTGGGTACGTAGTTATATGGATGGAAATGATGGTTCCTTATGGTTTTGGTGTATGGGATTTGCACAGGCAATTTTGGATCAGGCTGCAAGTGCTTTGGGTAAAAATTTTAAAACCTTAATGCCCTTAACATACAGTTGCGATACTGTTGGAAATACAGGATTAGAAAAAGGATTGTTATCCAGATATCAAAAGATTCGACAAGATCCAACGATTATAAAGCCAGGAGATATCTTCTTAATTCAAAAATCGAGATTGGATTGGACGCATACTGGAGTGATCATTAATGTAGATAATGATGTTATTGAGACTATAGAAGGAAATACAAATCACCAAGGTTCTAGGAATGGTGTTGCAGTAATGAAAAGAACAAGAAGCTTTAGAAGATCTAAAATAGATGTATTTTCAATAGAACCTTTAGTGTAAAAAAACATGACAAAAACATTAATTCAAAACACCGCACATTTCGATAGTAAGTTGTCTTACTTAAGAGAAGTAATAGCGTATCGTTTAAAAGATAGCTATACAAATGATGTTCCTGTTTTCCCCAGGTTTCACGAGATCATTTCAGATGATTCGTTATTTTCGGAGTTTGCTAGAGTTAAGCAATTATCACAGGATGAGGTAATCACGCTGTTACTGGCAATTGTTCCTCACCTAATGCCTAACTTTTTCACGTCTATCATTTCTGATTTTTTACCAAATGGAGGAGAATTACCAGAATTTGGTGGAGTAAAAGGAAAAAACCATAGAGGTATTATCCCTACAGGAGAAACAGTGCAGTTCATTTTAGGAGGCAATGATATTCAAAAGAGGATAGCATTGACTGAAATGTTTCACGAAGATCATCTTTTTAAACAAGAAGGAGTCCTTTATTTAGATTCCATTCCAATGGGAGAACCCAGAATGAGTGGGCGTTTGATTTTAGATGAAGAGTATATAGCACTATTTACCACAGGAAGTATATTGAAACCTACGATGAGTAAAGATTTTCCTGCTGAAAGAATAGAAACTCAATTAGAATGGACGGATTTAGTATTACAATCCAAAACTTTACAGCAAATAAAAGAGATTGAATCATGGCTTAACTTTAATGAGATGGTGCTAAATGAATGGAATATGAAATCCAGAATTAAACCTGGTTATCGTATTTTGTTTTCGGGACCTCCAGGAACAGGAAAGACGCTTACAGCAACCTTGTTAGGAAAGTATACCGGATCACATGTATATCGTGTAGATCTTTCTATGATAGTCTCTAAATATATCGGAGAAACAGAAAAGAACTTATCCAAACTCTTTGATAAGGCTAAAAATAAATCATGGATTTTATTTTTTGATGAAGCAGATGCTATTTTCGGAAAACGAACTAATGTTAGAGATGCTCATGATAAATATGCAAACCAAGAAGTATCCTATTTATTACAGAGGATCGAAGCACATCCTGGACTAGTAATTCTAGCTACTAATTTCAAAAATAATATCGATACTGCGTTCACAAGGAGATTTCAATCTATTATAGAGTTTGAGAATCCATCTTATAGAGAGCGACTAGAATTGTGGAAGAATAACCTTCCTGATAAAGTATCATTAGCCAATGATGTTTCTCTCGAAGAGATTTCTAAAAAATATGCGCTTACCGGAGCAAATATTATGAATGTGATACAACATGTTTGTATAAAGACCGCGGCATCAAAACATGCTGAAATTCTTTTAGAAACCATTTTAGAGGGTGTGAAAAAAGAATACTTAAAAGAAGGTAAAATGATCACTATATAAAGTGATTTTTAATAGTTTATGAACTATTTATTCATGTTATTAACAATCCTATAGATTAAAAAGAGGAAATCAATATTTTTAAAAACAATCGTCTTTGGATACCCAAATATATTGCAATAATCAGGGGATCAAGAATTAAAAATATTGTCACATGAATCGATTAGTTGTAGTATTTTTTTCAATACTAATATTAGCTTGTAATCCCTCTGAATCTTCATCCGAAAAAACCGTGAAAGAACCTACTACGGTAGTATCGAATACTATTAAAGTAGTTATTGAAAAACCTTTAGAATTAACTAAGAAACAGGCGATTTCCTTATTAGAATTACCTTTAGCTTGTATCAATACGGAATACCCAAATAAATTAGGGCAAACCATAGGTGGTAAAGAAGATATTGGAGAGCCTAGTGTACTACACCCAGCTTTTTATGGTTGTTTTGATTGGCATTCTTCGGTGCACGGACATTGGTCCTTGGTAAAGTTGCTAAAATCTTTCCCAGATATCGAAAACGCCGCAGATATTAAAACAAATCTCTTAGCCAATATTTCTAAAAAGAATATTGAAGCAGAAGTTGTCTATTTTGAAGGTAAACACAATACTTCTTATGAGCGAACATATGGTTGGGCATGGTTACTAAAATTAGCAGAAGAAATTCATTCATGGGATGATCCTGTAGCTAAAGAATTAGAAACGAATTTACAACCGCTTACCGATCTTATTATACAACGGTATATCGATTTTCTACCAAAACTAAAATATCCAATACGAGTAGGAGAGCATACGAATACTGCTTTTGGATTGTCATTTGCCTACGATTATGCAGTTGCTTTGGATCATCAACTCCTAAAAGAAGCTATAACCAAAAGAGCAAAAGAGTTTTATACAAACGATATCTCTTGTCCGATAGTTTGGGAACCTAGTGGATATGATTTTTTGTCTCCTTGTTTAGAAGAGGTCGATATTATGAGAAAGATTTTATCCAAATCATCTTTTGATGCTTGGGTTCAAGATTTTATGCCACAACTTAAAAACAAGGATTTTGATATTTCAGTAGGAGAGGTTTCGGATAGAACAGATGGTAAACTTGTACACTTAGATGGACTTAATTTTAGTAGAGCATGGGTTTTGTATGGTTTAGCAAATCAATATCCAGAGTACGAACATCTTGTGAATATTGCAAATAAGCATGTCAACTACTCATTACCAAACCTTGTTGGAGATAGTTATGAAGGAGGTCATTGGCTAGGGTCTTTTGCCATCTATGCGCTTCAAAAATAGACTAGTAACACAGCACTAAAAACATACATGAATGTTCTCAGCGAATGTTCATTGTCCTACTAACATTTTAATACATAATTATATGATCAAATGGCTTCCTAAAATAGGTCCAGGTACCTTAGTAACTGCTGCATTTATTGGTCCGGGTACCGTTACGGTCTGCACAATGGCTGGAGTACAATTTGGATTTACCTTGCTTTGGGCTTTGGTATTATCGATTGTAGCTTGTATTATTTTACAGGAAATGTCTGCGCGATTAGGACTGGTAACGCAACAAGGGTTGAGTGAAGTAGTAAAGTCTCAGTTTGCAAATAAAGCTATTCGTTGGATACTCATTGCATTGATGTTATCCGCAATTTTTATAGGAAATGCAGCTTATGAAGCAGGAAACATTAGTGGAGGTGTCCTTGGAGTATCTACGATCATAGGATCTCCTACCATACAGATTGGAAGTATACCGCTTAACTATGTCAGTGTTTTGATCGGAATTGTCGCTTTTTTACTGCTGTATATAGGAAATTATAAGATTTTAGAGCGAAGTCTTATCGTTTTAGTACTGTTCATGAGTCTTGCATTCATTATCGCAGCAATGGTAACAAAACCAGACATATCTCCTTTGGTAAAAGGGTTTATCCCTGATCTCTCTTCCGATAAAATACTGACCATAGTTGGATTAATAGGTACTACTGTGGTTCCTTATAATCTGTTTTTACATGCCTCTATTGTAAGCGAAAAATGGAAGTCAAAGGATGACTTACCAGCAGTACGAAGGGATACCGTAGTAGCAATAGTACTTGGAGGATTGGTTTCGATGGCAATCATTGTGGCAGGAGCAGCGATCCAGCAGTCAGAGATAAATAATGCAGCTGATCTGGCAAAAGGGTTAGAACCTGTTTTTGGGTCAATGGCAAAATATGTCCTATCGCTTGGGTTGTTTGCAGCTGGAATTACATCTGCAATCACAGCTCCTTTAGCAGCAGCATATGTGGTGAAAGGATGTCTTGGATGGGAGGATGGATTGAAGAGTAAACGCTTTAGAATGGTCTGGATGTTTATCCTTTTTTTAGGCGTTTTATTTTCATCTTTTGGTATCAAATCTATTGTCATTATTCAGTTTGCTCAAGTGGCAAATGGAGTCTTACTACCTATCGTAGCGATCTTTCTTTTATGGGTAATGAATCAGAAAAAATTATTGGGGAATTTTACGAATTCTAAACTGCAAAATATAATGGGTGTTTTGATAGTGTGTGTTACTTGCTTTTTAGGGTTTAGAGGTATTTGGAAAGTGATAATAAATTTGTAAGAAATAATTTTATAAAATGTAAGAATTTGAAAAAAGTTTTATTGAATGCAGATGTGGGAGAAAGGGCAGGATTTGATGATCAAATTATGCCATTTATTTCGTGGTGTAATGTTGCTTGCGGTGGGCATGCAGGTGATGACGAAGAGATAAAAAAAACAATAGATTTAGCTATACAGTATAATGTAAAAATTGGAGCACATCCTTCATATCCTGATCGAGAAAATTTCGGAAGAGTGTCCATGAAAATTTCTCATGATGATTTGGTTAAAACATTGACCGATCAAATTTTGAAAGTTAAAAGGTTTACCGAACAAGCAGGTGCGATATTGCATCATGTAAAACCACATGGAGCGTTGTATAACGATGCTGTAAAAAACAAAGGTATTGCTAAAGCTGTTGTTGATTCGGTTAAAGATATAGATAAAAGTTTATTAATAATATCGCCAAAAGATTCTGTTATTTCTTATTTTTACAAAGATGATTTTGAGATAAAACATGAGGTTTTTGCAGATAGGAATTATAATGATGATTTAACATTGGTGTCGCGATCAGAAGTTGGTGCGGTGATAAAAAATCCTGAAAAAGTTTTTAATCATGTTTGGAAAATGATTTCTGAAGAAAAAGTAAAAACAATCAGTGGAGAAGAAGTGGATGTTTTTTTTGATACAATTTGTGTGCATGGTGATAATCCAAAATCTGTTGAAATTTTGAAGTATATATATAAGGAGTTAACAGCTAAAAATTACGTGTTAAAATGAAGAATTCTGATGTGAAATTTGACTATAAACAATACAGTGAGAATTCAATTTTGATTCAAACCGATGCAAAAGTTGATGAAAATTTGCTGAATTTGTTGATTTTTTATAAAAAATCCATCGAGGAATTTTATGGTAAAGTAATTGTTGAGGTAATTTTATCATATAACTCGTTATTAATTTTATATGTATCCACTATAGAGAATATCTATGATAGGTTTTTTGAACTAAAATCACTGGTTTCTAAAGAAGTTTTAAAAAAGAGTGTGAAAAAACGTTTGTGGAATATACCTGTTTGCTATGATGAAAATGTGTGTCCGGAAATCGTTACGTTTGCTGATCAAAAATCAATGAGTGTTGATGAGATTATTTCGCTTCACACTACTCCATTATATACAATTCATTTTATCGGTTTTTTACCAGGATTTTTGTATTTGAGTGGTCTTGATGAAAAATTGATAACTCAAAGAAAATCGAATCCTAGTCGTTTTGTAGAAAAAGGATCTGTGGCGATTGGTGGAAATCAAACTGGAGTTTATCCATTCAATAGTCCTGGTGGTTGGCATGTGATTGGTAGAACTCCTTTGTCTTTTTTCGATGTCAATTCGGATCCTTGTTGCTTTGCTACTCCAGGTGATAGAATAAAGTTTATATCGGTAAAAGAAAATGAATACAACGATATAGGTTTATCTATTGTTAATAAAAATTATCAGTTAATTCCTGAATATTTATAATAGTCATGGTAGAGATTTTATCTTCAGGGATGTATACGACGATTCAGGATAGAGGTCGTTTCGGATTTTCAAAATATGGAGTTCCACAAAGTGGTGCTATGGATAAAAGATCTTTTAAGTTAGCAAATGCTTTGTTAGGGAATGATGAGAATTGTGCGGTTATAGAGTGGATGATAATGCCGCCGATTTTAAAGTTTTATGAAGAGTCGGTAATAGTTCTCACAGGTGTAATATGTGATCCGTATATGAATGATCAACCTGTAAAATTTAATCAACCTTTATTAGTAAATAAAGGAGATGTTTTAAGGCTAAAAAATATATCAAAAGGTGTTTTTGGTTATGTAGGAATCAAAAATGGATTTTGTACGAATCGTGTTTTGAATAGTAGGTCGCAATATAAAAATATTACAGCTTCAGAAAAGTTTGTTAAAACTGATAAGATATCGTATAGTAGTTATTGTGGATTTTTAACATCGTTATCTTCTGTGAAAATTGAAAATGATTGGTTCGGTCAAGAAGGTTTAGAGGTGTATCCAGGTCCTGAATATGATCTGTTAAGTGATACCGGAAAGGCATCTATTTTAAGGGGGAATTTTACTGTTTCTAATGAGAGTAGTCGGATGGCTATTTCATTGAATGAAGAGGTGGGGAATAATCTAACTTCTATGATTTCGGTTCCGGTGTTGCCAGGTACGGTTCAATTAACGCCTTCAGGCAGGTTGATTGTTTTAATGAGAGACTGCCAAACTACGGGTGGATATCCAAGAATTTTTCAATTATCAGAGGAGTCAATAAATGTTATTGCACAAAAAAGGGTAGGCGAAAGTGTAAAATTTAAAATGTCGTCTTTTTAGGTAGATTTGCTTCAATACAATATTTAATATTTTAATTTTCCATTCGATTTGAAGTTTTATAATAATTAACTGGTTAAATAGAGTTGCGTATATGTGTTGTTGGTTTTTTATGCTATAAGTTAATCTGATTATAAGTTTGTTAAGTTTATATAGGTTGTTGATAGGGGTAAAACCACCTGTAACATATAGGGGGAAAACCCCCTTTGTGTATTTTTTTTGAATTTTATAGTATCTGTTTAAGTATTTGAAAATCAAAATATTGTAATTATGGTTTTTCCGTAAACAAAGTTTGCTAAAGGTTAGGGGTATTTGCGGATAATCTTGTTTTTTGAATATATTAGCATTAATAAACCCGTTAAACAAAATATTATGGCAAAAAAAGTACAAAAACCCCAAAAGTGTATCAGTGTAGAGAAGGCTAAGGAGCTTCATAATAACTGGTGTGGTAAAAGAGGTAAAAGTCTTGAAAAAAGTTTAGGATTTGAAGATGCACATGAATTTCATTGGACTCTTGCAGAGTTAGAGGAATATGTGGCATATGTAAAACAAGAATCGGAAGCACAAGGGATTAAAAACCCTGGAATTAGGGCGTACATGGGAGCGTACTCTCCATCAAAATGTAAAATGGGAAGAGGGTATTCTACTTTATTCTTTGCGCCAACAGGTTCTCGTCCTGGAGCAGGAAAAGATGGAGGAGATGATGAAAATAATTATGATATAGATGCTTTTAATGGCGGATCAAGTGGATGGCCTCCAAATAAGTATTAATAAATGCCTTTTTATTTACACATAATTTTTGAGTTCGTTGCAGCTTTGTTTGGAACTTATTATATTAATAAACACCGGGTGGATAAATCTACTCGGTATTTTGTTTACTTCTTATGGTTAACCTTTTTAGTTGAATTAGTAGGATTGTATCCTGGTCTAATGTATTACGGAATATGGTTAGAGCATTTAAAGGATACTAAATGGTTTGAAAATCATTGGTTATATAATATCTTTTTTATTTTAAACTTTTCTTTTTACTCATTTTATCTGATCTCGAATTTTTACAGTAATAAGTACAGAAATTTATTAGGCACCTTAGTTAAAGTCTATATTGTGGGTGCTGTGATTAATTTGATTTTTTCTGATGTCTATTTTGTAAGAATATCTTCATTTACATATGTTTTTGGAACTATTTTAATATTTATTAATGGTTTTATTTATTTTTTTGAGATTTTACAAAGTGATAAAATTTTAAGCTTTTATAAGGTAATTCCTTTTTATGTTGCTTTAGGATCAATAATTTTTCATATCGTGGTAGCTCCTATGTTTATTTATGATAAATATTATGATTTAGATAGTCCTAATTTTATACATCTTCGTAATATTATTTTAAAAATTGCGATCTTTTTTCTTTATACTTGTTACTCTATTGGATTTATTATATGTTACAAGAAGAACAAATCTTACAGAAGGAACAGATCTTACTCATAGTTTACTTTACAGTAATCATTTTATTCTTTGCGATTTTTGGTATCGTATTCTTTGTAGCCTTTCAAAGGAGGAAGAATAAATTATTATTGGAACGTTTAAAAGCAAAACAACGTTTTGATGAAGAACTCCAAAACTCTAAACTAGAAATCCAAGAGCAAACCCTAAAAAATGTAAGTTGGGAATTACATGATAATATTGGTCAGTTGTTATCTACTGCTGTAATGCAAATCAATATTTTAAGTGCCAATTTAGAACCAAAGATCAAAGACTCCGTGCAAGATATCCGAGGTTTGGTTGGTGATAGTCTACAAGAAATCAGAAATCTTTCTAAAACCCTCAATCACGAAGTAATACAGAATATTGGTCTAATAAAATCTATCCAGGTAGAATTAGATCGATTTAAAAAACTAAATTTTTTAACTCCAGAGCTTATTGTTACTGGAGAAGAATTGTTTATCAATCCTAAGGATGAAATTATCATCTATCGTATTGTTCAGGAGTTTTTCTCTAATACTATAAAGCATGCAGAGGCTTCTCATTTATTAGTAAAACTAGAGTATTCGCCAGATGATTTAGCAATTACTATCAAAGATGATGGTGTAGGGTATGATATGGAATCTGTACAAGCTAATTCGGGATTATTAAACATGAAAAGTAGAGCAGCTTTGGTAAATGCAACTTTAGACTGTATTTCGGAGCCTAATAAAGGAGTATTGCTTACCTTGCAGTACCCATTTAAAGAAGAAGATAAGGTATAATAAAATTAAATCGAAAATGAAGAAAAAGACTGTTGTCATTGTAGATGATCATCTTCTATTCGCTCAATCTCTAGAAAGTCTTATAACCAATCTCGAAGGATATGAGGTTTTGGCTATTCTAAAAAACGGAAAAGAACTCACACAATATTATCTGCATAAAAGAAAAAAACCAGAACTCATCTTGCTAGATGTGAAAATGCCTGTGATGGATGGTATACAAACCATGCAGTGGTTAAAAGAAAACCAACCTGAGCAAAAAGTATTGGCGCTAACTATGGAAGATGATGAAGAAACTATCATCAAAATGTTAAGGGCAGGAGCGAGAGGATATTTGTTAAAGGATATCCATCCAGAAAACTTCGAGTTTGCCATGAAAATGGTTATCGAACAAGGGTTTTATTATTCGAGTAAGATAGAGACTGCGCTAAAATATACAGAAAAAGCAGATGCGAAAACGACTGAAAACCTTGCTGAAAAACTAACCGATCGAGAATGGACTTTTTTAAAGTATGCTTGTTCCGAACTTACGTATAAGAATATCGCGGGTGAGATGAATTTGAGTCCTAAAACCATAGAAAATTATAGAGAAGCAGTGTTTAAAAAATTGCAAGTAAAAACAAGAGTAGGGCTTGTAATTTACTGTATGAAGAATAACTTATTTAAATTAGACTAAAGATTTCTATTCGTAACTATTTGTTTTTCAATATTAAATTTTACTATATTTAGCCTCATAAATGAAAAAAACAAATTTAAATATCATTAATGTCATTATTATCGAGGTGATTATTTCATCTTGGTAAAGGGATATGATATGATACAATCTTATACTAAAATCCCTTTACGTTCGTAAAGGGATTTTTTTATGAGCTGTTTTAAACCGGTTCTATTAATAAAGTAAAATAATGAATTTACAACAAGTAATTATTGTCCAAATTATTATCAACATCGTGATTATTATATCAGGGTGAGAAGGGCGTTATGAATATATAATTTAAAAATCCCTTCTACTATTAGAAGGGATTTTTTTTAACTAAAAAAATAAAAATATGATATGTAGTGATTGTAAATAGATTAAGTGTAAGTATCTGTAAATCAGTATAAAATGATGGTTTGTGAATGGTTGGATGTTGTAAGCTTATTGAATTAAATTTAACAGTTTAGTCATTACGAAATAATTTTATACTATGGTTTATTTAGATACATGAGAATATGTTAATAAATAGGTTAAAAAAATAAGAAATCGATAAAAAAATAACATTCAGATAAGGATGAGTATTAATAAATATAGTAAACGAGTTACACAAGACGACACCCAACCAGCTGCGCAGGCCATGCTTCATGCGGTTGGGTTAACCGATGAAGATTTTAATAAGCCATTAGTTGGTATTGCCAGTACAGGTTATGAAGGAAATCCTTGTAATATGCACTTAAATGACCTGGCCAAGTTAGTCAAACAAGGCACAAGAGAAGAAGATGTGGTTGGGTTAATCTTTAATACGATCGGTGTAAGTGATGGAATTTCCATGGGAACTCCAGGAATGCGTTTTTCATTACCGTCTAGAGATGTTATTGCGGATTCTATGGAAACCGTAGTACAGGCAATGTCCTATGATGGAATGGTAACAGTAGTTGGATGTGATAAGAACATGCCTGGAGCATTAATGGCGATGATTCGTTTAAATAGACCTTCGATTTTGGTATATGGAGGTACAATTGCTTCGGGATGTCATGAAGGACGAAAGCTAGATATTGTTTCGGCATTTGAAGCTTGGGGTGAAAAAGTAGCCGGAACGATGGAGAACACAGAATATAAAAGTGTTATTAAGAAAGCAATTCCTGGTGCTGGAGCTTGTGGAGGAATGTATACCGCAAATACCATGGCATCAGCGATCGAAGCTTTGGGGATGTCACTTCCGTATAATTCATCAAATCCTGCTATTAGTAAAAACAAGGAAGAAGAAAGTATCGCTGCGGGTAGAGCTATGCGAGTGCTATTGGAAAAAGATATTAAACCTTTGGATATCGTTACCAAAAAGTCATTAGAAAATGCTGTTCGTCTGGTAACGATCTTAGGAGGTTCAACAAATGCTGTACTTCATTTTTTAGCCATTGCTAGAGCGGCAGATGTAGAATTTACCTTGGCAGATTTTCAAAGAATAAGTGATGAAACTCCATTCTTAGCAGATCTAAAACCAAGTGGAAAATACCTAATGGAAGATGTTCATGATATCGGAGGGATTCCTGCTGTGTTAAAATATCTTTTAAAGAAAGGGTTATTACATGGAGATTGTTTGACCGTTACTGGAAAAACGTTGGCAGAAAACTTATTAGACGTTCCGGATTTAGAAGAAGGACAAGATGTGATAAAACCATTAGAAAATCCTATTAAAGCAACCGGACATTTAAGAATCATGTTTGGAAACTTAGCGAAAGATGGATGTGTTGCAAAAATAACTGGGAAAGAAGGTTTGAGCTTTACAGGTAAAGCCAAAGTTTTCGATAGTGAGTATGATGCGAATGATGGTATTAGGGATGGAAAAGTTCAAAAAGGTGATGTAGTCGTCATTAGGTACGAAGGTCCTAAAGGAGGTCCTGGAATGCCAGAAATGTTAAAACCAACAGCGGCAATCATGGGAGCGGGCCTTGGTAAAGAGGTTGCATTGATTACAGACGGAAGATTCTCAGGAGGAACACATGGCTTTGTTGTAGGTCATATTACTCCCGAAGCACAAGAAGGAGGTTTGATTGCATTGGTAGAAGATGGTGATATGATCACTATCGATGCTGAATCAAATTCTATTACGGTTGCTATCGAAGAAGAAGAAATAGAAAGAAGAAAAGCTGCTTGGGTTCAACCACCGTTGAAATTTAAAAAAGGAGTTTTATATAAATATGCCAATACAGTTTCATCTGCATCGCAGGGTTGCGTAACAGATGAATTCTAAAAAACATTTCAGTACGAGCTGAAAGAAAAATATATAGCGTAATGGAAACACAAACGCAAACAATAAAAAAAGAAACTGAAACAGCCTCTGGTCGAATGACAGGCGCTGAAGCAGTAATACATTGTCTGTTATCAGAAGGTGTAGATTTAATTTATGGATATCCTGGTGGAGCAATTATGCCAGTATATGATGAGTTATACAAGTTTCAAGATAGATTACATCACGTTCTTACCAGACATGAACAAGGTGCTACGCATGCAGCACAAGGGTATGCAAGAACTAGTGGAAAAGTCGGAGTCGCAATTGCTACTTCAGGTCCGGGAGCTACAAATTTTGTTACCGGAATTGCGGATGCGCAAATTGATTCGACGCCTATGGTTTGTATTACAGGTCAGGTAGGTTCTCATTTATTAGGATCTGATGCTTTTCAGGAAACGGATATTATAGGAATTTCTACTCCAATCACTAAATGGAATCATCAGGTCACCAAAGCTGAAGATATTCCTTCTGTGTTAGCCAAAGCATTTTATATCGCTCGTTCAGGTCGTCCTGGTCCTGTTTTGATTGATATAACAAAAGACGCTCAGTTTGGTGAACTGGATTTTAACTATGAAAAGTGTAAAGGTGTACGAAGCTATAAACCCGTTCCTGAAACAGATCCAGAAACAGTACAACAAGCCGCTCAATTAATCAATAATGCTAAGAAACCTATGATCGTCTTTGGTCAGGGAGTGATTTTAGGAGAGGCTGAAGAAGAATTAAAAGATTTTGTAGAAAAATCAGGAATCCCTGCCGCTTGGACTATTTTAGGACTGTCGGCATTGCCAACAGCTCATCCATTAAATGTGGGAATGGTAGGAATGCATGGAAATTATGGGCCTAATAAGCTTACCAATGAATGTGACTTATTAGTTGCTATCGGAATGCGATTCGATGATAGAGTTACAGGTAATTTAGAAACTTACGCAAAACAAGCAAAGATTATTCATTTCGAAATTGATCCGGCAGAGGTTAATAAAAATGTAGAAGTAGACGTTGCTGTAATGGGTAATGTTAAAAATACCTTGGCTAAAATACTACCATTAATAGAGCCAAATACCCATGAAAATTGGTTGCAGGAATTCAAAGATTTTGATACTGTAGAATACGAAAAAGTCATTAAAGATGAGCTGTATCCTTCTAAAGAAGGACTTTCAATGGGTGAAGTATTGCGAGGAATTAATGAAGAAACCAAAGGTGATGCAGTTATTGTATCCGATGTAGGGCAACATCAGATGATCGCTTGTCGATATGCAGAATTTGTAAAAACAAAAAGTAACGTCACCTCTGGAGGATTAGGAACTATGGGATTTGCCTTGCCTGCAGCTATAGGTGCTAAAATGGGAGCACCAGATAGAGAAGTGGTGGCAATTATTGGTGATGGAGGTTACCAAATGACCATACAAGAATTGGGTACCATTTTTCAGACAAGAGTACCTGTGAAAATTGTAGTGTTAAACAATGATTTCTTAGGAATGGTGCGTCAGTGGCAACAATTGTTCTTTGATAAACGATATGCCTCTACAGAAATGGTAAATCCTGATTTTATTACTATTGCCAAAGGATATCATATTGCAGCTAAAAGAGTAACAAAAAGAGAAGAATTGCAAGGTGCAATTAAAGAAATGATAGCTTCCGAAGAACCTTATTTCTTAGAAGTGTGTGTAGAAAAAGAAAATAATGTATTTCCTATGATACCCACAGGAGCGTCGGTTTCGGATATAAGATTATGTTAGTTATGGAGAGAGAGTGTTATACCATATCAGTATATACTGAGAATAATATAGGATTGTTGAATAGAATTTCTGCAATTTTCCTAAAACGTCATATTAATTTAGATAGTATGACCGCTTCTGTATCTGAAATAAAAGATGTATTTCGTTTTACTATTGTTGTAAAAATTACTGAAGAACAAGTAAAGAAATTAGTAGGTCAGATCGAAAAGCAGATTGAAGTTATCAAAGCGTTTTATCATAAAGATGATGAAACGATTTATCAGGAGACAGCATTATTTAAAGTTGCTTCAAAATTATTATTTGAGGAGCGACAAATACAAAATGTGATTAAAGAAAGTAATGCTAATATCGTCACAGTGACTCCAGAGTTTTTTGTTCTGGAAAAAACAGGAAGACGTAAAGAAGTCGAAAAATTATATGATCAACTAGAACCTTATGGATTAATGCAATTTGTTCGATCTGGAAGAATAGCAGTAACTAAGGATAAAATGCATATATCATCTATATTAGAAGAATTTGTAGAAGAAACTGTGTAAGGGATAGCAGTGGCATCCTTTTCTAGGGGTGCCCTGAGGCTCTCGAAGGGAACCATTAGAAAAGATATAACGAATAGCCCGATCCGCCTCAAGCGGGATACACACAAAAAATAAAACAACTAAAAATCAAAATTAAATAGATTTCCGTGAGAACGGAAGTAACCACAAATTAAGAAGGAAATGGCAAATTATTTTAATACGCTATCATTAAGAGATCAATTAACACAATTAGGTAAATGTAGATTTATGGACTCTTCTGAGTTTACAGATGGAGTAAATGCATTAAAAGGAAAGAAAATAGTAATTGTGGGATGTGGAGCACAAGGACTGAATCAAGGATTAAATATGAGAGATTCTGGTTTAGATATTTCATATACACTGAGAGAAGCGGCTATTAAAGAGCAAAGACAGTCTTATAAAAATGCTACAGAGAATGGATTTACAGTAGGAACTTATGAAGAATTAGTGCCTAATGCAGACGTGGTAATTAACCTTACACCGGATAAGCAACATACTCAAGTGGTAAATACAGTAATGCCTTTAATGAAAGAAGGAGCTACATTGTCGTATTCTCATGGATTTAATATTGTAGAAGAGGGAATGAAGGTTAGAGAAGATCTAACGGTGATTATGGTAGCACCAAAATGTCCTGGTTCTGAGGTAAGAGAAGAATATAAAAGAGGATTTGGAGTACCAACCTTAATCGCAGTACACCCTGAAAACGATCCACAAGGACATGGCTTAGATCAAGCAAAAGCGTATGCTGTAGGAACAGGTGGTGATAGAGCAGGAGTCTTAGAATCATCATTTGTAGCTGAAGTAAAGTCGGACTTAATGGGAGAACAAACCATTTTATGTGGACTTTTACAAACGGGATCTATTCTTTGTTTTGATAAGATGGTAGAAAAAGGAATTGATCCTGGATATGCTTCAAAATTGATTCAATATGGTTGGGAAACTATTACCGAAGGGTTAAAATATGGTGGAATTACCAATATGATGGATAGACTATCAAATCCTTCAAAAATAAAAGCATTTGAACTTTCAGAAGAGTTAAAAGATATTATGCGTCCGTTATTCCAAAAACATATGGATGATATCATTGGAGGTCATTTTTCTAAAACAATGATGGAAGATTGGGCAAACGGAGATAAAAACCTATTGTCATGGAGAGCAGAGACAGGAGAAACAGCTTTTGAAAAAACACCAGCTGGAGATGTTGAGATTTCTGAACAAGAATATTACGATAATGGAGTATTGATGGTAGCTATGGTAAGAGCAGGAGTAGAGTTAGCTTTTGAAGCCATGACTTCTTCTGGTATTATTGAAGAGTCCGCTTATTATGAGTCTTTACATGAAACTCCATTAATTGCCAATACAATAGCTCGTAAGAAATTATTTGAAATGAATCGAGTGATTTCTGATACTGCCGAGTATGGATGCTATTTATTTGATCATGCGTGTAAGCCATTGTTGGCAGATTTCATGAAAAAGATTGATACCGATGTTATAGGAAAGGCTTTTGACGCTGGTAAAAACAACGGTGTAGATAATGCTAAATTAATAGAAGTAAATACTGCTTTGAGAAATCATCCAATTGAAGTTGTCGGTTCGAGACTAAGAGCTTCGATGACTGCGATGAAGCCAATAGTATAATATAAAGTTTATTTGTCTAGCTGGGTCTGTTGAAGTTTTTTTGAGATGTGTATTGTGTAATCTTTGATGGACTCAGACTGGCAGATGAATTATTACTATGTAAAGAATGAATATGGATACTGAAGTAACCACATATTTTCCGGAATTAGAAGATATCCAAAAAGCGGCCTCCACTATTAAGGAGGTCTCTATGGTTACTCCCCTAATGAATAGTATACGATACTCAAAGAAATATGATGCCAATATTTTATTAAAAAGAGAAGATCTACAAAGGGTACGGTCTTATAAAATTAGAGGAGCTTTTAATAAAATTAGCTCATTAACCAAAGAGCAATTGGCTAAAGGGGTTGTATGTGCTAGCGCTGGTAATCATGCGCAAGGTGTTGCTTTTGCTTGTCATCATTTAGGAATCGAGGGAACCGTTTATATGCCATCTGTAACACCAAAACAAAAGATTGAACAGACACAAATGTTTGGTGGAGATCAGGTGGAAATAGTTTTAGAAGGTGATACTTTTGATGATGCCTCCAAAGCAGCTAGAGATATCTGTAAAACACAAGGGAAGACGTTTGTACATCCTTTTGATGATCCTAAAACTATAGAAGGTCAAGGAACTATTGGTTTGGAAATTTTTAAGCAGGTAGATCATCCTATTGATTACATTTTTGTAGCTGTTGGAGGAGGTGGATTGGCATCTGGCTTATGTGGTGCTATGAAAGCGCTATCACCTAAAACAAAAATTATTGGAGTAGAGCCTAAAGGAGCTCCATCCATGTTGACATCTATTCAGGAAAATAAAAATACTGAGATCGTAGATATTGATAAGTTTATTGATGGTGCTGCAGTGCAAAAGGTTGGAGATTTAAATTTTGATATATGTAAATCTTATTTGTCAGATATGATAACTGTTCCTGAAGGATTGGTATGTCAAACAATTTTGGATTTGTATAATAGGGATGCAATCGTAGTAGAACCTGCAGGCGCTCTTACTTTAGCTGCTTTAGAAACTTATAAAGATAAAATCAAAGGTAAAAATGTAGTGTGTATTGTTAGTGGTAGTAATAATGATATTACACGAACTGCGGAAATTAAGGAAAGAGCATTGTTATATGCAGATTTGAAACACTATTTTATAGTTCGCTTTCCACAAAGAGCTGGTGCCTTAAAACAGTTTGTTGGAGAAATATTAGGTCCCAATGATGACATCACTCATTTCGAATACTCCAAAAAATCAAGTAGAGAAAATGGTCCTGCAGTAGTAGGAATTGAACTTAAAGATAAAAAGGATCTTCAACCTCTAATTGCGAGAATGAAAGAGCATAATTTTTTTGGAGATTATCTTAACGATAAGCCAGATCTATTTCAATTTCTAGTATAGTAAAATAGGACTATTGTTCTAAAAGCCCATCTGCAATCCAATCTTCAACAATATCGATGGTAGCTTGTGGCATTCTTCCTCCTTCATCAGAAGGTGGCATTACATTAAAAGCATTTGTGGTATTTATAAAACTAAATAAATTTCTATCATTTACTGCGTTTACTACTTGCTGAAAGGTAACTAATTCCATTGGTGCCGAATTTTGTAATGGGGATCCATGGCACTCTAAACAATTGGAATCTATAATCGTTTTTACATGACCTATATAGGTAGAAGTTTGTTCTGGAATCGGATCTGGATCGATAACTACATCTGGTTCAGTAGTTCCATCATCACTACTGCTACAACTTATTAGAATCATCGTAAATGCGCACAGTAATAGTAAAGTTGGGGATTTCATAGTTTTCAATTTTTCTTAAATATAGCAAAATTCTTAAGAGTACATCATGGTATTCTCTGATAGCACTAACGCAGACTTCTAGAATAAATTATAATGCTAATTGTATATTGTATTCTTTTAACAATTGTATATGATCTTCTAATCTAAATTCAGAAGCTTTAAATCGGTCTTTTCTCGCACTTGCATCTTCTTTTCTGATAATACTTCTTACAAAACGACGCACTGCGGTCTCGTTTTCCAAAATCAATCCAGGGACCGTAATACTTTTTCCTTCGTCATTTTTTGCAACCATGGTAAAGTAGCTAGAATTACAATGTTTTACTTTACCAGTCATAATGTTTTCTGCTTCTACACGAACACCAACCACCATAGAGGTAGTACCTACATGATTTATAGAGGCTTTCATAGTAACTAACTCTCCAACTTCGATAGGTTTTCTAAAATCTACCTTATCTACACTGGCTGTTACACAATACGCTTCAGAATGTTTTGATCCACAAGCAAAGGCAATCTGGTCCATTAAAGAAAGAATATAACCACCGTGAATTTTACCACTAAAATTGGAATGCGAAGGTAGCATCAATTCTGAGATGACCACTCTGGATTCTTTTGCTGCTTTATATTTCTTCATGTATAATTACTTATTTCTAAAATGTGGTGATTCTTCTTCTTCTACATCGATCACAAAGTATTTAGAGTCTCCTAACCACGAGACCTTAGCAAAACGTTCCTTATACTTTAGTTTTACATATCGTCCTTGGTATTCTTCGAGTTTTTTGATCACTTCTTTATTTTGGTCCTCTACCGAAAAACTGAATATTTGTGCACCAGATATTCCTTGGCTTATTTCTCCTTCCCAGGTTTTAAATAAAACACCTTTATTGCTAAATTTAATCAGTTCTCCACTTCGCACACCTTCGCTATAAGTTGCATAATAAACCGAGGCATACCATGCAGCAAAAAGTACTACAATGGCGGCAATAATAATTAAAAGAATTTTTTTCATTTGTGTATAAAAGTAGCTCTAGAATTCTGGTGTGATTATTCGTATGGCATCATCTGTACCTATATAGATCACATCATTTTCATCTATGAATAAGTTTCTAGGGTTATTAAAAGTGGCAATAGAAGGAATTCCATCCATAAATCCAATTTCTCCAGTTCCAGCGTAGGTAGTTACAATACCATCGGTGTCAATTCTTTTAATTTTTTGATTTCCAAAATCAACGACAAAAATATTTCCTTGAGAATCGACAGCCACATCTAGTGGACTTGCAAATTGAGCAATATCACCTTCGCCATTAACATCTCCAGTGGTTCCTGTTCCGGCGATAGTAGAAACTACTCCTTGAGCTGTAACTCTTCTTACACTGTGATTTCCGGCATCGGCAAAAACAATATCGCCATTAGCTGCAATTGCCATACCAGCTGTAAAACTGATCAGTGCAGTGTCTGCGGGTCCGTCTACAAAGCCTGCTACGCCTGTTCCGACTAAAGTACTTACTGTATTATCAGGTGCTATTCTCCGAATAGTAGCATTTCCTAATTCACTTATATAAATATTATCTGAATTATCTATAACAACTCCTATGGGTTGGGCAAATTGGGCTATACTACCATCACCGTTCACCAATCCTACATCTCCTGTACCAGCAATAGTTTCTACTGTTTCAGAAGAAAGATTTATTCTTCTAATCTTTTGGGCTGCTAAATCAGATACAACAATATTTCCCTGAGAGTCCATGGCCATACTTCTAGGATTATTAAAGGTAGCTTCTGTAAATGTACCATCCATGTCTCCAATTACACCAGTCATCCCAGTAACTGTGCTTACAATATTATCAGTATCGATTTTTCTTATTTTGTTATTACCATAATCTGATATGAATACGGATCCTTCTTCATCGGTTAATAATCCCCATAATGCAGAAAAACTTGCTTGTGCCACAGGACCATCCATATCTCCAGGCATTTCACTTCTTATCAATGTAGACACTTGAGCAGAAGTGATTACATATGTAAACTCAGGGCCCATTACGTTTTCTCCATTAAGAACAACACGAACAGTACCTGTTTGAGCTCCTCTGGGAACAATGGCAGTGATCTCTGTTTCTGTAACCGAATTAACAATGGCCTCAACATCATTAAAAAATACTGAAACAGCATTAGGATTCGTGCCAAAAGAAATACCGCTAATTGTTACTTCGGTGTCTCCAGGTCCACTAGTTGGAGAAATACTTTCAATTTCTGTCGGAACAAAAACAAGATTATCTCCATCTTTTGTACAACTCGTAATACTTAGGAAAGACAAAAGCAAAAGTATCTTTACATTACTTTTTTTAGAAATAAGAGAAAAAGATGCCATGTGTTGAAGTTTTAAGTTATTACAAATATAGATGTAATTTTTTTTAAAATGATTCGTAAACTTTAGTTACAAATTCATCAATATACTTGGGTTCCAACCACCTAGTTACAATGACAAGGTTTTGTTCTTGATCGATTACTATAAAATTACCTCCGAAACCAGCGGCATAATACAGGTGTTCTGGCAATCCTTGCCAATGGCGACTTCCTTTTTTATTTAACCACCACATAAATCCGTAATTGTTATTGGCACTAGAAGGTTGTATTGCTGCTTGTATCCATTTTTTAGAAATCAATTGCTTCTCTTTCCAGATACCATTATTCATAAATAGTAATCCAAAACGTGCATGATCTAATGTATTAATAAATAAACCACCACCAGAATGACCGCCACCGCTTACAGATTGCATCTGCATACCATCTATGGTTGCCCATGAATTATCATATCCATACCATCTCCAAGTGGAAGATGCTCCAATTGGATCCATAATGTGTTTTTTAAGGATTTGGGGTAACGGCTTTCGCCAAACATTAAGTAATGAGTAGGCTAATACATTTACTCGTACATCATTGTATTCAAATACGGTTCCTGGATCATTTAATTTTCTATATTTCCAATCATCTATACCTCCAGTATTTGGAGGACGATCAGCCCAATCATATCCGCCCCATAACTGTCCAGACCAGTCTGATGATTGTGTTAATAAATGTCGCCAACTTATTTTTTTATTATGAGATCCATCAAACGTATGATCCCATACATATTTATAAGTGAGATCGTCAACAGAGCTAATTAGTTTTGCATCTATGGCTAAGCCTGCGATTGTAGAAAGGTAACTTTTCGTTACACTAAATGTCATATCTACACGATCAGTATCTCCCCACTTGGCAATAATATATCCGTTTTTTAAAATCAAACCAGCTGGCGTACCTCTCTTTTTTGTAGGTCCAAGTATTTGATGATAAGGTTCGCGCTCAAATCCTTTTAAGATGGCAATTCGCAAATCTTTAGATCCAGAATACTCATTTGCTTCTGCATAAGCGATGGCTTCATTTAGTTTAGCTGAATTTATATTAAATTCTGATGGACTTTTTTCTTCCCAATTTCCTCTTTCTGGGAAATATAGTTCTTGCGATATCCCAAGGTTAACAATAAGCCCAAAAAGAAATGTAAAGATGTGTGTGTTTTTACTTTTCATGAGTTCGAATTCTTTTGTTTGATCATTTTTTTAATGAGCAAGAATATACCCACAGCAAATAGTACACGTCCTATAAAGGAAAATATGCTAATTCCAGTAGATATATAGGAATAGCTTGTGTGTTCCCATTTTTGATAAAAAGCAAACTGTACAAATGCTATTTGTCCAATTATAACAGATAGAAATATTATGACGTTTCCAATTAAAATTAGCGTTCCGTCTATTTGGGAGCCCATTTTTAATAAATAGTAAATGCTTATGATGATAAATAGTAAGGAAGGAATAGCATATACTAAGCCCATTAATAATTGTATCATCACCTGAGTGGTATTTGAGTCTATCATTTTTAATTACATTTCGTTGTCTTCGGAAGCTCTTTTGATAATTGCTTCTGGCAATGATTTCTTAGCTTTAGCTCCCATCTTTTTTAGTTTTTCAACACTAGTGATCAAGTTACCTCTTCCTTCAACTAATTTATTCATTGCAGATGCATAGTCTTTTTTGGCATCATCAATCTTTTTACCAACTCCGGTAAGATCTTTCATAAGACCTTCGAACTTATCATAAAGCGCTCCAGCCTGTCTTGCAATTTCTATCGCATTACGTTGTTGTTTCTCGTTATTCCACATAGTATCAATAGTACGAAGAGTAGCTAGTAGGGTAGAAGGAGTAACAATAACGATATTCTTTTCAAACGCCTGATTGTATAATTTGTTATCTTCATTGATGGCGATGGCAAATGCTGGTTCAATAGGTACAAAAAGTAATACAAAATCAGGGGATTCGATATCATAAAGATCTTGATAATTTTTTTCGGCAAGTTGATCAATATGACGTTTTAAAGAGGTAATATGTTCTTTTAGATACGTATTTCTGAGAGTTTCATCATCTTCATTTACATAACGCTCATAAGCGGTCAATGTCACTTTAGAATCAATTATCATTTTTTTGTTATCAGGCAGATGAATTACCACATCTGGCAATACTCGCTGTCCTTCTGCTGTAGTAAAACTTTGTTGTACAAAATACTCTCGGTCTTTTTCTAATCCAGATTTTTCTAAAACTCGTTCTAATACTAATTCTCCCCAATTTCCTTGCATCTTACTATCACCTTTTAAGGCTTTGGTAAGATTGGTTGCCTCTTTACTCATTTGTTCGTTAAGATCTTTAAGCCCTAGTATTTGTTGGCGTAAAGCAGCATGGTAGTCGATACTTTCTTTATGTGTTTGCTCTACCTTTTTCTCGAAAGTATTTATCTTTTCCTGTAGCGGATTTAAGATGTTTTTGATGTTTTCTTTATTCTGCTCTGTAAACTTATTAGATTTCTCATCTAATATTTTGTTTGCTAGGTTTTCAAACTCTTTCGTGAATTTCTCTTGTAGTTTTTCTACTTCTCCTTTTTGTTCTTGATTTTTGAGTTGTAGGTTTTCGAATTCGGTATTACGTCTGGTGAGTTCTGTGTTTAAAAATTCTTTTTCTCTTCTAATTTCATCACGTTCTTTACCGATTTCAGAAAGCTGCTTTTCTAAGGCTTCTTTTTGAATTTGTTGCTGTTGTTTGGTAAGTTCTAACTGCTGCGTAGCTGTTTTTTTGGTTTCTTCTAGTTGTAATTGCAACTGATTGCTACGTTCGTTAAGGGCACTCTGATCGCTTTTGTTTTTAAGCGACGAAACGTATTTACCAATAAAAAAACCAATGATAATGGCAATAACTGCAACTAGCAGTAATATGTATTCTGACATGTGAATTTTATTTACCCTATGATAGAGATTTTAATTTTCAGAGACTAGTCTCTAGATAAAAAATAAGCTTATAATAACACGTTGATATTTACTCAAGTGTTATTTGATCAAAGATAAAAATTTAGGAGTAAGAAGAGATGATGAAGTATAAGTAATTATCTACATTATAATTCTTCCTCTAAATCTTTTAAGGTTTTTAAAAGATTAACAATATGCCTTTCGGAATGATTACGCATAATAAACTCAAAATACCATAAGGCATCCTGTTCGCTAGTATTTTTAAATCTCCATTGAACTTCCATCAAATCCTTGATAATATCCGATAGATCATCATTAGCATCACCTAATCCCGTATCAGGTTTTGTCATTTCAAAAGGATCTAAAATCATCTGATAGAAACCTAATTTTGGAAAATTGGATCTAATAGTATTCGATATTTTTTCGAAATTAAAATCTGGTGGATCAGGATAGTCTTTTTCATCTACTGGAGTTTTACCTGCTATGGCTAAGTACTCTTGATATAAGGAAATTAATGCTTGTTTAAGAGCAAGTTCTCCATTAGGGATGTTAAGTTTGGGAGTAGTGCCCCATTTGATTATAGGTTCTATAATGGAAATAAGATGATGCAATGTTATGGTGGTTTTATAAAATCTAAATTATAGAATTATAACCAAAACCAAACTACAATTTAAAAAAACTTACACAACCGCATGCTGCACCTATACCCAAAGGAGATGGAGCTCCGCCAGAACCAGTAATAGCTCTGGAAGCAAATGCTGAAATAGGAGAAGTACTGGTAAAAAGATAACTAAAAGTTCCATTACCATTATTGATGGTATTTACCGTATGATCTCCTAGTGTAAGTCCTGGGATACTGGCATAAGGAACATTTTGTAACCATATTTGATAATTAAATCCAACACTTGTAGCATTTCTTACTTGTAATTGGAAAGGATTCCCAGAACCATTCTGACCATCATCAAAGAAATTGATTACCATATCGGTTGTAGGAGTTCCAGTGGGTCCTGTTACTCCTGGATTTACTCTATAAGTAATTCTTCTATTGGTAATAACTGTACAAGATTTGTTGGATAAAATAACACCAACTCTACTTGTACTAACACAACCAGAGGTTGTATTCCTCGTTTCTGCATAATAACTGCCTGCTACAGATGTAGAATAGCTTGTATTGCCTGCTAATAAAAGGGTTCCTCCAGTAGCTGCATTGTACCAGTCTACAGTTTCACCTGCTCCAACAGTAGCAGTAAGTGTTCCGCTAATACCAAAACAAACCGTTTGATTGCCTCCACTTACCGGAGGATTTGGTGCTCCATTCACCACTACATCTATAGATTCTGAAATGCTATTAGAAAAGCTGTCGGTAATTGTTACCGTATACGTATATGTTCCTATGGCGGTAATACTACTTTCTGTAGGATCTTGTAAAGTAGAACTAAAAGAATATCCACCAGGCCCTGTTCCAGACCAACTAAAAGTAGCACCACTACTACCAGCACCTCCTGGATTGGCAAATAAATTTAATGTTTGCCCTACACATAAAGGTCCATTAGAAGTAGGACTTACATTTAGAGTTCCTCCATTATTATTTATATCACCAAAATCATAATCCACGCCACCACCACCGCCATTACAAGAAGCAAAAACAGAAGTTCCTATTGTGATAGTTTTGGTAGCGTTACAAGGACTGTCTTCAACTAAATTACCTCCATTAATAACTATAGAAGCATTAGCAGGAAGTGCTAAATCAGTATTGTTACTAGTCCATTCGGCTATTCCTCCTGTGTTTAATGTAATTAAAGGTGTGTCTAAACTAGAATCTGCATCTACGAACATTGTTCCAGGACCAATAGAAAGCGAATTAAAACTATTTGGAATAGTAGAATTGATAGTTACTTCAGAATTTCCAATGATAGATATATCGTTGGTGCCAGCTACCTGACCAGGATAGTTTGTAGCAGGTACCCAGGTGGTACCATTAAAAACTTCCCAGATAGCAACATTAGTCCAGTTACCATCCAAACCATTGGTTCTATAATCATTTACTGACTGGGCAGATAATTGAAATAGACTCAATAATAAAAATAGGGGTAATAAAAATCTTACCATATGATATTTACAAGTAGGCTTCTAATACTAGAACAACTAACTATTAGAAAGTCCTTTAAACATTACTAAATATTGGGTATATGGATTACTAGTAACAAGATGTGTGTTTGGTAAAAATAGAAATAAACTTTTAAAAGAGATTACGGAATTTGTGTAATAATTGTATGGTTTGTTGGTGTTTACTCTAGATTGATATATGATTAATATCAAAAAATAACTGGCTAGATGATTTTGATAGTAAAGAAATATTGATCCATAACTTCATATTGTTTTACATATAATAAAAAGGGTTCCACGATCTTGTTTCTAATAAAAATGGCTATCCTTTTTTAGAATAGCCATTTCAATTTATATGATGTGTGATTAGATCTGAACTTTAATATCTATAGTGATGGATCCATCGTTACCATCAGTACCTGTGATATTAGTAACTTTAATTACACCCTTTTTTCCGTATTGATCAGTAAATTCTAGGATATCTCCAACAGAAAGTTCAGTAGCTCTTTCAGTTGTAGCTTGGCTGATTCCATCTAAATCAGTAGCGCTTGTTACTGCATCAAAATCAATTAATGAAGTAGAAATGTAGAATTTATTAAGTTCGTCTTGTGAAACACCTGTTAATCCAGATACGTTAACTAACGGCGTACTAGCGTCATTATCGTCATCAAAAAGAGCTGGATAATCAGATGTAGAAGCCAGAGAAGCTTTTTGCGTAAATCCGTAATAATATCCAAAATCCCAAAGCGCTGCAGTTTCTTCTCCTTCGCTTATTTTATATACTTCGTTGTTATAAACCGACATAAACGTATCCGAAGAACCATCACCAAGTGGAGCTGCTAATAAAGTACTTGTAAATGATTTAATTCCGTTAGCAGTGCTAGTACCGCTTCCGGTAATTGTGATAGTACCAACGGCAGTATCCCCGATAGCATTTCTTTTAGAAATATCTCTAAAATCTCCACGTCCCGTGGTAGCCCATATGGTATATACTATGTTACTATCAGCACTTGTTGGTACAGGAAAAGGAATAGCAAATTCAAATTCATCTCCATTGTCAGAAGATAAATCTAAAGAACCATCTTTTTTATCATCTACGGTAACACCACCAACTGCGAAATTGTAAGGTTCAGCACCGAAATCTGAAACATTTTGAGTTACGTACAAACGTCTCATAGTGTTCGATGATCTGAAAGCAACTTTTACTATTGCATTATTTCCAGAAACATTTGATCCGTCGATCATTACGGTTCTGTTGTCTGTACCTGTTTCGAAAACAGAAAGTTCTCCATCAAAAGTAACAGGATCTGTAGGGTCGATAAAAATGTCATCATTGCTATCACTACTACAACTAGTAATGAATAAAGTAATTGCTGATAACATGATAAATGATTTGAGTCTAAAAATTTTGTTCATTATGTAAGGTTTTATTTTGCCTCGAAATTATCACTTTTTATGTTAAAATATGGGTGTTGGGTACTCAAAAAATCTACGTTTTTTCTGCAAGAAACACATTAAATCGTTAAAAGGATTTTAGGGATTATTACGCTTTTAAGATCTTCAATTAATGTCTTACTTTGTAACTTCCTGTTTTTTCGTCAAATAGGATAAGATCTTCTGGGAATAAAGAAGAAAATGCTCTACATTGGATAAGTTCTTTTGGTCTTCCAAATTCAAAACCATCTGTGTTCATTACGATCATTTTATCACATAACTGTATGGCAAAGTCAATCTCATGAGTCGAAAACAGTATTGTTTTCTGAGTTTCGAAGGCTAATCGTTTTAAAAGTTTCAGAATATAAGCCTTATGATATACATCTAGATGCGTAGTAGGTTCATCTAGCATGATAAATGGAGTATCTTGGGCGATTGCACGAGCGATCAATACTTTTTGTAATTGTCCGTCACTTAATTCGAAACATCTTTTATTAACCAACTTGGTAATATGGGTGACTTCAATCGCTTTTTGTATTTTTTCTATATCCTCATCCAGTAATTTTCCAACCCAATTTGTATAGGGCTGTCTGCCCAAAGCCACTAATTCTTGTACAGTGAGATTTTTTGAAGCTATTTGTTCTGTGAGTACGATGCTTAATTGCGAAGCAAGTTCTGAAGTTTTGTAGGTTCTAATTTCTTTGTCGGATAAAAAAACATCTCCTCTTAGCGCTGGTTGCACTTTAGAGAGTGTTCGTAATAATGTAGACTTACCAATACCATTGGCACCAACCAAGCCTACAAGTTCACCTTCATATAGTTTTAGATTGATATCCGCAGCAACTACTTCGAGATTATTCTTATGGCGATAACCAATAGAAAGTCCTTCCGTTTGTAAAACGATATTTTTATTTTCAGTATCTGCAGATGCTATCTCCATAAGCTGCTAAAATAACATTTTTCGTTTTCTAACTAATAACCAAATCACAACTGGAGCACCTATCAAAGAGGTGATCGCATTGATTGGTAAGGTGTATTCGGTTCCTGGTAACTGAGAAACTGTATCACAAATTAACATAATCATGCTTCCTATTAATATGACTGCTGGTATTAATGTTTTATGATCCGAAGTATGAAATAGTTGTCTGGTAAGGTGTGGTACTGCCAATCCGATAAATGCAATCGGTCCTGCAAAGGCTGTAATGCTTCCTGCTAACAAACCTGTAGCCAAAATAATCAAAAAACGACTTTTTTTAATATTTAGTCCAAGACTACGAGCGTAATTTTCTCCCAAAAGTAATGTGTTTAGTGATTTGATTGAGAAAATTGCCAGTATCATCCCGATAAAAACAATTCCAGAAAATATGATAACATCTGTCCAGGATAAATTTCCTAAACTTCCGAATCCCCAAAAAATAAATCGCTGTAACTGTTCAGCAGGCGCGAAATAAGAAAGTACACTTACAATGGCAGCTGTAATACTACCAAACATTAATCCGATGATGAGAATAGCCATAGTATCTTTTACTCTAATAGAAACGAGCATTACCAGAAATAGTACTAAAACACTTCCTAAACTTGCTGCTGCTACTAACCCCCAATTAGAAACCAAGAATAATGCAGTACTTCCGCCGATAAGAGCGCTTCCTAAAATCAACAATGCTACACCAAGACTTGCTCCAGAACTTATTCCTAGTACAAATGGACCTGCCAGCGGATTTCTAAATAAGGTTTGCATTAATAATCCCGAAACACCTAATCCACTTCCTACGATAACCGCAGTAATAGCCTTTGGTAGTCTATAATCAATTATAATATGCTTCCACGATTCTTTTTCTACAGTGCCTCCAACTAAACTTTTTAAAGTATCTACCCATGGGATTAGAACAGATCCAAGACTAATGTTTGTGATAAAACATAACAATAGTATGATAGTTATGATGAGAAAAACTGCTTTATATGATTTATTTGGGGTCAATTAGTTTAGTTTTTCAAAAAAATAAGGTTCGTAATCTTTTAATAATTCTGGATGTGCTATTTGGATAATATCTTTTAGAATCAAATCAGGTCGCATAGGTCCTAATTCATAATATATCAATCCACCTTTGGATCCAGTTTTTAAAGTAGAAGAATATACGGTTTTATTTTTAAAAGCTTCAAAAAAAGTATATCGATTGTTCTTTTCTTCTAGTTCTTTTAAGGATTTAGAAGATCCAGAACCTATCCATAGTTCTGCGTTTTGCGCTTTTTCTAAAACACTTTCAAAATTCAGTGCGATACTTCCTGTTTTTTTCGTGTCTTTCCACAAGTAATTGGTATTCGCATCTTTTAAGAATTGGGCGACATAACTGTTTCCTCCAGGAACATGCCATACGTCTTTAAACATATTTCCTGATAATACTGTAGGAGTTTGTTTTGTATTTTTTGCCAGCGCAACAGCTTTGGTATAGTCTTGTTCTATCTTGTTAAAAATACTATCAGCTTCTTTTTCTCTATTATAAAAAGCAGCTACAAACTTTATCCATTCTGCTCGTCCTAAAGGATGTTGCTCCATCCAAGAACCATTCATTACAACCGGGATTCCTGTTTTTTCCAGTAAATCATACGTTTTGGTATCTCCAGTAGCAGAATATCCTATGATTATTTCGGGTGCTAGTTCTAAAGTTAGCTCTGTATTTAAATGACCATTATTTCCTAGTTCTAAGATAGATCCATTGTCTATTAAAGCACGAGTTTTTTCTGATGATATATAGTCACAATGTGGAAAGCCGATTAGTTTGTTTTCGAGGTGTAAATACTCTAACATCGGAATATCTGTAGTAGAGGTAACTACGGTTTTTTCTACTGGAATCTTTATGTAAGATACTTTTCCTTTTACATCAGGTTTTTCAGTTCCTTTTGGATACAAAATATAGGTAAATCCATTTTTTGCATCAGGCCAAGGAGATGTAATTTTAATTTCTTTATAGGTGTCCTTGTTTTCTATGGTAAATCCAGTAGCGTAGGAGACTTGTTGAGGAACAAGTTCTGGTGCAACAGTAGAAGTGATTTCTTTTTTTTCTTCTTTACACGAAACAAAAAAAAGGCATGGTATTAAGAGAAAACAAAATTTATTCATGTGAATTTAAATATTTTTCAAACTTCGAAATATTTTTTGAAAACCTGCTAAGAATTACCGTTAATTTGTACAACTTAATTTTTAGATATGTCTTTTTTATGTTCCTGGAGTGGGGGAAAGGATAGTTGTTATGCGATGCATATGGCGATAAAAGATGGGTATTCTCCATCTGTTTTATTAAATGTATTGAATGAGTATGGTGATCGATCTCGTTCTCATGGAATTCCAAAAGAGATTCTAAAAGCGCAAGCTAATGCGATGAGCCTTCCAATTCATTTTTTTGAAAGTAGTTGGGGTGATTATGAGCGTCTGTACATTGAAAATTTACAATCATTGGCCAAAAAATATGGTTTGCAATCTGCTATTTTTGGTGATATTGATATCGAATCGCATCGTCAATGGGAAGAAAAAGTATCGAATGCAGCAAACATAAAAGCGATATTACCCATTTGGCAACAGCCCAGAAAACAATTGGTTTTGGATATGATAGCGTATGGTATCGAAGCGATCATTGTTTCTTGTAATAATGATCTGGGTTCTGATTATTTAGGAAGAGCGATTGATAAAGAACTTATTCAGGATTTAGAATCTTTGGGGGTTGACGCTTGTGGAGAAAATGGAGAATATCATACCCTGGTTGTTAATGCACCACTTTTTGAGGAAAAGTTAAATGTACAGGTTGTAGAAAAAGAAACTTCTTCTAATTACAATTTTGCCAAGTTGGAGTTGGTATAAATTGATACTGATTAAATTTTTACAACTTCTCCGTATTCTAATTTTATACTAAAAGAATCTTTTAAGGCTATTTTTTGCAGATAAGAAAGTAATGCTCTGATAGGCCCCGCATGAGATACAATGACTATTTTTTCATCTATATTAGAAGGTAGGTTTTTATAAAAGTCTAGAATTCTTTGTTGGAGCATCACATATGATTCTCCGTTGGGAACAGGAACATTTACAAAATCTTCCATCCATGGATTCAGCTCTTTTTTCGAGATATCATCCCAAGCTTTTAATTCCCATTCGCCAAAATCTAATTCTTGTAGTCTCATATCAAATATGATAGGAAGATCAAAACTTTCCGCAAGTAGTTTACATCTTTTTAGCGGACTGCTGTAGACTTTTGTAATTTCTTTTAGCGGGAGTTTGGTATGAATTTCGGATACTTCAGCGTCAAAACTATCAGTAACATCCAGATCACTTTGTCCATAGCAGATTCCTTTCTCTATGATTGGGGTTGTATGTCTTACCAGATATATTTCCATAATGCGATAACACTTAGATAAAAAATCACTTCACTCAATTGTTGTACCGCGCCAGCACAGTCTCCTGTTTGGCCTCCGATCCATTTTTTAAATTTAGCAGCTAGAAACATTTTAGAAAAATACATAGGTATAATCGCTAAACCTATTAATGGATTAAAGAAAAATACGAGCGGAAGGATTCCAAACAATGCACTAATGAGTAACATCGATAAGCTCATGCTCTTAGCAGCAGGTTTTGCTTTGCTGTCTTCCGTATCTCTAACATAAGGATGTGTGTAAATCAAAGTAGTGGCTATAAAACGACTTAAACTATGACCAGAAATTAAAATTAGCGGTATATAGGATGTTTCAGTTTCTCTTAATGCAGAAAATTTAATAGCGAGAAGTAGCAAAATTCCAATAGTACCATAGGTGCCTAATCGTGAATCTTTCATGATAAGAAGGATCTTTTCTTTGGTCCAACCACCACCAAAACCATCACAAACATCAGCAAAACCATCTTCATGAAAAGCTCCCGTGGTATAAATGGTACTCGCTATAGATAATAACAAGGCAATTTCTGTAGAAAACAACAAAGAAAAACCATAGAATACAATAGCTCCAATACCACCAACAAGTATTCCTACTAAGGGGAAATACTTAGAGCTTTTCCGTAAATATTCTGGATCATGATTTACCCATTTTGGGCACGGAATTCGAGTGAAAAACATCAGAGCTGTGAAAAATATATGGATTTCTTTCTTCATGAAATGACTCTTAGGTTTTGTTACGAATTGATTGCTGTTGTTATATTTTCAGAAAAGTACTTCCAAAAAGGAATAAAAGCCGAAATACATAAGACTATTGCTAGCAGTATTCCTATGATCCCTATTTTATGTTTTTTTATAGTAGCAATAATACCAAGATATATACTTAATAAAGAAAGGCTAACCATTACAATTTTGAATAATCTGGTAAACGAAACAAGATCATCAATAAAAATAAATCGAATTTGTTTTCCTGAGATAATGCCATAATGTATTTCATGCATTTTTACATGGTATTTATATACAAAGAAAAAACCAACCAAAGCAACAAGTATGGATAGAATACCTTTTTTCACTTTGTTAAGATTCTGAAGTGTTTACAGATGCTTCTTCGAAGCTAGCCATGTTGTTTAGAAAAGCGATGGCAGAAGTTATTATTGGGTACGCTACAGCAGCTCCCGTTCCTTCTCCCAATCGCATGCCAAGATGAATTAGTGGTTTTTTTTCT
Organism: Aquimarina sp. 433; assembly: GCF_054054605.1. NCBI lineage: Bacteria > Pseudomonadati > Bacteroidota > Flavobacteriia > Flavobacteriales > Flavobacteriaceae > Aquimarina > Aquimarina sp. 433. The sequence goes on from NZ_JBSWZK010000007.1 coordinate 305,876, forward strand.
AGAAAGTTTAGCATTTTCTGATGACCTTGCTCATTAGAAGTGTGTGCGAAAATACAGTAATCTAATACATTTTCATACATGGCATTAGCAGCCAATAATGCAGCTGTAACGATGAATCCATCTATAAGAGTAGTCATTTTTAATTCTGCAGCTCTAAGAATAGCACCTGTTATCATTGCAATTTCAAAACCTCCAAAAGTAGCCAATGCTTCATTTGCTGATGCTGGTTTATATTTTTGAAAAACTGATTGTAGAACAGCTTGTTTTTTCTTTTTAGCATCTCCCTGAATTCCTGTTCCGGCTCCTACACATTCTTCAATGGATATTTTTGTAAAATAAGACATGAGTAATGCTGCGGCAGAAGAGTTTCCGATTCCCATTTCACCAAATCCGATAATATTACATCCATCATTATAAACCTCGGTTACCAAAGAAGCTCCCGTTTGTATAGCCTTGCAACATTCATCGCGAAACATTGCAGGTTCGTTCTCGTAATTATTAGTGCCATATGCAATTTTAGCATCAATTAGCCCTTCGATTTGATCAAAGTCATGGTTTACGCCAGCATCTACAATTTTAAGATCAATATGATGTTGATTACAAAACGCATTGATAGCAGCACCTCCATGTAAGAAGTTGTATACCATTTGTTGTGTTACCACCTGTGGATAGGGATTTACTTCTCCTTTTTCTGCAATACCATGATCTCCGGCAAAAACCAAAATTGTTGGTTTATTAAGGCTGGGGACACTAGTTTGTTGGATAAGCCCTATTTGCAATGCAATTTTTTCAAGAATACCTAATGAACCTACTGGTTTGGTTTTAAGATTAATCTTATGTTGAATCTTGTTTTCTAAGGACTTATCTAGAGGTGTTATGGTAAAATTCATGTTATTTTATTTTTACAGGTATGCCAGAAACCATTAAAATGGCGTGATCAGCATGTTTGGCAATATGTTGATTCATCCAACCCTGAAGTTCTGTGAATTTTCTTCCTATTTCTGTTGTTGCATGAACTCCCATTCCTATTTCATTAGAAATGATTATAATATTCGCTTCTATAGTAGTGAGTTTATTAAATTCTTTTTTTGCTTGTTCAAGGGATATTTCGATGTCATTTTTGGTATCTACAAAGAAATTGGTAAGCCATAGAGTTACACAATCAATAACTACAGTAGTATTTTTATGAATCACTTTAGAGAGTTCTTTTTCCTCTTCAACAGAGGTCCAAGCATCACTTCGATCCGCAATATGTCGATCGATTCGTTTTCTATGATCACCATCCCAAACTCTGGAAGTTGCTATGTAAACTGGTTTTTTGGAAAGTTCTAATGCTAGATTTTGTGCATAGCTACTTTTTCCAGAACGTTCTCCACCAGTGATGTAATACAACATTTTTTAAGGCTTTAGAGTGCGCAAAGATACTAGTATTATCAATTTATTTGTTAAAGTGGATGCAATTTCAGAGAAATATAATACATTCGCGCAGAATTTTGGTTTTGATACGCTTTACTAGCGTAGAGAATTAAAAGGGAATCAGGTGCATATGTTTGGAAATCATTATGTTGAATTCTAAATGAATAAATCCTGAGCTGTTCCCGCAACTGTGAGCTTAGTCCGCCAAAGGTGGATGCTTGTTGTTAGTTCTTTTAACCACTGTTCCGATAAACTCGGAATGGGAAGGTAGACAACAAGACGCGAGCCAGGAGACCTGCCAGAATTCGATATGTCAAACTTTCGGGATAGAGGTTTTGGTATGGGTAAACTACATACTTTTTTCCGGTAATTGTAAACAATAAGTCATTTAGGAAATGAACAAAAAAGTGTTTTTTGGGGCTGCACTCGTATTCATGGCATCCCAGGTTGTATCTGCACAACAAACAACAGAAGAAGAAGTAAATGAATTAGAGGAGGTTGTCATCTCTGATTCAAAATTTAATCTAAAAAGAGAACAGAGTGGTAAGGTAATTACTAAGATTGGTTCTAAAGAATTACAGCGTAGTCAAGGACAATCAGTAGCAACTGTTTTGAATAGAGTTGCAGGGGTTTTTATCAATGGTAGTAATAATGCGGCTGGAGAACCATTAGGGGTTTCTATTCGTGGAGGTCGTAATCGACAGGTAGTGATTAGAGTGGATGGTGTTACTGTAAGTGATCCTACCTCTTCTGCAGGAGATTTTGATCTACGATTATTATCTACTAATCAAATAGAATCTATTGAGATTCTAAAAGGAGCTTCGAGTACTTTATATGGATCCGGAGCAGCAACAGCAGTAATTAATATTACTACAAAATCAGAAAGTAAAGATGCAATTGCCGCACAATTTTCTTCTACTATTGGTACCAATCAATCACAAGATGATCAGGATTATGATATTAATGAGTTTGTAAACTTTGCGTCTGTTAACGGAACGATTGGTAAAGTAAGTTATTTAGGTAGCTTATCTCATCAATCTACAGATGGTTTGTCAGCTGCCGAAAATCCTTTAGAATCGACTACTGGAGAAACATTTGAAAGCGATCCTTATAATAAGTTTAACGTATATGCAAAACTTGGGTATCAATGGAATAAGAACTTTAGATTTCATTTTTTTGGAAATCTAGATCAGTATAAAACGGATTTCGATGGTGGGGCTGGTTTAGATGCTGATAACCAGTTTACCAGTAGACAATTAAGAGGAGGAAGTTTTTGGGAAGCCAAGTACCCTAATGGTAGTTTTACTTTTGTAGATAGCTATGCGTTGGTGGATAGAGAGTTTATCTCTGGTTTTCCATCTAGATACGAAGGTAAAATCTATACCTTCGATGCTTATAATAAATATAATTTTAAGAACACATTATATACGGTTATTGGAGCCAATGGTTCTTACAGTGATTTTAATTTGTTTAGCATTCCTTTTGGAAGTACAGATTTCGAACAAACGATAAATGACAATGAAGCAGATTTTGATATTATCGATCCTTATATCAACTTAGTGTATGTTTCTAAGTTTGGTTTAAACGTGAATGCGGGAGCACGATTAAATATCCATAGCACCTACGGAAATCATTTGGTATATAACATAAACCCATCATTTACCTATACGTTCGGAGGAAATTATATCAAGGGATTAGCGTCTTATAGTACTGCATATATTACACCTTCCTTGTTTCAATTATATGATACAGCTTTCTTTAGTGGAAATCCAGATTTAGAACCGGAAGAGAGTACTACATTAGAAGGAGGAATCGAATTTTCTCACCAGAAAAAGGCTACGATTAGTGTAGTATATTTTGATAGAACATCCGAAAACTTCATCACTTTTGACCCTAATACTTTTGTAAATTTTAATTCACCAGAAGATATAGAAGTTAATGGAATCGAAGTGGAAGCTAGCGCATTGTTATTAGACGATAAATTATCAATAAATGCTAACTATACCTATACTAATATTGATAAATTAGAAAATAATATTAGGATACCAGAAAACACTTTACAAGCAACTGTAGGATATCAGCTATCTACTAAATCGTTTACATCTTTAAGCTATCAACTAAATAGTAAACGAAATGATACTTTCTTTAATCCAGTGACATTTACTTCGGATCCAGTAGAACTAGATGGTTACGGAATTTTAGATTTTTATATCAGCCATCAGTTAATGGATAATTTAAGTATCTATGCAGCGATGAATAATATTACCAATGAAGAATATCAGGAGATTTTTGGATTTAGTACGAGAGGTAGAAATGCCAGAATAGGTTTTAATCTTACTTTTTAAGAAAAGACATTATATTATTTAAACTAAAAAACTCAAGTCGCTAAGACTTGAGTTTTTTAGTTTTTATATGGAGACAAATATATTTACTCCTTCGTATTGTTGTCTATGGTTTTATACATTCTCTGATAGTTTGGAAGTGTCATTTTACTTTCTCCAATGGTTTCTAGCGTTAGACTCTTAGCATTCGTACTAATTCTGTTACCTAGAATATTATCAATAGCAGCTTTTAATAGCGGTTCGTTTGGATCTCCCAAAGTACCTAAATTAGAAAAGTCTTCGGCAAGTTCGATTTCAGGAGTAAATCCTCCAAAATAATCTGTAAAACCTACAGAGTTTAATGATCTTAGGACTAGCGGTTGCATAGCGTAGGTATGGCCTGGATTGGCACCATTACGACCAAAATTATCAGAATCATATAAAGTAATCGATGCCTGAAATTTACCTCTTGTTGTTGTCCCTACTTGTATTACATTAATATAAGGATCTAATCCATTAATTAATAATTCGCTGGCAGAAGCAGAGCTTCTACTTGTTAATACGTATAATCTAGTTAAGTTTAAGCTGTTAATTCCAGCTCCTGTTCTTATGGTATTGTCAAATAGATTTGTTCCTCCAAATTGTGGTTGTCTATCTTCGTTCCATTCTTCTGTAGAAAATACTTGACCACTAAATTGACCGGTTATCATACTTGCTAGATCGATTGCTGAGGTTACAGAACCACCACCATTATATCGCAAGTCTAATATTAGATCTGTTACATTATCCGCAGCTAATTGTCCAAAAGCATTATTTAATTGCTCATCAAAATCTCCGGTAAATCCATTATACATGAGATAACCTACTGGGTTTCCACCAACATCAATAGTAGTTGAGATCAATACTGGATTTTCTGTGTACTGCACTTTTGTTAAAGAAACAGAAGTGCCAGTTGGTGTTACATTATCTCCATCAAAAGTCGCTAAACCAATAGTATAGGTGTCTGGATTTAGTAAAGCACTAAAATTTTGATCTGTGATTTGTGTACCGTCTATAGTATTAAAAACATCTCCTCTTTGTACACCTTTGGCTTCAGCATCTGTTCCTGGTAATACGTAACGAACATATCCAAACACATTAGAAGCATCATTTGGGTAACGTACCAGACCAAATTCCATTCCGTTATTTCTAGTAATACCATCAAAAGCCTGTTCGAGTGCTACAAAATCATCTACTAAAAAACTAAATTCGTCTACATCAACTCCACTAGCAGGATCTACTTCTTGCGTTCTAAGCGCTGCAAAAATAGCTTCAGGAGAAGAAAATCCTCCTAAAAAATCTGAATATTCCTGGTTCGAAGAAAATCGATCATTCGCTAAATCATCTACATCTGCTTTATATAAATAGAAAGTATTCATGCCTTTCCAGATAAAATCATTAATTTCTACAACACCTGCCAGACCTGGAACATCATCATTATCATCAAAACAACTAGTAAGTATACTTCCGAATAGAAGCATTACGATCACATACTTTAAAATTTTCATATACTTTTTTTATTTATATAACCCTAAAAATAGGGACTTTATTATAATTTTAAAAAATTGTGTAACAAATTATAGAGGTAGTCGTCTCCCTAATATAAAGCTAACATAGAAAGCTTTGTAACCACCAACCAACGAAATATGAAGGAAAGAGCATTTATAACGCTTACTAATGGTTTTAAAGACAAGCTGTATAGGTTGGCTAAAAGATTGTTGGTGAGTAATGAAGAGGCAGAAGATGCTACGCAAGAAATTTTATTAAAGCTATGGCGAAACAAATCTAAAATGGCTGAATATAAAAATGTAGAAGCATTTGCCATGACGATGACCAAAAACTATTGCTATGATAAATTAAAAGCAAAAGAAACTGGGAATTTAAAAATTGTTCATAGCAATTATAAAGATGAAAGACCTTCGTTGCAAAGAGAAGTAGAAGCTAAGGATAGTTTGGAGTGGGTCGGTAGAATCATGGATGGTTTACCAGAACAACAACGAATGATCGTGCAACTAAGAGATATAGAACAATATGATAACGCAGAAATTGCAGAAATGATGGAAATGAACGAAACTGCAGTTCGTGTAGCCTTATCAAGAGCAAGAAAAACAATACGACAAGAATTATTAAAAAAACACAATTATGGAGTTGTCTAACATAGAAAAATTACTGGAAAAGTATTTTGAAGGAGAAACGACCCTTTCTGAAGAAAAAGAATTAAAGGTTTATTTTACCGGAGAAAGTGTGCCGTCGCATTTGGAGAGATACAAGGATTTGTTTCAGTTTTTTTCTGATGAAAGCCAAGTAACTGCAAGTTCAGAGGTAAGTTTAAAAACCAATTCGTCCAAAGTTCCATGGTATACCTGGATAGGAGTAGCTGCATCAATAGCTTTAATTGTGGGGCTATTTATAAAAGATATTCCTGCGGGAGCCGATCACGAAGGTGTGTATGGTACTTATGATGATCCAGAGATTGCATTACAGAAAACCAAAGAGGCCCTCGATTTGGTTGCCCGTTTAATGAATGAGGGTAAAAAGGAATTAGTGTACCTGAATGAGTTTGACAATGCCAAAAAAGGTCTGGTGTATATCAATGAGTTCGAAAACACTAAAAATAAATTAATAAAATAAACACGAATACTATTTCCCGATAGGGAGTCTTAAAATTGAATTAATTATGAAAAAGTTTGCAATAATATTAGTAGCAGCATTAGTACCATATTTCTCTATTGCACAAAGCAATTTTGATAAGTACGAAGATATGAACGATGTATCCTCGATAGTGGTAACAAGTAAAATGTTTAAATTGTTAAGTAAGATTGATCTAGAAAGCAATGATCCGGAAATTAAAGATTATGCAAATCTGGTAAAGAACATTAAGAATATTAAGGTTTTTGTTACAGAGAAGAACGAAATTGGTCAGAAAATGAAAGCCGATGTACAAAAGTATCTTAGTAGTACTTCATTAGATGAATTAATGCGTTTTAAGAGTGATGGAAAAAATGTAAAGTTCTATTCTAAGCCCGGTAAGAATGATAATTTCGTTACAGAACTCTTCATGTTTATGGAAGGTATGGAAAACGATGGAGGTCCTAATACAGTAGTAATGACCATTACAGGGGATATAGATCTTAGACAAGTTTCTAAAATCGCAGATCATTTAAATGTTCCAGGAGGAGAAGAGCTTAAAAAGGTAAATAAGAAAAATTAAACTTATACAGTTAGTTTATGTTACACAAGCTTCTTTAGATACGATTATCTAAAGAAGCTTATCATCAATCAATCAATCAACCATTAAAACCAAATAAAATGAAAAATATTAGTAAGCTTATTCTTGTAGTTTGCGGATTACTATACATTAGTTGTGGTAATGACCAATCATTACAAAAGTATTTTATCGATCATCAAGGAGATAAGGACTTTGTTGCTGTAGATTTAGCGACCAGCCTATTGGATGCCAGAACGAGAAAGGTAAATCTTTCTGATGACGAAAGAGCAGCATTAGAGAGTATTAAGAAGGTTAATTTTTTAGCGCTACCGATCAAAGAAGATAAAAGCGAAACCAAAACCAGGTTTGAAGAAGAAAAAACTAAGATCAATTCGATTTTAGATGCTGAAAAATATGAAACACTTATGAGATTTGGTTCTAATGGAACAAAAGCGGTATTAAAGTTTGAAGGAGAAGAGGATAATATCGATGAAATGATTGTATTCGCATCTAATAAAGAACGCGGTTTAGCGCTGGTAAGAGTGTTGGGAGATGATATGAAACCAGCAAATATTGCTAAACTAATGAATGCAATTGATAAAGGAGATGTAGATATAGGTGCTATTAAAGATATTATAGGAGAGGTTAATATTAACTAATCGTATAGTTTTTAAGATATAAAAAAAGCTTTGACGTATCGTCAAAGCTTTTTTCTTTTTTATACTAATGTAAGTTTTTGTTTGAAAACTTATGATCCTCAATTATATTCCAGTATAATTAGCTGGAGTTATCACTTTTAATTCGGATTTAATATCGTCTGAAACTTCTAGTGTTTCAATAAAGTTTGCAATAGAGTTTTGATTGATAGCTTCATTGGTTCTGGTTAATCCTTTTAAAGCCTCGTAAGGATTAGGATATCCTTCTCTTCTTAAAATGGTCTGTATAGCTTCTGCCACAACAGCCCAATTGTTTTCGAGATCTTGAGCAAACTTTTCTTCGTTTAATAATAACTTGTTCAATCCTTTTAACGTAGCCTGAAAAGCAATTAAGGTATGTCCAAAAGGAACTCCTACATTTCTTAGTACGGTACTGTCCGTTAAGTCGCGTTGTAGTCTACTTACTGGTAGTTTAGATGCTAGATGCTCAAACAATGCATTAGCAATACCAATATTACCTTCGCTGTTTTCAAAATCTATAGGATTTACTTTGTGCGGCATCGCAGAAGATCCTACTTCGCCTTTTTTGATTTTTTGCTTAAAGTAATCCATAGAAACATAAGTCCATACATCTCTATCCAAATCCAGGATAATTGTATTGATACGCTTAAGTCCATCAAACAATGCTGCCATATGGTCGTAGTGCTCGATCTGAGTTGTTGGAAAAGAATGATGTAATCCTAGTTTCTCCTGTACAAAACGAGTACCAAATTCTTTCCAATCGATAGCTGGGTACGCTACTTTATGGGCATTGTAGTTTCCGGTAGCACCACCAAATTTAGCGGCACTCGGTATATCGTTTAACAAATCAAACTGCGCTTCTAATCGAGTAACATATACCTGAAATTCTTTTCCTAATCGGGTAGGAGAAGCTGGTTGTCCATGTGTTCTGGCAAGCATGGATACATCAGACCACTCTTCTACTAATGATTTTAGTTTTGCTACTAATTCTAAGTAATGAGGAATGTATACATCTCCAATAGCTTCTTTTATACTTAATGGTATCGCAGTATTGTTAATATCTTGAGATGTTAGTCCAAAGTGGATAAACTCCTTGTATTCTTGTAAACCTAGCTGATCGAATTTTTCTTTAATAAAATATTCAACAGCTTTTACATCATGATTGGTTACCTTTTCAATATCTTTTATAGCCTGAGCATCTTCTGTAGAAAAGGCTGTATAAATGGCTCTTAATTTTTCAAAAACCGAAGTGTCTATACCCTTTAATTGTGGTAATGGTATTTCGCATAAAGCGATAAAATATTCGATTTCTACCAGTACACGATATTTTATTAAAGCTTCTTCACTAAAATAAGCGCTTAATGATTGTGTTTTAGAAGCATAACGACCATCGATAGGTGATATAGCTTGTAATGGAGTTAAAGACATGACTTTGTTTTTTTGAAAGCTGCAAAGATAATTGATTTCGTGAGTAATTACGATGTAACCAGTTGGATTTTTTTGGTTTTGAAATTAGTTGTTAGCAATTAGCTGTTAATGGTTAATGATTAATGGTTTTTGTCCAATTCCTGAAACCTAAGACCTCATACCTCATACCTAACACCAACAACCATTAACTAAACTACAACTTTTTCAGAATCATCCGGGATCTGGCTTTGTAAGCAGCGCTACCTTGATGGTAATTATTTTCTAGGGTCACTTTTAATTCTGGATGTACCCAATCAAATTCAGTACCCAATAGATATAGACTAGTCATCGAATACGCTTTGGCGGCTACTTTTTGATCAGAAATCAACCAATCAAAACAAGCTTCTGTTATTTTTTCTCGATAAGGTGTGGTTAATGATTCTTGAACAATAGGATTTTTTTCTTTGTAATACGCAATAATGAGGTATTCACAAATTTTTGCCATAGGTCGCACTGCCGGATGTTGGTGTACTTTTGGCAATATTTCGGTAAAACTATCTAGATAAGGGAGTATAGCATCTAATCTTTTCTTACATAAAAATTCTAATCCCCAGGATGCTCTACAAGAAATTTCGTCATCCACCTGATGACAAATCGCCAATAGCTGCGGTAACAATTCCGGATTGTCCAAAATAAGATTGGCAAAATAGTTTCGCTGTTCTCTGGAGTGATTGGTCTTTCTTATGTTTTCCTCTAAATCGATCATTAGATTTTTGAGTTTTCCTATATAGAAGGAGGTGATTTATGATAATATTTACTTAGAACGGTTGATCGCATTATATGATTAGTTAAAATTTTGTACAAGTTCTTCTACAACTTTAGGAACTCCTACAGTTGCTTTTTCTGCTAAAATCGTAAGATTTTCGTTGGGTGCTATAGCTGGTTTTGGGTCTATAAAATAAATAGGAGTACCAGCAGGTGCATATTGTAATAAGCTTGCCGCAGGGTATACTTGCATAGAAGTACCTATAATCATAAGAATATCTGCTTGTTCTGTAATGTCAATCGCCTTTTCTAGCATCGGGACTTCCTCTCCAAACCATACGATATGAGGGCGTAGTTGAGAATTATGTTCACAAAGATCTCCTAGATGCAGATCGTTTTTCCAATCTAACACCAGGTTTTCATCAAATTGACTACGTACTTTTAATAATTCGCCATGCAGGTGTACTACATTGCTGCTTCCAGCACGTTCATGGAGATCATCTACATTTTGTGTTACAATAGTTACCTGATGTGTTTTTTCTAGAGCTACTAAAGCTTCGTGTGCCGGATTAGGCACTACGCTATGCAGTTGACTACGTCTTTTATTATAGAAATCTAGTACTAATGCAGGATTATTACTCCATCCAATAGGAGAGGCAACTTCCATGATGTCATGACCTTCCCACAATCCGTTTGCATCTCTAAAGGTGTTAATACCACTCTCGGCACTGATTCCTGCACCGGTAAGAACAACAACTTTCTTCATTCGTGATTTGTTTTTCTAAAACTATTTAAAATATTTGAATCCTTCTTTATGATCTCTTATTATTTTAAAATTAAATGATAGTGGATGGTTGATGGTTGATTTTCCTTGCGAACTGAGGTGTCACATTGAGCTTGTCGAAATGCTCTTGAACTTTGATAATGTATGATGACATCTCCCTTGATTCTTCTTCAAAGAGGAAAGTTAAAAATACATTGGATTTTTAGTTTCTTAATGTCTCATAATGAATAATATTACTGTAGTATGGAGCTGGATATTTATGACAATATCGTTCTGCGGTATCAAAAAAATGTAAAATATGGTATAAATACTTGTAAACTTTAATTTTTTTAGGTCATATATACTAAGGTATCTCTTTTTTGCGTTTAGAGATTCTAAACCCCCAAAACCGACGATATGCAAATTATTTCGATCAAAGATTTCTCCTTAATCCCTGATATCCTTAGGATTCCGTATTAATATTGCGGTTTTACCGTAACCAAGATATAAGTAAAAAACCTAACTTGTAATCAGTAAATGTGTACAATTTTTTTTGAATACGAACAGTATTTAATGACCAACGCTAACCTTTAATTGTTTACCTCATGAAATACCCTTACATCATTATTGATAATGATCAGAATTCTGCACGCAAAATTCAGATCGCTCTCGAAGATCACAATGATTATATGTGTACTGGAATTGCCGAAAATGAGCAAGAGGCGTTGGACTTGATTTTAGAAAGAAAACCAAGATTAGTTTTCTTAGAACCGGAAGTACCGGGAGTTCAATCGTCTACCACGAAGTATAATCTATTATCAGAACTTACAAAGTATATGACAAACCTACCCGAGTTTGTTATTATTACAAAAACTACAGACTATGCTATCGAAGGTATACGTAATCGTGTACTGGATTATATCCTGAAGCCTTTATCTAAAAGCGACCTTATCAAAACCGTTCTTAGATTTGAGAAAGATTTTGAAGAGGTTACTACGGATAACACCTTGTGTTTTAAGTCGTATGGAGATTATCGTTTTGTAAATATCGATGATGTTCTGTATCTAAAAGCAGATAACAATACTACCGATTTTATCATGAGTAATGGTAATAAGGTAGAGGCTTTTAAGACTTTAAAACATTTTCAGAATTTATTACCAGATCACTTTGTGAGAATTCATAATAGTTACATTATCAATACCAAGTATGTGTCTAGAATACATTTTGGTAAAGCTAAATGTGCTATTAAAAACACAAGTGATATGATTCCTTTTTCTAAATCTTACAAAACCAATGTAGAAGAAATTAAGGATACCCTAGCAAAGAATAGTATTCTTTATGTGTAGTGCGTGATGTTGTTTATGATAGATTTTAATAAACAAATAATCACGCTGCAAACCCAATGAAAATTGAAACCTTTTATCATCTTATAATAATTGGAATATCCTATAAGATGATGAAATAGCGAGAATTAAAATTCTCACTTTATTGTAAAACCCCGTTAGTTGGTTATTACATACAAAAAGAATCAAAAAAAATGTACATCAGATGAACTCATTGCTTTTTGTAATATCTAGTAAATGTGTATAAGAGCAGTCAGTTGTTTTATTTATTTTTAGATCACACAAATATCTTACTTATAATAAAACGCAAGTCAGGACCTCCTCGCCACAGCGAGGAGGTTTTTTTGTTTTCAATAGCTTCTTGTTGTCAGTCTGAGCCTGTCGAAGACCCATAAAACTATGAGTTAAAATCACTTCGATAAAGCCTGTTCTGAATTTGTCGAAGGATTTAGCGCTACAAAAAGGAACGAATTATTTTAATAATAGCTCTCCCAATCCCTCTTTAATCAATCAGCTTTTGAAAGGTTTCTTAAATCTTAATCTAGAATGAAGTGTTATATGGAAGCCTATCGAAATACTCTCTTTTATTATATGATGATCAATATATACCGATAAGAATCAATCAACTACCTATCTATATTGTTTTATTTGATAAATTCCCTACCTACTTGTAAGGTTTTTATATAAGATAGGACGAAGATGTGTGGGGATTTTTTCTAACAAGCTTGAAACTAAACCCTTACAGTATAATGAGGGAATTTTCTTATTTGATTTAAGGGAAATTATCTAACTACTTCTTTTTCAGCAAAGAAGCTTTGGTGGTTTAAGATTCTTTGGCTTCTTTAGATTTATTGGGTTTTTGTTTTTTTTAAGTTTTTTTTAGGTAAATTTTACGGGAATTCTAGTAGTAATCCATTTCTTACATATTTCTTGTTTTTTAAAAATCGGTCATTCACTCGTATAAATGACCCATCTACACCGTACAGGTATCCATCCACTAAACACACCTTAATATATTAGGCGCGAGGGGGCAATCTCCCTACATTTGTAGTGTACAATTAAGGTTATCAACCTATTACACATTTACTAAAGGATATACAGAGAGAAATCTAAGTATGCCGCTGGCCAGCGAAATCCTTACAAAACAGAAACCAAGAAAACGAAAGTTTGATTGCACTAAACAAAACAAAAAAAAAGTTTAGAAAAGGAAAAATTTTAATAAACAACAAATAACAACCAGAATAAGATATTAATTATAAAAGATATACCATTATGAAAGCTATAAAAACTATATTCGCAGTATTATTCGTAAGTTCAATGTTCATCGCTTGTGAGTCAGACAGTATTAATGAAGAAGTAGGAGTAAATGAACTAGAATTTGAAAAATTAGCAGGAGAAGAAGAGGCTGAAACTGATGTTGACTAAATAAAAAATAAATTATCATAAAAGGTCATGAATAATTTCGTGACCTTTTTTTTATTAATTTTATTTCATAAATTATTTAAAAAATAAAATAATGCGATTTTGTTTTATGCTTGTGTCCTTTTTTATTTTATTGGCTTGTAATGAGTCTATAAATCCTATTCAAAAAGGAGAAATGAAGGTAAATTTAATAAAACCTCATATGGATCTTGCTCAAGACAAGAGCAAAAGTTCATCAGAACGACTAAATAATTTAGAAATAGCATATGGAATTGCTTCTACGTTAGAAGACAATGCGGATAAATTAGAAATAATTTTTGATATAACAACGGAATATTATCGATTAAAAGATTTAGAGAAATTTAAAAAATTCAACGATAAATCTTTTGAAATAGCTAGTTCGATAGGTGATTCAATTCGTCTTGCAAAAACATATTTTTATAATGGTCTTTATTATAGAAAGACTGATTTGAATACTGCATTCAAGAACTTCTACGAAGCTAAAGAAATTTACACAGCTTTTGACGAGAATAAAATAAGAGATCAGTCTGAATATGCTTATGATTACGGTAAGGTTTTAATTGATTTAGCGCAAATTTCAAGAAGAGTCAATGATTATACCGAGAGTGAGGCATTAACTATTCGAGCAATTCAAAAGTTTGAGCTTTCTGGGAATTTAAGATATTTAACTTTATGTTATACGAATCTTGGTAGGGTTTCTAGGTATTTAGAGAAGTATGATGAGGCTGTTGAATATCATTTAAAATCAATTGAATACGGTAAAAAAACGGAGAAAACAACCTTACATGCTGTAGTAGGCTATATAAATATTGGGGAGGTTTATAAATATCAAGGAAACTATGATAAGGCAAGAGAATATTATAAAAAAGCTTTAGCTTACAAGTCTTATTTGAAAACTGATCGTGGGAGGTACGCTTCAATAATAGATAATTTAGCGTATGTTAATTTCCTATCAAACGATTCGGATTCTATTCCAAGCTCTTTTCATAAAGCTTTGGCTATAAGAGATAGTATAAACGATGTAAAAGGTCTTCCTTCTAGTTTGATACATCTTTCAGAGTATTATAAATTTCAAAATGAGGATAGTATTTCAAGATTATTTGCCAATCGCGCTAAGGATGCTTCCCTAGAAATTAATAGTAATGAAGAACTGTTAAAGTCTTATCAATTATTATCAGAAGTTTCACCTTCGGAAGAAGGATTGGAATACGCCCAGAAATATATAGTTTTAAATGATAGTTTGATAAAAGAGGAGAGGTCTTTTAGGGATAAATTTGCTCGTATTAGATTTGAAACCGAAGAAAAGGAACAGCAATTAACTGCAATAAGTAGAGAAAATCAGTATTTAATCTTTGCTATTTTAGGACTATCCGTATTATTTTTATTAGGATATGTCATCTTCAGGCAGCAGCAGAGTAATAAAGAGTTATTGTTTGAGCAAAAGCAGCAACAATCTAACCAGGAGATTTATCGATTACTACTTAGTCAGCAACTAAAATTAGAAGAAGGGCGTAAGATGGAACAACACCGTATGTCCGAAGAACTGCATGATGGTGTGTTGGGTAGATTGTTTGGGGTGCGATTAAGCTTAGATGGGATTAATCAGCGTGCTAATGATGGATTTACCGATGCTAGAAATAAATATATAGAAGAGCTTAAATCTATAGAAAGAGAAATAAGATTGATTTCGCATGATTTGGGTACCGAAACCTTATCGCCAGATATTGCCTATGTAGATGTAGTAGAAAGTTTGGTAAGTGATCTGTGTACGGTACATAAAATGGAGTTCGAGTTTGCGAATGATGAAAACATTGATTGGGAAGTAGTAGATGATCAGAAAAAAGTAAATCTATTCCGTATTATACAAGAGTCGCTACAGAATATATTTAAACATGCAAAGGCAAAAAGCGTAAAAATAAACTTCGATTATGTGGATGATAAAATAAATCTTACTATTTTAGATGATGGAATCGGATTTAAAAGCAGTAAGGTAAAAAGAGGAATTGGTTTAAAAAATATTACATCCAGAGTTACCCAGATGAATGGTGTAGTAGATTTTATTAGTAATCAGGATGCAGGTACCAAAGTATCTGTAGGTATACCAATTTAATTAATGTAAATGTTGTCATATCCACTTACTCAGTATACTATAAATGTTTTATTGTAGTTACATAAGTAACCAGATAGGATAACAACTGACAAAATTTTAAAAATGAAGAAAAAGTTAAAAGTTCTTATGATTGATGATCATCCAATGATTATCGAAGGATACAAGAACACCTTATTAGGAGAAAACCAAAAAGAATACCAAATCAAAATTGATATCGCATCTAATTGTGATGATGCATATCAGAGTATTCTAAAATCTTCTAAAACGACTCCTTATGATATGCTTTTTGTAGATATTAAGTTGCCACCTTCTTCTGATGGTTCTATCACCTCTGGAGAAGATCTGGCAAAACATGCTAAAGAGTTATTGCCTAAGGCAAAAATTATTATCCTAACGATGCATAGAGAGGATCATAGGATTCATAATATATTAAAGAACATAAATCCATCTGGTTTCTTAATCAAGAGTGATCTTACTTCTGCAGAGTTATTGTTGGCATTCAATAATATCGTGAGTGGTACTCCGTATTATAGTGCTACGGTAAATAATCACTTTAGAAAAATGATGACCAACAACTTCTCACTAGATGAGAAAAATCTTAAAATTTTATATCACTTATCTAGAGGTGTAAAAACCAAGAATTTACCTAACTATGTAAGTTTGTCGTTAAGTGCTATAGAAAAGCGTAAGAACCAAATAAAGGAAATGTTCTCTATCGCTAAAGCAGATGATCAAAAATTATTAGAAGAAGCGCGTAAACGAGGATTCGTATAATAGAGAAATTTTTAAACAGATATAGAATAGAAGGGACAGCAATTGCTGTCCCTTTTTGTTTTTCCGAATGTTTGATTAACGATTTTAATCTTTTGATGCGAGGGTTGTCTAAAGCTAAAAATAGAGGCTTTAAAAAGTGTTGATATTTAGGGTTTTATTTAAAGGGGAAAAATCCCCTATTTTTTAACAGTGTGTTAATCTCGATGTTAATTGAGGTTTATCCGTAATAATATTTAATTTAAATAGTTGTATTTCAATATATTTGATAAGAATTATAGGGGAATATATAATCTGATTCACACAAACTTTTTAATGTTTTTTTAGTGGTTACTGATTGCTTATTTAGTGATTGTAATCTTGCAGTTTTAATCAATTTCAGACGCAAGCTGGGAGTGTCTTAAAATGTTCTCAGATAACTATTTAATTTATATAATATGAAAAAGTTAGCGAATTTAAAAAAAGTAAGTGTGTTAAGTAAAAGTATGCAAAGTACGATCCATGGTGGGGACTATGTGATGGCAAGTTGTAGTGATTATTGTCCAGGTACTGTTCAGGGGAACATTTTTACAGGACAATGTACTTGTATTACGGGAGAATAATAAAGGGCTATTATTCGATTGATTCCTAGATAAATTACTTTTAAAGCTTTCCAGTAGGAAAGCTTTTTTCTTTTCGGGATGTTTTAGATTTTTATAAGGGAAATTTCATTATTATTTTATTTAAATATTTAAGGGAATATTTATTTTTATATACAAGTATTATTTCCCCTTATATTTATTTTTCTTTTTATAATTACGGTTTTTAAGTAAAAAAAATGAGGTTATTAATCTTTGATAATCAGTTAAATAGTTATAAATTTAAAATGTTAAAGTACATTAGTTGATTTGTTGTTAAAATTTAACATAAAATAATTAACAAATTAATTGAATTATATTTTGCTGTTTTATGCGAATTAATTTGTTAGATTTAAGTGTTGATTTATAATCGTTTTTTAAAGACATTTTTTGATGTGATAATCGCTTTTTTAAACGATACGAATGCTAAAATATTTGTTTGTCGCAAGAGGAAAAATAAATACGATCTAAGATGCCTATGAAAATAATTACTCAAGCAGTAAAACATAATATATTTCACAATAAACCTATCGTCTTTCTTATAAGACGCACTACTAATATTCCTATTTTTTTTAATGTTTTTCCTAATGAAGAGTTCCGATTTTTATCAGAGAAGGAACGGATAATGAAAGGGAAAACCACCTTCTTATATAATGCTTTTTGGAGTAACTATATAAGGACAAGGTGTAACGCTATTACTTACCCCACATTTTTTATAAAGCAATTTAGTAAGTATACAAAGTTGCTTGTATTGTGTAACATCCTATCTAAACTAAATATGAAAACGATTGATCTATAGTAATTGGTAATTCAGCTACGTTAACTATCAGTTTTGTCGATAATTAAAAATCGTGATGATCCTTTTTGTTAGGTTTAGACAAGGAGAGAATGTTACAGGTCTACAGTATTTCTTATGAATATGTCTGTAGATATTAAAAATACCAGTAGAGAATAATAAGTGAAATCTTGATGAATCAAGATTTTATGAAGGTAGATATTTAATAAAAAGAAGCTCCTATGCGTGATTTGAAATGTAATTGGATAATAGAACTTTTTTCTATTAGTCTAAATAGAAGTGTTTTACAAAAGGGAAATATACGTAGAACAAAATTCTTATGGCTGCAAGTGCTATTATTATGTATAATAATGATGTTGCCTAATATGGTTATGTCTCAGAAAAGTGGTTCTACCGTTACGGTAGAAGCTTATCAGGAGATATTCCCTAAAGATGAGATGGATTATGAGTTAGGAATGGGAGGACCTATATTCCATACTATTAACTCCGCAACCGATGTGAAATTTCAACGAACATTTTCTGCTCTGTCTTTCTCGGCTAAATCACCTACAGATCCACCTACCTTGGATTTGGACGCACTTACTCCCGGAAATAATTATGAATATTTTTTAGAGCCTACTACAACAAACGTATTTCCGATTTCTAGAGGGCAAGTGGAAATTACTTCGGATACAGGCACATTATCTAGTGCGACTATTACTGTGAGTGGAAATGTGGATGCAAGTGAAATATTGGCAATAAATAATGGTACTGGGTTTGATTTATATTTTTTTACAGGTTCTAATTCTTTTCCTCCTTATGATATGGGGGGAGGAATTGTTTTACAAGTAACTCACACAGGGACTACCTTTACGATTACAGAAACTACTAGTGATCCTATTCCTAATGATGTTTTTGAGGATTTTATAGCTCTTATTTTTTATGGAGATTTAACCTCTCCCTATACAGAAGGTGTAAGAACCTTAGATGTAACATTAAATGATTCTACTGGAGGATCTTCTACTTCGCAGACTATTATTAATATAGTTACGCAGCCTGATGTAGTTGATGATACTAACAGTATCGCAGCCAATTCGGTCACACCCATTACTGGTGATGTATTAGCCAATGATACGGATGCAACTCCAGGAGATTCGATCATAGTATCAGAAGTTAATGTTTTTCCGTCAGAAGTAGGAATGAGCTATAGTACCCTTTATGGGACCATCACAATTCAATCAAACGGATCGTATTCCTATACAGTGGACACGACGAATCCAGCAGTTGCAGGATTGGTAAATGGAACGAGTTTAGATGATATTATAGCGTACACTGCCGAAGATACTACCGGTGGTTTTGATTATGGAATTTTAACGATTACAATCAATGGAGTAGATGATCCCCCAACAGCTGTCGATGATGTAAACAGTGTAACGGTGAACGTGCAGAACACTGCCAGCAGTAACTTGATCGAAGGAGATGGAGTAAACGGACAGGATTTATTGGATCGTCCTTTATCAACCTTAATTTGGGAGAATGAGTTTACTAATGGAGCTGCGGTAAATGGGACTTCTTTAACGATTGATGGGATAACAGTAGATTTTACGGCCTTGGACCCAGATGGTATTGGCACAGTTAGTAACTTAACTTCACAGAATACTGCAACAAATGGAGGGCATACGGGGTATTTATTATTTAATATAGATCCAGCTACATTGTCCAACCAAGATACCGCTATTCAAATAGATTTTGGTCAGGAGGTTTTTAATTTAGGGTTTTTGGTTACGGATATTGATTATTCTCAGGGTACAGTTTGGCAGGATCAAATTACAATACAAGGGTTTTTAGATGGTATTCCTGTTACTTTTACAAAAACAATTACAGGAGGTATCGTAGATGCTGGTGGAGATACTTACTATGGTTTAGGTAGCGCTGTTCCTTCAGATGCTACTGGAAATATTAATGTGGCTTTTGATGGGCCTATTGATCAATTGGTTTTGTCTTATAATTACGGTCCTAATGTAACTGATTCGGATCCAGGAGGTCAAATTGCAGGTGTTTCGGATATTTTTTGGCAAGGAGATAATGGGGTTACTGTTATCATAATTAATGGAACTCCTGTAGTTGGTGCTACCACTGTGGCTACTACTTATGGTTTTATTACCGTAAATCCTGATGGAACATATACCTATACGGTAGATCCAACAAATCCTGCGGTAGCTAGCTTGCTAGTAGGGCAAACATTAACGGACACGATTCCTTACACGTTAGAAGACGCATTAGGGAGTACAGATGATGCCAATCTTATCATTACGATTAATGGGTCGGCAGTAGATTCAGATATGGATGGAGAACCAGACTGGACAGATTTAGATGATGATAATGATGGAATATTAGATAGTAATGAATGTTACGTAAGTGATGTGCTTATAGGAACTCCAGATGGAGTTCAAGATGGTAATTTTGGCGTTGGATATTGGGATGCAGAGTACTATAGTGGACATTTTGCTATTGCTGGTTCTACTTTTGGGAATAGTAATCAAAATAGTACATTAAATGGCTCAGTAGGTACTCCTACTTTTGTAGGAGAAGCTTATGTAGGAGGTAATTCTCTAAGCTTCACAGAATCAGGGTCGTATGCTCAAACATCTCCAGGTGTTTTTGATACCAATTCCAGTACAGGTCTGGTGCCTCCTAGTTATGTGGGAACTAATGTAGATGATGTCGGTTTTCAACCCTATTATCAAACAATTTTTAAAAGAGTAGCAGATATAGACGGAACTCTAAACTTCGGTGGTGCAGGATTTAGTGTGGATGATGTTTTTGAGCTTTTTATCAATGGAACAAGACAAGTCTTTGCTTCTTTTTGTTGTGGAGCTACTGATTCACCTAATGATTCGTTTAGTTTTCCAGTAACAGCAGGAGATCAATTAGAAATTAGATATACAAACTTAGGCTTTGTAGGAAGCTTTCAGTTTAATTTATTATTAACGCCTTCTTGTAATACTGATGTAGATGGTGATGGTGACCTAAATGGACTGGATCTGGATAGTGATAATGATGGTTGTGATGATGTGGTAGAATCAGGAGGAACGGATACTACTCCTGCAGATGGAGTATTGGATGGTACTGGTTTTGATGGAAGTGGATTGGTAACTGGTGGTACTGGAGGCTATGACGGGATTACAGGAAATGAATATGTGGCTACACAATTAACAGTAACCACCACACCTGCTAATGAAACAGTAAATGCTGGAGAAACGGCTACTTTTAGTGTTGTTGCTACGGCTCAATCTACTACTACATTCTCTAGTGGTACCCCAGATTATACAGTGCCTCCTGCAACAGATGTGTCAGGAGCTATTGTGTACCAATGGCAAAGAAATGGTGTTGATATTAATGGAACTACAGATGGGGGTATATATAGTGGTTTTAATGGAGCTACATTAACAATTACAAACCCAACTACTGCCTTAGATGGAAATACATATAATGTGATTGTTACGCATCCTGCTAATGTTTGTATTAACGAACAAAATAGTGCTTCTTTAACGGTAAATCCGACGAGTGATTTAAGTATTGCCAAGAGTGTGGTATTGACAACCGATGCTGATGGCAGTACTACGATCAGTGCCGGTGATACCGTTACCTTTAGTGTTACGGTTACCAATGAAGGCCCTAACAATGCTACGGGAGTAGGCGTAGGAGATACGGTTCCAGATGGATATACGACTATTGGAAGTATCAGTAATGGCGGAAGTGAGAGTGGTGGTTTGATCAGCTGGAGTGGCTTAAGTG